>NZ_JARNTV010000007.1 GCF_029433115.1 Sphingomonas sp. AOB5 | reverse complement strand
CCCGGCCCGCGCAGCACGATCAGCGTCGCAGTCTCGGGATCGGATCGCACCCCGCGGCCCACTGCGCGCTCGTTCGCCGCGATCAGCGCCGCGTCCGGCCCCACAACGCCTTCCAGGATCGTCCCGCGGATCCCGACCGAGGCCACCGGCGTGCGGATCGTCGATCCGCTGCTCCCGCCCCGGCCGGACATGAAGCGGAACGCGCCGCGCGTCACGGTCGCCCCCATGCTGCCCGCGCGGCCGGGATCGTAGACGAAGCGATCGATCGTCAGCCGCGCATTGGCGCCGACGGTGAACACCGAACGATCGAGCAGCAGCACCTGCATCTGGCTCTTCGCGCCGGTCTGCACCCCGTCGCCCAGCGCGATCCGCTGCCGCAGCGCCACCGGACGCGGCACTGCGCCGCCGGGCTTGCGGATGCGAACGTCGTTCTTCACCGCGGTCGCGGCGCCGATGACCTGCTCGGCCAGCGGCGCGGCCGCGACAATGGCGATGGCCGCGACCGAAGTCGTCAGGGCGAGGGCGATGCGCATCACTGCCCTCCCCAGCCCTGCGGCCGCGGCACCGCGCCGCATGCCGCGGTCACCTCCGCCCAGCCCGCCTCGCTCACCCGCACGCTTTCCATCTCGGCCAGTTCGGCCCGCGCACCCTGCTTGTCGTCCAGCCGGCAGAGCAGGCTGGCATGCAGCAACAGCGCGTCATCGGCCTCGGGATGATCGATCAGCAACCGCTCCAGCGTCGCCACCGCGCCGATCAGATCGCTGTCCCCGATCTGCCGCCGTGCCAGCGCCATCCCGCTCGGGATCCCCTCGGATGCGCGCGAAAGCTGGTCGATTTCGGCAAGCTCCGCGGACTGCGCAAGGGCAGGTGCGGCGCAAAGGCCCGCAGCAGCGAAAGCAACGGAAAACAAAAGGTGTCGGATGGCCATATCCGCCTCCCAGCGCCGGCTTCGTGGCGAGTCGGCATGAGACGAGCGTACCGCGCGTTGACCCCGGCACGCAATCATGGAACCCCGGCGCGATGGAACGCCAGCAAACGGATCGCGTCTTTGTCGGCAATGCCGGGCTCGTCCTGCTCAATCCCTATCTTCCGCACCTGTTCGAGCATCTGGGGCTGGTCCGCCAGAACGACGATTCCCGTCCTGCCATCGATCCGCGCGGCGCGCGCCTGCTCCAGCATGTCGCCGATGGGCGCTGGGACGCGCCGGAGCCGGAACTGACGCTGAACAAGCTGCTCTGCGGCCTCGATCCCGCAACGCCGGTGGAAGCGGCAGCCGAGCCTTCGCCGGAGGAAATCGATACCTGCGACGATCTGCTGAAAGCGGTGAGGACCAACTGGCCCCACTTGCGGAACGCTTCCACCGATATCCTTCGCGAGACCTTCATTCAGCGCGAGGGGCGGCTGACCTTTCACGAAGATCGTGCGACACTGGAGGTTCAGCGCAAGACCGTCGACGTGCTGACCGATCAGATCCCGTGGAGCTTCTCGGTCGTCTTCCACCGCTGGATGCCCGCGCCGATCCACGTCACCTGGTAGGCTAACTCCGCACCACGGCGTGTGAGGCTATCCGATTGCGGAAACCCATGTTTTGAAATCGCTAGTTGCGCGCAACGATCGTCCACGTCGCAGTGAAATCGGGATTCTCCAACGTCTCGCCAGTAGACCGCAGGCGATAGGAACCCGGTTCAGCCGGCGCCAAGGCTCGCAGATCGGGCGGCAGCCGATATCGACCCCCGGCGCGCGAACCACCCAGCAATAGCTCTATGCCTCGCGCGTCCGCCTTATCGACGGTTCCGAAAAACTGTTCCTGCGTCGTTGCATCCGGCCCCTCTCTCGTGATCCCGACCAATATGATTGCGCCGATCAAAGCCGCGCCGCGACCTTCATCCCATTCCGGTCTGTCTTCGTGCATCAATACATCCTGTCCGCGCAGGTCGTTAGTTCGTTGGGGAGCGGCGACGATAACTCAACGCCTCCGCGACATGAATACGCCCCACCCCCTCGCTTCCCGCCAGGTCCGCCACCGTCCGCGCCACGCGCAGCACGCGGGTATAGCCCCGCGCCGATAGCCGCATCGCTTCGGCCGCCTGCGCCAGCAGCTTGCGGCCCGCTTCGTCCGGTGTCGCCACTTGCGTCAGCAATTCGCCTTCCGCTTCTGCATTGGTCCGCGCGGGCACCCCGGCATAGCGCGCCGATTGCACCGACCGCGCCGCCGTCACCCGCGCCGCGACTTCAGCCGAACTCTCGGCATTGCCCGGCATCACCAGATCGGCGGCCATCACCGGCTGCACCTCGACATGCAGATCGATCCGGTCGAGCAGCGGGCCGGAGACCTTCGCCTGATAGTCCGCCGCGCATTTCGGCGCCCGCGCGCAGGCCAATGCAGGGTCCCCCAGATGGCCGCACCGGCAGGGGTTCATCGCCGCCACCAGCTGCACCCGCGCGGGGAAGGTCACATGCGCATTCGCCCGCGCCACGCTGACCGTACCCGTCTCCAGCGGCTGGCGCAGCGAATCCAGCACGGCGCGCTGGAACTCTGGCAGCTCGTCGAGGAACAGCACGCCCAGATGCGCGAGGCTGACCTCGCCCGGCTTCACCTTCAGCCCGCCGCCGACCAAAGCCGCCATCGAAGCCGAATGATGGGGGCTGCGGAACGGCCGGGTCCGTGTCAGCCGCCCGCCATTCAGCGTGCCCGCCACCGATCCGACCATCGACACTTCCAGCGCCTCAGCCGCATCCAGCGGCGGCAATATCCCCGGCAGGCACGATGCAAGCAGCGACTTGCCCGCGCCCGGCGGTCCGCTCATCAACAGATTGTGCCCACCGGCCGCCGCGATCTCCAGCGCACGACGCGCGCTTTCCTGCCCCTTCACCTGCGCGAGATCGGGGCCGAACCCAGCCTCCTCCGCTTCACCCGGCGGGGGTGCAGCGATCAGCTGGTTGCCCTTGAAATGGTTGAGCAGCCCGATCAGGTCGCTCGCCGCGATCACCTCGACCGATCCGGCCCACGCCGCCTCCGATCCCTGTGCCGCGGGGCACACCAGCCCCTTGCCGGTCTCCGAAGCATGGAGCGCCGCCAGCAGCACGCCGGCGGAAGGCGCGATCCGCCCGTCCAGTCCCAGCTCGCCGACCACGACATAGCCGGCCAGCGTCTCGACATCCGCCACGCCCATCGCCGCCAGCAGCGCGCAGGCGATCGGCAGGTCGAAATGCGATCCTTCCTTGGGCAGGTCGGCGGGCGACAGGTTGACGACGATGCGTTTCGGCGGAAGCGCCAGCCCCATCGCCGCGATCGCCCCGCGCACCCGCTCGCGGCTTTCCGCCACCGCCTTGTCGGCAAGCCCAACGACGTTGAAGGCGGGCAGCCCGGGGATGAGCTGCACCTGCACCTCGACCGCGCGCGCCTCCAGCCCGAGATAGGCGACCGTCGATACGCTCGCGACCATGTGGAACTCCCCCGATGCGGGGAGCTTACCGGCTTTTATCCGTTCCGGAACGCAATCAGTCCGGAATGGACTAGTTACGCCTTGGGCTTGGTCGCGCGCGGCTTGGCCGGAGCCTTGGCGGGGGCTTTTGCAGGCGCCTTCACCGGCGCCGGAGCAGCCTTCGCCGCGACCGGAGCCGCTGCCGCCTTGGCGGGGGCAGCCGGAGCCTTCGCCTTTTTCAGCTCGTCACGGATCTCGCGCAGCAGGGTGATGTCCGCCGGTTCCGCCGCCGGGATCGCAGGCGCTTCGTCGGGCTTCGGCATCAGCCGGTTCACCGCGCGCACCAGCAGGAAGATGATGAAAGCGACGATCAGGAAGTTCACCGCGACGGTGATGAACGATCCATATCCCAGCAGCGGCACGCCCGCCTTCTTCAGCGCGGCATAGTCGCTCGATCCGGCCAGTTCCGCCGGCACGGTGCCGAGCACGAGAAAATAGCTGGAGAAGTCTAGGCCACCGAGCAGCTTGCCGACCATCGGCATGATGATGTCGTCGGTCAGCGAGGTCACGATCTTGCCGAACGCCGCGCCGATGATGACCGCCACTGCGAGATCGAGCACGTTGCCGCGCGCGATGAAGGCCTTGAATTCGTTGATCATGAGCGACGCTCCCCTGTGTGTTGCCGCCGGATCGTGCATCCGGGCGATTCCCGCGTCAACGCATCTGGCTTGACCTTGCCGCACCGCGACGATCACAATCGCCCGGTTTCGGCTTCGAAGGAGAGGCGTGATGGCCACAAGCGTGCTTCATTGGACAGGCGGCGCCGCGTTGCTTCTTCTGGCCGCGAGTGCGTCGCCCGCACATGCGACGACTGAGGCCCGCTGCGGGACCGGCCTGATCGCGGGCATGTCGATCTGCATCGAATGGCGGATGAAGCTTTCCGAATATCGTTCGCTGATCGCACGCGCCAATCGCGGAGACGCCGAAGCGGCGTTGAAGCTCGCGCAATTCGAAGACGAGCGCGAAGACCGGCCTGCGAATACCAACCCGAGGAACTGGTGGCTGCTCGCTGCCGAGCGCGGAGAGTGCCAGGCGTTACGCCGGATGCGCAATGAAGCGATTCGCGTCGGAAAACCTGCCGAGGCAGGAAAATGGCGCACGCGTATCCGCTGGAACCAGTGTGCGCCTACCGTACGCGGAGAGCGCTGGCTGGGCGGCTGAGCCTGCGACGAACGGAAGGCTGGCCGCGCCGAACTGTCTTGCCGACACAATACACGGCCACCACATCGGCGTCATGGCCCGCAAACGGCATCCGATCCTGCGCAACGCCCTGCTGGTGCTGGGGCTGTTTCTGATTGCCCTCACGCCGATCGTGGGGCCGATACCCGGTCCGGGCGGGATCGTGGTGTTCGGTGCGGGTCTGGTCCTCGTGCTCCAGAATGCCGGATGGGCGCGCAAGCTGTTCGCGCGGGGCAAGCGGCGCTGGCCGCGCGCGGGCCATTATTGCGATCTGGCGCTGCGCCGGCCCAGCTTCCGCCGCCGTCAGGCACGCGACAAGGAGCAGCGCGCGGCCGCGACCGCCGCTTTTGGTGCCACGCCGCGTTGACTTGCCCCGACTCGCTGTATATGTGCGCCCGACACGCGGCCGCCCTTGTGGTGGCCCTTTTACGTTTTGAATCTCGAGGATGAGCCATGAAGCGGACCTTTCAGCCGAGCAATCTGGTGCGTGCGCGCCGGCACGGCTTCCGTTCGCGGATGGCGACGCCGGGCGGCCGCAAGGTGATCCGCGCGCGTCGCGCCCGCGGTCGCGCCAAGCTGTCGGCGTAGTCGCCGTCGGCCTTACCGGCCTCAAGCTGCGAAAAGACTATCTGGCGGCCAACGCCGGGCGTCGCGCGCCGATGCCCGGCTTCGTGCTGCTCGTTCGTGATCGCGCGGACGAATCGGCCGATATGCGGATCGGCATCACCGTATCGAAAAAGGTCGGCAACGCCGTCATCCGCAACCGGATGAAGCGGCGTTTCCGCGCGCTTGCCCGCGAAGTGTTGCCTGAGGCAGGCGTGCCCGGCGCGGATCATGTACTGATCGGGCGCAATGGCGGTATCGAGCGCAACCATGCGACGCTGAAGGCCGAACTGGCCAAGGCGCTGGCGAAGGTGCAGCGGTGATCGCGAAGCTCCTCATCCTGATCGCGCGGGGCTGGCAGCTCGGCCCCTCGCTGATCCTGCCGCCCAGCTGCCGCTACGCGCCAAGCTGTTCGGCCTATGCAATCGAGGCGCTTCGCCGCTATGGCGCGCTGAAGGGCGGCTGGCTGGCCGTCCGGCGAATCGCCCGCTGCCATCCATGGGGCGGTCATGGCTACGATCCCGTACCGTGACGCATCTGACTTTCCGGGGAAGACTTGGTGACTGAAGACCGTAGGAACATGATCACCTTCGTGGTGCTCGCCGCGCTGCTGCTCATCGGCTGGCCGATGGTGACGGGCTATCTGTTCCCTGCCGCCAATCCCCCGGCCACGAAGATCGAGGCCGGCAAGTCGGTCGCGGTTCCCAATCCCGCCGCCGATCCCACTGCGGACAGCCCCAAGGCCACGCGCGACCGCAATGTCGTGCTCGCCGAAACGCGCGGCGAACGCGTGCTGATCGACACGCCGATGCTTCAGGGCTCGGTCAATCTGCGCGGCGCGCGGATCGACGATCTTCAGCTCAAAAAGTATCGCGAGACGGTCAAGAAGGACTCCCCGCTGATCCGCCTGATGTCGCCCAGCGGCGCGGCGGGTTCCTATTTCGCGCAGTTCACCTGGGTCAGCGGCGATATCCAGGCACCCGGCGGCGACGTGCTGTGGAAGGCCAGCGGCCCGAAGCTGACCCCGGATACGCCGGTCACGCTCACCGCTTCGAATGCCACCGGCCAGGTCTTCAAGATCGAGCTGTCGGTCGACCGCGATTACATGTTCACGATCCGTCAGACGGTCGCGAATAATTCGGGCAAGCCGGTCACGATCAATCCCTATGCGATGGTCACCCGCGCCGAGAAGTCGACCGACCTCGATCAGTGGGCGGCCAATGTCGGCCCGATGGCGGTCTATAACGACGTCGCCGACTATATGGATTACAGCGAGATCGAGACTGCGCCGCAGTCGTTCGACACGCGCGGCGGCTGGGCCGGCTTCACCGATCACTACTGGCTGACCGCGGTGATCCCGGGCAAGAACGCCAATGTCCAGATCTCGCAGCGCCAGAGCCCGTCGAAGAGCTTCCAGGCCGATTATGTCGTGTCCAACGCCGCGACCGCGACGCCCGGCGCCGATCCCAGTAAGCCGGGCAATGTCGGCGGCTATATGCTTCAGCCGAACAAGGCGCAGGTCTATACCAGCCACTTCTTCGCAGGGGCCAAGGACGTCGACCTGCTTGGCGCCTATGAGACCAACCTCGGCATCCAGAAGCTCGGCTATGCGATCGACTGGGGCTGGTTCGGCATCATCGAAAAGCCGATGTTCTATTATCTCGACTGGCTGTTCCGCCTCGTCGGCAATTTCGGCGTCGCGATCATCCTGCTGACCTTCACGATCCGCGGCCTGCTGTTCCCGATCGCGCAGAAGCAGTTCGCCTCGATGGCCAACATGCGCGCGATCCAGCCCAAGATGAAGGCGCTGCAGGAACGCTACAAGGACGACAAGCCGAAGCAGCAGCAGGAGATCATGAAGCTGTACAAGGAGGAGAAGGTAAACCCGCTCGCGGGCTGCCTGCCGCTCCTGCTTCAGATCCCGATCATGTTCGCGCTGTACAAGGTGCTGCTGCTCACGATCGAAATGCGTCACCAGCCGTTCGTGCTGTGGATCAAGGATCTGTCCGCGCCCGATCCGGCGATGATCCTCAACCTGTTCGGCTATCTGCCGTTCACCCCGCCTTCGTTCCTCGCGATCGGCGTCATCCCCGTCCTGCTGGGCGTGTCGATGTACTATCAGATCAAGCTGAACCCGGCGCCGATGGACGAGATGCAGAAGCAGATCTTCGCGATCATGCCTTGGATGCTGATGTTCCTGATGGCCCCGTTCGCGGTTGGCCTGCAGGTCTACTGGATCACCTCGAACGTCGTGACGATCGCCCAACAGTGGTGGCTGTACAAGAAGCACCCGGTGCTTTCGCAGCAGGCGGCTACGGCGGCAAAGTGAGCGACACCTTCGATCCCGATCTGATCGAGTCAGCGCGCAAGACCTTTGCCGGTCCGGTGAACTTCCTCAAATCGGCACCCGCGCTGGAGTATCTCCCCGGCGCGGACGTCCCCGAGGTCGCGTTCGCGGGCCGTTCGAACGTGGGCAAATCGTCGCTGCTCAACGCGCTGACCGGCCGCAACAGCCTTGCGCGCACCTCGGTCACGCCGGGGCGCACGCAGGAGCTGAACTTCTTCGACGTGGGCGAGCCGCTGCGCTTCCGCCTGGTCGACATGCCCGGTTACGGCTTCGCCAAGGCGCCCAAGGACATGGTCCGCAAGTGGCGCTATCTGGTGAACGACTATCTGCGCGGCCGCGATGTGCTGAAGCGCACTTTGGTGCTGATCGACAGCCGCCACGGCATCAAGGACGTCGATCGCGAGATCTTGGAGATGCTCGACAATGCGGCGGTCAGCTATCGCATCGTCCTGACCAAGACCGACAAGATCAAGGCGACCGAACTCGCCGAAGTCCGCGCCCGCACCGAAGAGGAAGCCCGCAAGCGCCCCGCCGCGCACCCGGACCTGATCGCCACGTCGAGCGAAAAGGGCATGGGCATCCCCGACCTGCGCGCCGCGGTACTCGAAGCGATCGGTTAACGCACCACCGACGCCCATTTGCCGTTGGACAGGACGAACAGCCGGACGTCGATCCGCTCCCCCTCGTCCCCGCCCACGCGATACTGCATCCGGATCATGTCGCCACGCTTGCACGCCGCCACGAACTGCCGCCGCGGCACGGTGAAGCCGACCACGCTGACGATCGTGTCGCTCGCTTTCCATGGCTCGTCCGCGTCCGCCATCTTGTCGAGGAAGAAGCGCACGCCCTCGGGCAACTCGCGCATCCGCTTGTACGCCACGTCCCCCGCCACCGTGCATTCCAGCGGCCCCGGCATATCCTGCGCGCGCGTGACGAACAGCGACGCGACAAGCAACGGAAGAACGGGCATGGTACACTCCAGAAGAAGGTGCCGATGACCCCGACTATCCCCGATCCCAGCCAGCACGGCAACGCGGCGATCCGCCTCTTCTCCTATGGCACGCTCCAGCTCGACAATGTCCAGCAGATGCTGTTCGGCCGCCTCGTGCCGATGGCCGACGACACGTTGTTGGGGTTCGAGAGCGTGACGATCACCATCACCGATCCCGCAGTGGTCGGCGCCAGCGGCACCGAGACCCACCTCGCACTCGTCCCCGCCGTGCCCGACGCCGCGATCCCCGGCAAGACGCTGGAAATCACCGCGGCCGATCTGCCCGCCGTCGACGAGTATGAGGGCGACAATTACCGCCGCGTCGAAGTTACCCTCGCCTCGGGAAACACCGCCTTCGTCTATGTGAAGGCCTGACCCCGGTACGATACCGCGGCCATGGTAAACCAACTGGTAACCATGTCGCCTTAGTGTCGGCGGGTCTTATGAGCGCGAAGCGTCACCTCGATCTCCGCCACGCTATGTGGGGCAAATGGCTGGAATTGCCGGCTGAGCTGACGCGCGCCCAGATCAGTGCGGTCTTCAAAGGCTATCCGGTCACCTATGCCGCGACCCTGATCGTCAGCGTCACCCTGCTGCTGGTGCTCCGCGACGATCGTTACCTCTCTTGGCATATCTGCGCGCTGGCGCTGCACCTTGCCATCGCCACCGGTGTGCTGTTCCGCTGGCGCCGCGGCCGCGCGAACAACTGGGAGATCGGCGACCAGAAGGCCGCGATCCGCTCCACCGTGATCGAGGGCGCGCTGGTCTCGCTCGGCTGGTTCGCCTTCCTCTCCGTCTCGGGCCTGGGCGCGACCGATGCCGAACTGATCTTCACCACCACCGTCATTGCCGGGGTGATCGCCATCGGCTCGCTGCGCTATGCCGCGCTGCCCCCGGCCAGCCTTGCCTTCCTCGCCGTCGCGGTGGTCGTGTGCGGGGTCTACGCTGCCTTCTCGCCGATATCGTCGAGCGTGATGGTGTTTCTGCTGATTTTCGTAGGTCTCCTCGCCCGCACGGTGCTGACCCAGGCCGCGCTCGTCACCGATCAGTTCGCACAGGGCCGCGCGCTGGCCAAGGCGGCCGCCGAACGCGATCTACTGCTCGCCAACGCCCAGCGCGAGGAACTGACCCAGCAAGCGGCCTCCGCCGAGGCGCGCCATCGCCATCAGGTCGAAAGCGCCGATGTCCGCCGCAGCGAAGTCGACCGCATCGCCCGCCAGCTCGAGGAATCGCTGGTCCGCACCATCACCGATCTCGCCGCCGCCGCGAACCAGACGCGCACCTCGGCCGAAGCGCTGATGGCCAATACCCAGGCGACCCATGGCCAGGTCCGCAGCGTCGCCGCCCGAGCGGGCAAGGCCGATACCGGCGCCGCGACCCTGCTCGAGGAATCGGCCAATCTCGGCCGCAGCCTCGAAGCCGTCGAATCGCGCATCGCCGATCAGGAAGCGACCACCGCGCATCTGCGCGAACTCAGCCACGCCGCCGACGAACGGTTCGCCACGCTGGTCCGCTATGCCGACAGCGCCGGCAGCATCGCCGACACCATCGCCGAAGTCGCGGCACGCACCAATTTGCTCGCACTCAACGCCTCGATCGAAGCCGCCCGGGCCGGCGAGGCAGGCCGTGGCTTCGCCATCGTCGCACAGGAAGTGAAGGGCCTCGCCGCCCAGACCGCGCTCGCCACCCAGGGCATTCGTAGCCAGCTGGAACAGATCACCGGGGCGGTCACTTCGACTGCCTCGATCGTCGCCGACATGCGCGGCAGCTTCGACCGGATCAACGAAGTCGCCGGCGCGGTGGAACAGGCTATGTCGCGTCAGGGTGATGTGATCCGATCGATCCAGCGCTATGCAGGTACCGCGGCCGAACTGACCACCGATCTGCAGGGCAGCGTCTCCAGCGCAGAACAATCGACCGACGATGCTGCCCGCGTCACCAGCGAACTCGGCGCCGCGACCGGCGAACTGGTTGCCCAGAGCGAGCATCTGATGCGCGAGACCCGCAACTTCATGGCCAGCCTGAAGGCGGCTTAGGCCAGCGCCACCCGCGCACCCTGTTCCCGCTTCACCAGCAGGATCGCCCCCGCCGCCAGAATCGCGAACACGCCCGCAATCGAGAATGCCGGGCCGTAGCTGCCCCATGCTTCACGGATCCAGCCCGCGCCGAACGCCGCGGTCGCCGCGCCGATCTGATGCCCGGCCATGATCCATCCGAACACGATCGGCGCCTCGTCCGGCCCGAACGCGTCGTTGGTCAGCTTCACCGTCGGCGGCACGGTCGCGATCCAGTCGAGGCCATAGAAGATCGCGAAGACCGTCAGGCTCATCGGCCCGAAGTCGAGATAGGGCAAAGCGATCAGCGAAAGCCCGCGAAAGCCGTAATAGACGAACAGCAGCTTCCGCGGATCATAGCGGTCGGTCGCCCAGCCCGACGCGGTCGTGCCGATCAGGTCGAAGAAGCCCATCATCGACAACAGTCCCGCCGCGGCCACCGGCGCGATGCCGTGATCGCCGCAATAGGCAATCAGATGCGTGCCGACCAAGCCGTTAGTGGTCAGCCCGCACACGAAGAAGGTGCCGAACAACAGCCAGAAGATCGGCGTCTTCGCCGCGCGGAACAGCGCGCCGAATGCCAGGCCGAAAGTCGCGGCCTGCTTCAGCGGCGGCGCGGGCGGCGTATTCTCGTCCTCGCCGAAGCGGCGCAGGCCGACATCCTCGGGCCGCTCGGGCATCAGCAGCAATACCAGCGGGATCAGCGACGCGGTGGCGATACTCACCGCCAGCGCCACTGGTTGCCACGCGCCGCTCGACGAAAGCCATGCCAGCAGCGGCAGGAACACCAGCGCGCCGGTCGCCGCGCTCGCAGTCAGCATGCCCATCACCAGCCCTTGCCGCGTCGCGAACCAGCGATTGACCACCGCCGCGCCCAGCACCGACGCCACCGCCCCGCTGCCCACGCCCGAGATCACGCCCCATGTCAGCACGTAATGCCACGGCTCGCTCATCCAGAGGCTGGCGAAGGTCGAAACGCTCATCAGCGCGAGGCCCGCGAGCATCACCCGCTTGATCCCGAACGACAGCATCAGCGCCGCCGCGAACGGCCCGACCATGCCGTAGAGGAAGATACCCACCGCCGCAGCGGCGCTGATCGTCGCCCGGTCCCAGCCCATGCTGGTCTCGAGCGGCCGGATCATCACGCCGGGCGCGGATCGCATCCCCGCCGCGACCAGCAGCGCGAGAAAGGTCACTGCGACAACGATCGAGGCATAGGTGCGTGCGGAGGCGGCAGGTGCGGTGCGCATGGCTTGGCTTTCCGGGTTCAGGCGTGCTGGGCGAGATCGGTGAGGGTGCGGAGCGAGGCCTGCAGCCCCGCCCATTGCTCGGCGCCCATCGCGCCGACGATGCGTTGCTGCACCGCGCCCCAATCGGCTTCGGCGCCTTCCATCGCGACACGGCCCTCCGGGGTCAGCGACGCCAGCTTGGCCTTGCCCGGCCCGGCGACAACCGTCACCCAGCCCCGCGCCTCGATCGGCGCGATCGCACGGTACAGCGAGGTCCGGTCCATCATCAGGCTGTCGGCCAGCCGCGAAAGCGGCAGCGGTTCCCCGCGCGACACATGACGCAGGATCGCGAACTGCGCGGTGGTCATGCCGTTATCGGCCAGCGCCTCGTCATAGACGCGCCCCACCGCACGCGCCGCCTTGCGCAGCGTCGTGCAGGCGCACGGACCATCGGGAAGATCATGATGCATATACATCATGTATATGCATCACAGCATCGGTACAACCCGTTTCGGTTGCGAGACACAACGTTTCGTTCCATCCTCGCACGCGGAGGGGAAGCATGACCGCAGCCACAGCCGGCCGCCTCGAAGGCCTCGACATTTTCCGCGGCCTCGCAGTCGCGGGGATGATCCTGGTCAACACGCCGGGATCGGGCGCACATGTCTGGTGGCCGCTCGATCATGCCGCGTGGCACGGCTTCACCCCCACCGATCTGGTCTTTCCCGCCTTCCTGTTCGCGGTCGGCGCGGCGCTGGGCCTGTCCTTCCCGCGCCGGATCGACGGATCGAGCTGGTGGCGAATCCTGCGCCGCGCTGCTTCGCTGGTGCTGATCGCCTGGGTGATCCAGCTGCTTGCCCGGCCGGATATCGAGCATTTCCGCTTCATGGGCGTGCTTCAGCGGATCGCGCTCTGCTATGTCCTCGTCTCCGCCTGGGCCATCGCCACCGCCCGCCGCGATGCCGAGGGCCGCGCGCAAATCCAGCCGCTTTTCCTGCTGATGGCGGCGATCGACGCGCTGATCCTCTATTGGCTGCTGCTGATGTTCATCCCCGTTCCCGGGCAAGGCGCGGGCCTGCTCACGCCCGAGGGAAATCTGGCCGGCTGGGTCGATCGCAGCGTGTTCGGCACTGCCCATATCTGGCGCTTCGGCACCGATGCGGCGGGCAATATCGTCTATGATCCCGAAGGGCTGCTCTCCACCCTGCCCGCGCTCGCCAATGTGCTGTTCGGCATGCTGGCGGCATGGCTGTGGAAGTTCGAGCCGGGCAAGGCGGTGCTGCGGATCCTCGGTATGGGTGCCCTGCTCGCCATGGCCGGCTGGGTCTTCAGCCTGTGGATGCCTCTCAACAAGCGCATCTGGACCCCCAGCTTCGCGCTGTTCACCACCGGCCTGTCGGCGGTCCTGCTCGCCACCTGCATGCTCGCCAGTGCCAGCGAGACCGCGAAACGGCTGCTCACCCCGCTCCATATCTTCGGGATGAACGCGATCCTCGGCTATGTCCTGTCGCTGCTGATCGCGATTGCCTGCCTCAAGCCGATCCTGCCCGGCGGCGGCAACATCAACCAATGGGGCTTCGCCCAGATCAACGCGGTGATCCCCGATCCCTATCTGGCGTCGTTCCTCTACGCGCTCGTCATCCTCCTGATCGTCCTCGCCGTGCTGATCCCCCTGCACCGGCGCGGCATCCACCTCCGGCTCTGAAAGGCCCGTCATGACCCTGCCCACCTCCGGCCTCGAACTCCGCTCGACCATCACCTCGGGCGGCGAACTGAAGCTCGAACTCACCGAAGTGCCGATCCGCGCGCTTGAAGCCGGCGAGGTGCTGGTCAAGGTCGAGGCTGCGCCGATCAACCCGTCCGATCTCGGCCTGCTCACCGGTCCCGCCGACGTGACCACTGCCATCGGCGGCGGATCGGCCGACCGCCCGACCATCACCGCACAGGTCCCTGCCCAGCGCCTCCCCTTCGTGGCCGCACGCCACGACGAGTCGATGACCGTGGGCAATGAAGGCGCGGGCACGGTGATCGCCGCGGGTGCCGGTGCCGAGGGTCTGATCGGCAAGCGCGTCGCCGTCATTGGCGGATCGATGTACGCCGAATATCGCATCGCCCGCGTCGGCGAATGCTTCCCCCTGCCCGACGGCACGACCGCGGCCGAAGGCGCCTCGGCCTTCGTCAATCCGCTCACCGCGCTGGCCATGGTCGAGACGATGCGCGCGGAGGGTCACAGCGCGCTGGTCCACACCGCCGCCGCGTCGAACCTCGGCCAGATGCTCAACCGCATCTGCATCGCCGATGGCGTCGATCTGGTGAACATCGTGCGCAGCGACGCACAGGCCGCGATCCTGCGCGAGATCGGCGCGAAGTACATCCTCGACAGCAGCAGCGAAACGTTCGACGCCGATCTGGCCGACGCGCTGACCGAGACCGGCGCCACCATCGCCTTCGACGCGATCGGCGGCGGCACACTCGCCAACCGCATCCTGCGCGCGATGGAAACCGCCGCGAACCGCAAGGCCACCGCATACAGCCGCTATGGCTCCAGCGTGCACAAGCAGGTCTATATCTATGGCGCGCTCGATCTCGGCCCGACGCCGCTCGACCGCAGCTATGGCCTCGCCTGGGGCGTGTCCGGCTTCCTGCTGACGCCCTTCATGATGAAGGCAGGCGCCGAGACGGTCGGCCGGATGCGCGCGCGCGTCGCGGCGGAGCTGACGACGACCTTCGCCAGCCATTACACCGCGACGATCTCGCTCCGCGACGCGCTCGATCCGGCCACGCTGCAGGCCTATTCGCGCAAGGCCACCGGCGAAAAGTATCTGATCGACCCGACCCGCTGACCGCGTTATCGCCACCCTCATGAAGCTCATCATCGGCAACAAGGCCTATTCGTCCTGGTCGCTCCGCGGCTGGCTCGCCTGCAAGCTCTCGGGGCTGGCGTTCGAGGAAGTCGTCGTCCCGCTATATGACGGCGACTGGGACAAGCGCCGCGAGGGCGACGAGTTCGCGCCTTCGTCGGGCAAGGTGCCGATCCTGTGGGATGGCGAAGCGGTGGTGTGGGACAGCCTCGCCATCGTCGAATATCTCAACGACAAGACCGGCAATACGAAGTTCTGGCCCAAGGACCCCGGCGCCCGCGCCATGGCCCGCTCGATGGCGGCCGAAATGCACTCCGGCTTTGCCTCGCTGCGCCGCAAGCACGGCATGAACATCCGTCAGGTCTATCCGCCCAAGGCGCCGGACGAGGACGTGATGCTCGAAATCGGCCGGATCATGGAACTATGGGCACAGGCCCGCGCCCGCTACGGCGGCAATGGCGAGTTCCTGTTCGGCGAATTCGGCGCGGTCGATATCATGTTCGCGCCGGTGGTGACGCGCTTCGTCACCTACACCCTGCCGGTTGCCCGCTTCGCGCCGGCCTATATGAACGCCGTGCTTCAGCACCGCTTCATGCAGGACTGGATCGCCGGCGCCCAGGCCGAGGACTGGGTGCTCGAGAAGTTCGAGATGGATCCCACCACCTAAATCCTCCCCCGCCAAGGGGAGGATTTTAGATCAGGCCACCCCGTCCCGCTCGGCGGCCATCATCTTCTTGATACCCTCTTCCAGCGTCACCAGCGGACGCCCCAGGATATCGAGCATCTTCGACACGTCGGGGCAGCGCCGCGTCATATCGCCCTCGGCGAGCGGCGGCAGGTGGACGATCTTCGAGCTGGAACCGGTCAGGCGGATCACCGTCTCGGCCAGTTCGCGGATCGTCAGTTCCTCGGCATTGCCGACATTGATCGTGTCGTTCAGGCCGAGGTCCTGCTCGAGCAGCTTCTCGGTGAAATCCAGATTGTCGTCGACATAGCAGAAGGTCCGGGTCTGCATCCCGTCGCCGTACAGGGTGATGTCCTTGCCCGCCTGCGCCGCGGTGAGGAACTTCGACATCACGAAATCCGTGCTCTGCAGCGGACCATAGGTGTTGAAGAAGCGGAAGATGGTGTGCGGCAGGCCGAATTCCTGCGTGTAGGTGCGGAAGTAGGACTCACCCACATTCTTCACCACCGCATAGGGCAGCCGCGAGTTGAGCGGCGTGGTATCCTCGCGCTGCGGGATTTCGAACGGCTCGCCATAGACTTCGGAGCTCGACGAGAAGAACACCCGCTTCACGCCGGTATTCTTGGCGAGATCCAGCACCGTCTCGAAGCCATGGATGTCGTTCAGCACCAGCTTCGGATTGGCCAACGTCCGCTGTACGCCGACGACGGCGGCATAATGGAACACCGCGTCGAACCGCTCGGCGGTGAAGATCGGCGACATGTCCTCCTTGCGGTTCGCATCCGCGCGGACGAAGCGCCAATTGTCTCCGGAAGTACGGGGAAGCTTGTCGCGATTGCCGGTGGTCAGATCGTCGACGATCACCACATAATTGTCGGGATTCGCCGCAAGACGCCGCGCCAGGCTGCCGCCGACATTGCCGGCGCCGCCGGTAACCAGAATCTTCCGCATCTGCCCTCCAGGATTATGGCGCTCTCCTAGAGGGATGCCACGCACCTGTACACCGCTCAGGCCTCAGAAATCGCTGCCATCCTTGCGGCGAAATCCGGTGCCGGGAAACAGGTGCATGTCGATATCGGGATAGTGGCACGCGGTCTCGCTGGGCTTGCCCACCGCCACGAACACGCAATCCGTGTCGCTGCGGTTCTGCAGCACATGGCCGTTGCCATCATTCTTGGCGAAGGCGGCAATATCGCCCGGCCGCATGATGCTCTCGCCCGAATCGTCGACCAGCACCGCCTCGCCCGAGAGCATCACGACGAACTCGTCCTCCCCCTCATGCCAGTGCCGCTGCGACGACCATGCGCCGGGCTTCAGCGTGACATGGCTGTATCCGAAATCGGTGATCCCGCTGGCCGGCGCCATGCGGCGATACCAGCGGCCCTGCACCTGTGCGGCATGCTCGGGCGGATAGCCGGTGGCGTTGGTCTGCGGGATGGCATCGAGATCGAGCTTGGGCATCGTCAGCGGGTCCCGTCGCGGCAGGCTTCGCCCTCGGCGATCACCGTCGCCCAGGGCAGCGCATCGACCTGCGCGTCGCGATAGGCCTGTCCCGGATAAGCTCTGCGGATCGCCTTCGCGAGCGCCTGTGCCGCGCGCAGTTCGCGCACCCGGCGGAGGAAGGCGGCATCCTGCACCGCCTGCGGCTCGCTGGCGTAATAGCCCTCCAGCTTGCTCACCGCGATATTGCTGGTCCGCTCGATCCGCAGCGCCACCGCGCGGCAGCGCGCGGGAACGTCGAGCGGCGCGCCTTGCGCCAACAGCATTGCTATCATCGATCCGATCATCGCTTCCCTCGACGCGGTGCGCCGCCATGCTATGGCCCGGCAACAGGATTGGAAAGCGGGAAGCAGGATGGACGTCGTCGAACTGGCCAAGGCGCTGATGGCGGCCGAGAGCGTGACCCCGGCCACCGGCAAGGTGTTCGACGTCCTCGAAGCCGCGCTCCTCCCCCTGGGCTTCAAGGTCGAGCGTTTCGTCGAGGGCGAAGCGCCTGACGGTCCGGTCGAGAACCTGCTCGCGGTACGCGGCACCGGCGGCCGCCACTTCGCGTTCGCCGGGCATCTCGACGTCGTCCCGCCGGGCAAGGGCTGGGAAAGCGAACCCTTCGCACCCGAAATTCGCGGCGGCCTGCTCTATGGCCGCGGCGCGGTCGACATGAAGGGTTCGATCGCCGCCTTTGTCGCCGCGGTCGCCGGCATGGAGACCGATGGCACCGTCTCGATGATCATCACCGGCGACGAGGAAGGCCCGGCCACCTACGGCACGCCGACTCTGATCGAACATATGAAGGCCTGTAACCTGATCCCGGATTTGTGTCTGGTCGGCGAACCCAGCTCGGCCAATCGACTGGGCGACACGATCAAGATCGGCCGCCGCGGCTCGACGATCGTGTGGATCGACGTGCCCGGCAAGCAGGGCCATGTCGCCTATCCCCACCTCGCCGACAATCCGATCCCGCGCCTCGTGAACGCGCTGGCCGAGATCGACGGCATCGTGCTGGACGAGGGGACCGACTGGTTCCAGGCATCGAATATCGAGCCGACCGACGTGACCGTGGGCAATCCTGCCGGGAACGTCATCCCGGCCCATGCCAGCGCGCGCCTGAGCATCCGCTTCAACGATCTGCACAAGGGCACCGATCTGGTGGCGCGGATCACCGAGATCGTGAAGCGTCACGCCCCGACCGCGATCGTGAAAGGCACCGTCTATGGCGAAGCCTTCCTGACCGCGCCAGGTGATCTTTCCACGCTGGTGCAGGACGCCGCGGAGGCGACGCTGGGCATCCGCCCCGAACTCTCCACCACCGGCGGCACCTCTGACGCGCGTTTCCTTTCGAAGCTTTGTCCGGTGGTCGAATTCGGGCTGGTCAACGCGACGATGCACAAGCTCGACGAAGCCGTCGCGGTCCGCGACCTTGAGGCGCTGAGCGAGACTTATCGCGAAGTGCTGAAGCGGGTGTTCGCCTAGTTTGATCCGATGGCGTGGCACTTGGCGATAGCCCTCCCCCTTGATGGGGGAGGGTTGGGTGGGGGTGAGCTCTCCTCATGTGACAGCCATATGAGGAGAGCTCACCCTCATCCTCCCATCAAGGGAGAAGGGTTTATATACGGGACGGACTAACCCGCAGCCCGCGTCCCGCGTTCGTCACGCACCCAGTTCAGGAACGCCTCTTCCGGCATCGGCGCGGCGATCGAATAGCCCTGCAGCACGTCGCATCCGATCACGCGCAGCACCATCGCCTGGTCCTCATTTTCGATGCCCTCGGCCACGGCTTCGCAGCCAAGGCCGTGCACCAGCGCGATCACTGCCTGTGCGATGGTCCGCGCCTCGGCCTGATCGGCGACATGCTCGATCAGGCTGCGGTCCAGCTTCACCCGATCGACCGGCAGATGCCGCAACCGCGCGATGTTCGAATAGCCCGTCCCGAAATCGTCGATCGCGATGCTCGCCCCGTCGGCGCGCAGTGCGGCAATCGCTTCGATCACATCGTCGGAACAATGCATCGCCAGCGTCTCGCTGATCTCAAGTTCGAGCAGGTGCGCAGGCGCATCCGCGGCGCGCATCGCTTCGCCCAGCCGGCGGAAGAAGGTGGCGTGGTCGATCTGGCGCTGGCTGATGTTCACCGCCATGCGCTGCTCGATGCCCAAGCGTCCCCAGCGCGAGATGGTCTCGGCGACATTCTGGAGCACCCATTCGCCGATTTCGACGATCAGCCCGGTCTCTTCGGCACGCTGCAGGAAAGCGACCGGCATCTTCAGGCCGTCCGGGTGCTTCCAGCGCAGCAGCGCCTCAGCACCGACGATACGGCCGTCATGCGCCGCGATCTGCGGCTGATAGACCAGCGCGAACTGATCCTTGGACACGGCTTCGCGCAGATCGCTTTCCAGCTGCGCGCGCTCGGCGATCTCCGCCGCCAGCGCTTCGGTGAAATGCTCGGTCCGTCCGCGGCCGCTCGCCTTGGCATGGTACATGGCGGCATCGGCAGCGCGCATCAGTTCGTGCAGTGTCGCGCCATGCTCGGGGCGCAGCACGATGCCGATCGAGGCGCCGATACTGATCTCCTGCTCGGCCAGCTCGAACGGCTGGCTCATCGCGCTCAGGATTCCCTGACCGATTCGATCCGCATCGCGCAGATCCTTCAGATCCGGTACGAACATGGTGAACTCGTCGCCCGCCAGCCGGCCGATCAGAACCTGACGGCCATCGGCACCTGCGACGAAGCGCTCGGCCACCGAACGCAGCCGGTTTGCGACCATGCCGAGCAACTGATCGCCCGCGGCATGACCCATCGTGTCGTTCACCGCCTTGAAGCGGTCGAGATCGATGAAATAGAGTACCGCCTTCTCGTCCGGCCCCATCGTATCGAGCAGCGCTTCGCAACTGCGCCGGAAATGGGTGCGATTGGGCAGGTTGGTCACCGAATCGAACATCGCCAGCCGCTGCACGCTTTCCAGATTGGCATGGAGCTGGCGGAACAGGCCATCCATTGCCTCGGCGAGCGGCGGCACGCATTCGATGACTTCCTCGGGGATTTCGCTTTCCAGGTCGCCATTGGCGGCGCGGGACAGGCGCGCGATCGCGGCGTCGATGGCACCGGCAGTCGCCGCGATGGTTCGCTCGGCCGAGGCCCAGCACATCACGCCACAGATGATCGCAGCGGTCAGCGCGCGCCCGGCACTGTCGACGCTGACCTCGCCACGCGACGAGGCGGCGAGCGCAAGGATAAACGCCACCGCACCGGCGCACATCGCGAAGGCGATTGCACGGCTCTTGAGCGAAAATCCTTCCACGTGAACCGTAGATCCCCCCAGAAACAGCAGGCAACGCGCCTGCTTTCCGATCCGGGAAGCTTGGCACCCAAGGGTTAAGATTTCGGTTGCGACACCGTGTTTCTGGGTCTGCGCAGCACGATATAGAGCGCTCCGGCCCCGCCATGACGCGGATGCGCGCCACGCACCGCAGCGATCCGGTCCGAAAAGCGCGACGCAGCCAACCAGTCGCCCACCGCCGCGCGGATCGCCCCGCGCTTGTGCGGCCGCTCGGATTCCGGTCCCGGCGCCTTGCCGGTCACCAGCAACAGCACCCGGTCGCCGCGCCCCAGCGCCGCTTCCAGCCCGCGGTCGAGCCGGTCATAGGCTGAAGCGAGCGTGTAGCCGTGAAGATCGATCGAGCTTTCCGGCGACACCAGCCCGCGGGACAAGCGGCGGTCCCACGAACCATCCAATGTGGTCGAGGGCGGCGTAAGCCGTTTCGCGACGGGCGCTGGCGCAGGAGGCGGCATCTTTGCGGGTTTGAACTTCGGCGGAGAGACCGGCGCGGGGCCGGTCTCGATCACCATCGGCTTCACCGGCGCGATCGGCTTTACCGTCGCGATCACCTTCTGCCACAGCGCCGCTTCCTCGGGCGCGAGCTTGCGCCCTCGGGACATCAGCGCGTGCCGTTAAGCCGTGCGATCGTCCCCACCGGCAGCAACAGCCACGCGGTGCCGCGCGTGTTCATGCCGCCCGCGATGGCACGCGCATCGTCGCCCGCGCCCCAGAAAGTGTCGAACCGGTTCGATCCCTTGATCGCCCCGCCGACATCCTGCGCCACCCACAGCCCATTGGCCTCGGCCCGGTCCATCGAGAGGAAGACGGGTGCGCCCAGCGGGGTGAACATCGGATCAGCCGCCACGCTCGCCTGTGCCACTACGGGCAGGCCCATAGCGCCCAGCGGACCCGCGCCGGTCAGCTCGCGGAAGAACACATAACTCTTGTTCTCATTCATGATCGCGCGGCCCTCCACCGGGTTATCGCGCAGATACTTCATGATCCCCTGCATCGAGGCCTGACCGGGGGCCAGCAGGTTGCGGTCGCGCATCAGCTTGCCGATGCCGGTGTAGTCGCGGCCATTCTGCCCCGCGAAGCCGATCCGCATCACGCCGCCTTCGGGCAGCCGCAGCCGGCCCGAGCCCTGCACTTCGAGGAAGAACATCTCGACCGGATCCGCCGCCCAGGCGATCACCGGCACCTTGCCGTTCAGCGCGCCCGCCTCGATCTCGGAACGCTCGTAATAGGGAACGAAATCGCGGCCTTCATAACGGCCACGGATGCGCTTACCCTTCAGCGCCTCGGAAAACTGGCCAAGGTCGATCTCCACGAGATCGCTGGGCTTGGCATAGACCGGCACTTCGTATCCCGGCCGCCGCGTCCGCGATCCGGAGATCTCCGGCTCGTAATAACCGGTCGAATGCGCCTTGCCATCGCCAACCTGCACCGTCTCGAAATAGGTGGTGAAGAAGCTGAGCGCGTCGCGCGCGGGCCAGTTGGCGGCGGCGGTGCAGCTTTCCGCCCAGTCGCTGCCGCGGGTCAGGCCCGACAGGTCGGTGCGCTTCTGCATCGCGGTGCAGCTTAGCCGGTAGGCGGTCAGCGCGCGCGAGGCCATGGTTGGCGAGATATCGAGCGAGTTGATCGCCGGTCCGGCGAGGACGCCAGCTTTCACGCCGGTCGTGGCCGGGGTCGCCGGAGTCGCCACCGCAACCGGCGCCATCGGCGTGGCCTGAATCGGCTGACGAACCGGGACATTATTGTTGACCGGACGATCGTCCGCAGCTTCCCGCGGTGGCGGCGCACCGCGATCGATATAGGCCGGAACGATGCCGCCGGAGCAGCCGCTCAACATCACCGCGAGCGCGGCTACCCCCCAGATGCGCATGTCCCGTCCTTGCAAGGCCTTCAGATCAGGCCCTTGAATCAGGCTTCGTCGGTTTCGACAAGCTTCCAGTTCGGATCGTCGCTGCGCAGGCTGCGCGCGAAGGTCCAGATATCGTGCGCTTCGACCGCGTCGGTCAGCGAACCGGCGATGACATTGCCGTCCTTGTCACGCGTCACCGAAGCGATATCCGCATCGAAACGCACCGCGATCCGCGCCACCTTGTTCTCGACGCCCGCCTCGACGATTGCCGCGCGCTCGATCGCGACCAAGCGATTCTCGAGCACATGGCCGGCTTCGTTGCGGTCCGCGATCGCCTGCGAGAAGCCGGCGCGGACATCGTCCTCGACCAGCCACGCCAGCGTTTCCTCGTCGCCCTTCCAGAAGGCTTCCAGGATCATGCGGTATGCCGCCTTCGATCCATCAACGAACTGCGCCACGTCGAAGCTCGAATCCGCCTGGATCACCTGGCGCAGACCGGCTTCGGCCCCGGCTTCGATATTGCGGCCGCCGGTTTCGCGGACTTCGGGCACCACGTCGATGGTGCGCTGCATCGGCGGTACAGGCACGCGCTCCTCGGCCGGCTTGTGCAGCACCTGCTCGTGCCCCGTGCGCTTGCCCAGCACCGCATAGAGCCGCAGCGCCAGGAAACCCGCCACAAACGCGAACAGAATAATGTAGACGGTCACCATACCTCCGATTGCTCGTTGTCACCGATATAGGCCGAAGCGGCCTCCGTTACAAATCACCACCGCACACGGCGTTGTACGGGCCCTGTTGAACTGGCCCCGTTGAACTGGCGCAATACGCCTGCTAGGCGCGGCGCTCGCTTGAACGCGCGGGATGCGCGAAACTATCCGGACGAAAAAGGAATATCAGATGGCCGAGCCCGAATTTGGCGAGCCGATTGCGAATGGCGAAGACACCAGCCCGGCTGTGGGCATCCTGTCGCAATATGTGAAGGACTTCTCGTTCGAGAATCCGAACGCACCGGCCATCTATCAGAACCAGACCGGCCCGGGCGTCGATATCCAGTTCAACATCGGCTCGGGCCAGGTTGGCGAGGAAGTCTATGAAGTCGCGCTCAAGGTGGAGGCACGCTGCACCATGGGCGACACCGTCGCCTATCTGGTCGACCTCACCTATGCCGGCCTCTTCGGCCTGCGCAACATACCCGCCGATCAGATCGATCCGTTCCTGATGAGCGAAGCCCCGCGCATCCTGTTCCCGTTTGCGCGTCGCGTGCTGGCCGATGCCGTCCGCGATGGCGGCTTCCCGCCGCTGCTGCTCGAGCCGATCGACTTCCACGGCCTGTACCTTGCGCGCCTCGAGCAGCAGGGCCAGCTCGGCCAGGAAGCCGGCCAGGCCTAAGCCGGACCCGAGGGGGAGACGCGGGATGCTGTCGGCTCCCCCCATTCCATCGACAGGGTCGCGGCGATGAATCTCGCCAAGACCCTCGGCTCGATCGGCGGGCTGACGCTCGTCAGTCGCGTGCTGGCGCTCGTCCGCGATTCGCTTCAGGCGACCTTTGTCGGCGCGGGCTTCGCGTCGGACGCGTTCCTCGTCGCCTTCCGCCTGCCGAACATGTTCCGCGCTCTGTTCGCGGAAGGGGCCTTCTCCTCGGCCTTCGTCCCGATGTTCAACAAGCGGGTGGCGGAGGATGGCCAGCCCGCAGGCTTCCTGTTCGCCGAGCGGGCGCTATCGGTGCTGTTCCCGGTGCTGCTGGTCTTCACCGTGGCGATGCTGATCGCCGCATGGCCGATCACCTGGGCATTGTCGGGCGGGTTCAACGATCCCAGCCCCGAAGACTTCGCCTATGCGGTCACGCTGTCGCGGATCACCATCCCCTATCTCTTCCTGATCAGCCTCGTCTCGCTGCTCGGCGGCATCCTCAATTCGCTCGACCGCTTCTGGGTCAATGCCGCGGCGCCGATCCTGCTCAACCTCGCCATGGTGGCCGGGCTGATCTTCTTCCACGGCGCGAATCCATATGAAACCGCCCGGGTACAGGCGATCTCGGTCACCGTCGGCGGTGCGCTCCAGCTGATCTGGCTGATCGCCGCCTGCCGCAGCGCGGGCGTGAAGCTGCGGATCAGGCCGCCGAAGATCGACGCCGATGTCCGCCGCCTGCTCAAGCTGATGCTGCCCGCAGCGCTGGGCGCGGGCGCGACCCAGATCAACCTGCTGATCTCCACCGCGCTCGCCGGATCGATGCTCGCCGCGGGTTCGATCTCGTACATCTATTATGCCGACCGGCTGAACCAACTCCCGCTGGGCCTGATCGGCATCGGCCTCGGCACCATCCTCCTCCCCACCGTCTCGCGGCTGCTCGCCAGCGGCAAGGAAGACGAGGCGATGGAGACGCAGAATCGCGGGATCGAGCTGGCGCTGCTGCTGACGCTCCCCGCCATGGTTGCGCTGATGGTCGCGGCCGAACCGATCATCCGCGGCCTGTTCCAGCACGGCGCCTTCACTGCCGAGGATACGGTGAAATGCGCGTGGGCGCTTTCCGCCTTCTCGGTCGGCTTGCCCGCCTATGTGCTCGTGAAGGTGCTGACGCCCGGCTATTACGCGCGGCAGGATACCAAGACGCCGGTCCGCTACGCCACCATCTCGATCGGGGTGAACATCGTCGGCAACCTCATCCTGATTCCGCTGATCGGCCATGTCGGCCCGCCGCTGGCCACGGCGCTGGCGGCGGTGGTCAATGTCGCCCTGCTCTATCGCACCCTGCGCAAGCGCGGTCATTTCGAGGCCGATGCGAAGCTCGTCCGCCGCCTGCCGCGCCTCGCGCTGGCCGCGATCCTGATGGGCGCCGCGATCTTCGGGCTGGACCGGCTGCTCGATCCCTATCTCACCGGGCACCTGCTGATGCGCATCCTCGCGCTCGGCGTGCTTGTCGCGGGCGGCACCGCGATCTACGGCGTAGCCTGCTTCGTGACGCGCGCCTTCACGATCGGTGACCTTCGGGCGCTGGTCCGCAAGCGCCGCCCGAGCGACCCGATCCAGGAGTAATCGTTCAAATGCGCGTCGTTTCCGGCATCCAGACCACCGGCAATCTGCACCTCGGCAATTATCTGGGGGCGATCAAGCAGTGGGTCGCGATGCAGGATCAGGGCGAATGCCTGTTCTTTCTCGCCGATCTCCACGCGCTGACCGGCAACGTCACGCCCGCCGAGCTGGCCAATTCGACCATCGAGATGGCCGCCACCCTGCTCGCCTCGGGGATCGACGATCGCGCGATCCTGTTCAACCAGTCGCGCGTCCCCGCCCATGCCGAGCTGTGCTGGATCCTCAACGGCACCGCTCGCATGGGCTGGCTGAACCGCATGACCCAGTGGAAGGACAAGGCAGGCAAGAACCGCGAGGGCGCCAGCGTGGGTCTGTTCACCTATCCGGTGCTGCAGGCCGCCGACGTGCTGGTCTATCAGGCGACCCATGTTCCGGTGGGCGAGGACCAGAAGCAGCATCTGGAGCTGGCGCGCGACATCGCGACCAAGTTCAACACCGATTTCGAGGTGGAGCTGTTCCCCCTGCCCGAGCCGCTGATCAGCAAGGCCGCGCCGCGCATCATGAGCCTGCGCGACGGTTCGGCGAAGATGTCCAAGTCCGATCCCTCGGACATGAGCCGCATCAACCTGATCGACGACAACGACACCATCGCCCAGAAGATCAAGAAGTCGAAATCCGACGCCGATCTGCTCCCCGACAGCTTCGACGCGCTGGCCGAACGGCCCGAGGCGAAGAACCTCGTGACGATCTATGCCGCGCTGTCCGATCGCGATCCGCAGTCGGTGGTCGCGGAGTTCGCGGGCAAGGGCTTCGGCGCATTCAAGCCCGCGCTGGCCGATCTCGCAGTCGCGACTCTCGGGCCGATCCGCGAGCGGCTGATGAGTCTGCTCGACGATCGCACCGCGGTAGGCGCCGAACTGGCCAAGGGCGCCGAACGCGCTTCGACGCTGGCCGCGCCGACGCTGCTCGCAGCACAGAAGGCGGTCGGGCTTCAGGTCTGAGTAGCGGAGGCTATTTCGCCTTCTTGTACGGCGTGAATTTGCCCAGCCGGCAATAGGGTCCGGGGATCGTCATCCCCGGGTCGAGCGTGCGGATGCTGTCATTCTTGCAAAGCTGCGATCCGTGCAGCTCGACGATGATCGTATTGCCCTCCTCGAGTCCCGGGCAGGGCGCGTCGAGCTGGTTCACGTACAGCGTCCGGCCCGAGCGATAGAGCAAGGTATCGCGATCGATGATCTGCGGCGTGCCGACAAAGCTGGCGCTCACGCACTCCAGCGGTGCACCGGCGGTGCGGCCCTCGATCGCCTTGGCCAGATCGGCGTCGCCGCTGGTGTCTTGCGCCGGCCCCATCGCGGTCAGCCCGGCCAGTGCCAGCGCGCC
This sequence comes from Sphingomonas sp. AOB5, assembly GCF_029433115.1. Taxonomy (GTDB): domain Bacteria; phylum Pseudomonadota; class Alphaproteobacteria; order Sphingomonadales; family Sphingomonadaceae; genus Sphingomonas. The sequence goes on along the minus strand of NZ_JARNTV010000007.1, from coordinate 83,925 downwards.
GAGGATGATGCGGCTCATTTGCTGTACGGCACGAAGTCGCCGAGCGAGCAGGCGCCGGTGAAGAAGCCCGGTCCGCCGCGCGAGCGGGTCTCGATAATGTCGCCGCGGCAATATTGGCCGCTATAGGTCTTGATGATCAGGATATCGTCGCTGGTCCCGCGGCAACCGCCATTGGTCTTGTTGACCCACACCCTGTTGCGGCTTTGCACATAAACGGCGGTGTCATTGTAGAATTTGATCTCGCCCACCCGGTCGCGCGGCAGGCAGGTCTGGGGCTTGCCCGCCGTCATGCCTTCCAGCCGCTTGGCCAGCCGTTCCTCCTGCCGCTCCTCCGCGCTCTGCGGCGTCGCGGCGCCCGCCGAAACGGCGGCGACCAGCACCAGTGCGGGTATGGCAAAGCGGATCATCGAGACTCTCCTCTCAATCCTGTCGGGACTGACGCGTTCAGCCGCGAAAGCTATCCTTCGCAGCACGGCGCTCAGCTAACACCTCGGCAGATTGCGCGCGCATGAACGGATTGGTCGCAAGCTCCTCGCCGATGGTCGTCGGCACGGTCGGCTCACCCGCTGCGCGCTTCGCATCGACCTCGGCCATCCGCGCCACGATCGCTGCATTGTCCGGCTCGGCGACCAGCGCATAGCGGCCGTTGGACTGGGTATATTCGTGCGCGCAGTAGACGCGCGTCTCGGGCGCCAGCCGTGCCAGCCGGGCCATGTTGCCGAACATCTGCGCTGCCGTCCCCTCGAACAGCCGCCCGCATCCCATCGCGAACAGCGTATCGCCGACGAACACCGCGCCATCCTGCGCGAAATGATAGGCGATATGCCCCGCGGTATGCGCAGGCACCTCCATCACGCTGGCCTCATGCGAACCCAGCCGCACCACATCGCCCTCGCCCACCAGCCGGTCGGCAGTCGGGATGCGCTCGGCTTCGCCCGCGGGCGCGATCACTTCACACCCGGTCGCTGCCTTGATCTCTGCATTGCCGCCGGTGTGATCGGGATGCCAGTGGGTGTTCCAGATCGCGCCGATCTTCCACCCGCGCCTGTCCGCCTCGGCCAGCACGGGTGCTGCCTGCGCCGGATCGACCACCATCGTGTCGCCGCTTTCGAGTTCGTGCACCAGCCACACATAATTGTCGCTGAGCGCCGGGATGCGGACGATATCGAGCTTGCTCATGGCTTCATCCTAACAGCGCCAGCGCTTCTTCGGCCAGCGTCTCGGCCAGTTCGGTCGCGGGCAGCGCCCGGACGCGGGCAGCACCGGATCCGGCCCAGAGCGGCGAATAATCGCCGCGCCCCTCGGCTTCCGCCTTTCTGCGAAGCGCCACCAGCGCATTCGATGCATGGGGAAAGGCCGGCGCCTTGTCCGAGACCGGCCCTAGGTCGCGCATCAGCCGGTTGCGGATCCCACGCGCCTCACGCCCGGAAAACAGGTTGGTGAAGTCGGCGTCCGCCGCCGCCTCGGTCCCCAGCAGCTTACGATGGGGCCGCGAGATCGTCGCTTCGGGCGTCGCCAGATAGGCCGTCCCGATCTGCACCGCGCTCGCCCCCAGCCGCAACGCCTCGGCAATCCCCGCACCATCGACGATCCCGCCCGCCGCGATCATCGGTACATCCACGCGGATCGTCCGCAACAACTCGGCCAGCGGCATGGGCCGGTGCCCATCGAGGAACCAGCCAGCATGCCCACCCGCCTCGGCACCCTGGGCAATGATCGCATCGCAGCCACGTTCGGCCAGCCACCCGGCTTCTGCAGCGGTCGTAGCATTGCCGACGATCAGCGCCCCGCTCTTGCGAACCCGGTCGAGGAGCTTTTCCTCCGGCAAGCCGAAGTGAAAGCTGACGATCTCGGGCCTGGAAGCCTCCACCGCCTCGCACATCGCCGCATCGAACGGCAGTCGCAGCGGCGCCGCGGCACCCGGCTCCACACCTTCCTCGGCAAAATAGGGCGCCAGCGCCGCCAGCCACGCGGACTCGTCCGGCGCCTCGGGCAGCGTATGACAGAAGAAATTGAGGTTCAGCGGCTCCTCATCGGTCTCCGCCCGCACCTCGGCCGACTGCAGGATCACCTGCATCGGCGTCAGCATCGCACAAGGCAGCGATCCCACCGCTCCAGCACGCATCGCCGCCACCGCCAGATCGACGCCGCCCGCCCCCGCCATCGGAGCCTGCACGATCGGCAGGTCGGCACCGGTCAGGTCGAGGAAGCGCGTATCCGGCCAGTCGATCACCGGCGCGTTACCACACGCCCGTATTCGGCATCGAAGCCCAGGGTTCCTGCGGCGGCAGATGGCCGTCCTGCAGCAGCTCGACCGAGATATTGTCGGGGCTGCGCACGAACGCCATGTGCCCGTCGCGCGGCGGCCGGTTGATCGTCACGCCTGCGTCCATCAGGCGCTGGCACGTCTCGTAGATATCGTCGACCCGATAGGCGAGATGCCCGAAATTGCGCCCGCCGCCATATTCCTCGCCCGGGCTGCCATCCGCGGGCGGCCAGTTATGGGTCAGCTCGACCTGAGCCTCCTCGTCGCCCGGCGCCGCGAGGAAGATCAGCGTGAACCGCCCCTGCTCGCTGTCGAAGCGCTTGATCTCGTTCAGCCCGATCAGCTCGAAGAAGCGGATGGTCGCATCGGGATCGGTGACGCGGATCATGGTGTGGAGATATTTGGTCATGGAGCGGGAGATAGGATGCTCCCACTCCAAACTCCAGTCCCGCACCCGCTTCTATTCCATTGCAGGCGACCGTCGAATCATCGAGCATGCAGTGCATGAAACCGCTCCTGCTGCTCGCATTGCTGGCCGCCTCCTGCACCCCCACCAACAAGGGGCGCTCCTACCTCGTTTCCATCGTCGATATTCCGCTGAAACCCGGGGAAAGCATGGAGAGCTTCGCGATAGCGACATGGGGCGTCCAGTTCGGAGCCGTCTGCGCGATACCGGGCGGCTGGCGAATCAAGGCCGGCAACAGCGCAACGCCCGATGGCGACCTGCAAGGCGAAGGCTCGCACGGTGCAACATGGTTTAGCGAGCGAAGCCCCGCCGAACTGCGCAACTTCGCTCTGGTCACCCTTCACGGTGAGGTGCAGCGGGAAGATGTTGCGTTTGGCCCCGACGCGACGTTCAAGGGACATGCGCTGATCTCCACCGAAGAGGGCGAACGCAAGGCGGCGCTGGATTACAGGAACGTACGCCTGACTCCCGCGCGCCGATGCCCCTGACCGCGTGACCGCACGCGGTGCGGCGCTTCCGCGACCTTACCGCTCCGCCCCGAACTGCTCCAGCGCGCCGCGTGCCGCATTCGCCTGTGGGCTGCCCGGCGCCAGTTCCAGCACGCGTGCCCATGCCGCCCGCGCAGTCGGTTCGTCGCCGCGCAACGCGGCGATATTGCCGGCCTCGAGCTGAACCGAGGCGTCGTCGGGCGAGCGCCGCAGCGCTTCGTCGATATCCTTCTTCGCGCGCGGCAGGTCGCCCATCCGCCGGGCCAGCGTGGCCGACAGCAGCCAGCTCAGCGGATCCTCGGCCGCATGGATCAGCGCCCTGTCCAGATCGGACCGTGCGCCTTCATTGTCGCCGGTCGCCACGCGCGCGCGTGCCCGGTCGAGATGCGCTTCGCCCAGCGGCAGTCCGGCCAGATTTCCCGAAACCAGCGCTGCATCCAGCGCCGATCGCGCATGCCCGGGATCACCCGCCGCCAGCCAGGCATTGCCGGCCTGTGCCCAGTAATCGCCCGCTTTGGGAGATTTCTCGACCTCGGCCTCGCGCGCCGCTTCCTCGAATGCGCCTGCAGCCGAGGGCCAGCGCTCCTGATTGGCATAGGCCACGCCCAGACACTGCCGCGCGCGATGCCCGCCGCCTTCGCTGCGCCACTTGATCGCTTCCGCCTCACCCGCACGCGGATCGCCGGTCGCCAGATCGAGGCAACGCTCGAACCGCGCCGCGACTGGATCCTGCGCGGGCGGCGGTGGCGCGTCTTGACCCCGCGCCGGGACCGGCGCGCCTTGAATGGCCGCCATCAGGAGGAGGGCTGCAAGCATGAAATCACGTCCTCGACACCGCGGATGATCAGCGCGATGTCCTTATCGCGCGAGAGGCGGTGATCGCCGTCCTTGACCAGCCAGGTCTGCACCTCGGCTGAATGGAACAGGGTGGAAAGCTGGGTCGCGCGCTGCCACGGCACGTCCTTGTCCAACTGTCCCTGGATCAGCCGCACCGGGCCATCGAACCCGATCGGTCCGATCATCATCCGGTTCGCTTCGCCCGATGCCCAGAAGATGCGCGTGGTCACGGTCGGCTGGTCCGAATAGGCCGAGGGGACTTCGATCCGGCCATGCTGGAGCAGGGTCATCTTCTGCTCGGTCGAAAAGCCCCAGTCGGTGAAGTCCGGTGCCGCCGCAATGCCGACCAGCCCCGCGATCAGGTCCGGCCGTGCCTTGGCCGCCATCAGCATCACCCATCCGCCCATCGACGATCCGACCAGCACCACCGGCCCCTCGGTCAGATTGTCGATCAGGTGCAATGCGTCGTCGCGCCAGTTGACGATGGTCTGGTCCTCGAACGCGCCTTCGCTGGCGCCGCATCCGGCATAGTCGAAGCGCAGATAGGCGCGCCCCGCTCGCTTCGCCCATTGCTCCAGCGCGACGGCCTTGGTCCCGGTCATGTCGGACGCATAGCCGGGCAGGAACACCACCGCCGGCCCCTTGCCCGGCGTGAAGTGATAGGCCAGCCGCGGCCCTTCCGGGGCCTCGGCGGGAACTTCGGGAGTTTCGGATTCGCTCATCGGCAAGGGCTTAGCGGGGACATCCGCCCCAATCTACAGCCTCAAATCCCCTTGAACGTGTCGCACTGCCCCGGATCGCCGCTCTCCAGCCCGCGCCGCAGCCATTCCATCCGCTGTGCCGAAGTGCCGTGGGTGAAGGTCTCCGGATGCACGCCGCCGCGCGACTGCTTTTGCAGCGTATCGTCGCCGATCGCGTTGGCCGCGGTCATGCCTTCCTCGATATCGCCCGCCTGAAGCCGGTCGCGGTTGCGCGCCGCCCAGACGCCCGCAAAGCAATCGGCCTGCAGCTCGAGCCGTACCGACAGCGCATTGCCATCGGCCTCGCTCGACTGGGCCTGCATCCGCCGTACCTGTTCGGACGTGCCCAGCAGGGTCTGGATGTGATGGCCGATCTCATGCGCGATCACATAGGCTTGGGCGAAATCGCCCTTGGCGCCGAAACGCTGCGAGAGTTCGTCGAAAAAGGCGGTGTCCAGATACACGCCGTTGTCGCTGGGGCAGTAGAAGGGGCCCACCGCCGACGAAGCCGCGCCGCAGCCCGATTGCACGTTGCCGGTGAAGAAGTTGATCGTCGCGGGCTGGTATCGCTTGCCCGCCTGCTGGAACAGCGCGTCCCAGGTGGTCTCGGTGCTGGTCATCACCTGACAGGCAAAGCGCCGCTCGGTCGTGCTGCACGCGCCCGATCCGCTGGTGCCCGCCGTCTGCGAACCGGGCTGGCCGCCGCCGGTCAGATTGCCCAGCCCGCCGCTGAACATCACGAAGGCGATGATCCCGATGATCACGATCGTGCCGATCCCGCCACCGCGGCCCAGCAGCAGCGGCAGCAGCCCGAGCAGCCCGAAGCCGCCACCACCACCGCCGCCGCTTCCCAGATCGCGGGCATGTTCGGTGGGATCGAGATCGTCGAGCCGCATGGCATCCTCGTTTCGTTGGTCCAGCGTCACAATGCCCCAGCGTGCCGGACGTTGCACCTTCAAAATCCCCGTTGCAGGAACCCGCTATCGGATTTCGCTTCGCTTCCGATCAGGGGGTATAATGTCGGACATAGATCGTAATGGCGTCGGCCGGCCTGAATGGCTGTTGGCGGTCGTCGCTTCCATCTTTGGTTTTGGCGCCGGCATCGCGGCCGACCGCTTTATTACGGGCGCCTCGGGAGATCCGCTGGCTTTCGCAGGCGCGCTATGCGGCGCGGCGGCCGCAGTGATCGGGGCCGAGATCGTGGGAACGCGCCACCGCCGAAAGGAGCGGACGGACGCCAGATCCTATCAGGTGCAGCTTCTGAAGCGCATGTCCGGCAGCATCGCAACGATCACGGCGGACTATTCACCCCATCGGCCGGACCCTGCCGAGTTCAAACACCGGGTCAGGGATATCGCCCGGGCAATCGGCGAACTGAAGCTCGATGCCACACTGGTCAGCTCGCCGGACGTGCAGCGAAGCGCCGGTTGGAACGTCGACATCAATCATGTCACGCGCCTCGTCTCGGAGGCAGGCGCGGCCTACAAATTGTTCGACACGGCGGAAATCGAAGGCGGCGATCAAATCGCACTGGCGCATGCCATGGCGGTGGCGATTGCCATTCTGCAACCTGCTCGCCTGAAGATCGAGGATTGCCTCAGATATCTTGAGGGACCCGCTTGGCGAAGAGCGAAGGGATAACGTCCTCGCGCCGGGCGATTTCGCGCAATCTTGATGACAAGAAATTCACTTGCCCCGCCCCGCCCCGCTCGCCACATGCCCGCCATGGCCGATGCAGACTCCCGCCGGCGACGCGCCGCGCTCCCGCTGCCCGAAACTGTGGCGCTGGTGCTGCAGGGCGGCGGCGCGCTGGGCAGCTATCAGGCGGGCGTGATCGAGGCGCTGGGCGAAGCGCAGATCGATGTCGGCTGGGTCGCGGGCATTTCGATCGGCGCGGTCAACGCCGCGATCTTCGCCGGTAACCCGCCCGAGCGGCGCTGCGAACGGCTCAAGGCGTTCTGGGACACCGCCACCTCCGCACTGCCCAGCTTTCCGATCCTCTCGGGCGACGCCGCGCGTGAGATGCTGCACGAATGGTCCGCCTCCAGCGTCGCGGTGACCGGCGTTCCGGGCTTTTTCTCACCCCGTTTCGTGCCGCCGATGTTCGCGCTGCCGGGCACGCCCGACGCGCTCAGCTTCTACGATTCCGCACCGCTCAAGGCGACGCTCGACAGTCTGATCGACTGGGATCTGGTCAATAACGGCCCGGTCCGCCTGTCGGTCGGCGCGGTCGATGTCGAGAGCGGCAATTTCCGCTATTTCGACACCAGTGAAGGTCCGCTCGACGCGCGGCACATCATGGCTTCCGGCGCGCTGCCGCCCGGACTGCCCCCGATCGAGATCGACGGGCGCTGGTATTGGGACGGCGGCATCGTGTCGAACACGCCGCTGATCCACGTCCTCGATCACCAGAATGCGCCGATGCTGGTGTTTCAGGTCGATCTGTTCGCCGCCGCCGCGGAGATGCCTCGAACCATCCTCGACGTGGTCGCGCGCGAGAAGGAGATCCGCTTCTCCAGCCGCACCCGCGCCATTTCGAACGAACGGATGAAGCTGCGTCAGGAACGTCAGGCGATACGCAAGCTGCTCGCCAAGCTGCCGCCCGAACTGCGCGACGATCCGGATGTCGCAGCCCTTCGGTCTGCCGCCGACGAGCTTCCGGTCAGTCTCGTCCACCTGATCTACCGCGCAAACGCGTGGGAGGGCGGCAGCCGCGACTTCGAATTCTCCGCCCGCTCGATGCGCGAACACTGGCTCGCCGGTCGCGCCGCGGTGAACGAAACCATGGCGAACGCCGAACTCGTCGCCAGCGACATCATCGACGGCAAGACCGCCGCCTTCGACCTCACCCATCGCTAAACCACAGGAGTACCCCATGTTCCTCAAGGGCAAGTCCGCCATCGTCACCGGTTCCACCTCGGGCATCGGCCTCGCCTATGCCAAGGCGCTCGCCGCCGAGGGTGCGGCGGTGATGATCAACGGCTTCGGCGACGCGGACGCGATCGAGAAGGAACGCGCCGGTCTCGAAGCGGTTAGCGGCAAGGCCCTGTACGACGGCGCCGATATGTCGAAGCCCGACCAGATCGCCGCGATGGTCGCCCGCGCCAATGCCGAACTGGGCGGGCCGGACATCGTGATTTCCAATGCAGGCATCCAGCACGTCTCCCCGATCGAGGATTTCCCGATCGAAAAATGGGATGCAATCATCGCGATCAATCTCAGCTCGACCTTTCACCTGATGCGCGCCGCGGTGCCGTTGATGAAGGCAAAGGGCTGGGGCCGGATCATCACCACCGCCAGCGCACACAGCCTGGTCGCCAGCCCCAACAAGTCGGCCTATGTTGCTGCCAAGCATGGCATCGCCGGCCTGACCAAGACCGCCGCGCTGGAAACCGCAACCGCGGGCATCACCGTCAACTGCATCTCGCCCGGCTATGTCTGGACCCCGCTGGTCGAGAACCAGATCCCGGATACGATGAAGGCCCGCAACATGACGCGCGAGCAGGTGATGAACGACGTCCTCCTCGCCGCCCAGCCGACCAAGCAGTTCGTCCAGCCCGATCAGCTCGCCGCGCTGGCGCTGTTCCTGTGCCGCGACGAAGCCGCTGCGATCACCGGTGCCAACTATTCGATGGACGGAGGCTGGACCGCGGCCTGATACCCGGCCACAACGGACGGGTGGGGTAGATGCGAGGAAAAATGCGTTTCAAGTCCGTCGCGATTGTCCTGCCCGTCCTCCTGCTCACCGGTTGCAGCGTCTATCGCGAGGCGACCAGCCCCACCGCGATCGCCACCGCCGACTGGCGCCAGGCCGCCACCGATGCGGACCGTCAGCGGCTGCGCGGCTGGCGCAAGGCGTGGTACGAGGCGCTGCCCAAGGCCCGCGTCGGCGATCCGCAGGCGCTGGCCGCGGACGAAATCCTGTTCGATCCCGATCGCGCCTTGCCCGACGCGGCGCCGCCCGCGGGCAATTACCGCTGCCGCACCTACAAGCTGGGCGCACAGGGCACCGGCATGCGCGATTTCACCGCCTATCCCTGGTTCGAATGCCGCATCGCCGACGAAGGCAGCCTGCGCAGCTTCCACAAGCTGACGGGATCGCAACGCCCCACCGGCCTGCTCTTCACCGACGCGCGCGCGCGCAATATCTTCCTCGGCACGCTGGTGCTCGGCGACGAGACCTCGCCGCTGCGCTACGGCACCGACGCGACCCGCGATATGGCCGGCTATCTTGAGCGCATCGGCGAGAAACGCTGGCGGCTGGTCTTCCCCTATCCGCGCTTCGAATCGTTGCTCGACGTGGTGGAACTGGTTCCGGCTTCCTGAAGCCCGAACTCGCGGACGATGTACGCGTAGAGATCGGGCTGCTTGCGCTTCACGTTCGCGCGCTCGAACGGCGGCCGGCTTGCCCTGCCGTACAGCACGACGCTGGCATTCATCGCGAAGAATTCGAACGCGTTGCTCAGCACATAGGCACGCGGCGGATAGAGCCGCGCCGCCTTCGCTGCCTCGTAGAAGCGGCGGACATCGGGGTTTCGGATCCCCTCGGCCATCCGCACCAGCTGCCAGCGATGGATCAGTTCGTGCAGCAGCACCGGATCGCCCGGCGGCATTGCGCGCCGCTGGAAGAATATCCCGCGCGGCCCGGCACGGGTCCGCGTGCCCTCCGCGCGATCCACGGTGATGACCTGCGAGCGGAAGAACGCCATCGCCTCGGCCGATACCGGCAGCGCCTCGACCAGCGCGATCTGGGCCTCAAGCGACGCCTTCACCGCGGGCGTTTCCTCGCCGCCCTGCCAGTCGATCACGAAGCCCTCGCGGCCCATCGCGAGCCCCGGCACGGCGATCAGCGCCAGCCCCGTACCCAGCACGGCACGCCGGTTCATCCGCATCGCGTTTGACATCGCCCGATCCTCCGCGCGACACTCGCGCAACTTCATTTCCGGGGAGACCCTATGCTTCGCCACCTCCTGCTCGCAAGCGCGCTCGTCCTCACGCCCCCCGCAGGCGCCGATCCGGTCCGCGACGCGACGCAGAAGGCCATGCCGCAGCTCATGGACTTCTACCGCGATTTCCACGCGAACCCGGAACTCAGCCTGCACGAGACGCGCAGCGCCGGCATCCTCGCCGCCGAAGCACGCAAGCTGGGCTTCGAGGTGACCGAGAAGGTCGGCGGCACCGGCGTGGTCGCGGTCCTGAAGAACGGCCCCGGCCCGGTCGTGATGATCCGCGCCGACATGGACGGGCTGCCGGTGATCGAACAGACAGGCCTGCCCTTCGCCTCGAAGGTCCGCGCGACCACCGAAGGCGGCGTCGAGACCGGCGTGATGCATGCCTGCGGCCATGACACGCACATGGCATCTTGGATCGGCACGATGCGCAATCTGGTCGCGATGAAGGCGAAATGGTCCGGCACGCTCATCATGCTCGCCCAGCCTGCCGAGGAGCGCGGCATGGGCGCGCGGATGATGCTGGAGGACGGCCTCTACACCCGCTTCCCCAAGCCGCAATTCGCGCTGGCCTTCCATGACAGTGCCAGCCTTCCCGCCGGCACGATCGGCGTTACCTCGGGCTATGCGCTGGCGAACGTGGATTCGGTCGACATTCTGGTGAAGGGCGTCGGCGGCCATGGCGCCTATCCGCACACCACGCGCGATCCGATCGTGCTCGGCTCGCGCATCGTCATGGCGCTCCAGACCCTCGTCAGCCGCGAAATCGATCCGCAATCGCCCGCGGTGGTCACCGTCGGCAGCTTCCATGGCGGCGCCAAGCACAACATCATCTCGGATCAGGCGCTGCTCCAGCTCACCGTTCGCAGCTACACGCCCGAAGTGCGCCAGCAGCTTCTCGAAGGCATCAAGCGCATCGCCCGCGGCGAAGCCATCGCGGCGGGGATTCCCGACGATCGCATGCCCGTGATCACCATCCAGAACGAGTTCACGCCTTCGACCTTCAACACCGAACCGCTCACCGGCCGCATGTTCGCGCTATGGACCCCGCGCTTCGGCGAAGCCCGCGTGCTCAAGACGCCCGCGGTGATGGGGGGCGAGGATTTCAGCCGCTACTGGCTGGCCGACAAGTCGATCCAGAGCCTGATCTTCTGGGTCGGCGGCGTGCCCAAGGCACAGTGGGATGCATCCCAGGCGCCCGGCGGTCCGCCGCTCCCCTCGCTCCACAGCCCCTTCTGGGCACCCGACGCCGAAGCCGTGGTCTCCACCGCCACCGAAGCGATGACCGCCGCGGCACTGGACCTGCTCAAGAAGAAATAACTGAACTGGATTCCCTCCCGTGAAACGGAGGGAAGCGTCAGGCGTACCCACACCATGATCCAGATCCTCGCCACCCTCTGGCACCGCCTCCGCGCCGATTTCGCGCTGCTGCTCGCCTTTCTCGGGCTGGCCGGCCTGTCTTTCGTCTTCCTCAAGCTCGCGTCGGAGATGCTCGAGGGCGAGACGATGGCGCTCGACCGGATCATCATCCGCGGCCTGCGCACGGCCGCGGACCCGGCTATCCCGATCGGGCCCGGCTGGTTCGAGACGATGATGCTCGATCTCACTGCGATCGGGGGCGTTTGGGGCCTCACCGCGATCACCGTCTTCGTCGCCGGATTCCTGATCGTCGCGCGCAAATATGCCACCGCGATGTTCGTCGCCGGATCGGTCATCGGCGGCGCGGCGCTCGGCACCCTGCTCAAGTCGGTGTTCGAGCGCGCCCGGCCGGACGTGGTCCCGCATCTGGTCGAAGTCTATGACGCCAGTTTCCCCAGCGGCCATGCGATGAACAGCGCGGTGGTGTTCCTCACCCTCGGCGCGCTGCTGGCCAGCACGCAGAAGAGCCGCCGCGTCCGCATCTATCTGATCTGCGTCGCGGTCGCGCTCACGCTCGGAGTGGGGTTCTCGCGCGTCTATCTCGGCGTGCACTGGCCCAGCGACGTGATCGCCGGTTGGTGCGTCGGCGCGGCATGGGCGATCCTGTGCTGGATCGCCGCACGCCTGCTTCAGCGGACGCACCGGATCGAGCAACCCGGCGAAGTCGCCGCGGACGACAACGATATGGAAGGGCAGCCCTGACTGCCCCTCCCGGTCAGGCGGTCGCCAGCGCTTCGTAATTCGCGGTAGTCTTCGCCGCGACTTCCTCGGCGGTCACGCCCGGCGCGATCTCGATCAGGCGGAAGGGCGAGTTGTGATCGGGCCGCTGGAACACCGCCAGATCGGTGATGATCATGTCGACCACATTCTTGCCGGTCAGCGGCAGGGTGCAACTCGGGATGAACTTGGGATCGCCGTTCTTGCTGGTGTGCTCCATCACCACGATGATCTTCTTCACGCCCGCGACCAGATCCATCGCGCCGCCCATGCCCTTGATCATCTTGCCGGGGATCATCCAGTTGGCGATGTCGCCGGTCTCGCTGATCTCCATCGCGCCCAGCACGGTCAAATCGATATGCCCGCCGCGGATCATGGCGAAGCTCTGCTCCGATCCGAAATAGGCGGATTGCGGCAGCTCGCTGATCGTCTGCTTGCCGGCATTGATCAGGTCGGGATCGACTTCGTCGTCATAGGGAAACGGCCCGATGCCCAGCATCCCATTCTCGGACTGCAGCGTCACTTCGACGCCCTCCGGGATATGGTTCGCCACCAGCGTGGGGATGCCGATGCCCAGATTCACATAGAAACCGTCCTGCAGTTCGCGGGCAGCGCGGGCAGCCATTTCGTCGCGGGTCCACGGCATCAGTTCAGTCCTTCCTTGCCGGCAGGCGCGGCGTTGCTGGCGGGTGCGGCCGCGGGGGCCGGTTCGGGAGTGGCGGCAGGCGCAGGCGCCTCGCCGGGATCGGTCCAGCGCTTGTCCGCCGGGAAGATATCGTCGACGCCGCCGTGCAGCCCGGTGCCATAGACCGGGTTCGGCAGCAGGAACCAGCCCGATCCCCACATGGCGGAGATCAGCGTCTGGCTCGCCATGTTACGGCGGATCGGCACCGGCACGCCACCGGGATTGAACAGGTCGGTAAAGTCGCCAAGCTGGTCGCCGACCTGCGCGATAACGCAATATTTCGCCGCGATTTCCCAGCGGCGCCCATCCTTGCCGCTGCGCCCCGGCCCCTCGCCGCGCAGCCACAGCGTCTCGCCCAGCTTCGCGCTGCCCAGCCCGGCGGCTTCCAGCGCGGCAATGGTGTGCGCGGCGTTCGCCTCGGAACGGTTTGTGTTGAACACGATCGTCACGCCCGCGCGACGCATGCCCTCCAGCGTCTCGACCGCACCCGGCACCGGCGCGACCTTCTCGGCGCCGGTCTGCTCCCAGCGGCGCCAGCGCGCATCGTCATAGCCGGTCCCGCGCATCGCATCGTCGGCCTCGAAGCCGAGATTGAGCATCACCGTCTCGTCGACATCGAAGATCACCGCGAGCGGCTTCTTGCCGCACGCAACGAACTTGGGAACCTCGAGCGACCCTTCGGGTGACAACACCACGCCGCGAATGTCGAGACCCGCCTTGCGATCGGCCACCCGGTCCGAGACATAGCGCCACAGCGCCTGATAGGCTTGGATGCTGATCGCAGCGCCTTCGCCCGAGCCGTAGAGATACTGCATCCCCGCGGGCGGCTTGCCCGGCTGGGGCTGACCGGGCACTGGCGCGACACCGCCCGGCCCCGGCATCGGTCCGTTGACCACGCCGACGATGCGGAACGGTTCGACTTTCGAATTGGGTTCACCGGCCGCTGCGGGCGTCGGCGACGGCGCAGGCGCGGCACGTTCCTGCTCACGCTCGTCGCTGCCGCTCACCTGCTTGCGGACCATCACGCCGCCCGCGGCCAGCGGAATCGCCGCCACCGCCGCGATGCACCCCGAAAGGGTCGTCGCGGAGGCCAGCGCCACGCCGATCGCGGCGAAGCGGCGCATCATGCCGTCTCGCGCTGCCGGGTCATGCGGAACTCGATCTTCTTGTCGTACGGGCTGCCGATGATCATCCGCTTCACATAGATGCCCGGCAGGTGGATCGTGTCGGGATCCAGGCTGCCGACCGGCACCACTTCCTCGACCTCGGCGACGCAGATGCGGCCTGCGGTCGCCATCGGCTGGTTGAAGTTGCGCGCGGTCTTGCGGAAGATCAGGTTGCCGCTCTCATCGGCCTTCCAGCCCTTGATGATCGACAGGTCGCTGCGGATGCCGCGCTCGAGGATGAACTCCTCGCCGTCGAAGACCTTCACTTCCTTGCCCTCGGCCACCTGCGTGCCGACGCCGGTCTTGGTGTAGAAGCCCGGAATGCCCGCCCCGCCCGCGCGGCAGCGCTCGGCCAGCGTGCCCTGGGGGCAGAATTCCACTTCGAGCTCGCCCGCCAGATACTGCCGCTCGAACTCCTTGTTCTCGCCGACATAGGAGGAGATCATCTTCTTGACCTGCCTGCTCCGGAGGAGCTTCCCCAGGCCCTCGCCATCGATGCCGGCATTGTTGCTGGCGATGGTCAGGTCCTTCGTACCCGCAGCCTGGATCGCATCGATCAGCCGCTCGGGAATGCCGCACAGGCCGAACCCGCCTGCACAGATGGTCATGCCGTCGAACAGCACTCCTTCCAGCGCTGCTTCTGCGTTGGGATAGAGCTTCTTCATGGCACGACTCTCCGCTGGAACCGGCGCTCGCGATAGTCGCGCCGCGCGGCGGCGGTCAACCTGAATAGCGATTCAACTTTGCTATCCCGCATGCCGATCCTCTCCTTATCCGTCATCCAAGCATGATGCTGCTGGCAGGCACCGTGCCGCCGACACTGGCCTCGCTCACCCGGGCGCCGGCTGCCCGCAGCGCTTCCGGCCGTTCATGGCTGCGCGCGCCGACGATTGCCTGTTCGTATCGAATGCTTCGCGCAAAGGCCGGCACCGCTTCGACCCGCGCGATCCACGCCGCGGTCTTCGGCCAGCGCGCCGCATCGATCGTCCAGCCTGCCAGCAGTGCGTTGCGGAAGAATGCCGCATAGGTGATGTCCGCGATGCACAGATGCCCGAACAGGAAATCCTGCGCCGGCGCCCGTTCCTCGATCCAGTCCAGCGCATCGGGCAGATCGACATCGGTCACCTTCGCGATGGCCGCCTCGTCGGGCACCGTCTTGAACACGCGCGGACCGACGATCCGGGCATAGAAGAGCCGCCAGATCATCAGGTCGCCCAGCCGGCTGTCAGCATATTCCTCCATCCACCGCGCGCGTGCCCGGTCCGCGGGCGAACGCGGCATCAGCGGCGGATCGGGATACATCTCGTCCAGATATTCGCAGATCACGGTCGAATCGTTGAGCACCAGATCGCCATCGATCAGCACCGGGATCCGGCGCAGCGGGCTGATCCGCGTGAACGCATCGGTGCCGTAAAAGGGGACGATCGGATCGATCTCGTGATCCACCCCCTTGATGTCGAGCGCGACCAGCACCTTGCGCGCATAAGGCGACACGTGATTGCCGATGATGAGCATGGGGTTCCCCGCCTTTTTATCCTCTCCGGATACGGGCATAATCCGGCGATGATCGCATGGCGACACTCGCTGACCGCAATCGCGCTTGCGGCTGCCGCACCTGCGGCGGCGCAGGTGCCGTGGAACGGCTGGCCCGGCACGCCGATCCTGCGCGACGCGACCGGCTGCAGCGTGCGGTTCGAGGACGGCGCGATCTCTGTCGATCTGCGGCAGGACCGGGACGGCAATTACGCGCTGCGGGTCAGCAGCGATGGCTGGAACCAAGCCGAGGGCCGCAACTATCCGGTCTGGCTATGGGGCTTCGAGAGCCTTTACGGAGCGCTCCCCCGCGCGAACAAGCTGGTGCTCATCAAGGGGAACGCCACCGGGCTGCGCGATGCCCGCGGGTGGCACGGCTTTTCACTTCCGCTCACGGCCGGGGAGTTGAGCCGCTTTGCCCGATACCAGCGCATGTACGTCCATGACGTCGCATCCGGTCGCGATCTGGCCCCGCCGTTGCAGGCAATGGGCCGGCACGTCACACCGCTGTCCCGCTGCGTCAGCGGACTGACCCGCGCCGATCCTGGCTCGGGCAAGCCCGCCATAATCCGCGCCGCCCCACGCGGCGGCGTCGGGATCAACACATGGTTCACCAACGACGATTACCCCGCCGCCGCGCTGCGCGCCGAGCAGGAGCCGCAGCGGCCTGCGCCTCACCATCTCCGCGCGCGGCATGGTCAGCGATTGCGAGGTGATCGAATCGAGCGGTGCGCTCATTCTGGACACCACTGCCTGCAGTCTTTTCCTGCGCCGCGGCCGCTTCACCGCGGCGCTCGACGCAGACGGCAATGCCACGCAGGACTGGGTTGAGCATGGCGTGATCTGGGAACTGCCCCCGTCGCCCCCGGTCAAATAGGCGGATTGACGCTCCCGCGGGTGCCGGGCGATGATCCTGCCATGACCTGCCTGCGCTTCATCCTGGCCGTGACCTGCTGCGTGGCAGCCCTTCCCGCCGCAGCGCAAGAGATCGAATGGTCACGGTACGGCAGCCCCGACCTGCCGATCGTCTATCGCGACGCGACAGGCTGCCTGCAGAAATACACCAGCTCGCTCGAACCGGGGGTCGATACCGTCATCCGCGAAGACGTGACGGGTCTGGTCACGATGAGCGCCTATGCCGGGAAGTGGCAGTTTCCCGAAAATGCCAGCCACGAGGTTCGGCTGATACCCAGCTTCTACTCCGCCAGTGAAGGGCTCGTGATGCCTGCGCAGGCTCGATCCCTTCGGGACGCCAGAGGCAGGAGCGGCCTGTCCGTCTCGCTGCCCTATGCCCAGCTAAGGGATGCCTATCGCGGCGCGAACATCGCCCTGCATCTGGGGGCGGACGAGAAACCGCTGGTTACCTTCGACGCGCCCGCCAGCGGTTCGCTCCGGCATCGCTGTGCGGTCGAACTGAGCCGCGTCGATCCCGGCTCGGGCAAGCCGGTGGCGACCAAGGCCATAGCGGACATGGATCGGCCAGTGGTCACCAATGACGATTATCCCCCCGCCGCCCTGCGCGCGGAGCAACAGGGGATCACCACCATGTCCTTCACCATTTCGGCGAAGGGCCTGATCAGCAATTGCGCGATCATCGGGACCAGCGGATCTGCGCTGCTCGACAATACGGCGTGCAGCATCCTTTCCGCGCGCGCCCGCTTCAAGCCCGCGCTGGATGCCGACGGCAATCCGACCGAAGAGACCAGAACCCTGCGGTTCGAATGGAGGCTGCCGGGCAACCGTCCGCCCCCGCCGCCGACAAAAGCGCCCGACCCGGTTGGTTGATCGGCAAGTCGCGGCTACACACGCGGCATGACCGAAAAGCGTACCGGGGGACGGATCCTCGTCGACAATCTCGTGGCTCAGGGCTGCGACCGCATCTTCCACGTTCCGGGCGAGAGCTTCCTCGCCGTGCTCGACGCGCTGCACGACGTGCCCGCGATCGACGTGGTGACCTGCCGTCAGGAAGGCGGGGTCGGCTTTATGGCCTGTGCCGACGGCGCGATGACCGGCAAGCCCGGCGTGGCCTTCGTCACCCGCGGCCCCGGCGCGACCAATGCCAGCATCGGCGTGCATGTCGCGATGCAGGATTCGATCCCGATGATCCTGTTCATCGGCGACGTCGACCGCGGCATGCGCGACCGCGAAGGATTCCAGGAAGTCGACTTCCCGGCATTTTTCGGCCCGATCTGCAAATGGGCCACCCGGATCGAGGATGCCGCGCGCATCCCCGAATATGTCGCGCGCGCCTGGAACGTCGCCCAGTCCGGCCGCCCCGGCCCGGTGGTCGTCGCCCTGCCCGAGGACATGCTGTGCGACGTGGTCGAGGCCGTGGACCGCCCCGAGGTGGCGCCTGCGCTGCAAAGCCCCAATCCGTTCGATCTCGACCAGATGTTCGACCTGCTCGATGCTGCCGAACGCCCGATCGCCATTGTCGGCGGCGCGGGCTGGGATGCCGAGACCGGCGAGGACTTCGCGCGCTTCGCCGAGCGGATCGGCCTGCCCGTCGCCGGCGCGTTTCGCCGTCAGGATTCGATCCCGAACAGCTCGCCCGTCTGGGCGGGCAATCTTGGCTATGGCCCCAATCCGAAGCTGGTGCAGCGGATCAAGGATGCCGATCTGCTGCTGGTCGTCGGCGCACGGCTGGGTGAGGCGACCACAGACGGCTACACGCTGATCACGCCGGATCATCCCGGCCAGAAGCTGATCCATGTCCATCCCGACCCGAACGAACTGAACCGCGTCTATCTGGCCGACCTGCCGATCTGCGCGCGCCCGTTCGAGTTCGCCGTGGCTGTCGCGGCGGCAACCGAAGAGGAAGAGGACCTGCCGACCTTTGCCGCTGCGGAAGCGAATGCGGAATGGGTCGAGTGGAACACCCCCAAACCGCGCGACGTGCCGTTCGATCTGGGCCAGTGCGTCGTGGCGATGCGCGAGCGGCTTCCGGCCGATACGATCATCTGCAACGGCGCGGGTAATTTCAGCAGCTGGTGGCACCGCTACTGGCCCTATGCCGCTTACCCATCCCAGCTCGCCCCGACCGCAGGCGCGATGGGCTATGGCGTCCCCGCCGCGGTCGCAGCCGCCCTGCGCTCGCCGGAGCGGATGGTGGTCGCGCTGGCCGGTGACGGCGACTTCATGATGAACGGGCAGGAGATGGCCACTGCCGTCCAGCACGGCGCGAACCTGCTGGTGCTGGTGATCGACAACAGCGCCTATGGCACGATCCGCATGCATCAGGAGCGCGAATATCCGGCGCGTCTGAGCGGCACGACACTGCACAATCCCGACTTCGCCGCGCTGGGCCGCGCCTATGGCGGCTGGGCCGAGACGGTGGAGCGGACCGAGGATTTCGCCCCGGCGCTGGAACGCGCCATGGCACAGACCGGCCTGCGCCTGCTGCACCTCAAGACCGATGTGGAGATCATCACCGCAGCGACCACGATCACCGCGATCCGGAACCGCTAGGACCGGCCGGCATCCACATTAAAACCTCCCCCGGAGGGGGAGGTGGCAGGCGAAGCCTGACGGAGAGGGAACGCCCCAAGCGATATCGCCTGCGGCAGCCCCCTCCACCGCTTCGCGGTCCCCCTCCCCCTCCGGGGGAGGATTTATAATTTCGACAGCTTTACGTGACCCAGCCGGAGCGGCGCCATTCGGGGCGGGCCTGCGTCACTTCCTCGCGCAGGACCTTCAGCGCCCAGTCCTCGGGCACGCCGACTTCGCGGGCATAGGCGCGGGTGAAGCCGGTGGCGTAGATCATGCCGGCAAACGCGTCGTATCGCCCTTCCTCCAGGGCAGCCAGATAGGGCACACTGATCCGCGTCGCGTTGGACAGTTCGTTGAGGGAGAGCCGCATCGCCTCGCGCGCTGCCTTCAGCGCAGGCCCCAGCGGGCCGCGCGGCGCTAGCTTCAACTGGCCGCGCGCGAATGGCAGCACGGCTTCGTCTGAGATGGCGAATCTGCCCGGCAACGCGTCCTCCCCCCAGAGGTTCGATTCATCTGCGAATCGATGAAGCTTTCAGAGAACGCCTCTGAGCGATGAGGTCAAGCGCACAAGCAAAAGGGCCGTTCCGGTCTTACCCAAAACGGCCCTTTCCTCTCCTCGCGGGGACGATCAGATATCGTCGCCCAGCGCACCCTTGACCTTGCCGATCGTCTGCTGAGCCTTGCCCTTGATTTCCTGGGCCACACCTTCGTCCCGCGTCTCGGGATCGTCGCTGTGCTGCTTCGCCTTGCCGATGGCTTCGTTCACATTGCCTTTGATCTTGTCGACGAGTTCACCCATGATGGCGCTCCTTGCTGCGGAAAATTCCGTCATCGTTTCAAACGGATCGACGGAAGAAGAGGTTCCGTGGCGAGCGAGAGGATGAGGCAGGATGCCCGATCGGATCGCCGAACATTATGAGCGCCATGCGCATGCCTTCGACTATGCCCGGCGCAAGGCGTTCAGCGAGCGCGGCTGGCTCGATCGCTTCCTGATCGGCGTCGCCAAGGGCGGACATATTCTCGACCTTGGCTGCGGTGCCGGCGAACCAGTGGCGCGATACATGATCGACCATGGCCATCAGGTCACCGGCGTCGATGTCTCGGAAAAGATGATCGGGCTGTCGCGCACCCGATTCGGCCGCCATGTCTGGGTCCGCTCGGACATGCGCAAGGTTGCGCTGGGACGGCAATTTGCCGGCATCCTCGCCTGGGACAGCCTGTTCCACCTCGATCATCAGAGCCAGGCCGAGATGATCGAGAAGGTCGGCCGCTGGCTCGAACCGAAGGGCATGTTCCTGTTCAACTCGGGCCCGGAGCACGGCACCGCGATCGGCGAGCAATTCGGCGAGGAACTCTATCACGCCAGCCTCGACCCGCTGGAATATCTCCGCCTGCTCGAAGCGAACGGGATGACCGTGGTGGCGCACAAGCCGGAGGACACCGCGACCGGCGGCCGCACCGTCTGGCTGGTGCGCAAGTTCGCCTGAGGCTTTCGCGATTACCCCATCGGGGTAGCAAGAGTCACAAGAGTCACACTGCCATAGCGTTTCGCGAGCGCGGCGGTTTCGCTGTTGGATTTTACCCTTCCTGGGTGAATTTTTGCCCGAGGCTGCGGCATGTCAAAGAGCGGCCGGACGGTGGCCCCGGCACGCGGAGTGCAGCAGCGGAAATCCTACATTGCAAGCATGCCAACTCCTCCCCCGGAGGGGGAGGTGGCAGGCGCAGCCTGACGGAGGGGGAGCGCCCCAAGCGATATCGCCTGCGGCAGCCCCCTCCACCGCTTCGCGGTCCCCCTCCCCCTCCCGGGGGAGGATTAAATAGGCTACCGCGCGATCCCTCGCAGGAAGGGCATCACCGCCGCCCAGGCTGCGTCCGCGCCCTGCGGATTGCGCTTCGCGATCAGGATCGACGAGCCATGGACGCCGCCCTGTGTCGGCATGAACTGGCGTTTGGCCGGCGATGGCACCGCGTCGATCAGCGCCTTGGCCGCCGCGATCTCATCCGGCTCCTGCGACGAGGTGACGAAGACGGGGATGGTCAGCTTCTTCGCGGCATCGCCGACACTCGGCTTGCCCTCGAAATATTCGTCCGGCGAGAAGGCCAGCAAACCCGCGACCTGCCCCGGATGGTCCGCCGCGACCAGAAAGGCCAGCGACGCCGAATAGCTGCTGCCCCACAGGATCACCGGTCGCTTCTTCGCCTGTGCCCAGGCGAGCGCCGCTTCCAGATCCTTGCGCGCGTCGAGATAGCCCGCTTCGCGCCCCAGCGCCTTTACCGTCCAGTTGCCGCCGAACATGTCGCCGCCCGAACGCTGGTCGATGGTGAGCACCGCATAGCCCTCGGCCGTCAGCCGCGGCACGATGGTGGCATATTCGCCCTGCCCCGATCCCGCCTGATGGAACAGCAGGATCACCGCATGCGGATCGGCCGGCTCGACATAGGTGCCATACACCGCGACGCCGTCCGCCGCCTTGAGCTGCAGCGTCTCCAGCCGGACATCGGCCTCCGCCTTGGCCGGTTGTTTCACCGCGCCGCCGCAGCCGCCCAGCGCAAGTGCTGCGCCCAGCAACAGCGCCAGCCCCCGCATCAGATCAGCCCGGCCAGCGGGCTGCTGGGATCGGCATAGCGGCGCTTGCCCATCCGGCCCGCGCGATAGGAAAGCCGCCCGGCCTCGACCGCCGCCTTCATCGCCGCGGCCATCAGGATCGGGTCCTTGGCTTCGGCGATCGCGGTGTTCATCAGCACGCCGTCGCAGCCCAGCTCCATCGCCACCGCCGCGTCGCTCGCGCTGCCGACACCGGCATCGACCAGCACCGGCACTTTCGCGCCCTCGACGATCAGGCGGATCGTCACCTGGTTCTGGATGCCAAGGCCGGATCCGATGGGCGCACCCAGCGGCATGATCGCCACCGCACCGACATCCTCCAGCCGCTTCGCCGCGATGGGATCGTCGACGCAATAGACCATGGGGAGGAAACCCTCCTTGGCCAGAATCTCGGTCGCGCGCAGCGTCTCGACCATATCGGGATACAGCGTCCGCGCTTCGCCCAGCACTTCGAGCTTCACCAGCTCCCAGCCCCCCGCCTCGCGCGCGAGGCGCAGGGTGCGGATCGCCGACTCGGCATCGAAGCAGCCCGCGGTGTTGGGTAGGTAAGTGATCTTCTTGGGATCGATATAGTCGGTCAGCATCGGCGCGTTCGGATCGCTGACGTTCACCCGGCGCACCGCGACGGTCACGATCTCCGCGCCCGAAGCCGCGACCGCGGCGGCGTTCTGTTCGAAATCCTTGTACTTGCCGGTGCCGACGATCAGGCGCGAGCGGAAGGTCTTGCCTGCCACGCTCCAGCTGTCGTCATCGACCTTGCCGTGATCGCCGCCGCCGACAAAGTGCACGATCTCAAGCTCGTCGCCATCCTCGACGATCACATCGCCCAGCGTCGAGCGCGGCACCACTTCGAGGTTGCGCTCCACCGCCAGCTTTTCGGGGACGAGGCCCAGCTCTTCGGCAAGCTGAAGCAGGTTGAGGCCCGCGGTGACGCGCTTGTGCTCGCCATTTACGGTGATGGAGACGGTGCCGTCAGTGTGCACTAGGGGAATCCGATTTGATCGCTGGGACGCGCTCATATAGGGAGGCGCACGCGCACGCCGCAACCGAAAGGCGCGCCCATCGCAACCGGAAAGGGGAACAATGGCCGGCCTGATCTACGTGCTCAACGGCCCGAACCTGAATCTGCTGGGCCTGCGCGAGCCGGAGATTTACGGCCACGACACGCTCGACGACATTGCCGGGCGGATGGAAGACCGGGCGAAGCAGCTCGGTCTGGAAATCGACCTGCGCCAGTCGAATCACGAAGGGCATCTGATCGACTGGATGCACGAGGCGCAGGCGCGTGAGGCCAAGGCGATCCTGCTCAATGCCGGCGCGTTCACCCATACCAGCGTCGCGCTCTACGATGCGATCCGGGCGATCAGGACGCCCGTTATCGAAGTCCACCTTTCCAACCCGCACACGCGGGAGGAATTCCGCCACCATAGCTATGTCGGCATGGCCGCCAAGGGAACCATCGCGGGTTTCGGGGCGCTATCCTACATGCTTGCGCTTGAAGCAGCCGCAGGACTCTGACAGAGGGCGCGGTTTCATCGAAAGAAGAGTCGAAATGACCGATAAGAACAATACGGGCGCGATGCAGGTCGATATCGAAATCGTGCGCCAGTTGGCTGCCGTGCTCGACGAGACCCAGCTGACCGAAATCGAAGTCGAGGACGGCGAACGCCGCATCCGGGTCGCACGCAAGGCCGCGCAGCAGGTGGTTCAGGCCGCCGCACCGGTCGCCGCCGCGCCCGCGCCGGTTGCGGTTGCAGCACCCGCCGCTGCTGCTCCGGCCGAAGCGCCTGCCGCTGCGCCCAGCGCCGCGAACGCGGTCAAGTCGCCGATGGTCGGCACCGCCTATCTCGCTGCGAATCCGGAAGCCCCGGCATTCGTCAGCGTGGGCCAGAAGGTGAAGGCCGGCGACACGCTGCTGATCATCGAAGCGATGAAGACGATGAACCCGATCACCGCCCCTGCCGCCGGCACGGTCACCGCGATCCTGGTTCAGGACAAGCAGCCGGTCGAGTATGACCAGCCACTCGTGGTGGTCGAGTAACCCCATGAAAAAGATCGAGAAGCTGCTGATCGCCAATCGCGGCGAGATCGCGCTGCGCATCCATCGTGCATGTCACGAAATGGGCATCAAGACCGTCGCGGTGCACTCCACCGCCGATACCGAGGCGATGCATGTCCGTCTGGCCGACGAAGCGATCTGCATCGGGCCGCCCAGCGCGACCGACAGCTATCTCAACATCCCCGCGATCATTTCCGCTGCCGAAATCTCGGGCGCGGATGCGATCCATCCGGGTTACGGCTTCCTGAGCGAGAACGCCAAGTTCGCCGAGATCGTCGAGGCGCACGGCATCATCTTCGTCGGGCCGAAGCCCGAGCATATCCGCACCATGGGCGACAAGATCGAGGCGAAGCGCACCGCTGGCGCACTCGGCCTGCCGCTGGTCCCCGGTTCGGACGGCGCGATCAGCGATGTCGACGAAGCCAAGGCGATCGCCGAGAAGGCCGGCTATCCGGTGATCATCAAGGCCGCATCGGGCGGCGGCGGGCGCGGCATGAAGGTGGTCCATGACCCCGCCGAGCTCGAGACCCAGATGCTGCAGGCGGGCTCCGAAGCCAAAGCGGCCTTCGGCGACGCCACCGTCTATCTCGAAAAATATCTCGGCAATCCGCGCCATATCGAGATCCAGGTCTTCGGCGACGGCGAAGGCAATGCGATCCATCTGGGCGAGCGCGACTGCTCGCTGCAGCGGCGCCACCAGAAGGTGCTGGAGGAAGCCCCCTCGCCGATCCTGTCGGCCGAGGAGCGCGAGCGCATCGGCGGCATCTGCGCCAAGGCGATGGCCGATATGGGCTATCGCGGCGCGGGCACGATCGAGTTCCTGTGGGAGGATGGCGAGTTCTACTTCATCGAGATGAACACCCGCCTGCAGGTGGAGCATCCGGTGACCGAAGCGATCACCGGCCTCGACCTGGTCCGCGAGCAGATCCGCGTTGCCGAGGGGCACGGCCTGACGCTGCGCCAGCAGGACGTGCAGTTCCGCGGCCACGCCATCGAATGCCGCATCAATGCCGAGGACCCGCGCACCTTCGCCCCCTCGCCCGGCACGGTGAAACAGTATCACGCCCCCGGCGGCATGAACGTCCGCGTCGATAGCGGCCTCTATGCCGGCTATCGCGTGCCTCCCTACTACGACTCGATGATCGCCAAGCTGATCGTTTACGGCACCACGCGTCAGGGCGCGCTGCGCCGCCTGCGCCGCAGCCTGGAGGAGTTCGTGATCGAGGGGATGAAGACGACCATCCCGCTGCATCAGGCACTGCTCGACGATCCCGAGTTCCAGCAGGGCGCGTATACGATCAAGTGGCTCGAGGAATGGCTGGCCAAGCAGGAAGGCTGAACTAAGGGGGAGCGGGTGATGCGAAAGTCTGTGTTGGGACTGGCGCTTGGCAGCGTGATCGCAGGCCCCGCCTCCGCTCAGGCCGTCCAACAGGCGGGCCGCTTCGCGATTTCATGCAGCGGCACCAACACTGCCACGGTGCAGCGGCCCGGCTCACCCGCGCAGGTGACAAGCTCGAGGGCCAGCGGCGTCCTTTACGTGATCGACGAGGGCGCGAAGACAGTCGAGCGGATGGGCCTGGATGGGGTGAAGTTCGAGGACGTCTGCCGGATCGATGCCGGATGCACGCGCGACTTTTCCGCGACCCGCATCACCGTCTCAGGTGAGATCACCCGTACCGGCACAGGCGAGCAAGCAACCACCTGGCGCCGTGTTTCCCTGTTCGACTGGGACCGCGGCACGGGCAAGCTCGACACCAAATTCGACATGATCGGCACGACGACCATGACCGCGCTGTTCCACGGCACGCTCACCTGCAAACCGGCGAAAATTCCCGCCAGCTATGTTCCGAAGGCGTAACCGATGAAAGCGACGATCTGGCACAATCCGCGCTGCTCCAAGAGCCGCGAGACGCTCGCGATCCTGAACGATACGCCGGGTCTCGAGGTCGAGGTGGTCGAATATCTGAAGACCCCGCCGACCCGCGCCAAACTGGCCGATCTGTACGCCCGTGCGGGCATGACCCCGCGCGACGGGCTGCGCAAGGCGGAGGACGGTGCGAAGGCGCTGAAGGACGCCAGCGACGATGCGATCCTCGACGCGATGATCGCCGATCCGATCCTGATCGAACGCCCGCTGGTCGAGACCGGAAAGGGCGTCCGGCTGGGTCGCCCGCCCGAGAAGGTGCGCGAGATCCTCTGACGCCCGCAACGTCCTTGCCGCATCCCTAACCAACTGTTTTTGATCCATTTCGGTTGCTCAACGCTTTTGCGCGCCGATTTGTGAGATGGTCTCCGCCGGGGCATTCAGCCCCGAATGGAGAGGATAATGGCTAAAATTCTGAAGAGTGTTTTCGCTACCCTCGGCGTCGCCGCGACGCTGGCCAACGCGGCACCCGCCTTGGCGCAGGAATCAACCTTCTGCGACAGCTACTTCGCCACTGCAGCGACAGACTGCCATGCCAATTGGCAGAGTTACGGTCTGGTGAGCGAAGCCGAATGTATCGAAGCCGCCTATGCCGGCGTGTGCCCGAACCGGTGGCACCCGGTCGTGATCTCCGGCCGCGACTATACCTGGTACGAATATAATTATTGCGAGGTGTTCGAAGGGAACGAACGCATCGGCTTCGGCTACTGCGCCTGACACGAACCGGCGGCGATGGCGGGGCAGCCCGTCATCGCTCGCCCCCGGCGTCCATCGCCCACACATCGTTGGAATAGACGAATTTCGGTTCGCCATTCACCGGGTAGGAATATTTCCCGCCGGTCAGGTACATGCGCTTGCCATCGGTCCATGTCGCCACGCCGCCGCGCGGGGTCCATGGTGCGGAGACTGCGGTCCATGTCCGCCCGTCCGCCGATACCAGCATCTCGCTGCGGAACTCGCCAGAGCGGTTCGCGCCGACCAGCCAGAGCCGGCGATCGAACACCTGCGCGGTGAAACCGGTCGGCGCGGGGGTGACGATGCTCGCGGTCTCGCGCGTCCAGTTCACGCCGTCCGCGCTCGACCAGGCGTCGTTGGCCTGAGCCCCATCGATCGCGCCGCCGCCCAGCACCCAGAGCCGGTCGCGGAACACCACCACCGAAGGCTTTGCGCGCGGCGACCAGGGCGCATGTTCGGCAACCCGCTCCCAAGCGATCCCGTCGGCCGAGCGCCACACGGCGTTACTCTCGGCCTTGCCGTCGAACCCGCCCAGCAGCCAGATCGATCCGTCGAAGCTTGCCGCGCCCATGAACACCAGCTTCGGCAAGGTCGGCGAGCGCCCGACCGTCTCCCATGCGCGATAGTCCCCGCTGGTACGCCGGATCACCGGATCGATAGTGAAGCCCTGATAATTGCCGCGATGCGCGCCCAGCGCCCATGCCGCGCCCTTATGCTGGATCAGCGGCATATAGGCGGTGTTGACCGGAACCGGCGCCAGCGCCTCCCGCGTCCAGTTCACGCCGTCACGCGACGACCAGCTTCCTTCGGGATGAAGCGCCACGAAGCGCCCATCCGCCGCGACATGCACCGGGAAATTATAGGACCCCGGATAGGGCGCCGCCTCGGTCAGTCGGGTCCATCGGGAGGGTTGCGCCTCGGTCGCTGCGCCGCCGTGGCACGATGCCAGCACCAGCAGGCCGAGCGCCAGCAAGCTGGCCAGGCTAGGCCGCACGCGCTTTCCGCCACCGGATGAACCGCTTGAGCAGGAGGAACCCCGTATAAGCCGAAAGAAGACCCCACGTCAGATACGGTAATGGGTAGAGGCCTGATCGCTCATCGACCATGCCAAGCTGCAGCAATCCGAACATGAACCCGATTATCTCAGTGATCACCCCCGTCGCACCGCGCCCGGGTCCGACAGACGGGCGCGTGAACGCCAGTTCGGTCGGCCCGCGCCAGGCATAGGCCAGCATCACCACCGGCACGACGTTCGCCAACCCGCCGGCGATGATCGCCAGATCGCGATGTTCCAGATCGGCTGTGATCGCGATGAACGGCAACACGATACCGAACAACATCCAGCCGCCCCACAGGATCGGGCTGTGCCAATAGCGCCGCCACTCGGCGACCAAATCCTCCACCTCTTCGCGGGTCAAGATCACTTCGCGGTCGGACTGGCGATACAGATAGCCCTCAGGGCGTCGTTCGAACTTTCGCCGGAACCTGTCCTCGATCCACCCCATCCGCATCGCCTCCACAACGAGGCTAACACCCGAGGGGCGGGGTTCCAAGACCGTCACCCGGCCGCGGTCATCTCCGCGGTGATGTCCTGCTTCGTGCCGTAGAGGTGGCGCGCGCGGCCATTGCTGAGGGCGACGTCCGCAGTCACGCGCATCCACCGCAGTTCGCCGTTCAGCCGCCGGATCTGCGCCTCGAAGGTGAAGCTGCCGCACGTCGCGATGGCGTGAGAGCGAAGCCGCCCGAGCAGCCCGCGCGATTCCTCGCAATACATCGCCACCGCTTCGCGCCGATCGACCTTCGCGCCCTGCGGAATGCCGAACAGGTCGAACACGCCGGCGCTCCAGGTCAGGCTTTCGTCGGATAGGTCGCATCGCCAGGCCGAAGCCAGCCCGGCGGGAAGATCGGGCAGGTCGTCGTGCCCGGGCGCGATCCAGCGCGGCGTGGCAATGTTCAGGTTGCGAGGCAGCGACATTCCCATGCCGCTCTACTGCCTCTCGCGTCGTTAACGACCGGTTATCGCCCAGACGGGGTGACGAACGCCGCGGCCCTCGCTAAGGGCACCGGACATGAGCCAGATCACGCCCGAGATCGTCGCCGAACACGGCCTGTCCCCCGAGGAATATGAGCGCGTCCTGCACGCCATGGGGCGCGAGCCGAACCTGACCGAACTCGGCATCTTCTCGGTCATGTGGTCCGAGCATTGCAGCTACAAGTCGAGCCGCATCCACCTGAAGAAGCTGCCGACCACCGGCCCGCAGGTCATCTGCGGCCCGGGCGAGAATGCCGGCGTGGTCGATATCGGCGACGGTCAGGCGGCGATCTTCAAGATGGAGAGCCACAACCACCCGTCGTACATCGAGCCCTATCAGGGCGCAGCGACCGGGGTGGGCGGCATCCTGCGCGACGTGTTCACCATGGGCGCGCGCCCGGTGGCGAACATGAATGCGCTACGCTTCGGCCGGCCCGATCATCCCAAGATGCGCCATCTGATCGCGGGCGTGGTCCATGGCATCGGCGGCTATGGCAATTGCGTCGGCGTGCCGACCGTGGGCGGCGAGGTGAATTTCCACCCCGCCTATGACGGCAACATTCTGGTCAACGCGATGACCGTCGGCGTCGCCGATACCGACAAGATCTTCTATTCGGCCGCGAGCGGCGTGGGGAACCCGATCGTCTATGTCGGCTCCAAGACCGGCCGCGACGGCATCCATGGCGCCACGATGGCGAGCGCGGACTTCGGCGAGGATTCGGAGGAGAAGCGCCCCACCGTCCAGGTCGGCGACCCCTTCACCGAGAAGCTGCTGATCGAAGCCTGCCTCGAACTCATGTCCTCCGACGCCATCGTCGCGATCCAGGACATGGGCGCCGCTGGCCTCACCAGCTCGTCGGTCGAGATGGCCAGCAAGGGCGGTGTCGGCATCGAGCTGATCATGGACGACGTGCCCCAGCGCGAAACCGGCATGACGCCCTACGAGATGATGCTGAGCGAGAGCCAGGAGCGCATGCTCATGGTGCTCAAGCCCGGCCGCGAGGCTTTCGCCAAGGCGATCTTCGAGAAGTGGGAACTGGATTTCGCGGTGATCGGCCATGTCACCGATACCGGCCGAATGGTGCTGAAGTGGAAGGGCGATACTGTCGCCGATATCCCCCTCGCCCCGCTCGCCGACGAAGCGCCGCTCTACGACCGCCCGCATGTGCCCACGCCCAAGCGCGCGGAGCTGACCGATGTGCCCGAGACGACCGACCTGAGCGGCGATCTGGTCAAGCTGATGGGTTCGCCCGACATCGCCAGCCGCCGCTGGATCTGGGAGCAATATGACCACATGGTCGGCGCCGACACCGTCCAGCGCCCAGGCGGCGACGCCGCAGTGGTCCGCGTGCACGACACGCAAAAGGGCCTCGCGATCACCACCGATTGCACGCCGCGCTACTGCTTCGCCGATCCGGTCGAGGGCGGGAAGCAGGCGGTGGCCGAAGCATGGCGCAACCTCACCAGTGTCGGCGCGACGCCGCTCGCGGTGACCAACTGCCTCAACTTCGCCAACCCGCAGCGCCCGGAGATCATGGGCCAGATCGTCGGCTGCCTCGATGGCATGTCGCAGGCGTGCATCGCGCTCGACTTCCCGATCGTGTCGGGCAACGTCTCGCTCTACAATGAGTCGAAGGCCACTGGCGGCGGCTCCGCGATCCTGCCCACCCCGGCAATCGGCGGCCTCGGTCTGATGGCGGACTATACCAAGTCCGCGACCATCGCCTTCAAGAACCCGGGCGACACCGTCCTCGCCATCGGCGAGCGCGGCGGCGACCTCGGCCAATCGATCTGGCTGCGCGAAGTCCATGGGCGCGAGGATGGCCCCCCGCCCCCGGTCGATCTCGCCGCCGAGCGCCGCACCGGCGACTTCATCCGCAAGATGATCCAGAACGGCTCGATCACCGCCTGCCACGACGTGTCGGACGGTGGCCTCGCGGTGACGCTGGCCGAAATGGCGCTGGCGTCGAACCTTGGCGTGCTGGTCAACGAGCCGCAGCCGTTCGGCGTGGCGGGCAGCTTCTTCGGCGAGGATCAGGGCCTGTACGTCGTCACGGTGTGCGACACCTGCCTGGCGGACTTCATGGCCGCCGCGCATGCCGCCGACGTCCCCGCCGATCCGCTGGGCCGCGTCATCAAGGACCGGCTGATCTTCGAGCTGGACGAAGGCGACTGGACGGTGTCGATCGCCGACCTGCGGGCCGCGCACGAAGGCTTCTTCCCCGCGCTGATGGGCGACGACGCCGCGCTGGCTTGATGCCCTTTCGCCGGGATGGCGGAGGGGATAGGGTGTCGGGAGGAGGATTCCGATGCCCGAAGGCTATTCCGGTACGCCGCTCGCCAAGAAGCTGGGGCTGGTCCCCGGCCTTCGCATCTGGTTCCACGACCTGCCCGACAGCGTCCGCGCCGAGATCGATCCGCAGGAGATCGGCATCGAGGAACTCGCGGTCGCCTCGGACGGCACCCAGGCCGCGCATATCTTCGTCAAGGAGCGCACCGAGCTCGAGCGGCTGATCGCCGCACTGCGCGTGCTGATCGCGCCGGATGGCTTCATCTGGGTCTCCTGGCCCAAAAAGGCGTCGAAGGTCCCCACCGACATCACCGAGGATGTGATCCGCGAGGTCGTGCTGCCGACCGGGTTGGTCGATGTGAAGGTTTGTGCGGTCGATGCGGTCTGGTCGGGGTTGAAACTCGTCCTCCGCAAAAGCCACCGCTAGGTTGTTAAGGAAAAAGATTTTACATCGGAACCATGCCCGATCCCGACGCTTTACCCTGGCGCCCATATCCGGAGTGCACTGACATGGAGCGGCTTGCGCGGGCCGAGGCCTTTCTGGAGACGATGCGTACCCGGCACAGTTGCCGCAGCTTCAGCGACAGGGACGTGCCGCGCGAAGTGATCGAAGCCGCGATCCTCACCGCGGGCACCGCACCCAGCGGCGCCAATCACCAGCCCTGGCATTTCGCCGCGATCTCCTCGCCCGGCGCCAAGCTGGCGATACGCGTCGCCGCCGAGGAGGAGGAACGCAGCTTCTATGGCGGCCGCGCGAGCAAGGAATGGCTCGACGCTATCGGTCCGCTCGGCACCAATGCGGACAAGCCCTATCTCGAAACCGCACCCTGGCTGATCGTGGTGTTCGCGCAGCGCCGCGGCGGGATCGACGCGGTGACCGACATGCAGAACTATTATGTTCCCGAAAGTGTCGGGATCGCCTGCGGCATGCTGCTGACCGCGCTGCACGAGGCGGGTCTCGCCACGCTGACCCACACGCCCAATCCGATGAAGTTCCTCAACCGCATCTGCCAGCGGCCCGCGCATGAAAAGCCGATGATGATCATCGTCACCGGTCATGCCGCAGAGGACGCGACCGTCCCCGCGCATGCGCTGAAAAAGAAGTCGCTGGAGCAGATCGCAAGCTGGCTGTAGCTTCGCCCGCGAAATACGCGAGGGGGCAGGCATGGCGGGTGGCTGGAGCACGGGGCGGCGGATCATCGTATCCACGCTGATCGCGGGGACACTCGATATCCTCGCGGCGATCGGCATGACGCTCAACAAGGGCCGCGATGTCGAGGCGATGCTGCGCTTCGTCGCGTCCGGTCCCTTTCCCGGCGCCACCAAATGGGGCGCGCAGGGCGCGTCGCTCGGCCTCGCCGTCCACTTTACGCTGATGGCGATCATGGCCGCGATCTTCGTCCTCGCGGCGGACCGTATTCCGGCGCTCAAGCGGCAATGGCTGCTCTGGGGCCTGCTCTATGGTCTGGGCACCTATGTGGTGATGAACCTGATCGTGGTGCCCGCGCGCTTCGGCATGCCGTTGCCGTCGACGCCGGTCCAGATCGTGCCGCAGCTTCTGTGCCACCTCCTCCTTGTCGGCCTGCCGATCGCGTGGGTGGCGCGCAAAGCATGAGCGACACCGCAGCCCCCATCGCCCGCCTGCAATCGCTCGACACCGTTCGCGGCGTCGCCGTGATGGGCATATTGCTGCTCAACATCGTGGCGTTCGGCATGCCGATCGCCGCCTATTTCAATCCGCGCGCCTATGGCGGTGCGGAGGGGATCGATCTGGCCGTCTATCTTACCAATTTCGTGCTGTTCGACGGCAAAATGCGCGGCCTGTTCTCGTTCCTGTTCGGCGCGTCGATCCTGCTGGTGATCGAGCGGGCCGAAGCCAAGGGCGAGAGCCCGGCCAGGGTCCATTACATGCGAATGATCTGGCTGCTGCTGTTCGGCCTGGCCCATCTGTGGCTGGTCTGGTTCGGCGACATATTGGGCCATTACGCGCTGGTCGGCATGATCGCCTTTTTCTGCCGCCGGATGCGGCCCAGCAGGCTGATCGTCCTGGGCGTGCTGCTGCTGGTCGTCCAGTTGCTGGTGATGGCGATGCTGCCGGTCGGCATCCATTTCCTCCAGATCGCAGCTGCGGGCGAAGGCAAGGACGCAGCGGAGGCCGCCAAGAACCTGGCCGGGTTCAACCGTACGTTCGGCATCCCCACCGCTGCGGAGATCGCGAAGGAACTGGCGATCTATCGCGGCAACTATGCAGGAATCGTGGCGGAGCGGCTGCGCGAGAATCCGCTGGGGCCGCTGGCGCAAACGATGTTCGTGGGCTTCGAGACCCTCGCCTATATGCTGTTCGGCATGGCCGGGCTGAAGAGCGGGCTGTTGCGCGGGGAATGGACCCGCGCCGGCTATCGCAAAGCACTATGGCTGGGCTTCGGCATCGGTATCCCTGCCTATGCCGCACTGGCTGCCTATCAGTTGAATGCCGATTTCAGCCTGTTCTCGGTCGTGCTGGGATCGATGACGCTGACCAGCATCTTCCGGCCCTTCATGATCGTTGGCTGGGCCAGCCTCATCATCCTGCTGGCGCGGCCGGGCGGCGCCCTCACCAGCCGCATCGCAGCGACGGGACGGATGGCCTTCACCAACTATCTGACCACCAGCCTGATCTGCACCACCTTCTTCTATGGCTATGGACTGGGCTGGTTCGGCTATCTCGGCCGCGCGCAGCTCTATCTGGTGGTGTTCGCGGTGTGGACGCTGATGCTGCTCTGGTCGAAGCCGTGGCTGGCCCATTTCCGCTATGGCCCGCTCGAATGGCTGTGGCGGAGCCTGTCACGGCTCAGCTTCCAGCCGATTCGCGGCGCGGCGGCTGCGAGCGACTGATTCCGGGCAAATTTTTGCGACGAACCGATTCTTCATCTCTTGCGAGCGATACGCAATAGCCGTTGCGAATCAGTCTCAATATCCCCATAGTGGGTGCAGCGAGAGTTCGAGGGTCTGATGGTCGTTTGCGTTTGCAATGCAATCAAGGAACGCGATGTGCGCGCGGCCGCACGTGACGGCGCGCGCAGCGCTTGCCAGGCCTATCGCGCCCTTGGCCTCCAGCCGAAATGCGGCCAGTGCGTCCCGTTCGCGCGAGAGATTATCAATTCCGAACGTGCTGCTGCGTAACACTCGCAACTAGCGAAACCCACGGAAATCCGCCATTTTTTGACTGTTCGGAACTCCCGAACAGGGCTAAACACCTGCCTGTAACAAGCAGGGAAACAGCGTCATGAAGGGCGATCCGAAGGTCCTCGAATTTCTGAACGAGGTGCTCAAGAACGAGCTCACCGCGATCAACCAGTATTGGCTGCATTACCGCATGTACGATCACTGGGGCGTGAAGAAGCTCGCCGCGTTCGAGCGTCACGAATCGATCGACGAGATGAAGCATGCCGACCAGGTTGCCGAGCGCATCCTGTTCCTCGACGGCCTGCCCAATTTCCAGCTGCTCGGCCGCCTGCGCATCGGCGAGACCGTCGCCGAAGTGCTCAAGGCCGATCTGGATCTCGAATATGAAGCCGTCGCCGTCCTGAAGGACGCGATCGAGCATTCGGAGAAGGTGCGCGACTATGTCAGCCGCGACCTGTTCCGCCAGATCCTCGACAGCGAGGAAGAGCATATCGACACGCTGGAAACCCAGTTCGAGATGATCGAGCGCATGGGGATCGAGAATTACGTCCAGCTCAACAGCCGGTCGGTCGAGGAAGAGGCGTAAGCCTTTCCCTGCAGCTTCGCCGATACGGCACCGGCCCGCTCCCCGGATAGGGGAGCGGGCCGGTGCCGTGCTGTTTCAGCTCTGTTGAACCGAAATTAGAAGGCCGGGCGGCGTCCGAATGCGGTGGGCTTGCGTGCCACCAGCGGGTTCGCTTCGCGCTCGAGCAGCGCCAGCGTGGATTCGAACAGCGGACGCAGTTGCACGACATGTTCCAGTGCCGGGCTGGGCGTGTCGCGGCTCTCCACGCAGTCGCGCGCGATCGCTTCGATCATTTCGGCGATTTCGGCCAGCGGATCGGCGCCGAACTGGCGTGATTCGCCCTTCAGCGTATGTGCGGGAAGCACCATCGCGGCGGCGTTCTGCGAACGCATCGCGTCTTCGATCTGCGAGACCGATTTCACGCCGTCTTCCCGGAAGTAACCGAGAATACGCACGAAATTGGCGCCAAGCTCCGCACGCGCATTTGAAAACGCGTCCCAGTTCACCAGCGGATCACTCGCACTCGACATGCTATACTCACTCCGCACCACCGAAGGTACAGCCGAGCTTTAGGCTGCGTAAGTAAACAGCAAGTTGATGTAGATCTAGGGGATGACGCGGAAACGATGGTTTCCGTCGCCTTCAGCATCTTGCAGCCTTACACCTGCATTTTCTGCAATCAGCGCAAGTTCTCGCGGTGCGGCAGGATCGTCGGCCAATATCTCGATCGCCCTGCCCGGATGTTCTCGCAGCGCCTTGGCCAGGCGGATCGCCGGCCAAGGACAGCGCATGCCGCGGGCATCGATCTCGATCATCAGTTCTTGTCGTGGTCGAACGGATTCTTCGGCGCCCGCATCGTGAACCGCACCGGCACCGCGCCGAAATCGAACTCCCGGCGCAGGCTGTTGACCAGATAGCGCTGATAGCTGGTCGGCAGCAGATCGACGCGCGTGCCGAACAACACGAAGCTGGGCGGGCGCGACTTGATCTGGGTGACGTAGCGCGGCTTGATCCGCTTGCCCCCCGGCGCGGGCGGCGGATTGGCTTCGATCGCACGTTCGAACCAGCGGTTGAGCTGGCCGGTCGAAATGCGCCGCGACCATGCCTCACGCGTCTCGAACGCCACCTTCATCAGCACGTCCAGACCCTTGCCGGTCGCCGCCGACACGGTCAGCACCGGAATGCCCTTGGCCTGAGACAGTCCTTCCTCCAGCGCGCCCTTGATCCCGTTGAACAGGCTGGAGGCATTTTCGGCCACGTCCCACTTATTCACCGCGATGATCAGCGCGCGGCCTTCCTGCAGCACGCGATCGGCGATCTTGAGGTCCTGCACTTCCAGCCCGCGCGTCGCATCGAGCAGCAGCACCACCACTTCGGCAAAGTCGATCGAGCGCAGCGTGTCGGCGACCGACAGCTTCTCCAATTTCTCTTCGACCCGCGCCTTCTTGCGCAGCCCGGCCGTGTCGATCAGGCGCACGGGAAGCGGCCCTTCCGGACTTTCCCACTCCCAGTCGACCGAAATCGAATCGCGGGTGATCCCGGCTTCCGGACCGGTGATCATCCGGTCCTCGCCCAGCAGCTTGTTGACCAAAGTGGACTTGCCCGCATTCGGCCGCCCCACCACCGCGAATTTCAGCGGCGCGCCGGGAGCATCGGGATCCTCCTCCTCGACCTCGATCTCCTCGCGCTCGATATGCGGCAGCAGTGCGGAGAACAGATCGGCCATACCCTCGCCATGCTCGGCCGAGAACGGGATCGGATCGCCAAAGCCCAGCGCCATCGCCTCGATCACGCCGGTCTCGCCCGCCTTGCCCTCGGCCTTGTTGGCCAGCACCACCACCGGCGTATCGGACGAGCGCAGCCAGCGGCCGATCTCCTCGTCCAGCGGAGTCACCCCGGCGCGGGAATCCACCACGAACAGCGCGACATCGGCTTCGTTCACCGCCGCCTGGGTCTGGATGCGCATCCGCCCCGGCAGGGTCTGTGCGTCCTCATCCTCGAACCCGGCAGTATCGATGATACGGAATTCCAGCCCCAGCAGGTTCGCATCGCCTTCGCGGCGGTCGCGCGTCACGCCGGGCTGGTCGTCGACCAGCGCAAGGCGCTTGCCGACCAGCCGGTTGAACAGCGTGGATTTGCCGACATTCGGGCGGCCGATGATGGCGACGATGGGTAGGGACATGATCTGCTTCTAGGGTTCATGGTTGCGGAAGGGAATGCCAACGAAAAAGCGGCGGCGGGGAGTTTGCCCCGCCGCCGCCGATCCTTGGCCTCCCCGCCGGGGGAAGGGCTCAGCGATAGGCCGTCAGGCGGCCCTTGTCGTCGAGCACATAGAGCATGTTGTTCGCCACGATCGGCGACAGCGTCACTTCGCTCTTGGTTTCCAGAGTCGAGGTCACGCTGCCATCGGCGAGCGAAGCGGAGACGATCTCGCCGCGGCTGTTGACCAGCACCAGGCGGTTGCCCGCCAGGATCGGCCCGGTCCAGCTGATCGGGTTCGTCTTCTTCTTCTCGTTGCGATAGTGCTTGAGCTGCGAGATCCAGCGGATCTTGCCGCTGCCGCGCGACAGGCACAGCAGGCGCGCATCGTCGGTGACGATGAAGATCCACTCACCCGCAACCCATGGCGTCGAGATACCGGCGACATTCTGTTCCCACAGGCGCGTGCCGCTGGTGACGTCCATCGCGACCATGCGGCCGCCCTGGCCCACGGCATAGACGCGGCCGCGATCCATCACCGGCTCGGCATCGATATCCGACAGCGACGACACCGAGGTCGAGATGCTCGAACGAGAAAGCACGTCGGTCCACAGCGACAGGCCGTTCTCGTAGCGATAGGCGTTCAGTTCGCCCGAAGAGAAGCCGGCGACGACCGTGCCCTGCGCCACCGCGGGGGCTGCCACGCCGAACACGCCCTGCGTCTCGAGGCTGGCCGAAACGGTCCACACGACCGCGCCGTCTTCCTGGTTCAGCGCGATCAGCTGGTTGTCCTGCGTCACCACATAGACCTGGCCGTTCGCCACGGTCGGCGAACCGCGCAGCGGGCCGCCCGGGCGCTTGCGCCACACTTCGTTGCCGTTGGTCGCATCGAGCGCAACCACATCGCCCAGCCCGTTGCTGGCATAGACGCGGCCCGCCTCGACACTGGCGCCACCGCCGAAGCGGGCGCTCTTGTTCTCGGTGTCCTTGACGGTCGAGACCGCCCACAGCTTCGATCCGCTATCCGCGGCAAAGGCCGTGACCGTGCCTTCGACATCGACCACGAACAGGCGGTTCTCGTCGACCACCGGCGAGGCGGCGAGCCGCTCGCGCTTGTTGCCGCCCGCGATCTGCACGCTCCACGCCTTGGTCAGCGTGCCGCCCAGCTCCAGATGGCCCATCGACTTCGACGCGTTGCCGCCCGGCTGGGTCCAGCTCGGGTTCGCCGCAGCCGCAGGCACCAGCACTTCGAGGCCCGATTGCGCCGCATCGGCCGCGCTCTCGCTTTCCGACGGCAGGATCGGAATACGCTGGCCAACGACCGGCGTACGATTGCCGGTGCCACCCTTGAACACACCGCATCCGCCCAGCGCCAGCAGCGCCGCAGCGGCGGCCGTCATCCTCACCCAGTTCTTCATTGAGCCTTCTTTTCCTCAGCCGCACCGGAAGCGTCGACACCATAGGCAC
Source organism: Sphingomonas sp. AOB5 (assembly GCF_029433115.1). Lineage (GTDB taxonomy): Bacteria > Pseudomonadota > Alphaproteobacteria > Sphingomonadales > Sphingomonadaceae > Sphingomonas. The sequence continues at coordinate 46,129 of NZ_JARNTV010000007.1, read as the reverse complement.
CGGCCATCTCGAGCGCACGTTGACGCATATTGTCGGGAACATAGCCCTTGGACTGGGCGATCGTGGCGAACATCTTGCCCGCCTCGGCGCGCTTGCCCTGCTTGATATAGGCTGCCGCGATGGTCTCGCCGGCGGTGCCCAGCCAGGGCGAATCCGGCGTGGCCAGACCCTTCAGCCGATCCATCACCACCTGCGGATTGATCGAATCGAACTCCGCGCGGGTCTGCTGGATCAGCGCCAGATCGCGGAACGGCTGCGCGACCGAGCTGTCGTTCGCAACCGATGCATAGCGTGACGCGGCGCCCTTCAGGTCGCCCTTGGCCAGCAGCAGATCGGCTTCGGTGAACAGCGCCATCACGCGATAGCCCGGGCGCCCATCGGTCGCCAGCTTGCGCAGCTCGGGACCGGCCTTTGCGGCCTGCCCGGTCTTCACTTCTTCCAGCAGCGCGCTGAACTGCTCGCCCTGCTTGCCGGCCTGCTGGTCGGTACGCGAATTGAAATAGAGATAGGCCGCCAGCGCCGCGAGCGCGACGCCAAGCACGATCAGCCCGCTGCGGCCCCATTTGCGCCACAGCGACAAAAGCTGCTCGCGGCGATACTCTTCGTCCACTTCGCGGACAAAGGCATCGTTGGTCGAATCATTGGGGGGAAGCGCCAAAACTTACTCCATGGGTGGCATCGCAATCACGGCCCAGCCGCGCGGAACGCCGCTGATAGCCCGTCAATCGCGTGCCGCATAGACTTGATCGGGTCCCGGAAACGACCGCGACCTGACATCCGCCGCATAGGTTTCAACCGCGGCGGAAATGCGGCCAGCCATGTCGTCATAGCGCTTCACGAACCGCGCCGTGCGCTCGAACATGCCCAGCATGTCGTCGATCACCAGCACCTGGCCGTCGCACTGGTTCGATGCGCCGATCCCGATCACCGGCACCGGCACCGCGGCGGTGATCTCGTTGGCCAGATTCTCGACCACGCCTTCGGCCACGATCCCGAACGCGCCCGCATCGGAGATCGCGCGGGCATCGTCCAGGATCTGCGCATGTTCGGCATTGCTGCGGCCCCGCGCGCCATAGCCGCCCAGCGCGTTCACCGATTGCGGGGTCAGCCCGATATGGCCCATCACCGGAATGCCGCGCCCGGTGAGGAACTGCACCACCGGCGCCATCGGCGCGCCGCCTTCCAGCTTCACGCCAGCCGCACCGGTCTCGGCCATCACCCGCGCCGCGCTTTCGAACGCGCGCTCGGGGCTGGCTTCATAGCTGCCGAACGGCATGTCGACGATCACCGCCGAGCGATAGCTGCCGCGTACCACTGCCGCGCCGTGCGCGATCATCATGTCCAGCGTCACCGGCAGGGTGGACGGCAGGCCGTAGATCACCTGCCCCAGGCTGTCGCCGACCAGCAGGATATCGCAATGCGGATCGAGCAACTGCGCCATCCGCGTGGTGTACGCGGTCAGCATCACGATCGGGTCCTTGCCCTTGCGGTTGCGCAGCGCGGGGATAGTCACGCGCTTCTGGGGGCTGGGGGTCGGATTGGCCCGGCTGGTCGAGGTGTCGAGGGTGACGTGAGACATGGCGCGTTCCCTAGCCCGGCGCAGCAGCGCGCACCAGCAGAGTCGCCAGTCGCGCCAAGTGCATTTGACTCAATGTCAGATATTTTTTACATAGAGTCACGAATCGAGAACATGGAGTTCGATAAAGATGACGTTCAGGGAGAAAATCCTCTTGTCGTCGATGGCGATCACATTGGTGATCTGGGGCTGGTATTTCACCGGCTTCATCGGCGCCTTGAAGGCGGGGCGAATCGATCAGGGCGAAGCGACGGGCGATTTCGTCCTCGCCGTGATCGTGTTGACGGTGATCCACATCGTCATGGCGACTTTGGTCGCGATCTTCTCGCCCAAATCGGCCAATGCCCCGGCCGACGACCGCGAGAAGGCCTATGCGATTGCCGCCTATCGCCCCGCCTATTTCATTCTGTCCGCCGCGGTGGTCACGACCATGCTCGCCGGCCCGGTGCTGCTGCGGATCGCCGGCGAGATGAAGCTGGATCCCGAACTCGCGCCGGTCGTGCTGGGCAATGCGATGCTCGCCGCGCTCGTACTGGCCGAGCTGGTCCATTCGGGCTTCCAGCTCGTCCGTTTCCGGATCGGAGGTTGAACATGGCCTATCGTGAAAAGCTCGCCTGGATCGAACTGATCGGCATGACCCTGGCCTATGGCGCCTATTTCGTCGCGGTGGGGATCGTGGAGCCCGTCGGCGTGCGCGATACCACCCTCACCTATGTCGGCCTGTTCGGCGCGGCCACCGTGGTGCGGCTGCTGGTGCTGGGCGGCGGCTGGCTGACCCTGCGCATCCAGTCCGCGGCCGAGACCCGCGCCAAACCCGACGAGCGCGACCGCGACATCGGCCGCCGCGGCGCGACCGCCGCTTATTATACGCTGATGGTCCTGATGCTGTGGGTCGGCGTGGTCCTGCCGCTGGTGGAAAGCGGGTGGAAGGTCGCCAATTCGGCGCTTGCCGCGATCGTCATCGCCGAACTGGTCCGGCTGGCCGTCACCGTCACCAGCTACCGGAGGGGCTGGCATGGCTAAGGGCCACATCGCCAACCAGATCCGCACGCTGCGCTTCATGGCCGGGGAAATGACCCAGGCCGAACTGGGCGAGCGGATCGGCCTCACCCGCCAGACGGTCGCGGCGATCGAGCAGGGCAAATATTCCCCCACGCTCGAAGCCGCCTTCCGCATCGCGATGGTCTTCGGCAAGCCGCTCGACGAAGTGTTCCAGTGGGAGGAGGGGTAAAGCGTCCCGCTCAGCCCCGCGGCCCGACATACAGGTTCATCGCGATCGAAATCCGCTCGCCGCTGCCCTGATAGGGCCGCACACCGTGCCGCATCCAGGCGGGGAACAGCACCAGATCGCCGCGCTGCGGGGCGATGCGGTGCTCGGTATCCTGCGGCACGCCATCGGCGCCGATCGCACGGAAGCCGGGCCAGGTCATTTGCGGCAGCGGGAAGCGCGGGTCCTCGAGGTACAGCTCGCCCCCCTGCCCCGCCTCGCCGGTCGCGACATAATAGACCGCGGCCCACAGCACGCCGGGATGAGCATGGCTCATGTTGAGCGCGCCGGGCGGGGAGACATTGGCCCACATCCGCACCGACCATTCCGGCTCCGCCCCGTCGAACCGCGACATGCGCCTGGCCATCTTCACCGCGATGTCCGCCAGCTTCGCCGCCGCCGGGCCGCCCCAGTCGAGCATGTCGGTCTTCGAATGCCAGCCGCCGACATTGGACCGGGCGATGCCACTGTCGCCCGACGCTTTCGTCCGGATCGCCGCTTCCAATGCCGCGGTCATCGGCTCGGCCTCGGACAGCTGGCCATGCAGGATCACCGTTTCGAACAGCCCATGCTGCGCAGCGCGGACGCGGATCTTGTCGAAATCGGTCGGCGTAGCGCTCATTCCGCCTCACCTAGATTGTCTCCGCGCCCGCGCAAGACGCTTCCTTCCGCGCCGGTTCTGCATTATCCCGCAGATATCTCAGAAGGGGGCCTCGAATGACCAGAATCGCACGTTATTTTCTGGTGGCGATCACTCTCGGCTGGGCTGGCTGTGCCTCGGCGCAAAGCTGGCGCGTGGCCTCGATCGCCGGGCAATCGCCGGATCGCACCGCCTATGTGATCGATGCTTCGACGGTGGTGCTGCGCGGCGACATCATCGAGTTCCGCACCCAGTCGATCTACGAGACGATGGGCGATGTGCGCGACTTCAACCTTTCGGAAATCCGCCGCCGCGGCAATTGCCGGACGATGCAGCACCAGATCCTGTCGGACAATTATTACGCCAATGGCACCCTACTTTCGAGCAACGACAATCCTGGCCAGATGCTGACCGCGAATGAGGGTTCGGCGATCTGGGGCGTGTTGCTCACCGCCTGCGGCAAGCGCGATTATGCCACGCAGCCGATCGCCAACCCGTTCGACACGCTCACCGCCTATTTCCGCAACAACCGGTAATCTGCCCGCGGCCGGGCGCCTGCCTCAGAGTCCTGTCTCAGAGCAATGCCCGGGCGTAGATTTCAGGCTTGAAGCCGATCAGCACCCCGCCGGGGAACTCCAGCACCGGCCGCTTGATCATCGAGGGCTGCTCCAGCATCAGCTCGACCGCCTTGTCCTGATCCACCCCGGCGCGGACGTCGTCGGGCAGCTTCCTGAAGGTGGTGCCGGCGCGGTTCAGCACCGTCTCCCAGCCCGCAGCCTCGATCCAGCGCAGCAGCCGGGCGCGGTCGGCGCCTTCCTTCTTATAGTCGTGGAAGGTGTAGGCGATGCGATGCTCGTCCAGCCAGACGAAGGCCTTCTTCATCGTGTCGCAGTTCTTGATGCCATGGATCGCGATCATGCGTCTTCCTTGCCGAGAAACCGGCCTAGCGTCACCACCTTTTGCCGCTCCATCCCCAGCGCCTCGTAGAAACCGAGTGCCGCGTCATTATCCTCGCGCACCATCAGCTGGATCTTCGGCGCCCCGCGCTCGCGCAGCCAAGCTTCCGCCGCCGCCATCAGCGCCCGGCCGACGCCCCCGCGCTGCCGGTCCGGCGCGACGGCAAGGTAATAGACCCAGCCGCGATGCCCGTCGAAACCGGTCATGACGCTGCCCGCCAACCCCTCGCCATCGCGCGCGACCAGCACGGCCGATGTCGCGCCGGACAGCGCGAGGGCATAGTCGCTGGCGGGATCGTTCCACGGCCGCGTCAGCCCGCACGCCTCCCACAGCGCGATCACCGCGCTGCGATCGTCCGCAGCCGCCTCGACGATCACCGGAACTGGCAGACCGATCCTGCCCACATATGCTCGATCTTGCCGTCCGGCGCATCGGCGCTCAACAGCCCGCCAAGCTCGCCCGCGGCGAACTCGGTCCCCAGCGTGCTTTCCTCGACCGTAACCTTCATCACGTCGCGCAGCTGGCGCAGCGTCGATCCGGTGCCGATCCCCGCAGCCGTGGTGAAGGGCGGCTTGTCGCGCCCGTCCAAATCCCAGCCGACGAACTTGCCCTGCTGGAACGAGAGGCTCAGCCCGCCCTTGAAGTCGGTGGTGTCGACCGGCCCCTGCCCGCATTCCTCGTTCCGCGCCGTGCCCGTCGGAGTGCCCAGCGCAGTGCCGACCGCGGCCACAACCGCCTCACGCGTCATGCCGAAGGTCAGGTGCCGCGTCGAACCGCTCTCACCGACCAGCGAAAGGCCGTCCGGCGCGATGTTCACGACCGGAGCCACACCCTCGACGCTGTTCGAGACGGCATCATTGCCCGCCGCCACATTCGACTGCGGCACGATGATCTCGCTACCATTGTCGGTCTGGACCGTGGTGGTGACATTGGTCTCGGTCTCGCTGCCGCACGATGCCAGCAATGCCAGTGCCGCGATGCCCGCGAAGTGGTGAAACCTGCCCATGGTCCGATCCCCGATTGCCCGGCGGCACAGTCTCACCTTCGACGGTGCGATGCAATCGGCTCAGCGCGCGGCGGCGCGTTGCCGCGCCGAGTGGCGCGCCCTGGCATTCGCGGCGAGCGTCTCAATTGCCATCGGCGTCGACCATGAACACCATCGGCCTCCCCCGCGACATCGGCTCCCAACCGGCCGACATAGCGGCGCGCACGCACCGCGAGATCGTGGCGTCATCGAGTTGAAGACGACCGCGCGGCATCCCCTTCAACAGCCGCTTGGGTGGCGGAAACTCCAGCAACGCTTCGCGCTTGGCATCCTGCGGAGAATGGAAATCGTCATTCCCTTCCACCCTTCGTCATCCGACAGATGCGGTTCGCGCTGAAGGTGCCAATCATACGACACCCCATCGACATTTACGGTGCCGGAATTGCCTCGGGAGTTCGACATATCGTCGGCTTTAGCACGCCAGCCGTGCCGAAGCACAGGTGCGGGTTCATTCCCAACGCGCAGGCGATACCCAGCGCTTAAGACCGGTCCGATCGCGGCGCGCTAAGCCGTGCCTTGCGGATCAAAGCCGTAGCTGCCGTCAGTTGTCGCCGACCGCTAAAGTGGATTTGAGGCTTCGCACAGAAGGGCTTTGAAGCTTTCCGCCCGACTGGGTACGAGCGCCGGATTGGTTGCTTCAATCGCCTACCGCTCGGCTTCCGCGCCCAGCAGCTCGTACGAAGGCAGACCGTCAGGATTTTGAATTGCAATGAACTATCGCCATTCCTTCCATGCCGGCAACAGCGCCGATGTAGTGAAGCACAGCCTGCTGATCGCGCTTGTGCGGGCCTTGCAGCTCAAACCGGGCGCGCTGACCCTGATCGACACCCATTCCGGCTGCGGGCTCTACGACCTTGACGGCGATCAGGCCCAGCGCACCGGCGAAGCCGCGGGTGGCGTGCTGCGGACCCTTGCCGACTCAAACCCTTTGCTGAACGACTACCGCGCCGCCGTACAGGCGGTGAATGTCGGGAGCGAGCCGCACCTCTATCCCGGTTCGCCGCGCATTCTAGCGCAGCTTCTGCGCTTACAGGACCTCCTGATCCTCAATGAAAAACATCCCGAGGACGCCCGTGTCCTGCGCGGCGCGATGCGCGACACACTCGCTGCCGTGCATGAGCGCGACGCCTACGAGCTTTGGCTGGCGATGCTCCCGACCCGCACCGGGCGCGGCGTGGTGGTGGTCGATCCGCCCTACGAGCAGACAGACGAACGCGACCGGATCACCGCCACGCTAGCCGCCGCCTACCGCAAATGGGCGCATGGCGTAACGGTGATCTGGTATCCACTGAAGGACCGCGCCACGCATTGGCGGTGGAGGGAGCAGTTAAGCAAACTCGGCATCCCGAAGTTTATGAGCGTGGAGCATTGGCTGTACGATAGAGATCAACCCGGCATCTATAATGGCGCGGGTCTTTTCATCGTCAACCCGCCCTACGCCTTCATACAAGCGCTGCCGCCTCTGCTGGAAGCCCTCCGCGCCGCGCTGGCGCCGGAAGGGCACAGGGGCGAAATCACAGCGGATTGGTTGGTCGTTTGAAATAGACCCACATCGCCGATTTGGCTTCACGTTAGCTCCGACGGAATTCACGAAGTTCGGAGGCAGAATTGAGAGATGAGCAGGTGGCAGTAGGTGCGTTAGCGGGTCCGGCTAACACCACGCCAAACTGCCCTGCGGGATGCCACAATACCCCTCACTCCCATTCGATCGTCCCGGGCGGCTTCGACGTATAGTCGTAGGTCACCCGGTTGATCCCGCGCACCTCGTTGATGATCCGCGTCGTGCAGCGGGCGAGGAAGCCGCCGGGGAATTCGAATGCCACGGCGGTCATCCCGTCGGTCGACGTTACCGCACGCAGCGCCAGCACCGAGTCATAGGTCCGTCCGTCACCCATCACGCCGACGCTGCGCACCGGCAGCAGCACCGCGAAGGCCTGCCAGATCGCGTCGTAGAGACCCGCATTGCGGATCTCCTCGAGATAGATCGCGTCGGCCTTGCGGAGGATGTCGCAGCGTTCCTTGGTCACTTCGCCCGGAATGCGGATCGCGAGGCCGGGTCCGGGGAACGGGTGGCGGCCGACGAAAATGTCCGGCAGGCCCAGTTCGCGACCAAGCGCGCGGACCTCATCCTTGAACAGTTCGCGCAGCGGCTCGACCAGCTTCATGTTCATCCGCTCGGGAAGGCCGCCGACATTGTGGTGGCTCTTGATCGTCACCGAAGGCCCGCCGGTGAAGCTGACGCTCTCGATCACGTCGGGATAGAGCGTGCCCTGCGCCAGGAAATCGGCGCCGCCGATCTTCTTCGCTTCCTCCTCGAACACTTCGATGAAGGTCTTGCCGATGAACTTGCGCTTCGCCTCGGGATCGGTGACGCCCATCAGGCCGGACATGAACAGCGTCTCTGCGTTCACATGGACCAGCGGGATGTTGTAATGGCCGCGGAACAGGCTGACGACCTGATCGGCCTCGCCCGAACGCATCAGGCCGTGATCGACGAACACACAGGTCAGCTGGCTGCCGATCGCTTCATGGATCAGCACCGCCGCGACTGCGCTATCGACGCCGCCCGAAAGGCCGCAGATCACCCGGCCATCGCCCACCTGATCGCGGATTTCCTTGATCTTGGCGGCGCGGAACTCGGCCATGGTCCATTCGCCGCTCAGGCCGCAGACGTGACGGACGAAGTTGGCGAGGAAGCGCGCGCCGTCCGGCGTGTGGACCACCTCGGGGTGGAACTGCGTCGCATAGTAGCGCCGCGCATCGTCTGCCACGACCGCGAAGGGCGATCCGGGGCTGGTCGCGACGGGGCGGAAGCCCGGCGCCAGCTCGGTCACCTTGTCGCCATGGCTCATCCACACCTGATGCGTCTCGCCGGTCTGCCACAGGCCGTCGAACAGCACGCATTCGTCCTGGATCTCGATAAAGGCGCTGCCGAATTCGCCGCTGTCGCCCAGCCGGACGGTGCCGCCCAGCTGGTGCATCATCACCTGCTGGCCATAGCAGATGCCCAGAACCGGCAGGCCGCTATCGAAAATCTCCTGCGGCACGCGCGGGCTGCCATCCTCCAGCACCGACGCCGGCGAGCCGGAGAGGATGATCCCCTTGGGCTGCATCCGCGCAAAGGCTTCGGCAGCGGTGTTGAAGGGCGCGATCTCGCTGTACACGCCAGCTTCGCGCACGCGGCGCGCGATCAGCTGGGTGACCTGGCTGCCAAAATCGACGATGAGGATGGAATCGGCATGATGGTTCATGCCCGACGCGCATAGCAGATGAAGCCGCGAGGGGAAGGGCTGTTGAGGCCCTTCGACACGACTTTGATCTGCCGATCAGGTGGTCGGTGGCGGGGTTGGCGTCGGGGTGGGAGTCGCCGTCGGATCCGGATCGCCATCCTCCTGCTCTTCCATCGTCGTCGGCCGGCCTGTCGGGTTGAACCTGATCGCGCCGCATGCCTCCTCACGAACCTTGCGGCTGTCGTTGACCGCCTTCTCGCTGCCGCCATAGGGCAGCGCGACGCAGGCGGCGGCAACCCCGCGCATCAGCATAATGAAGGCTGCTGGCAGCACCGGGACAGCAAGCTTGCTGCGCTGATCCGGCGGGCTCTTCGCGAAGATATTGTCCTGTGACAGGCCGATGCATGCCGCGGCCTCGATCACGGTCGTCAGGTTGCCCGCTTCGAAGGCCCTACCCGAATAGCATTTGTCGCCCATCTGGCCCGCCACAACCTCGAGCCCGGTGCGGTAGCGCGCCGCGCCGACATGCAGCCCGCCTGCGGCCTTCATCACCGTCCGGAACGCGTTCAGCGCCGCGCCGAGAATGTTGCCTTTGCTGGCGTCGTCGAGGAATTTGCGCGCCTGATCGGTCGGCAGCACCGCCAGCATAACGCGGATCAGGCGTCCTTCGATCAGCGGAAGGTTCGCGTCGAAATTCTCGTAAAAGCCCTTGCAGTCATTGTCCGGGCCGATGCTGTCGTCGGTGGTACTGCAGGGTGCGCGGTCGCCGACGCTGTAGACGTCGGCCGCGGCATAGTTGATCTCGTCGGTCGCGTTCTTGAGGTGCTTGGCGAACGCATCGGCATCCTCGCCGTTCACCGTGACGCGGCTCATTTCTGCGGCCAGGCCGAGGATCAGCGTCGCGCGAAGCAGAATCATCTGCTTCGACCCCGAGGCATTGAACGTCCTTTTGTCGAGCACATAGGCGGGATAACCGCCCGGATAGCGCACTTCCTTCAGGATCGCGGTGCAGCTGGTGGTGCTCAGCAGCGAAAGCGCTGCGACGGATCCGACAATAGCTCTCATGATTTCCCCCACAGAATCTCTGCAGGGAGCCTGTCACAGGATTTCCAACTTTCGAAGGGGTCCGCGCACTATTTCGAAATAATCGAGGCCGATCTCGACCGACCCGCTTGGGTGCCGGTGAGATCGTCCTCGAATCAGGTCGTTACTTCCGCGGTTTGACTTCCAGCCCGGTCCAGCGCGCCGCGAAGGCCCACAGGTCCGATGCCTCCTCGATAACCTTGTCGGTCGGCTTGCCCGAACCATGGCCGGCGCGAGTCTCGATCCGGACGAGGTGGGGCTTGTCGCCGATATCGGCAGCCTGGAGTGCGGCGGCATATTTGAAGGTGTGCCCCGGCACCACGCGATCATCGGTATCCGCGGTGGTCGCCAGGATCGCCGGGTAACTCCGGCCGCCCCTGATGTTGTGATAGGGCGAATAGCTCCACAGCGTGCGGAAATCGGCTTCCTTGTTCGGATAGCCATAATCGTCGACCCAATAGCGGCCGGCGGTCCAGCGATCGAAGCGGAGCATGTCCATCACGCCTACCGCGGGCAGCGCCGCGGCGAACAGATCGGGCCGCTGATTGACCACCGCGCCGACCAGCAGGCCGCCGTTCGAGCCGCCCTGGATCGCCAACTGGTCCTTGCCGGTGATGCCTTCGCGGATCAGATACTCGCCTGCGCCGATGAAGTCGTCGAACACATTCTGCTTGTTCTGCAGACGGCCGCCATCGTGCCACGCCTTGCCATATTCGCCGCCGCCGCGGATGTTGGCGAGGACGAACACGCCGCCCTGCTCCATCCACGCGATGCGCGAGGCCGAGAAGGCCGGGGTGTAGGCGATGTTGAACCCGCCATAGGCCCAGAGCAACGTCGGTGCCGGGCCCTTGGTATCCTTGTGGCGGACGACGAACATCGGAACCTTCGTGCCGTCCTTCGACGCGAAGAAGCGCTGCTCGACCACATAGTCGGCGGGATTGAACGCCACCTTGGGCTGGGCCCAGGGCGTCGCCTTTCCAGTGGCCACGTCATAGCGATAGATGGTGGTCGGCGCGTTGAAGCTGGTGAAGGCGAAGAAAGTCTCCGTGTCCTTCTGATCGCCGCCAAAGCCGCTTGCGGTGCCGATGCCCGGCAGCGCGACCTTGCCATCGGCCTTGCCGTCCAGCGTGTAGCGGCGGACTTCGGTCTTCGCGTCGACGAGATAGGACAGGACCAGCCACCCGCCGACGATCGTCGCGCCGCCCAGCGTGGCATCGCTCTGCGGAACGATCTCCTTCGGAGTCAGATCGGCGGAGGCGATGTCGACCGACACGATCCGCTGGCGCGGGGCGCCGGCATCGGTCGAGAAATAGAAGACCGAACCTTCATTGCCGATCGCCGACCAGTCGTTCTTCAGTTCGGGGATGATCGCCTTGGGCTTCCACTCGGGATCGCTCAGGTCGATGATATGGACCATATTCTTGTTGTCGGTCCCCTCGCTGGTGCCGATCACCAGATAGCGGCCGTCATCGGTGATGCCCGCATAATGGCCCAGCTTGGGCTTGTCCGGCGTCGCATAGACCAGCCGGTCCTCGCTCTGCGGCGTGCCGAGCTTGTGGAAATAGACGCGGTGATTCTCGTTGAGCGCGGTATATTTCGCGTCGGCGGGCGGCTCGGGGTAACGCGAATAGAAGAAGCCGGAGCCGTCCTTGGCCCAGCTCGCGCCCATCGTGTACTTGGCCCAGCTGACCTCGTCACCGGTTTCCTTGCCGGTGGCGACGTCGATCACCTTGACCGTGCGCCAGTCGGTGCCGCCGTCCTGAATCGAGTAGATCAGATACTTGCCATCGTCGGAGGGCAGCCATTCGGCGAGCGCGGTCGCGCCGTCCTTGGCCCAGCCGTTCGGATCGATCAGGATGCGGCCCGGGCCGGTCAGCGTGTCGCGGACCCACAGCACGGCCTGATTCTGCAGCCCCGAATTGTGCATGTAGAAATAACGGCCGCCCTTCTTGGTCGGCGCGCCGAACCGCTCATAGTCGAACAGTTGGCGGATACGCGCGGCGAACACATCGCGGCCGGGCAGCGTGTCGAGATAGGCGTCGGTCACCTTGTTCTCGGCAGCGACCCAGGCGGCGACCTCGGGATCGTTGCGCACGTCATTCTCGAGCCAGCGATAGGGATCGGCCACCTTCACCCCGAACTGCTCCTCGACCACATCGACGCGGCGGGTCTGCGGATAGGCGATCTTGGGCATGCTGGCGGTGGTCTCCGGAGCGGTCTGGGCAATTGCGGGGGTAGTCGTGGCGAGTAGCAGCGGGAACAGCGTGGATACGCGGCGCATCAGGGCCTCCGATTTGGGAATGGCCGCACCGTAGGAAGCTCGGCGCGCTTACTCAACGCCCCTTTTACGGCTTCCACTCGAAGCTGCGCCACGTGGCCATCGCGTCCGCCAGCGATGCTTCGTCCTCGAAATAGGCGCCGAGCAGCGCATAGCCGCCATCGGGCGCGATCGCGGCGCCATAGAAGGTCGGGCAAGCCGCATCGCTGTCGTCGAGCCGATAGCCATAGCGCAGCAGCACCGGCCCCTGCTCCTCGATCTCGTCCCACGCATCTTCGGAACGGCCGGACAGGACCCACTCCAGCGTATCCGCCGCGGTCGTGCCCGGATCCGCGCCATAGACGCTGATCCACAGGCTCAGCCCACGCGGCGAATGCCAGATGACGGTCGAGCCATCCTCTTCGCGGATGGCCATCGGATAGGGCGGAACGACCCACCAGCCGCCACCGAGCGGCTGGCGACCTTCATATAGAGGCGGCGCTTCCATGAGGTGGGTCTAGCGCAGCCGGGGCGATCAGGCGATCCCGATACCGGTCTGCGGCACAGCCCAGAGCAGCACGGCGAGCGGCAACAGCGCGAAGCCGATCGCGGTCACGGCACCGAGCAGCGGCGTGGCCGGGCGGCGCTGGTAATGGACGGTCCGCTGATACAGCGCGGACGAGCGGGTCTTCATCTTCATTCTCCCTGCGACCGGCCAGTTTGCCGGCGCGCAACTGTTCGCAGGGATCGTGCCACTTGCCGGAATTGGCGGAAAAGCGTGGCTTCCTGCTCAGGGAGATAGATGGGGATTGGTGTGGCGTACCAAGGATCAGGAAATCTTTCGGACCCGAAACAAGGATTAGGCGGCCGCTAAACCCGCACCTCTTGCGCATCGCCCCACTGGTACAGTTCGAAGACGTCGTAGCGCGCATTGTCGTCGCCGCGCCATTCGCCATCGGCCTCGTAGTTGAAATTCTCGGTCGCCGAGCAGATGGCCAGATGGGCGTAGCGATCGAAGTGCGCTGCGCCTTCGGGATGTTCGAGCGATTCCCACCACAGATGCTTGAGCTCGACATAGACGAACAGCGTCTCGGCATCGTCGTCGTGCCAAGTTAGCATGAGATGGCCATTGGTGGCGTCGACCTCGACCAGCAGGGCGCCGGGCACCGGTGCGCCCAGATCGGTGGTCATCCGCGCCAGCCGCGCGGTCGCGGCGGTGATGCACTTGCCGATCTCTTCGAAATCGGTGGAGGGGCAGCGCAGCACGGTCGAATAGGCATCGCCTTCGCGGGCGTTGCGCCATTCCGCGCCTTCGGGGGCATCGTCTTCGGCTTGGGCCATGGCCGGAAGCGTCGCGACGACGGGTCGCTCGGGCAATCCCCCTGAACATGGGGCTTGCGCACGAAAAAGGCGGCCGCACCGGGGTGCGACCGCCTTTTCGAAAGCCGGATCGGCGAAGCGCTTATGCGGCTTCGTCGAAATCCTCGTCGTTCAGGACCGGGCCCGAATCCTGGCCCTTGGCCGAGACGTCGCGGTCGACGAATTCGATGATCGCCATCTCAGCCGAGTCCGAAGCGCGCGGGCCAGCCTTGACGATGCGGGTGTAACCACCGGCGCGATCGGCGTAGCGCGACGCCAGCACGTCGAACAGCTTCACCAGCTGCGCATCGTCGAGCAGACGGGCATGGGCCAGACGGCGGTTCGAAAGGCCGCCCTTCTTCGCCAGCGTGATCAGCTTCTCGACGTAAGGACGCAGCTCCTTCGCCTTGGCGAGGGTGGTGGTGATCTGTTCGTGCTTGATGAGCGCGGCGCTCAGGTTACGGAACAGGGCGATACGGTGAGCCGAGGTGCGCTGAAGCTTACGGCCGCCAACCTTATGACGCATGTCTTCTTCCTTCGTTCGTTAAGGGGCCGTCTGACGGAACCCCAGACCAGGCGGTGTTTAAGGTCGCCGCCAAAAACCTGTCTCACGATTGCGTGAAGCCGCGCCTAAGAGCGGAAATCTGGCGATTCGTCAAGGCCAAGCAGGGCCTTTTCGCGCTCGGATATGATTCCATATCATCAGCACCCCACAGGCGAACATAACAAAGAAGAACATTGCACCGGCAAGGTTGAGCACCACGGCCACTACAAATCCGGCCGGATCGGCTGACCATGCGGTATAAGTGTCCGGTATCGTCGAAACCAAAATCTGCCCGGTCAGAAATGCGGCAATGACCTGCCAAATCCACATGCCGAACCCGATGCCGCCAAACGCCGTCAGGAAAATTGGAACGACCACACCGTTTTCGTTCGGGTTACCATATCTCCGTCGGCGCTTTTGATCACGGCGAGATAGGATCACTTGCACCACGCACACGACCGTAAGGGCAACTGCGCGATAGATTAGCCAGTCTCTCGTAATTTCCAGATCGTAATACCAACGGTAAAGCGTCTCGCATCCGACAATGACGATAACAAGCGCCAAAAGGAACAGTAGCCCACGCATGTTTCTAAGGTAACAAATCGTCCACCGTGGGCAAGAACTCTTCTAAAGTGCCCAAACAGGAAAAGGCCCCGCATCGCTGCGAGGCCTTTTCTGTTTGGTAGCGCCGCGGCAAAGCCGCGTCGTCGGTCGGGTCGGTCGAAACTGACCCGCCGGCCGAGGTAATCGCCGTGACGCGGATTAGCTTGCGCTAATCCACTGCGATTACCCCATAATTTCCTGCTCGAGCTTCTTGGCCATCTCTTCGATGTTCTCAGGCGGCCAGCCCGGGATTTCCATGCCGAGACGGAGACCCATCGACGACAGGACTTCCTTGATCTCGTTGAGCGACTTGCGGCCGAAGTTCGGCGTGCGCAGCATCTCGGCTTCGGTCTTCTGGACCAGGTCGCCGATATAGATGATGTTGTCGTTCTTGAGGCAGTTGGCCGAACGCACCGACAGTTCCAGCTCGTCGACCTTCTTGAGAAGGTAACGGTTGATCTGTGCGGTGTCGCCCACGGCGCCCTCGGCCGGAGCAGCCGGAGCCGCCATGCCGATCGGAGCCGAACGGGTGATCGCCGAATCGTCGAAGTGAACGAACAGTGCCAGCTGGTCCTGGAGGATGCGGGCCGCATAGGCGATCGCGTCTTCCGGGGTGATGGTGCCGTCGGTTTCGACCGAGAGCGTCAGCTTGTCGTAATCGAGTTCCTGACCGACGCGGGTGTTCTCGACCTTGTACGAAACCTGGCGGACCGGGCTGTACAGGGCGTCGACCGGGATCAGGCCGATCGGAGCGTCCGCCGGACGGTTCGACGCGGCGGGGACATAGCCCTTACCGGTATCGGCGGTCAGCTCCATGTTGAGCGTCGCGCCATCGTCGAGGTGGCACAGCACCAGATCGGGGTTCATCACTTCGATGTCACCCGAGACGGCGATGTCGCCAGCCTTCACTTCGGCGGGGCCGGTGGCCGAGAGCTGAAGACGCTTCGGGCCTTCGCCCTGCATCTTGAGCGCGATCTGCTTCACGTTCAGGACGATGTCGGTGACGTCTTCACGCACACCGGCCAGCGACGAGAATTCGTGCAGCACGTTTTCGATCTTGATCGACGTGACGGCAGCGCCCTGAAGCGACGACAGCAGCACGCGGCGCAGCGCGTTGCCGAGCGTCAGGCCGAAACCGCGCTCGAGCGGCTCTGCCACGAAGGTCGACTTGCGCTTGGGATCGCCGCCGGGCTTCTTTTCGAGGCCGTTGGGCTTCTTGAGTTCCTGCCAGTTCTTGGAATTGACGGACACTGGGCTTTCCCTCTCGTTGGGTGGAGTTGGAGCTACTCCACCGAAAAATCAGCCGAAACGGGCCGGACTCGCTCCCGAGTCCGTACCCGTTACGGAAAGGCGATCAGACGCGACGGCGCTTCGACGGACGAACGCCGTTGTGCGGGATCGGCGTGACGTCGCGGATCGAGGTGATCTGGAAGCCGACCGCCTGCAGCGCGCGAAGCGCCGACTCACGGCCCGAACCCGGACCCTTCACTTCGACTTCGAGCGTACGGACGCCATGCTCGGCGGCCTTCTTGCCCGCGTCTTCCGCTGCGACCTGGGCCGCATACGGGGTCGACTTGCGCGAGCCCTTGAAGCCCATCATGCCAGCCGACGACCACGAGATCGCGTTGCCCTGGGCATCGGTGATCGTGATCATGGTGTTGTTGAAAGAAGCATTCACATGGGCGACGCCAGCGGTGATGTTCTTGCGTTCACGGCGCTTAATGCGCTGCGGTTCACGTGCCATTGGTCAGCGCTCCCTTACTTCTTCTTGCCGGCGATCGGCTTGGCCTTGCCCTTGCGGGTGCGCGCATTGGTGTGCGTGCGCTGGCCACGGACCGGGAGGCCCTTGCGATGGCGGAGGCCGCGATAGCAGGCCAGATCCATCAGGCGCTTGATGTTCATCGAGGTTTCGCGGCGAAGATCGCCTTCCACGGTGAAGTTGGCGTCGATGGTCTCACGGATCTGCAGCACTTCCTGATCGCTCAGGTCCTGCACGCGGCGTTCGGAAGCGATACCCAGCTTGTCGGTGATCTGCTTGGCCTTGGCCGGGCCGATACCGTGGATATACTGAAGCGCGATGATCACGCGCTTGTTGGTCGGGATGTTTACACCCGCAATACGTGCCATGGAATTATTCTCCCAGCTCCACGAGGGACCGCATGGCTGCCCGCCCCCCATCTCATAGCGTTGATCCGAAACGCACGACAGCGGCGAGCGCGTAAACTGCGCCGCCGGATACCGAGGGTTCGGAAGAAGGGCGACATATGCAGCCGCACCGGCACTGTCAAGCGCCCGAGCGGGAAGATTATGTCGAAGGCGGACCATACTCCAATATCACCCGAAGGCCAAGGCGATGTTTGGTCCCGGAATCGGGCGAAATGCGCGGTTTCCGTTACGGCAGATCAGGGTAGCGGCAGCACCAGCGTGGCGATCAGCCCCGGCGCATTGTCGCCCAGTTCCAGACGCCCGCCATGCAGATGCGCGACGGCATCGACCAGCGCAAGGCCGAGTCCCGCCCCCGGCAGGCTGCGCGCCGAATCGAGTCGGCCGAACCGGCGCAGCGCTTCGGCACGATCCGCCTCGGCGATGCCCGGTCCCCGATCCGCCACCGCGATCCGCATCGCGCCGTCCGCACTGGTGAGGCTGAGCGAGATATGACCGCCGGACGATGCGTGGCGCAGGGCGTTGTCGATCAGGTTGGCGATGGCCTGGGACAGCAATTCGCGATGCAGTGGCACCGGCGGTAGTGGCGCGACCGACGTCTCCAGCTCGATCCCGGCTTCCTCCGCCACCGGCTCGTACAGATCGGCCAGCGCCTCGATCAGCGTGGCGGGATCGAGCGGGACCAGCGCCTCGCGATTGGAGGCTTCGGTACGGCTGATCTCGAGCAGGACCGACAGCATGCGCGTGACCAGATCGGTTTCGGTGACCAGCCCGGCAAGCGCTGCCTCGCGCTGGGCGGGATCGTTGGCGGTCGCCGCAGTTTCGGCCCGCACCCGCAGCCGGGCGATGGGCGAGCGCAGATCGTGGGCGATACTGTCGGTGACGATGCGCAGTTCGCCCATCAGCCGGTCGATCCGGTTGAGCATCTCGTTGATGCGCAGCGCCAGCCGGTCGAACGCGTCACCCCCCGATGCGGGCACGCGGCGGGTGAGGTCGCCTGCCGCCACCGCATCGACGGTGCCCGCGATATGATCGAGCCGGCGGGAGACATAGCGGGCAAGGACGAGGCCGCCCGCGACTCCGAGGATGATGGCGAGCAACACCGCGAGGATCAGCGCACGCTCGATCGCATGCTGGGCGCGCTCCCAATCGTCGAGCAGGCGGCCGGTGACGATCCAGTGCTGCCCGATCTGGCTGGTGACGAAGCCGACATCCTGCCCGGCGAAATCGCCCTGGGCCGAAATCTGGGCGATGCGGAATTCGGAGCGGCCGGGCGGCGGCGCGAACGACAGCCGGTCCGGCCCTGCCCCACCGATCCGCGTACCCGACGCATCGACAATCTCGGCGACCAGCGCATCGTCGCCGCTGCGCGCATCGGCGATGGCGCGCTCGAGCGCGACGATCCCGCCCGAGCGCCAGACCGCGACCAGCTCGTTCGATTCCTCCACCGTATCGCGGCGCAGTGCCTCGACCGCATCGTCATGCGTCTGCAGCCAGACCAGCCCGGCAAGCGCCAGCGACGAGACCAGCGCCAGCCCGATCGCCAGCAGCGCGATCCGCGCGGTGAACGAGATGCGCATCAGGGATCGGGCGACAATTTATAGCCCGCGCCGCGCACCGTGTGGAGGATCGGCGTGGCGAAGCCCTCTTCAATCTTGCGACGCAGGCGGCTCATGTGAACGTCGACCACATTCGATCCGGGATCGAAATGATAGTTCCAGATCTTCTCGATCATCATCGTGCGGGTGATCACCTGACCCGCATTGCGCGCGAGGAATTCGAGCAGGTTGAACTCGCGGGTGCCCAGCGGAATGGCGCGGCCCTGGCGGCTGACGGTGCGGCCGAGCAGATCGATTTCGAGATCGCCGACGACCAGCTTCGTGGTCTGCACTTCGGCCGCGGCGCGCTCCTCACGGCGCAGCAGCGCTTCGATCCGCGCGAGCAGTTCGGCGAAGGAAAAGGGCTTCACCAGATAATCGTCGCCCCCGGCATGGAGGCCGTCCACGCGATCGTCGACCGTGCCGAGTGCGGACAGGATGATCGCGGGGGTGCGCAGTCCTGCCGCGCGGACTGCGCCGATCATCGAGAGGCCGTCCAGCCCGGGCAGCATCCGGTCGACGATCATCGCATCGAAAATGCCTTCGCTGGCCAGGAACAGCCCGTCGCGGCCATTGGCGGCGGTCTCCACCGCGAACCCAGCCTCGCTCAGCCCTTTGGCGAGATAGGCCGCGGCTGCGGCGTCATCTTCGACGATCAGGATCTTGCGGGTCATATCTTGTCAGCTTCGCTGGAGGCGGTGCCAAATACGACGCAAAGCGGCCGGCGGGAAGGGGATCCCGCCGGCCGCACATCTCCCCGGGGCAGAGGAGGGAGATGCTGGGAGGTTGAGACTTATTCGCCCTTCTTCTCGGTCTTCGAAGCCTTGGCCGGCTTCGGCGCCTTGGCCTTGTGCACCTTCGCGGTCTTGGCGTGATGCGTGGTCGCGGTGGCGGCCATCGCCGGGGCAGCGATCATCGCGGCGGCGGCGAGAGCGGGAGCGAGGAAACGAACCTTCATGATGCGATCTCCGTAACGGCCGGCAAGTGCGTCGGTCCGTTGAGATGCTTCTAGGCCGCCCTACCCCCGCGATTCGGTGACGGGATCATGAAATCTTTGTCATGCGGGCGGGCGCCGCTCAGATTGCGCAGATCAGCATGCTCGATGCGGCAGCGGCGCGGCGGGGCGCCTGGATGCGGATGTCGCGAGCCAGCGTGCGCGCTTCGCTCAGATAATGGAGCGTGCCGGAGAGATAGGCGTCGAACTCGACCGGAGCGACATTGCGGCCATCGACGAAGCGGCGCAGCGCATAGGCATTGGTGCCGGGCGCGTTGAGGCCCTCGCTGACGAGCGTTGCGGAGCGCACGCCGCTTTCGGCGAGCAAGGCCGGCGCAGAATGGTGATAGGTGCCGCTGGGGTAGCAGAAATGCGTGGCCCGCTCGCCGGTGATGCGCTCCAGAAAGGCCCGGTTCTCGTCGATCTCGCCGGTCAGGAGGCCGATGCGGCCGGAGACGTCGATATGGCGATGGGTGTGGAGCTGCAGGTCGAGGCCGCGGGCATGCGCCTCGACCAGTTCATGCTCGCGCAGCAAATGGAACTGGCGCTGGTCGAGCCAGGCCTCGCTCACGCCCAGTTCGCGGCCGAGATCGCGCAGCGCATCGAGCCGCTGGTCCTCGGGCAGCGCCTCGATGCGGCTGATGGTGGGTGCCAGCGCGATGTCGCGGCGGCTGGTCATCGCGAGCAGATAGGCGACCGCGACATTGATCACCGGCAGATCGCGGCTGGAATACCAGGTGGTCGCGTAGAGCGTCGCCGGTAGTTCGTAGCGTTCGAGCACCGGCAGCATGTGCGTGAGGGTCGAGACCCAGCCATCGTCGATGGTGATGACCACGGACGCAGGCGGCAGGTCGTTCGCTTCGAGCCGGGCGACGGCTTCGTCGAGGCCGAGCACCGGGCGGCCCGAGCGCTTGAGACGGCGCATGCGATCCTCGAATGGGGCGGGATCCATGAACAGGCAGGTGCCGAAGCCGGGACCCGGCGTGATCCAGAGGCCATGATAGCACAGGATGCGCAACTGCTTCGCCGTCGCCGCGCGGGCGAGCGCGGACAGGCCCGAGACGCGGGCAGCGGTGAGAAGGGCGTGCTTGGCCGGCATGGAGGCGACCCTCGCATGCCGGACTTAAGCGAGCGTTAGCGCCGGAGCGCCGCGATCAGCTCTTGCCGTCGAGGATCGCTTCGATCGCGGCGGTGACATGCTCGATGTCCGCCATGCCGTCGACGCGCGACACGATGCCGCGGGCTTCGTAGATCGGCAGGATCGGCGCGGTCTTCGCGCGATATTCGGCCATGCGCGTGCGCACGGTTTCCTCATTATCGTCCGGGCGGCGCTTGAACTCGTGCTGGCCGCACACGTCGCACGTGTCGGCAACCTTGGGCTGCTTGAACTTGTCGTGATAGTTGGCGCCGCAATTCGCGCAGCTGAAGCGGCCGGTGATGCGCTCGACCAGCGCATCCTCGTCCACTGCCAGCTCGATCACATGGTCGAGCGAGCGGCCATGCTTGTCGAGGATCGCGTCGAGCGACTCAGCCTGGGGTGCAGTGCGCGGATAGCCGTCGAAGATCGTGCCCTGATCGGCCGACAGCTCGCCCATGCGATCATCGATGATGCCGGAGACGATCTCGTCCGAGACCAGCTCCCCGGCTTCCATCACCGCCTTGGCCTTCATGCCCGTAGGCGTGCCGGCCTTGACCGCTGCGCGCAGCATGTCGCCAGTGGAAAGCTGGACCATGCCCCGGTCCGCTTCCAGACGGCTTGCCTGGGTGCCCTTGCCTGCCCCAGGAGGCCCCAACAGGATGATGTTCAACTGACTCTCCCCTTACGCCACGCCCATTAGCGCTGGCGGCCCTTCAGCTTCGCCTTCTTGATCAGATCGCCATACTGGTGCGCCAGCAGGTGCGACTGGATCTGCGTCACCGTGTCCATGGTTACGTTCACGACGATGAGAAGGCTAGTGCCGCCCATCAGGAACGGAATGCCCGCCTCGGCGAACGCCCATTCGGGAATGAGGCAGATCGCGGTCAGATACAGCGCGCCGATCACGGTGATGCGCGTGAGCACATAATCGAAATAGGCTTCGGTGTTCTTGCCCGGACGGATGCCGGGGATGAACCCGCCATAGCGCTTGAGATTGTCGGCGGTCTCTTCCGGATTGAACACCACGGCGGTGTAGAAGAACGAGAAGAAGATGATGCCGAAGCCGTACAGCGCCATGTAGATCGGCGAACCGTGGCGCAGATTGGCGTTGAGCCAGACCAGCGTCTCGCCCCACAGCGTCTCGGTGTTGGTCGTCTGACCGGCGAACTGCGTGATCGTCAGCGGCAGCAGCAGCAGCGACGAGGCAAAGATCGGCGGGATCACGCCGGCGGTGTTGAGCTTGAGCGGCAGATGGCTGCGCTCCGCCTGCACCCCGCGCGCAGTCTGGCGCTTGGGATACTGGATCAGGATGCGGCGCTGGGCGCGCTCCATGAAGCAGATGAACAGCACGGTGCCCGCAACGCCGAGGATGATGATCAGCAGCACCAGCGCGTCGATCGAGCCGGTGCGGCCCTGTTCGAACAGCTGGATCATCGTCTGCGGCAGACGCGCGACGATGCCGGCCATGATGATCAGCGAGATGCCGTTGCCGATGCCGCGGCTGGTGATCTGCTCACCCAGCCACATCAGGAACAGCGTGCCACCGACAAGGCTGATCACCGCGCCGACGCGGAACATGATGCCCGGATCGATCACGGCCGAGCCCGCGGATTCGAGGCCCGTGGCAATGAACCAGCCCTGGACCACGGTGAGGCCCACGGTGCCGTAACGGGTATACTGGTTCAGGCGCTTGCGGCCGCTCTCGCCTTCCTTCTTGATCGCGGACAGCGTCGGCGACAGCGAGGTCGCGAGCTGCACGACGATCGAAGCGGTGATGTAAGGCATCACGCCGAGCGCCACGACCGACGCGCGATTGAGCGCGCCGCCGGTGAAGTTGTTGAAGAAATCGAGCACGCCGCCCTGCATCTGCTGGGTCAGCAGATCGAGCTGGGTGGGATCGATACCCGGAATCGGGACGTAGCTGAGCAACCGGAAAACGATCAGCGCGCCGAGGGTGAACCACAGGCGCTTCTTGAGGTCGGTCGCCTGCCCGAACTTGGACAGGCTGATGCTGGATGCGAGTTGGTCGGCTGCGGATGCCATGTGCGTATTCGTCCCGAAACAGAAACGGCGGCGAGCGCTGAAAATCGCCCCCCGCCGCTCATATAGGTACGCTTTCGAGCTTGTCTAACCTCGGAAGCGAATTGTCGCCCGGACAAGTGCCGGACCCAGCTGCGAGCGGCCCGAAGCTGGCCCCGGCCGAAGCCGGGGAACAGCCAGGCTTACGCCTTCTTGCCGGCAGCCTTCTTGGCGGCAATGACCTTCTGCACCGTACGGTGCTTGGCCTTGGCCTTCTCGGCAGCCGGAACAATCACGGGGATGGTCACCGAACCGCCGGCCTTCTCGACCGCTTCGATCGCCGACTTCGACGCGCCGGCGACGGTGAAGCTCAGCTTCGCCTTCAGCTCGCCCTTGCCGAGCAGGCGCACGCCGTCCTTGCCGCCGCGGGTCAGGCCCGCTGCGTTCAGTTCGGCCTGGGTGATCTCGGTGGCGGTCAGCTTGCCGCTGTCGATCGCCTTCTGGATCGCGCCCAGGTTCACCTCGGCATAGTCCTTGGCGAAGATGTTGTTGAAGCCGCGCTTCGGGATACGCATGTGGAGCGGCATCTGGCCGCCCTCGAACCCGTTGATCGAGACGCCTTCGCGGCTCTTCTGACCCTTGACGCCGCGGCCGCCGGTCTTGCCGGCGCCCGAACCGATGCCACGGCCGACACGGAATCGGCTCTTGCGGGCACCCTGGTTGTCGCGGATGTCGTTCAGTTTCATGTGTTGCACTCGCTTTCGCTTTTGTCGCGCTGATGGAAATTGGAAAGGGGGCCGCTTAGCCCCCTCCCCTTAGTCTGTCACCTGGTTTCGGTAAGGGCTTAGCCCTGAACCTCGACCATGTGCTGCACCTTGCGGATCATGCCGCGAACCTCGGGGGTATCCTCGAGCTCCGACACGCGGTGCATCTTGTTCAGGCCAAGGCCGATCAGCGTCGCGCGCTGGTCCTTGGTGCGGCGGATCGGCGAACCGGTCTGCTTGATCTTGATCTTCGCCATGTCGCTTACTCCGCGATAGCCGCGGCATCAGCCTCGGCGGTCTGCGAACCACCGCGGCCGAGCAGGTCGGCAATCTTCTTGCCGCGACGCTGCGCAACGCTCTTCGGCGAGGTCTGCTCGCCAAGCGCTTCGAAGGTGGCGCGGATCATGTTGTACGGGTTCGACGTGCCGACCGACTTGGTCACCACATCGGCAACGCCGAGCGATTCGAAGACAGCGCGCATCGGGCCGCCGGCGATGATGCCGGTACCAGCCGGTGCGGTGCGCAGCGTCACGCGGCCGGCACCGAAGTGGCCATTGCCGTCATGATGCAGCGTACGGCCTTCCTTGAGCGGAACGCGAACCATTGCCTTCTTGGCAGCAGCCGTCGCCTTCGAGATGGCTTCCGGCACTTCGCGCGCCTTGCCATGACCGAAGCCGACACGGCCCTTGCCGTCGCCCACGACGACCAGCGCCGCGAAGCCGAAGCGCTTGCCGCCCTTCACCGTCTTCGAGACGCGGTTGATGTGAACCAGCTTCTCGATCAGCTCTTCGCCGCCGTCCTCGGCACCCTGGCCACGACGATCGTCGCGACGGCCACGGTTGCCGTCACGGCCGCCACGGTTGTTGCCGCCGCCGGGGCCGCCGCCACCACGACCGCCGCGCGGGCCACGGCCCTCGTTCGGCTGGCCGGCGTCCTGCGCCTCGACCGGTGCGTCGGTCGTGTTGATTTCATCGGCCATGTCTTAGAACTCCAGTCCGCTCTCGCGAGCGGCATCGGCCAGCGCCTTGACGCGGCCATGATAGAGGAAGCCACCGCGATCGAAGACGACCTGGGTGACGCCGGCCTTCTTCGCGGCTTCCGCCACGCGCTTGCCGACTTCCTGCGCCGCCGCGATGGTCGCGCCGGTCGCCTTGCCCTTGACGTCCTTGTCGATCGTCGAGGCCGACGCGAGCGTCTTGCCTTCGGCGTCGTCGATCACCTGGGCATAGATGTGCTTGCCCGAACGATGGACCGAGAGGCGCGCACGGCCACCAGCACGCGCACGCAGCGCGGTACGGTTGCGGCGGCGCCGCTTCTCGAAGAGAGAGAGACCCTTGGTCATTACTTCTTCTTCCCTTCCTTGCGGAAGATATACTCGCCGTCGTACTTGATACCCTTGCCCTTGTAAGGCTCGGGCTTGCGCCAACGGCGAATCTCGGCCGCGATCTGGCCGACCTTCTGCTTATCGATACCGGAGATCTCGACCGTGGTCTGATCCGGGGTCTTGATCTCGATGCCTTCCGGCACGTCGATGTCGACGTCGTGCGAATAGCCGAGCTGAAGCTTCAGCTTCTTGCCCTGCGAGTTCGCGCGGTAGCCGACGCCGGTGATCAGGAGCTTCTTGGTGAAGCCCTCGGTCACGCCCGTCACCAGGTTCTGAACCAGCGTGCGCTGCATGCCCCAGAAGGCACGCGCCGACTTGCTGTCGTTGGCCGGCTTCACCAGGATGCCGCCATCGTCCAGCGTGTAGCTGATCTCGTCGCGCAGCGTGAGCGAGAGGGTGCCCTTCGGCCCCTTCACGTTCAGCACGCCGCCGTCGATCGTCGCGGTCACGCCGCTCGGGATCGAAACCGGCTTCTTGCCAATGCGGCTCATCAGAACACCTCCGCCAGCACTTCGCCGCCGACATTCTGCTCGCGCGCTTCCGCGTCGGACAGAACGCCCTTCGGCGTCGAGACGATCGTGATGCCGAGGCCGTTGCGAACGCGCGGCAGTTCCTGCGAACCGCTGTACACGCGACGGCCGGGCTTCGAGATGCGCGCGACGTGCTTGATCGCCGGCTGACCCTCGAAATACTTCAGCTCGATGCGGATGCCGGCCGCGGGGCCCATCTGCTCGTCGCTATAGCCACGGATATAGCCCTCACGCTGGAGGACATCGAGCACCCGCGCACGAAGCTTCGACGCCGGGGTCAGGACGGAGTCCTTCCGGGCGCGCTGGCCGTTACGGATGCGGGTGAGCATATCACCCAGGGGATCGGTCAATGCCATCTCGTAGTCCTTACCAGCTCGACTTGGTGACGCCGGGGATCAGTCCCTTGTTGGACAGATCGCGCAGCATCACGCGGGCGAGGCGGAACTTGCGGTAGTAACCGCGCGGGCGGCCAGTCAGCTCGCACCGGTTGCGAATGCGGGTCGGATTACCGTTGCGGGGAATCTCGGCCATCTTCAGACGCGCGATGAGACGTTCGGTCTCGTCGAGCGACTGATCCTTCGCGATTGCCTTCAGCTTCGCATAACGGCCGGCATACTTCTTCACCAGCTTCTTGCGACGCTCATTCTTGTTGATCGAACTCAGTTTCGCCATGGACTTAAGCTCTCTTTGTTACGCGGCCTGCTTCTGCTCACCGTCCGCAAGCGGGAACGGGAAGCCGAAGAGACGGAGAAGCTCACGGGCTTCCTCGTCGGTCTTTGCGGTGGTGGTCACGATGATATCCATGCCGCGCACCTTCTCGATGCGGTCATAGTTGATCTCCGGGAACACGATCTGCTCCTTGACGCCCATGGCATAGTTGCCACGGCCATCGAACGAATCCGGGTTCACGCCACGGAAATCGCGGATGCGGGGCATCGCGATGGTGATCAGGCGATCCAGGAATTCGTACATGCGCTCACGGCGAAGGGTCACCTTGCAACCGATCGGCATGCCTTCACGCAGCTTGAACTGCGCGATCGACTTCTTCGCCTTGGTGATGACAGGCTTCTGGCCGGCGATCAGCTCCATTTCCTGGGCTGCCTGCTCGACCTTCTTCTTGTCCTGGGTGGCTTCGCCGACGCCCATGTTCAGCACGATCTTGGAGATTTTCGGGATCTCCATGACGTTCTTGTAGCCGAACTTCTCGGTCATCGCCTTGGCGATCTTCTCGTCGTACATCTTCCGCATGCGCGGCGTATAAGCGTCAGCCATTGATGGCCTCCCCGGTCTTCACGGCGACACGAACCTTCTTGCCGTCGCGGGTCTCGAAACGGACGCGCGTCGCCTTGCCGTCGGCGGTCACGTGCGCGACCTTCGAGACATGCATCGGCGCGGGCGAGCGCTTCAGGCCACCCTGCGGGTCACCCTGGCTCGGCTTGGTGTGACGGACGTGGACATTGATGCCCTCGACCACGACCTTGCCTTCCTTCGGCAGGGCCTGGATCACGTCGCCGGTGCGGCCCTTGTCCTTGCCGGACAGGACGATCACGCGGTCACCCTTCTTGATCTTGGCGGTTGCCATTTTACAGCACCTCCGGCGCGAGCGAGATGATCTTCATGAAGCCCTTGTTGCGCAGCTCGCGAACGACCGGCCCGAAGATACGGGTGCCGATCGGCTCCTCGTTCTTGTTGACCAGCACCGCGGCGTTGCCGTCGAAGCGGATGACCGAGCCATCGGCGCGGCGGATGTCCTTGGCGGTGCGCACGATGACCGCGCGATGCACGTCACCCTTCTTCACCTTGCCGCGGGGCTGTGCTTCCTTGATGCTGACGACGATGATGTCGCCAACACCGGCCGTGCGACGCTTCGAGCCGCCCAGCACCTTGATGCACTGCACCCGCTTCGCGCCGCTGTTGTCTGCGACGTCGAGATTGGACTGCATCTGGATCATCGATCCGGTTCCTTCTCTCTTGGCCTACCGGGACCAGTCTGGCCCGGGGGTTCCACTAAAACACGGTCCCGAGGGACCGGATGGCTTCAGGCGTCGGCCTTGGCGGGCGTCGCGTGGGTGTTGACCCGCTCGATCACCTTCCAGGTCTTCAGCTTCGACATCGGCGCAGTCTCTTCGATGCGCACGGTCTCGCCGGCCTTGTATTCGTTGCCCTCGTCATGGGCATGATACTTCTTCGAGCGACGGATGATCTTGCCGTAGAGCGGGTGCTTCACCTTGCGCTCCACGAGAACCACGACCGTCTTGTCGCCCTTGTCGGAAACCACGTTCCCGGTCAGCACGCGCTTCGGCATGTCGATTTCCTTACTTCGCCGACGAGCGCGAGCGCTCGTTCTGCAGCGTCTTGATACGGGCGATGTCGCGGCGCACTTCGCGCACGCGGCTCGGCTTCTCGAGCTGGCTCGTCGCAGCCTGGAAACGGAGGTTGAACGCCTCGCGCTTCAGGTTGCCGAGTTCCTCGGTCAGCTGGTCTTCGGTCTTCGCCCGAAAGTCGGTAGCCTTGGTCATTTCTATCAACCCTCCAGGTGCGAGGTGTCGCCGAGACGGGCAACGACCTTCACCTTGATCGGCAGCTTCATCGCTGCGCGCGAGAACGCTTCCGCGGCGAGCGGGCCGGGAACGCCGTCCAGCTCGAACAGGATGCGGCCCGGCTTGACGCGAGCGGCCCAATATTCCGGCGAACCCTTGCCCGAGCCCATGCGGACTTCGGCCGGCTTCGACGAGATCGGCAGATCCGGGAAGATGCGGATCCACAAACGTCCCTGACGCTTGATGTGACGCGTGATCGCGCGGCGGGCCGCTTCGATCTGGCGTGCGGTGATCCGCTCCGGCTCCATCGCCTTCAGGCCATAGGACCCGAAGTTGAGCGAGGTGCCACCCTTGGCATCGCCATGGATGCGGCCCTTGAAGGCCTTGCGGAACTTAGTGCGCTTCGGCTGCAACATTGTTCTGGTCCCTTAGCGGCGTTCTTCGCGCGCCGGGCGCACGCCGGAGGTCTGGGCCTCCAGATTGAGACGGTCGGTCGCCATCGGATCATGACCAAGGATTTCACCCTTGAAGATCCAGACCTTCACGCCGCACACGCCATAGGCGGTGTGGGCCTGGGCCTCGGCGTGATCGATGTTCGCGCGCAGCGTGTGCAGCGGAACGCGACCTTCGCGATACCATTCCGAACGGGCGATCTCGGCGCCGCCGAGACGGCCACCGCAGTTGATCCGGATGCCTTCGGCGCCCAGACGCATCGCCGACTGCACCGCACGCTTCATGGCGCGGCGGAAGGCGATACGACGCTCGAGCTGCTCGGCAATGCCCTGGGCGACGAGCTTGGCGTCGACTTCAGGCTTGCGGATCTCGACGATGTTCAGCGACACGTCCGAAGCGGTCATCGAACCGAGCTTCTTACGAAGCTTTTCGATGTCCGCGCCCTTCTTGCCGATGATGACGCCCGGACGGGCGGCATAGATCGAGATGCGGCACAGCTTTGCGGGACGCTCGATGACAACCTTCGAGATCGCGGCCTGCGGCAGCGTCTTGAGGATGTACTGGCGGATCTTGAGATCCTCCATCAGCAGGCGGCCGTAATCGGCGCCTTCTGCGAACCAGCGGCTGTCCCAGGTACGGTTGATCTGGAGACGCAGACCGATCGGGTTGCTCTTGTGACCCATCTTAAGCCTCTTCTTCCTGCTCGCGAACGACGATGCGAAGGCGCGAGAACGGCTTCAGGATGCGGGTGGACTTGCCACGGCCGCGGGTCGCGAAGCGCTTCATCGTGATCGACTTGCCGACCGACGCCTCGGCGACGACGAGCGCGTCGACGTCGAGGTTGTGATTGTTTTCCGCGTTGGCGATCGCCGAAGCGAGCACCTTGCGAGCGTCAACCGCCATCGCCTTCTTTGAGAAGGCGAGGATGTTCATCGCGTCACCCACCTTGCGGTTGCGGATCAGCGCAGCCACGAGGTTGAGCTTCTGTGCGGAGCCGCGGATCTGCGTGGCGACTGCCAGCGCTTCCTTGTCGCCCACGCGGCGCGGAGCTGCCTGCTTCGACATTAGCGCTTGCCCTTCTTGTCGGCGGCGTGGCCCGGGAAGAAGCGGGTCGGCGCGAATTCGCCGAGCTTCATGCCGACCATGTCCTCGTTGACCGAAACCGGCACGAACTTGCGGCCATTATAGACGCTGAAGGTCAGGCCGACGAAGTCGGGCAGGATCGTCGAGCGGCGCGACCAGGTCTTGATCGGCGCACGCGCGTTGGTTTCCTGCGCGGTCTGCGCCTTCTTCAGCAGGTGGAGGTCCACGAACGGACCCTTCCAGACGGAACGAGCCATGAGCGGTTAGCCCTTCTTCTTGGCGTGACGCGAACGGATGATCATCTTGTCCGTCGCCTTGTTGTGGCGGGTGCGCGCACCCTTGGTCGGCTTGCCCCACGGGGTGACCGGATGACGGCCGCCCGAGGTCCGGCCTTCACCACCGCCGTGCGGATGGTCGACCGGGTTCTTCGCAACACCGCGCGTCAGCGGGCGGATGCCCTTCCAACGATTGCGGCCTGCCTTGCCCAGATTGGTGTTCTGGTTGTCCGGGTTCGAAACCGCACCGACGGTGCCCATGCAGTTCGAGTGGATGTAGCGCTGTTCGCCCGAGTTCAGGCGGACGATCACCATGCCGCGATCACGACCGACGACCTGCACATAGGTGCCGGCCGAACGTGCGATCTGACCGCCCTTGCCCGGCTTCATCTCCACGTTGTGGACGATGGTGCCGACCGGCATCTGGCCCAGCTCCATGGCGTTGCCCGGCTTCACGTCGGTCTTCTTGCCGGCGATCACCTTGTCGCCGACGGCGAGGCGCTGCGGCGCGATGATGTACGCGACGTTGGCCTTGCCTTCCGGCGTGTCACCATAGTTGATGAGCGCGATGAAGGCGGTGCGGTTGGGATCGTACTCGATCCGCTCCACGGTGCCTTCGACGTCCCACAGGCGACGCTTGAAGTCGATGATGCGATAGCGCTGCTTGTGACCGCCAGCGATGCCGCGCGAGGTCACATGACCCTTGTTGTTGCGGCCGCCGGTCTTGCGCTTGCCTTCGGTCAGCGCCTTGATCGGGCCACCCTTGTGAAGACCGGAACGGTCGATCAGGATGAGCGCACGACGCGACGGCGACGTCGGGTTGTAATTCTTGAGTGCCATTACGCGTTGACCCCCGCGGTAACGTCGATCTGGTCGCCGTCGGCGAGCGTCACGATAGCCTTCTTGATGTCAGACCGGGTGTAGGGCTTGCCCTTCCACTTCTTGGTCTTGCCCTTCTGGACGATCGTGTTGACGCCGGTGACCTTGACCGAGAACAGCGCCTCTACGGCAGCCTTGATCTCGGGCTTGGTGGCGTCGCCAGCGACCCGGAACACAACCGCGTTGTGCTCCGAAACCATGGTCGACTTCTCGGTGATGTGCGGCGCGACAATCACGTCATAGTGACGGTTGTCGATCGCGGCTGCCTGCTTCTTAGCCATTGAAGCGCGCCTCCAGCTTTTCGACGGCAGCGCGGGTCAGGACCAGCGTGTCGTGCTTCAGGATGTCATAGACGTTGGCACCGATGGCCGGCAGCACGTTGACCGTGTGCAGGTTGCCGGCGGCCAGCGCGAAGTTGGTCTCGACTGCATCGCCGTCGATCACCAGGGTCTTGCCGACGCCGAGCTTGGTGAAGCTCTCGGTCAGCGCCTTGGTCTTCGCGTCGATCGCCAGGTTGTCCAGGACGATCAGCGAACCGGCCTTGGCGTGGCTCGACAGCGCCATGCGCAGACCGAGTGCACGAACCTTCTTGTTCAGGCCCGGGTTGAAGTCACGGACGCGGGCGCCGTGAGCCTTACCACCGCCGATGAACACCGGAGCGCGGCGATCGCCGTGACGTGCCGTACCGCCGCCCTTCTGGCGACCGAACTTCTTGCCCGTACGAGCGACATCGGCGCGCTCGCGAGTGCCGCGCGCAGTCGCACGACGCTTTTCGAGCTGCCAGGTGACGACGCGGTGCAGGATGTCCGCGCGGGGCTCGACGGCGAAAACTTCGTCGTTGAGCTCGAGCTCGGCGCCCTTGGCCGCCTTGCCGTCGAGGGTTTGAACCTTGACCTTCACGTTCAGCCCTCCTGGCCTTCGGTCGCTTCCGGAGCCTCGACCGTATCGGCCGGGGTTTCCGCGGGAGCGGTGTCGTTGTTGTTGGCGACGGTCTTCAGACCGGCGGGGAACGGCGCGTCCGCATGGCGGTCGACCTTCACGGCGTCCTTGACGAACAACCAGCCGCCCTTCGAGCCAGGGACCGAACCCTTGACGAAGATCAGGCCGCGCTCGACGTCGGTGCCGACGATTTCGAGATTCTGCTGGGTGCGGTTCTTGTCGCCCATGTGACCGGCCATCTTCTTGTTTTTGAAGACCTTGCCCGGATCCTGGCGCTGACCGGTCGAACCGAGCGAGCGGTGCGAGACCGAGACGCCGTGGGTGGCGCGCAGACCGCCGAAGCCCCAACGCTTCATACCGCCCTGGAAGCCCTTACCCTGGGTCTTGCCCTGGATATCGACGAACTGGCCGGCGACATAGTGGTCGGCCGAGATTTCGGCACCGATTTCGAGCAGGCCATCGGCCTCGACGCGGAATTCCGCGACGACTGCCTTGGGCTCGACTTCAGCCTTGCCGAAAACGCCGCGCTGCGGCTTGGCGACATTCTTCGCCTTGGCGGTGCCGGCGCCGAGCTGGACGGCGACGTAACCGTCGCGGTCTTCAGTCTTCTGGCCGACAACCTGGACGCCCTCGAGGCTCAGAACGGTAACCGGCACATGGCGGCCGTCGTCCTGGAACAGTCGGGTCATCCCCATTTTCTTCGCGATCACGCCAGTGCGCATGACCAATCACTCCTCTAACAGAGGCCCACGCGAGAAAAGCCCCGCGGGGGCGTGCCTACAGCCCAAAAATATAGTGCGTGCCCCCGTCCGGGCTGACCCCGCTCGAAAGCGGAGACGACGGGGGACGCAGACCCGGGGCAAGCCCCGGCGGTATCCCTATCTGTCGATGAGTTCGTCCGAAGACGTCCTCAGTGGCGATCTTGCGTCGGATGCGATTCGCACCCTGTCGAGACCTGCCGAATCTCGTGGAGGCGCGCCTTTACGTCAGACACGCCTCCCTGTCCACCCCTCTGCAGGAGGGATGCGACGAACTGGCTCAGGCCAGCTTGATCTCGACGTCGACACCGGCAGCAAGGTCGAGCTTCATGAGCGCGTCCACGGTCTGCGGAGTCGGCTGAACGATGTCGAGCATGCGCTTGTAAGTGCGGGTTTCGAACTGCTCGCGCGACTTCTTGTCGATGTGCGGGCCACGGTTGACCGTGAACTTGTCGACATGGGTCGGGAGGGGGATGGGACCACGGATCAGAGCGCCGGTGCGGCGCGCGGTGTCGGCGATGTCGCCGGCAGCCTGGTCGAGCACTCGATGATCGAACGCCTTCAGGCGAATACGGATATTCTGCGTTTCCATGGGTCCTGCCAATGCGAAAGAGCGGGCCCCGTTGCCGGGACTCTTGCTGTTACTGTTCAAACGAAGGCGCGCCTCTACGCGCAAGCGGGGGTGAAAAGCAACCCCTGCCCTGCGGGAATTTTCCGGCGCCCGCCGCTATCCGTCGCATTCGCGCGACGTCATGACCCGGTAACGCGCCGGGGCAAGGATAAGGCCGGGCGCGCGTGCCCGGCGCCCCCTTTGTTCAAGGAGGGGAATGACATGCTCTGGCGTACATCCGTCCTGTCGCTCGCGATGCTCGCGCTCGCGGCCTGCAGCGAGAACCCGGAACCGATCCGCGTGACCGGCTCTTCGACCGTCTATCCGTTCACCAAGTCCGTCGCCGCCGCCTTCGTCCAGAAGGACGCCAAGCACGTGGCGCCCGCGATCGAATCGACCGGCACCGGCAACGGCGTCCACGCCTTTTGCAAGAAGGATGCGGAGGCCCCCCGCGACATTCTCGATTCGTCGCGGCGCATGACCCGCGCCGAGTTCAACGAGTGCAAGGCCAATGGCGTGGGCGACATCATCGAGGTCCGCATCGGACTGGACGGGATCGCCCTGGCCGAATCGACCGACGGCCCC
This sequence comes from Sphingomonas sp. AOB5, assembly GCF_029433115.1. GTDB lineage: Bacteria > Pseudomonadota > Alphaproteobacteria > Sphingomonadales > Sphingomonadaceae > Sphingomonas. The sequence goes on along the minus strand of NZ_JARNTV010000007.1, from coordinate 12,856 downwards.
AAGCTCTCGCTGACCAGCAAGGACCTATACCTGGCGCTGGCGGCGAACCCGCGCGGCAAGCCCAACACCGCGAAGAACTGGAGCGACGTGAACCCTTCGCTCCCCGCCATCCCGATCCAGGTACTCGGCCCGCCGCGCTCCAGCGGCACGCGTGACATGTTCGCTTCGCTGATCATGCGCAGCGGCTGTATCGCGGCGATGCCCGAAGCGGAGGAGCTGCTGAAGAACAGCGATCCGGCGCAGTTCGAGGCCGCCTGCCTGCGCATCCGCGCCGACGGCCCCTATGTCGAAGTGGGCGAGAACCACGCCGAGATCGTCGCCGCGCTGGAGAAGAGCCCCAAGGCACTGGGTCTGATCGGCTACTCCTATCTGGAGCAGAACCCGACCAAGCTGCGCGCCGCGCCGATCGATGGCATCGCGCCTACCGCGGAGACGATCGCAACGGGCAAATATGCCGCCTGCCGCCCGCTGTACCTCTATGTGAAGAAGTCGAGCCTGAAGTTCACGCCGGGGCTGAAGGATTTTCTGCGGCTCTATATCGAGATGGCGGCCGCGGGTGGCCCGCTGGTGAAGATCGGACTGATCGCCATGTCGGAATCGTCGCGCAAGAGTTCCGCGGAGACGATCGAGAACGAGTATCCGCTGAGCGCGCTCGACCTGTCCTGAGGGCGACCGCCGGATAAGGAGATGGCAAGTGCAAGCACCATGGTCCTTGACCGCCGGTGCTTGCGCGAACCCGTTTGCCGCCTAGGCTGGACGCATGGCCCACTTCTCCCTCGACTTCGAGCCTGACGGCGATGACGAAGCGTCCTTGTTCGCCTCGTTCGACACCGGCGATTTCAAGGCCCGGTGTCACTATTGGTGTCCACCAAGGGAGTTTGAAGACCTCAGCATCGCGCTGCGGGCCTTCCCGATCCGCAAAGATGCTCCGCTCGACATGCAATGGTGCTGGAACTGTATCAGCTTGCGGATCGAGCCGATTGACTCGTTCGGGCATCTGGCGGTCCGCGTCTCGCTAAGAGAGTTCGACGGCAACTGGAACAGCTGCCAGTCGCAATTCCTCACCAGCTACGGTGAAATAGACCGCTTTCGGGAGCAGTTGGACAAGGCGATCGATGCCGGCCACGGCAAGGCCGAGCTCCGCGCGCAATAGGTTTCGCGGGCCCAAACCCCCGCCCCCGCTTGTCGCGGCGCGCGAGTTTCCAAAGAGCCCGCGTTGACGACAAACAAAAAGCCCGGCCTCCCAAGGGAGACCGGGCCTTTTTGTCAGCCCTTGCGGGCAGAGCTTACTTTTCGATCGTCGCGACGACGCCGGCGCCGACGGTGCGGCCGCCTTCGCGGATCGTGAAGCGCTGACCGACGTCCATGGCGATCGGCGCGATGAGCTTGATACCCAGCGCGACGTTGTCGCCCGGCATGACCATTTCGGTGCCTTCCGGCAGCTCGATGGTGCCGGTCACGTCGGTCGTGCGGAAGTAGAACTGCGGACGATAGTTGGCGAAGAACGGCGTGTGACGGCCACCTTCGTCCTTCGACAGCACGTACACTTCCGACTTGAAGTCGGTGTGCGGCTTGATCGAACCCGGCTTGGCCAGAACCTGGCCACGCTCGACTTCTTCACGGCCCACGCCGCGGATCAGCGCGCCGATGTTGTCGCCTGCACGACCTTCGTCGAGCAGCTTGCGGAACATTTCGACGCCCGTGACGGTGGTCTTGCGGACGGCTTCCTGGATGCCGACGATTTCGACTTCCTCGCCAACCTTGACGATGCCGGTCTCGACGCGGCCGGTCACCACGGTGCCGCGGCCCGAGATCGAGAACACGTCTTCGATCGGCATCATGAACGGCTTGTCCAGCGGACGCTCCGGCTGCGGGATCGACTGGTCGACAGCGGCCATGAGCGCGAGGATCGCGTCCTTGCCGAGCTTGTCGTCCGAACCCGACAGGGCTGCGGTCGCCGAACCACGGATGATCGGAATGTTGTCGCCGTCGAACTCGCGCTTGCTGAGCTCTTCACGGATTTCCATTTCGACCAGCTCGAGGATTTCCTCGTCGTCCACCAGGTCGACCTTGTTCAGGAAGACGACCATGGTCGGCACGCCGACCTGACGGGCGAGCAGGATGTGCTCCTTGGTCTGCGGCATCGGGCCGTCGGTGGCGGCGACCACGAGGATCGCGCCGTCCATCTGAGCAGCGCCGGTGATCATGTTCTTCACATAGTCGGCGTGGCCCGGGCAATCGACGTGCGCATAGTGACGCGAATCGGTCTCATACTCGACGTGTGCGGTCGAGATGGTGATGCCGCGCTCGCGCTCTTCCGGAGCCTTGTCGATGTTGGCGAAGTCGACCGCTGCGTTGCCCGCAACGTTCTCTGCCAGGATCTTGGTGATGGCGGCCGTCAGCGACGTCTTGCCATGGTCGACGTGACCGATGGTGCCGATGTTGAGGTGCGGCTTGTTCCGCTCGAACTTTGCTTTTGCCATGATTTCCTACCTTCTGGATCAATTCCGCGCCGCTGAGGGGAATCGCGAACGCGGCCCCATAGCGACTGATTTCAAGTTACGCCAGCCCGGAGCGGCCAAAGCCGCTCCCGAACCGGATTAAGCCAGTTTCGCCTTCACTTCGTCGGCCACGTTCTGCGGCACTTCGTCGTAATGGCTGAACTGCATCGAGTAATTCGCGCGGCCCTGGGTGAACGAGCGGAGCGAGTTCACATAGCCGAACATGTTGGCCAGCGGGACCATCGCGGTCACCGCCTGCGCGTTGCCGCGCGTGTCGGTGCCCTGGATCTGGCCACGGCGGCTGTTCATGTCGCCGATGACGTCGCCCAGATAGTCTTCCGGGGTAACGACTTCGACCTTCATCACCGGCTCGAGCAGCGTGATGCCCGACTTCGCGGCCGCTTCGCGCATTGCGCCGCGGGCCGTGATTTCGAACGCCAGCGCCGACGAGTCGACGTCATGGTACGCACCGTCATACAGCACGATCTCGAAGTCGATGATCGGGAAGCCGACCAGGTGACCGGTCGCCGCGGTTTCGCGGAAGCCCTTCTCGATCGCGGGGATATATTCCTTGGGAATATTACCGCCCTTGACCTCGTCCTTGAAGATGATGCCCGCGCCGCGCTCGCCCGGCGTCAGCTTCACCTTCACGCGGCCGAACTGGCCGGTGCCGCCCGACTGCTTCTTGTGCGTGTAGTCGATATCGACCGGCTTCTTGAGATACTCGCGATACGCCACCTGCGGCGCGCCGACATTCGCCTCGACCTTGAACTCGCGCTTCATGCGATCGACCAGGATTTCCAGGTGAAGCTCACCCATGCCCTTGATGATCGTCTGGCCCGATTCATGGTCGGTCGAAACGCGGAACGAAGGATCCTCGGCAGCCAGGCGGTTGAGCGCGATGCCCATTTTTTCCTGGTCGGCCTTGGTCTTCGGCTCCACCGACAGCTCGATCACCGGCTCGGGGAATTCCATCCGCTCGAGGATGATCGGGTTCGCCGGATCGCACAGCGTGTCGCCGGTCGTGGTCTCCTTGAGGCCCGCGATCGCGACGATGTCGCCAGCGCGTGCTTCTTCGATGTCCTCACGCGAGTTCGCGTGCATGAGGAGCATACGGCCGATCTTTTCCTTCTTGTCCTTCACCGAGTTCAGGTAGCCGCCCTTGACGAGGATACCCGAATAGATGCGCGCGAAGGTCAGCGTGCCGACGAACGGATCGTTCATGATCTTGAACGCCAGCGCCGAGAACGGCGCGTCGTCCGACGACGGACGCTCGTCCGGCGTTTCGCCGTCCAGTTTCACGCCGTTGATCGCGGGAACGTCCAGCGGGCTCGGCAGATAGTCGACCACGGCGTCGAGCAGGGGCTGCACGCCCTTGTTCTTGAACGCCGAGCCGCACACCACCGGCACGAACGACATGTTGAGCGTGCCCTTGCGGATCAGGCTCTTGAGGGTCGCGACGTCGGGCTCGTTGCCCTCCAGATACGCTTCCATCGCGTCGTCGTCCTGCTCGACGGCAAGTTCGGTCAACTCGCTGCGATACTTCGCGGCCTTGTCGGCCAGATCCTCGGGGATCTCGGCATATTCGAACTTCGCGCCCAGCGACTCTTCGAGCCAGATGATCGCCCGGTTCTCGACCAGGTCGACCAGGCCCTTGAAGCCGCCTTCCATGCCGATCGGCAGATACAGGACAGCAGGCTTCGCACCCAGGCGATCGATGATCGACTGAACGCAGAAATAGAAGTCGGCGCCGGTGCGGTCGAGCTTGTTGACGAAGCACATGCGCGGCACTCCGTACTTGTCGGCCTGACGCCACACGGTTTCCGACTGCGGCTCGACGCCGGCAACGCCGTCGAAGCAAGCCACGGCACCGTCGAGCACGCGCAGCGAACGCTCGACTTCGATGGTGAAGTCGACGTGGCCGGGGGTGTCGATGATGTTGATCAGATGCTCTTCACCCTTGCCCTCTTCCGCGCGCCACTTGCAGGTGGTCGCCGCCGAGGTGATGGTGATGCCACGCTCCTGCTCCTGCTCCATCCAGTCCATCGTCGCCGTGCCTTCGTGCACTTCGCCGATCTTGTAGGACTTGCCGGTGTAGTAGAGGATGCGCTCGGTCGTCGTCGTCTTGCCGGCGTCGATGTGCGCCATGATGCCGATATTACGATAGCGGTCGAGCGGATGGCTGCGGGCCATGATCGTGGTTCCTTAAGGGTATGGGGAGCCGCCAGAAGCGACTCCCCGGAATATAGGTACGATTGTTACCGGTGAAAGACCGGCAACCAGCACTTACCAGCGGTAGTGGCTGAACGCGCGGTTGGCTTCCGCCATACGGTGCGTGTCTTCGCGCTTCTTAACCGCGTTGCCGCGGTTGTTCGAAGCGTCCAGCAGCTCGCCCGAAAGGCGGGCCGACATGGTGTGCTCGCTGCGGTTGCGCGCCGAAGTGATCAGCCAGCGGATGGCGAGCGCCTGTGCACGCTCCGGACGAACCTCGACCGGAACCTGGTAGGTGGCGCCACCGACACGGCGGCTGCGGACTTCGATGCCCGGCTTGATGTTGTTGAGTGCGTCATGGAACACGCCGATCGGCTCGCGCTTGGCGCGCTGCTCGACGGTTTCGAGCGCCGAATAGACGATCGCTTCGGCGACGGACTTCTTGCCGTCCAGCATCACCGAATTCATGAACTTCGACAGAACCTCATCACCGTAAACGGGATCAGGCAGGATTTCCCGCTTTTCGGGGCGACGACGACGTGCCATCTTTGAATTCCTTCTAAAACTTCAGCGTATCCGGAACCTGTCCGGGGCTTACTTTGGCTTACTTCGGACGCTTGGCGCCGTACTTCGAACGCGACTGGCGGCGATCCTTGACACCCTGCGTATCGAGCACGCCGCGCAGGACGTGGTAGCGAACGCCGGGAAGATCGCGAACGCGGCCGCCGCGGATCAGCACGACCGAGTGTTCCTGAAGGTTGTGGCCTTCACCCGGGATGTAGCTGATGACTTCGCGCTGGTTGGTCAGGCGGACCTTGGCAACCTTGCGGAGCGCCGAGTTCGGCTTCTTCGGAGTCGTCGTGTAGACGCGGGTGCAGACGCCGCGCTTCTGCGGGTTCTGCTCCATCGCAGGGACCTTCGACTTGGCCTTCTGCGGTTCGCGGCCCTTGCGGACCAGCTGGTTGATCGTCGGCATGAAGCCCTTCACCTTTTCGTTACCGGCATGGCCGGCGGTTACTTTGCTGGAACCCTTGTTTGAGAATACGAAAAGGCCCCGGGTGTCCTCGACCCCCCGGGCCATTGCGTCTCCAGCAACGTTCAGCTCTTGCCCCACGAGAATCGGGTGCCGGGAATCCGGACCTGTCGCGGGACGCGGGGCCTATACCGATGGCGGGGTAGGTGGTCAATGGGGCCGGAGGTGCCCTGCCGCCCCGAAATCCGGCACCCATCAAGGGACTGGCAATACCTGCCCGCTAAGGCTGGCGCGATGGTTTACTGCTCGCTCTCGATCCAGACCCCCGCCAGCCGCCTGATGGTGGCACGCCGCCTGTTCGTGCGGCACGGCGCAATCCTGGGCGCGATCGGCGGGCTTGCGGGCACCGCGGCGCTGGGATTGTCCGGCACGACACCCCTGCCCGGCTTCGGATCGATCGTGCTGACGGGCCTGATGGCGATTGCCGGACTCGGCGCGCTCGCCTGGCATTTTGCGCGACTCACCATTCTGCCGCTGGCCGATCCGGCTATCGCCGCGCTGATTGCCGCGCTGACCGTGGCGACGCTTGCCCCCGGAATGGGCCTGAATGCGCTGATTCTGCCCGCGATTCTCTCGTTGTGGGTAGGCTGGCGGCATCGCGAGCAACGCCTTGTCGCGCTTATGGTGCAGTGCGGCGCGCTGTCGGCGATGATACCGGACATGGTTAACCCCGAATTCGCTTGTTCGTTAACCGTAACGGCGCTTGGAATCGCGTGGTTTTTCGCTGCTAAGTCCCTGTCGGGGGCTGCAAATGACAATCCCTCTATGGAACGAAACCCGTCCATTTACCCCCTGTGGGTAGCGCCTGCGTGTGATATCAAGGCAACAGACTCGATTCCGGGGAAGTGGGGAGTATCGAATGTTCAACAATAATCGTGGTCGCGACGAACGCCCGGCAATGCCGCCGGCACCGCCGCAGCAGAGCAGCAGCGGCGGCAACAGCAGCGCGAAGCGCGGTATGTTCTCGGTGATCGGTCCCGACGTGATCGTCGCGGGCAACATCACTGCCACTGCCGATCTGCACATCGACGGCCGCGTCGAAGGCGATGTGAACTGCGGTTCGCTGGCACAGGGCGCAGAAAGCCAGATCTTCGGCAGCGTCACCGCCGAGGCGGCCCGCATCGCGGGTGCGATCGAAGGCACCGTCCGCGTCAAGCAGCTGACCGTCGAGCGCAGCGCCAAGATCACCGGCGATGTCGAATATGAGAACATCACGATCGAGAATGGCGGCAATATCGACGGCCGCCTGAAGCATATGAGCATGATCCAGGCACAGGCCGCTCCGGCGCCGCGCCCGGTGGAAGTGGCTCCGGCCGCAACCACCTCGCCCTTCGGCGCCCCGGCGAACGAACAGGCCGCCTGAGCTTCCGCTCCGGACCGGAAAAGCGGGGCGCGGTTCGAGAGAACCGCGCCCCGCTTTCGTTTCTGGCGTCGGATTCAGCCCTGCTGAATCGCCCGGCCTCCCATGCAGCATATTCTGTGGGAGGCCGGGTGGGGGAGCGGGCCGGTGCCGCATCCACATCAGTGGATCAGACTCTAAAGCCCTTTGCGGCCGAAGGTCGGCCTTGCCGCAGGCACAACCGGCGCCGCAGCCTGCGCCTCGGCCTTGCGCGCCATGTAACGGGCCAGCGCCGCATCGGGATCGAACGAGGATGGCGCCAGCGCCTCGCTCTCGATCACGCTGCGCTGCGGGCGTCCGCTGGCAGAGCGGCTGCCGATGGCGTTCAGCGCATCGACGAAATCCTGATAGCGCGCTTCGTGCAATTCGGTGGTCCCCAGCGCCAGCTTGGCGGTCGAGCTGCCGAACATGTCTCCGGAACGATAGAGGATGGCGAGTTCCCACGCCTTGTGCTTGCCCCATCCGGCCAGGCGGATCTCCGCATTGCCGAAATCGGCCCATGCGATCCGCCGCGAACGCCACCAGGTGGTGATCACCAGATGATCGTCGAGCGCCTCGACTGCCTTCCGGTCGCCGACCATGATCAGCGCGCCGCGCCATGCGACGCCCAGGCACAGCAGCACCAGTGCAGGCGCCAGGAACACATGGCCGAACCCGGTCGCGAACAGCCTCAGGCGCCGGATATGGGCCACGCTGTCGGGATTGAGGAACAGCCAGAGGAAGATCGCGGCGCCCACGCCGCACAGGATCGTCGTCGTCAGCAGCTTCTTCGAACTGTATCGCAGCGTTTCCATGGACCGCACCCCCACAGCATTTTGCGGGTAGAGGATGCGACAGCCGGGCTAAGGAGGCGTTAAAGCCCGAGCCGCGCCATCCTCACAGCAGGTCGTCCACGGTCATCGCCCTGGCGAAGACCGGGAAGTATTTCCCGTCGCCGTACGTGACTTCGCTTTCCTGCTTCATTTCCAGCAATTTGCACCAGGCGCGCCCGGGGTCCGAATAGCCGATCGCGATCATCGTGATCTTGCGGCCCGGCGTGTTGAGATATTCGGCGGCGATCATCTTCTTCAGCGTGCGGACGAGCCGGATCCCGCGATGATTCCGCAACTTGGTGGTCTTGCCGATCACGCCGATCCCCGGGACGATCGCATAGTTGCACAGATGGCGCTCATCCTCCCCGAGCACGTGCTCGGCCCGCAAATCGCTGTCGGTCATTTCGCCCTTGATCAGCTTCTCCCCGATTTCGTCGCGCACCGGCCAGAACGAAGCATAGCCGACGAAGCGCGCCTCCTTCCGGCTATAGAGGCCGACCAGCATGTAGCGGTTCTTCTCGCCGGCAGCGCGAACATCGTCCCCCGGCATGGTGATGCCTTCTTCAGGCGCCTCGGCCGACGGGAACAGCGTCGGGATCAATTGCGTCAGCACCGCTTCGGTGAGTGCAGGCGAGCGTTCCCGTTTCTCTTCGAGATCGTCGCTTTTCGCATCCACCATTTCACCGGGCGTGTGCAGCCCTTCGATGCGCCGGACGCTCGGCCACTCGACGATGATGATCCACGTCACCAGCATCACCGAGAGCAGGAACAGTCCGATCAGCAGCCAGTCGCGATCGAGGCCGGTGGTTTTCGCCAGCAGCGAATCCTTGTCGCTCACCAGCTTGTCGGTCGCATAGGCGAGCCCCGCCAGCCCGACCGCCAGTGCCGCCGCCCTGGCGCCACCAAGCTCCTTCAGGTGAGAAACCACCCGCGATATGAAATCGGAAAACCCTGCGATCATGCCATCCCCCCGGAAGCTCTATCCCGCCAACGCGATATCCACTGCGAAACCGATCCACATTGCCGAAAGCACCGCGCACGACGCCAGATAGACGATGAAGCGCGGCGGGATCTTGCCGACCGCGATCTGGATATAGCTGTGCAGCGCGCGCAGCACGACAAAGGCCCAGGCCAGCGCCACCTGCACATGGTTCGCGTGATGGGTGATCATCAGCAGCGGCACCAGCGCGAAGAACAGCACCGGGATCTCGAACAGGTTGATGAAGTTGTTCGCGGGCATTTCCGCGGGCTGGAAATAGCGTTTCGCCGCCTCGCCGCTGGCGAAGCTTTCCGCGGTCGGCGGTGTGCGCCTCATCAGCGCGAACCGCTGGACGTAGAGCACGAACCACACGCCATAAATCAGCGCGACCAGCGCGAATGTCGGCCACAAGATACCGGTGAACTGCATGGCAAGCCTCCCCCTTGTTCCCGCCGATCATAGCGCGGCCGCAACAGGAGGAAAGGCACGGGGTTCGGGAGGGCACGCGCCCTCCCGCCCGGATCAGATGTGCAGCACGCGTCCGTACGCGGCGAGCACTGCTTCGTGCATCGTCTCGCTGATCGTCGGGTGCGGGAACACCGTTTCCATCAACTCGGCCTCGGTGGTCTCCAGCGTCTTGCCGATGGTGTAGCCCTGGATCAGCTCGGTCACTTCCGCGCCGATCATGTGCGCGCCCAGCAGCTCGCCGGTCTTGGCGTCGAACACGGTCTTCACGAAGCCCTCCGGCTCGCCCAGCGCGATCGCCTTGCCGTTGCCGATGAAGGGGAAATTGCCGACCTTCACTTCGTAGCCCGCTTCCTTCGCCTTGGCTTCGGTCAGGCCGACGCTGGCGATCTGCGGATGGCAATAGGTGCAGCCCGGGATGTTGCGCGGGTCCATCGCGTGCGGATGCTTGCCGGCGATCGCTTCGACCGCGATCACGCCTTCATGGCTCGCCTTGTGCGCCAGCCAGGGCGGCTGGGTCACGTCGCCGATGGCATAGAGGCCGTCGACATTGGTCTTGCACGCGCCATCGGTGACGATGTGGCCGCGCTCGGTCTTCACGCCCAGCGCTTCCAGGCCCAGATCCTCGGTGTTCGGCACGATGCCGATGGCGACGATCACATGGCTGAACTCGCTGGTGGTGACCTTGCCGTCCTTGTCCTTGATCGCGGCCTTCACGCCATTGGCGCCAACCTCGAGCTTATCGACACCCGCCTTGGTCAGGATCGTCATGCCCTGCTTCTTCAGCGCCTTTTCCAGGTGCGCGGAGATATCGGCATCCTCGACCGGCACGATGCGGTCGAGCATCTCGACGACCGTCACTTCGCTGCCCATGTCGTTATAGAAGCTGGCGAACTCGATCCCGATCGCGCCCGATCCGATGACGAGCAGCTTCGACGGCATTTCGCTCGGCGTCATCGCATGGCGATAGGTCCAGACGCGCTTGCCGTCGGCCTTGGCGAAGGGCAGGTCGCGGGCGCGGGCGCCGGTGGCGACGATGATGTTCTTCGCGGTCAGCTCGGTCGCCTTGCCGTCCGCGCCGGTGACGGTCAGCTTGCCTTTTCCGGTCAGCTTGCCGGTGCCCATGTGCACGGCGATCTTGTTCTTCTTCATCAGGTGCGTGACGCCCTGATTGAGCTGCTTGGCGACGCCGCGCGAACGCTTCACCACCGCGTCCAGATCAGCGGTGATCTTCTCCGCGGCCAGGCCGTAATCCTTGGCGTGCTGCATGTAATGGAAGATCTCGGCCGAACGCAGCAGCGCCTTGGTCGGGATGCAGCCCCAGTTGAGGCAAATGCCGCCCAGCAGCTCGCGCTCGACGATCGCGGTCTTCAGGCCCAGCTGGCTCGCGCGGATCGCCGCGACATAGCCCCCCGGTCCCGATCCCAGCACGATCACGTCATACGATTCAGCCATTGCCTGCGATTCCCATTGTTTGAAGGGCCCAGCCCGAAACACCCCATGCCGCGCCCCACAGCGCGCCGATCAGAAAAGCGGCACCCAGCCGGTGCAGCACTTCGCCGGTCCCCCGGCTCGACATGCTGCGCCACTGGGTCAGCACCGTGCCCAGCACCACCGCCGCGCTGCCGATGATGATCGGGCGGAAGGCGATGATCGGACGGAACGCCATGTCCGCCCAATTGCCCTCGAACGGCAGGAAGATCGCCACGGTAACGATCGCGAAGGCCGGGTAGATGGGCACGAACAGCGCCACATCGGTGCCGGTCACCTTCAGCCGGCCGCCGAACGCCAGCGCGAGCCACGGCGTCAGCATCAGCAGCGCGACCAGCAGCCCCTGCAGCGCCACGAACGACATTGTCGGATAGCCGATCATGCGCGCTCGCCCTCCAGATCGGGCACGCGGCGCGGATTACGGTCTTCGTCGATCGCGACGAAGGTGAAACAGGCCTGGGTCACTTTGTGCATCGCTTCCTCATGACGGTGGCGCCGCCACGCCTCCACATCGATCCGCATCGAGGTGCGCCCGACATGGACCAGTTCGGCATAGACCGACACCTCGTCGCCGACCGAAACCGGCAGATGGAATTGCATCCCCTCCACCGCAATGGTCACCGCACGGCCATGCGAATGGCGCGAGGCGATCGAGCCGGCGGCAAGATCCATCTGGCTCATCAGCCAGCCACCGAAAATGTCGCCATAGGGATTGGCATCGGCCGGCATCGCGATGACGCGCACCGTCGGCGCGCCGGGAGGCGCCGAAGCCTCGGGCAGGTCACCCATCGCTGTCGGTCCCACCCTTCGAATTGGCAAGCGTCGCGCGATCCTCGGCCAGCGCGCGGCGCAGCGGTCCTATTCCCATCACCACCACCGCCGCCATCGCGACATAGGTGACCAGCCAGATATCGTCGCGGCCCAGCGGATAGGCCCAGGACGACAGCGCAGCGATCAGCAGCGCGGCGAACAGGCCGACAATGATATGGATCGCTTCGATCAGGACGCGCATTGGCTCTGTCCCCTGTCCGGTCCGATCAGGCGATCATGCCCATCGGCGCTTCGATCAGTTCCTTCAGGATCTTCATCATCTCGGCGCCGTCGGCCCCGTCAATCGCGCGGTGATCGAAGCTGCCGGTGATCGACATCACCGTCGCCACGCCCAGCGCGTCGTCGACGATGTACGGACGCTTCTCGCCCGCGCCGACCGCCAGGATCATGCCCTGAGGCGGATTGATGACCGCGTCGAACTGCTTGATGCCGAACATGCCCATGTTGGACAGGCTGGCGGTGCCGCCCTGATACTCTTCCGGCTTCAGCTTGCCTTCCTTGGCGCGGCCCGCAAGGTCCTTCATCTCGGTCGAGATCGCCGAGACGCTCTTGTTCGCCGCATCCTTGATGATCGGGGTGATCAGGCCGGTCGGCGTCGAGACCGCGACCGACACATCGGCGCGGCTATACTTGATCAGCTCGGTACCGGTGTAGGTGACGTTGCACTTGGGCGCCTGGATCAGCGCCACGCCAAGCGCCTTGATCAGCAGATCGTTGACCGACAGCTTCACGCCGCGCGCGTCGAGCGCCTTGTTCAGCTCGCCACGCAGCTTGAGCAGCGCGTCGAGGCGGACATCGACGGTCAGATAGATATGCGGAACCGTCTGCTTCGATTCGGTCAGGCGGCGCGCGATGGTCTTGCGGATGTTCGACAGCTTCTCCGCTTCGTGCGGGATGGTGTCGTCGAACCAGACGGCCTTCGCTTCGGCCGGGGCAGCGGCAGGAGCGGCTGCTGCCGGAGCCGATGCGGCAGCGGCCGGTGCCGCGCCGGGCTTGGCGCCCTCGATATCCGCCTTGACGATGCGGCCGTTCGGACCCGAACCGGCAACGCCCGAGAGATCGACGCCCTTCTCGGCAGCGATGCGCTTGGCGAGCGGGCTGGCCTTCACGCGGTCGCCCGAAGCGGCGACGGCA
>NZ_JARNTV010000069.1 GCF_029433115.1 Sphingomonas sp. AOB5 | reverse complement strand
AGACGCGGCCGGCGAAGGCGTCGCGCCCGGCGTGCCGCGCGCCCGCAGCGCATCGGCGCTCACTTCGACATCGACGGTCTGTGCGCCATCGGCCAGCGGCGCGACATTGGAGCCGTTCAGCGTCACCTGGATCAGGTCCGGTCGCGCGGTGCGCGCACGCGGATGATCGGCATCGGCGGGCACGTCATAGCGCTCGCCCGCGGCCATTTCCTTCTGGAACAGCACCTTGCCGGTGCCGTCGGTCACGCTGAGCCACACGGTGTTGATCGCGATCAGCGCGACCTGTCCGCCCGCATTCGGCGTGACCATCGTCTCGTTGCCGTCCGCCGCCGCGCTATTCGCTTCCGCCGGAATCTCCAGCGTCTCGGGCGCAGGCGCGCCGCCGCGGAACAGATTGGTGCCGTAGAACAGCCCGACGCCGATCAGCGCCAGCACGCCGATGACGACGCTGACCCAAACCAGCCCGCTCGGCGCGCTGCGGGTGGGATCGTCCATCTCGTACGAAGGCGGCGGCGCGGGGCGTTCATAGGTGCCGCCCAGTTCGCCACGCAGCTCGCGCGCGATCGCCACTTCGTCGGCGCCGACCGCGCGGGCATAGGCCTTGGCAAAGCCCAGCGCATAGGTGGACGAGGGCAGGGCCGAATAGTTGGACTTCTCGATCGCCTCCAGGTGCCGCTGCGGGATGCGCGTGCTTGCCGCGATTTCCGCCAGCTCGACCCCCTGTGCCTCACGCGCGGCGCGCAACTTCTCCCCGACAGTTGCCGGAAACAAGGTCGCCTCGGGTTCGGGCTGATCGCCTTCCATTCTACTCTCCGGCGGCAGGGGTTACGGGGCCGCCCATCAGGGGCGGTGTCGCCTGCGTCGCTGCGGCTGTCAACGCCGCGTTCAGCAAATCCAACGCCGGATCAGGCCAGTTCGACCGAATGTTCCGCAGCCCAGCCGCTCAGCGACTCGCGCAGCGAACCCACCGGGTGCGCCAGCGCGGCATCCATATGCACCATCAGCTTGTCACGGTTCAGCGACCGCACCATCGCCTTGACCGGGCCGACCGCGGCAGGGGTGATCGAAAGCCGGTCGATGCCGAGGCCGATCAGCGCCATCGCCTCCAAGGGCCGCCCGCCCATCTCGCCGCATACCGCGACCTGCACGCCCGCCGCCTGCGCCTGGACCGTCACGCGCTTCAGGAACCGCAGGATCGAGGGGCTGAGCCAGTCGTAGCGCAGCGCCAGCTTGGGATGGGCACGGTCGGCGGCGAACAGGAACTGGGTCAGGTCGTTGGTGCCGATCGACAGGAAATCGATCTTCGGCAGCAGGATATCGAGCACTTCGGCCAGCGCCGGCACCTCGAGCATCGCGCCATAGCGGATCTCGGTCGGCAGCTTGCGCCCGCGCGCCGCCAGCCAGGTGCGCTGCGCCTCGAAGATCGCCTGCGCCTCGTCGAACTCCCAGGGTTCGGAGACCATCGGGAACATCACGTTCAGCACCTTGCCCGCGCTCGCCTCGATCAGCGCGCGCGCCTGGGCCTTCATCAGCCCTTCGCGCTCCAGCGCCAGCCGCAACGCGCGCCAGCCCATGGCGGGATTCTCTTCCTCGCCCATATCGTCATGGTTGAGATAGGGCAGGGCCTTATCGCCGCCGATATCGACGGTGCGGAAGGTGACCGGACGCTCGCCCGCCGAATCGAGCACGTCCTTGTACAGCCGCCGCTGCGCCTCGCGCTGGGGCATGGTGGCCGAGACGAGGAACTGGAATTCGGTGCGGAACAGCCCGATCCCGTCGGCGCCGGTCAGGTCCAGCGCGGCGATATCGTCGCGCAGCCCTGCATTGACCATCACCGTCACGCGGTGCCCGTCCGCGGTGACCGGCAATTCACCCTTCAGGCTGGCAAAGGCGGCGCGGCGCTTCTGGCTGAGCGCCAGCTTGGCCTCGAACGCTTCGTCCATCGCCGTGGTCGGGCGGATGAACAGGCTTTCCTCGGTCACGTCGAGCAGCAGCGGATCGCCCTCTGCGATCAGCTTGCGCACGTCCTTCACCCGGCCAAGGATCGGCACGCCCATCGCCCGCGCCACGATGGTGACGTGCGCGGTGAGCGAGCCTTCCTCCAGCACGACGCCCTTCAGCCGCCGCCGGTCATATTCGAGCAGTTCGGCGGGCCCGAGATTCTTGGCGATCAGGATCGAGTCCTGCCGCAGACCCATCTGCGCTGCGGTACCGAGCTGGCCGGAGACGATGCGGATCAGCCGGTTCGACAGATCCTCCAGATCGTGCATCCGGTCGCGCAGCAGCGGATCATCGATCTCGCGCATCCGCATCCGGGTGCGCTGCTGGACGCGCTCGATCGCGGCTTCGGCGGTCAGGCCGGAATCGATCGCTTCGTTGATCCGCCGCGACCAGCCCTCGTCATAGGCGAACATCTTGTACATCGCGAGCACCTCGTCATGCTCGCCGCCCACGCCGAACTCGGCCTGGCTCGCCATGCGGTCGATCTGCTCGCGCATCTTGTCGAACGCGGCATAGACGCGGTGCCGCTCGGCATCGGTGTCCTCGGCGACGGTATGCTCGATGGTGATGCGCGGCTGGTGATAGACCGCGACGCCCGCCGCCATCCCTTCGACGATCTTGAAGCCCGGCACGCGCACCGCCGCGGTCGATTGCGGCCGGGTCGATCCGCCGCCCGCCGCATCGATCAAATCGGCATTGGCGATCAGCTCGCTCAGCACCATCGCCACGGTCTGCAGCGCCTCGATCTCGACATCGGCATATTTGCGCGCGGCGGCATGCTGGACCGCCAGCACGCCCACAGCCCGCTCGCGCCGGATGATCGGCACGCCGGCGAAGCTGTGATATTTCTCTTCGCCCGTTTCCGGACGATAGGCGAAGTCCGGATGGCTGGCCGCTTCGTCGAGGTTCAGCGTCTCGACATTGGCGGCGATCGTGCCGACCAGACCCTCGCCCAGCGCCAGCGTGGTGACGTGCACGGCTTCCTGCGCCAGGCCGCGCGTGGCGAACAGCTCCAGCACGCCTTCGCGCAGCAGATAGATCGAGCAGACCTCGCTATCCAGCGCCTCGCCGATGATGTTCACCACCGAATTGAGCTTGGACTGGGCAGGCAGGCGCTTCGCCATCACGTCGTGAAGACGGGTCAATATCTCGCGAGCGGAAGCGATTGCGCCAAGGGCCATGCGCAAGCGCTATCAGATCGAACCCCATCCCGCCAACGCCCTCACGCTTTCAAACGCTATTGCGCAGCTTTTTACTGTATGTCATACAGTGTGTGTCATACACGATGTGAGACACATGGTGCCGATAGAAGACGATCTGTTCGAAAAGCTGCGCGTCGAATTGCGCCGGGGATCGCTGGTGATCGCCGTGCTCGGCGCGCTGCGCGAGGAGCGGTACGGCTACACGCTGCGCCAGTCGCTGGAGCAGGCGGGGCTGCCGATCGAGGAAAGCGCGCTTTATCCGCTGCTGCGCCGGCTCGAGAGCCAGGGCCTGCTGACCAGCGAATGGCGCGAAGAGGCAAAGCGCAACAAGCGCTTCTACCGCCTCAGCCCCGAGGGCGTCGAAACGCTCGCCCAGCTGCTCGCCGAATGGAACGCGATCTCCGAATCGATCCTGCGCCTGACCGAAAGGGAAATGTGATGGACCTTGTCGACCGCTATCTGAACGCGATCCGCTGGAACCTGTACGGCGCGAAGGCCGACGACATCATCGCCGAGCTGCGCGACCTGATCGCCAGCCGGATCGAGGATCGCGAGGAGGTGCTGGATCGCGCGCTCACCCGCGACGAGACCAGCGCGGTGCTGCGCGAGTTCGGCCACCCGCTGGTCGTCGCCTCGCGCTACGGCACCCAGCAGTCGCTGATCGGGCCGGAGATATTCCCCTTCTATCTCTTCTCGCTGAAGATCGTGCTCGCCATCGGTGCGGCGATCCTGATCGCGACCGGCGTGTTCCGAGCGGCATTCGCCGATCGATCGATGGTTCAGGCGCTTGCGCAGGGGTTCGACCATATCTGGTGGACGCTGCTCAGCTATGCCGGCCTCGTTACGCTGATCTTCGCGGTGCTCGAGCGGACCGGCTGGCTCTCCAGCCATTTGCGCCAATGGAAGCCCGAGCAACTGCCCGACCTGCGCGACCTGCGGCTGAAGCCCAAGAGCATCTGGGAAAGCTGCTTCGAACTGGCCGCCAACGCCGCCTTCCTGCTGTGGTGGGCCGGGCTGATCCATATCCCCGCGGCTGCCCGCCCGGGACTCGATGTCCAGTTCTCGCCGGTGTGGATGCAACTGTGGTGGCCGATCTTCGCGCTGATCGCCGGACGCCTGCTCCTCAATCTGATCCAGCTGATCCGCCCGCGCTGGCGCGAGATCCAGGCATTGCTGGCGACCGCTACCACCTTCGCCGCGCTGGCGGTGATCGCGACCCTGTATCAGGCGGGCCGGCTGGTCACCCTGCTCTCGGACACGATGATCCCGGTGAAGCTGGCCAAGATCCAGCAGAGCGTCGATCTGGCGCTCCATGTCGGCCTGATCGCCATCGCTGCGATCTGGACGATCCAGTGGGCGACCGATCTGTGGAAGCTATGGCGGATGCGGCGGGGTTAGGTCCCGCCGCCGCGGTCAGGCCGCGCGCTTCTCCAGCGCGTGCGCCGCTTCGGCCATCAGCGTGGCGAGGATCTCCGCGACCGGCTCTTCCGACTTCACCATGCCGACCGACTGGCCCGCCATCAGCGATCCGTTCTCGACATCGCCGTCGATCACGCCCTTGCGGAGCGCACCCGCCCAGTAATGTTCGATCTGGAGCTGGGCTTCCAGCATCTCGACCTTGCCTTCGTCGAGCAGCTTGGCGACTTCGACCTGCTTGGCGGTGAAGCTCTCGGTCGAGGCGTTCTTGAGCGCACGCACGGGGATCACCGGCAACCGCGGATCGATCTGCACGCTGGCCACCGCGTCGCGGGCCGAAGCGCGGATGAACGCCTTCTTGAAATTGGGATGCGCGATGCTCTCGTTCGCACAGACGAAGCGGGTGCCGAGCTGTACGCCCGCCGCACCCTGATCGAGATAGCCCGCAATCGCTTCGCCGCGGCCGATGCCGCCCGCGACGAACACCGGCACCTGCTCGGAAACCTCGGGCAGGATTTCCTGCGCGAGGACCGACGTCGAGACCGGGCCGATATGGCCCCCGGCTTCCATCCCCTCGACCACCAGCGCATCGACACCCGAACGGATCAGCTTCTTGGCGAGACTGAGCGCCGGGGCGAAGCAGATCAGCTTGGCGCCGCCGCCCTTGATCGCGTCGAGCGAGCCCGCGGGCGGCAGGCCACCGGCCAGCACGATATGGCTGACCTGATGCTTGTGGCACACCGCGATCAGATCCATCAGCTGCGGGTGCATGGTGATCAGGTTCACGCCGAACGGCTTGTCCGTCAGCGCCTTGGTTCCCGCGATCTCGGCATCGAGCAGCTCGGGCGTCATCGCGCCGCACGCGATCAGCCCGAAGCCGCCCGCGTTCGACATCGCGGCGACGAGATTGCGCTCGCTCACCCACGACATCGCGCCGCACATGATCGCGACCTCGCTGCCCAGAAATTCCACGCCGCGCGCCATGCGGCGCTTCAGCCGCTCTTCACCGATAGTCATGCGCGCGGGCCTAGCCTTGCCTGCCACGCGGGAGCAAGTGCCGAAGTGGTTCAGCCCAGCAAGACCGGAGGGTCGCCCGCCCGCCATTGCGGCCGGTTGACCATGGTTCGTTCGAACAGCGGGGAGGCTATCCATGCCGCCAGCCAACCCCGCAAAGCGGGAAGCTGCTGCGCAGCGAACCAGTCGTGATCCACCGCCGCGAACTGACGAACAAAGGGCATGATCGACGCATCAGCGAGCGTGCGGCGGCTACCGCAAAGATAGGGCTGGTTCGCCAGCCGGGCCTCAAGCGCGGCAAGTAGTGCCGTCCCCTCCGCCCGATGCGCCAACGGATCCGAGCCATGGCGCTCGGGATATTTGTACCGGTCGAGGTGATGCTTGAACGGCCCGTCATTGGCCGCGATCAGCGCCGCATCGTCGCCCGCCAGCCAGCCTTCGGGATCGTTGCGCGCCAAGGCCCAGCGCATGACGTCGATGCTCTCATCGATCACGCTGCCGTCCGCCAGCACCAGTACCGGCACCGTTCCCTTGGGTGACGCGGCCAGCATTTCGGCGGGCTTGTCGCGCAACATCACTTCGCGGATCTCGCATGCCGTTCCGCTGACCAGCAGCGCCATCCGCGCCCGCATCGCATAGGGACAACGGCGAAAGCTGTAGAGGATTGGTTCAGTCAGGATCATCGTCCGCCGGGAACACCGCGCCGACATGCGCTTCGCCGCGCGCCTCGGCCAGCTTCGCCTGGCGGTGGCGCTCGGCATAGCGGCTGCGCTGCGCGTCGGTGCGCTCCGCATGGCAGGCGGGGCAGGATACGCCCTCGATATAGAGCGGCGAGGCGCGTTCGTCGGCCCCCACCGGCATGCGGCAGGCGCGGCACAGGCCGTACTCGCCCTGCGCCAGCCCGTGCTTCACGCTCACCCGCTCGTCGAACACGAAGCAATCGCCCTGCCAGCGGCTCTCGGCCTCGGGCACCTGCTCCAGATAGGCGAGGATGCCGCCCTTCAGGTGATAGACTTGGTCCAGCCCCTCCGCCTTGAGGAAGGCCGTCGATTTCTCGCAGCGTATGCCGCCGGTACAGAACATCGCGACCTTCGGATTTTCGCCCCATTCCGCACGATGCTCGCGGAACCAGTCGGGAAACTCGCTGAAGCTCTTCGTCTGCGGATCGGTCGCGCCGGCGAAGGTGCCGATGGCGACTTCATAATCGTTACGCGTGTCGATCAGGATGGTGCCCGGCTCGGCGATCAGCGCGTTCCAGTCCTGCGGCGCGACATAATGACCGGTGTCTAGCGGATCGATATCGGGCTGGCCCATCGTCACGATCTCGCGCTTCAATCGCACCTTCATCCGGTGGAACGGCATCGTCGCCGCGCGCGAATGCTTCACATCGAGAGCGACGCAACCCGGCAGGGCACTGATATGCGCCAGCACCGCCGCGATGGCGCCATCGCTGCCCGCGATCGTGCCGTTGATCCCCTCCCGCGCGATCAGCAGCGTGCCTTTCACGCCCTGCGCATCGCAGAGCGCCGCCAAGTCGCCGCGGATCGCGGAGCAATCGTCGAACCGGGTGAACTGGTACAGCGCGGCGATATGGATCGGCAGGTCGGTCACGTTCAGCTGACCCGTTCCCGCGCGCTCAGATTGCCAGTCTCGGATCGCCACAGCTCGCGCCACGGCTCCGCGTCACGCAGGGTGACCGCCACCAGCCGCATTTCGCGCGGCATGTAGAAATCATCGTCCGGCCATTGCTGATGCCAGCCGCCCACGATCACATCGCAATCCTGACCGTGAAAAACCGAACGCTCGAACCAGACATCTTCATAATCCCGGCCCAGCGGCGCAGCGGCGGCCGCCTCATATTGATGGCGCTCGAGACCGAGCGACGCGAGCCAGCCGCTCACGGCATCGCCGCCATGGAGGCAGAGCGCGGCCAGCGGCGGCAAGGACACTGCCGGAACTGCGAACAGCGCGTCGCCGGAACATTCGACAGCTTCGAAAGCCACCGCCGTACTTTCGGCCAGCCGTAGTTGCAGTTCGCCGTTCATGGTGACCTCATACAGCGAGATCGGGTTCGCACGGACGGGAATGCCTGCCGCGGCGATCAGCGCCGGATCGAGCGTCAGGAGATGCTCGATATCGCGAAGCACAGGCGTCTCGCGCAGCGCACCGGCATCGGTTCGCGCGCCGCCCCAGTAACCGCCAAGGCTGCCCTCCCCATCGGCCGTGAGCCGGAAACAGGGCCGCGCAAGCGCTTCGCCTTCGCGCAGAAGATCCTCGAGTCCGGTCATCGCGGCAGATTAGGCCGCGGTGTCTTCCGCATCCAGCCCATAGGCGGTGTGCAGCACGCGGACGGCCAGTTCGGTCTCGTCTTCATGGATCAGCACCGAAACCTTGATCTCCGACGTGGTGATCGCCTGCACGTTGATGCCGCGATCGCCCAGCGTCTTGAACATGGTCGCAGCCACACCGGCATGGCTGCGCATGCCGACGCCGACAACCGAGATCTTGGCGACGCGGGTGTCGTGGATCAGCTTCTCGTACCCGATCGCTTCCTTCGACTTGTCGAGCACGTCGAGCACGCGGGCCAGTTCGGCCTGCGGCGCGGTGAAGGTCACGTCCGTGGAACCGGTGCTGTGCGCGACGTTCTGCACGATCATGTCGACATTGATGTTGGCTTCGGCCAGCGGCGTGAAGATCGACGCCACCGCGCCCGGACGATCCGGCACCGCGGTCAGGGTGATCTTGGCTTCGTTCTTGTCGTGCGCGATGCCGGTGATGAGCTGGCGTTCCATATCGTCGATTTCCTCTTCGCCCACGATCAGCGTGCCCGGTTCGCTTTCGCCATCGGCGTCGACGAACGAGGACAGGACCTGAACCCGGACCTTTTCCTTCATCGCAAGGCCCACCGAACGCGTCTGGAGCACCTTGGCACCGACGCTGGCAAGCTCGAGCATTTCTTCATAGGTCACGCGCTTCAGCTTGCGCGCCCTTGGCACGATGCGCGGATCGGTCGTGTAGACCCCGTCCACATCGGTATAGATGTCGCACCGGTCGGCCTTCATCGCCGCGGCCATTGCCACAGCCGAGGTATCCGATCCGCCTCGGCCGAGCGTCGTCACGCGCTCGCCCGCTGCCAGACCCTGAAAGCCCGGGATCACCGCGACTTCGCCCGACGCCAGCGAAGCGTTCAGCGCGGTCGTGTCGATATCGGCGATACGCGCCGAGGCGTGGCCGTCCGACGTGCGGATCGGCAACTGCCAGCCCATCCAGCTGCGTGCCTGCACGCCGATCGCCTGCAGCGCGATCGCCAGCAGCCCGCTGGTGATCTGCTCGCCGGCCGAGACGACCACGTCATATTCCTTGGGATCGTAGAGCGAGCTCGCCTCGCGGCAGAAGCCGACCAGCCGGTCGGTCTCGCCCGCCATCGCCGAGACGACGACCGCGACTTCGTTGCCCGCCTCATGCTCGCGCTTCACACGCGCAGCGACGCTGCGAATCCGCTCGATCCCCGCCATCGAGGTGCCGCCGAACTTCATCACGATACGTGCCATGGCGTGGGTCTTTTATCCGGGCCTTGGGATAGGGAGGGCAGGCTGATAGGAGCCGCCTATGGCAAAGGCAACAATAGCAACCATTGACCCGCGTGAAGCTGAGCATTTCGGCAAGCTCGCTGCCGACTGGTGGAATCCCAAGGGTTCCTCCGCGATGCTCCATCGGCTGAACCCCGCCCGGCTGGCCTATCTGCGCGAGGCGATCGACGATCATTGGGGCGGTGACACCGCCGGGTTCGCGCCGCTGGCAGGCAAATCGGCCATCGATGTCGGCTGCGGTGCCGGGCTGCTGACCGAGCCGCTGGCCCGGCTGGGTGCCCGCGCCACTGGCCTCGACGCCGCGCCCGAGAATATCGGTGCGGCGCGCGCCCATGCCGAAGCTTCGGGGCTGGAGATCGACTATCTCTCCGGCGAGATCGAGATGCTGGGCGGCCGCAAATTCGATCTGGTCGTGTCGATGGAAGTGATCGAGCATGTCGCCGACGTGCCGGCTTTTATCGCGGGACTGGCGGGCGCGCTGGCCGAAGGCGGGCTGATGGTGCTTTCCACGCCGAACCGCACGATGCTGTCGCACCTCGCGATGATCACCATCGGCGAAGGCAGCGGCGCAGTGCCCAAGGGGACGCACGACTGGAACCAGTTCCTGACGCCGGACGAACTGACCGGCCACCTCGCCGATGCGGGGCTGACGGTGACGGATGTTCGCGGCCTCGGCTTCTCGCCGGCGCGTGGCTTTGTGCTACGCGAAGATACCAGCCTGGATTATCTGGTGACGGCGGTCCGCGCCTAGGGCACCTGCCCATAGTTCAGCACCGCCACCGCGCCGATATCGATGGTCTGTTTGGCGGTGTTGACGTGGAGCGCCGCCGACAGTTCGCCCTTGGCATAGTCGCGGTCGGCCTTGCCGGTGACGTGGAAGAATTTCCACGTGCCGTCGATGTCCAGATTCTGCTTGGCGAACAGCGCGGTATAGGGCGCCGCGCTCAGCTGGAGCTGCATCGCGTGGATCCGCCCGGTGGTCGCGCCGTCAGCACCCTTTTCCAGCCGCGCATAGAAAGCGACGGTGATCTTGTCGCCCTTCTTCACCGGCTTGAGCAGCGGCGAATTGACCCCGACGCTCCACGGATTGCCGCCACCCGGCAGCTCGATCCGGATCGCCTTGCCGAACTGGACCTTCTCGTCCTTGATCGACTTGGGCTTGGCACCGCCGGGCAGGCCATAGACCTGTAGCGCGTCCGGATTGGGATTGTTGAGCACATCGGGCTCGGAAACCGCAGTCTGCGCGATCAGCGGCGTCGCGAGAATCGCGACGGGTGCAGCAAGCGCGGCGATCGCCAGCGCGGCACGAATGGACATGGAACAGCCTCCCCCAGTCATTATTTTGCCCGAGGCTATGCCGCTGCGAAGCGGCTTTCAACAGAAAATGTTAGCGCTACCTGTCAAAATAGCCGCCCGCCGTCCGGCACCGGTTTCGTGGGCCGGAACAGCACCACCTTTCCCTCAGCATCGGGAAAGCCCAGCGTCAGCACTTCGGACATGACCGGCCCGATCTGGCGCGGCGGGAAATTGACCACTGCCGCCACCTGCATGCCGGGCAGTTCCTCAAGCGTATAATGTTCGGTGATCTGTGCCGAGGAGCGCTTGCGGCCGATCGCCGGGCCGAAATCGATCAGCAGCTTGTAGGCCGGCTTGCGCGCCTCCGGGAAAGGCAGCGCCTCGACGATGGTGCCGACCCGGATATCGACCGCAAGGAACTGATCGAAACCGATCGTCTCGGCAGCACCCGCCGCCGCGTCATGGGTTACGTGCATCGATTCGTCCTAAAGGCTCGCGCCGTCGAAATTGTGGATCGCCAGCGCGTCCACATCGATCCCGTCGGCACAGCGCAGGTTGATCACCACCACTTCCTTGCCGTCCGGACCGGTGCCGCCGCCATAGGGCGAACATCCGCAGGTCGCGCAGAAACGGTGGCCGATCACTTCGGAGTTGAAACGATATTCGGTGGATGCGTCCGCGCCGGAAAGCAGGGTGAACTTATCGGGCGAGGAGAAGTGGAGCAGATAGCCCTTCCGCCGGCAGATCGAGCAGTTGCACGCCATCGCGCCCGCGGGCGGTGCTTCGTCCAGCGTGTAGGAAATCGCGCCGCAATGGCAGCTTCCGGTGACGGTTGTGGGGTGACAGAACTGTCCGGGGTGGGCGGGATTGGGCGGCATTGGGCGGGATACCGTGGGATGAATGGCTGAAATCGGTGGTTTCTGGCGCCTGTGGCGTGGCGCGGGGCGGTGGTTGGGGTTGTCCAGAGTCAGGCGGCATTTTGACAGTCTTTCGACAGAACTGGCCAGAGTCGAGGCGTTTAAGCGGCGCGACCGATTAAAGCCTCTTAGAAGCCGCTAAACGGCGGAAAAGCGCGTCTTAAGCGGCCTCTGAGACGGCGATTATCGACCATTTTCGGGGCGAGCGGGCTGCGGAACTGGGACTCGGCGAGGTCCCAGTTCCAAAATCGGGCGTTCTTTCTGGGTAGTGACGGAAAACAAACGGTTTTTCGGCGAACCGCGCGCCATCCGACTGCCGTCGAACTGGGACCTTTTTTCAGCCGCGTCCGATCGCGCTGATCGAGGCCCAGCCGCGCAGCGTGCATCGGTCGCAGCGCAGCCGGCGCACGAAATCCTTGTAGGTCGCCGCGCCAGGCGCGCGCTCGTACAGCTCGCTGGTCATCAAGGTGACCGAGTAGCTGCAATGGCGCCCGCCTCCGAGCGGCGCCTGGCACTCGATCCGGATATGCGTCGCATAGCCGAGGTGCAGATCGAGCGGGACGTCCGGAAAGGTGCCGGGCCTGCTTTTCGGGTTGGGCATGGCTCACCTTGCCGGCTTGCCGGTCCAGACGCCGCGCAGCTCGAACGGTTCGGGCCGAACGGTATGCGCGCCGGCATGCCCAAGCCGATCGGTACAGGGAACAGGCCGGCCGGTGCGCGATCTGGCGGTGAACGGGCACCGGCCATGCGGCACCCAGCGCACCAGATGGAGGTCGCCCATCACCAGCAAGCCCAGTCGGTCCAAGCGTCCTCCAGAGCGTGATGCATCTCGCTGTCGGCGCCGATCTTGTTCAGCCTGGCCGAGATCGCGTCTGCATCGCCATCCAGCGGATAGTGCGGATCGGTCAGGGCGGCCTTGGCGAGCGCGCCGACCGCATCGGTGCGGTTCCCCTGCTTCAACAGCCAGCGGCCAAAGGTGGGTTTCGGTTTGTGGTAGCGGGCATCTGCCCCGGACTGCGGCATCATTCTCTCCATTGGCGACTCGATGGCCAATGAGAACAGAATGAGAACAAAAGCGCAAGCCGGGGGATTAGACCCCTAGGTCCTCCCCGTCCCGGCAGCGGACATGGCCGATGCTCGCGCCGCGAAAGTCGCCGCGCCGGGCGGCAGGGTTCGCCATGTTGACCATGCGAACTGAAGTGCGCTCGTCAACAAGACCGGCGTCCTTCAGGTCCATACAGATCGTCTCGGCATAGCCGACCCCGCTGCCCTTCATGTAGGTGCCTACCTGCCACTGGACGGGGCCGCCTTTGCTATAGACCAAATCTACCACTTGAGCCTGGGCGAGCAGCTTCTTCTTCATCGCCTCTACAGCCGCCTGATCGACCCGAGGGGAAGAAGCATCCGTATTGGTTTGTACCTCGATCGGCGCCGCGGCGGGGGGCGCTGACTGGTTGAACGCAATGACCGTGAATATGCCGGCCACCGCCAAAATCGGCGCCCACGGTTTCAGCTTGTCAATCAACGACGCCTCCTAGAGCTTCGCTAGCAGCCGCGCATGGATGCGCGCGATCGGGTGCACTTCGCCGCTGCCCAGCTCTACGGCAGACACGACGGTGTCACCCATCGTTTCGGCTGGGCGGCGATTGCTGAAGCGCCCGACGTATGGACCGGCCAAGCCGAGGAAGATGCAGATCCAGTTTTCCTGCGGCCCGTCGCCCCGCACGATATCGGAACAGATCACGGCGTCGCCTTCGAGCAGACCGATGGCTTCATAATCCGAGGGGACTTCGGTTAGCCACAGGCCGCTGCTGACGTGCAGCCGACGGTTCAACCAGTCGCGACGGATCGGCACGCGCTCTACCGCCAAGCCCTTGCTGGTCTCGGTGAGCTGCCGAAGATCATAGCGAGGCAGATGCACCCACGATTCGTCGTCTGCATCCTGCTGATAGGTGGAGCGGTCACCGCGCATCACACCGGTCAACAGCCACTCCAGGTCGACGTTCAGTGCCCGCGCCAGGCGGATCGCCACGTCGATCTTCTTAGGCCCGCGCTCGATCGCATCGCCGATCGTGCTCTCTGGCAAACCCGCGAGTAGCGCCAAGCTTGCCCGAATTCTCGGTGCGCCCGGCGCCTCCATCGCGTCAAGGATGCGCAAACCGACCGGATTTTCGGTTTTCGACGCTTGACGACCCCGAACACGCGGTTTATCCGAATTTTCGGGCCGAATTTTCGGAGACGTCATTTGCACCTCGACGATATGCATCCGGAAGACGTGAAAGCGCTTCTCAAGAAGCGGCACGGCTCCGTTGCCCGCTTCGAACGCCTGAACACTTTGCCCGAAAAATCGGTGTACGACCTGCTGCGGAAACGCGAGAGCCGTCGCGTGCGCGCAGCTATCGAAGCTGAGATTTCCAATGCCGCCTCCGCCGCTGTCGAATCCGAATTTTCGGATAGTATCAGCGAAAGTTCGGTGCCGCATTGTCAAAATGCGGGGGCCTAATTCCCATGGCCACCCAACCCGCTATCGACGCGCTTAATCCGGTGGTCGCCGCCGAGATCGTTCTCCTCGATCCAAACGAGATCGAGATTGGCGATGATCGCCTGCGCGTCATCGATACACTCTGGGCGACCGGCATCGGGGCCTCAATGGCCCGCGAGGGTCAGATCAATGCCGTCCACGTGTGCTCCAGGGCAGAAGGCGGCTATCGCCTTGCGGGGCCGGGCGCACATCGCGTTACCGGTGCCCGGATCGCGGGCATTCCGATCGAGGCCAAAATCGTCTCGGCGAACGTCGCCGGTCAGCGACGGCGCGAAGCGGCGGAGAATGTTTTCCGCCGCCCGAATGACCCACTGGAGCGAGCCGCCGCGGTGGCCGAGCTGGTCCGCTTGCATCGCGAGAAAGTGGGCCTGCAGGAGGCAAATCGCCGGCATGCATCCGTGCCGACGAGCCGAGCTGCGGCCTTGCGGGACGAGGCGAAGGCGACCTTGGACACGATGTCCAACGTCTATGGCTTCTCCGCGGAGATTGGCGAAGCACTAGGCTTTTCAGATCGCACGATCCGGCGCGACCTGTTTCTCTACCGCAACTTGGCTCCGGCGGCGGTCGGCTACCTGCGTGGGGCGCGGCACGCCGTCCTCGATAACGCCGCCCAGCTGCGCGCGCTCGCGAAGCTCGATCCGGACCGGCAGGCCGCCGTCGTGCAGCTGCTGGTTGCGCCCGAGGATCGGGCGAGGACGGTCAGCGAGGCGGTGGGCCGTCTGGGCTATTCCAACAGCGTGCGGATGGACGCGGAGGCGAAGCGCCTCTCGACCTTCATCGGCACCTTCAAACGCATGGGCCTGGCCGAGAAGAAGGGCGCGCTCGCGCACTTCGCGCCGCTGCTGCCCGCCGGATTCAAGCTGATCGACGAGGGAACCGAAGCATGACCAAGCTGTTCCAGCGCTATGACGCTTATCGCCGCGCGAGGGGCCAGAACGATCTGGCCACCGCGTGCGTATTCTGGGTGTTCGTCGGCCTGGCGATCCTGCCCTGGGCGCTGATCGCGCTGCTGGTGATCGCATGACGCCGCGTCAGCAGCAGGTCCTGGACTATTACCGGGACTGCATCGTGCGCAGCGGCTTCACGCCGACGATCCGCGACGTGGCGAAGAAGATCGGCAAGGCGCACGGCCGCGTGCATGATGTGGTCGGCGAGCTGGTCGCCATGGGTCATCTGATCCGCACGCCGGGCAAGGTACGCGGGATCGAGCTGGGCGGCGTCACCGATGTGCGCGCCACGCCGACCGACGTCATGCTCGCCGAGCTGGAGCGGCGTGGCGAAGTTGTGGGCGGCCTGTCGGTGCCCGAAAAGACCAGCTTCAACCGCGCCGATCGCTGTTGCGCGCGGAGCGGCTGCCGCGTCACCGTTCCGATGGGTCACATCTTCTGCCTCACCGATTGGCGGGCGATCAGCCCGGCCACGCAGACCGAGCTTCTGGACGCACACCGGGCTGCGGTCCGGGTTCGCACGCCCGAGGCGGTCGCGCGGTACCAGGCTGCGTTCGGCGCCGCGCGGGACGAGGCCGAGACCCTGCGCCGGAGGGCAGCGTGATGGCGCGCCGTCAAACCCAGGCCGAGCGGCTGCGTGAGCATCGGATCACGCTCGAGCGGGCGATGGCTGATCGCGTCACCCTCGACGAGGCGGCGCGCCGAATCGCGATGGACGCGCTCGCGGAGAGCCAGCGACGCGCCGAGGCCCTGCGCAACCAACCGATCATCCGCAGCGCACCGCCTCACCAGGGAGAGCAGGCCGGCAAGTTCTACTGGCAGCAGGGGCAGTACCGGTGAACGGCGATCTGCGTCCTGCCCCGGCCTCGCTGACGCCGCTGGTCTGTGACCGGCTCGTCGCGCTGGCCAACGCCCTGGCGGGCGATCGTGCGGCCCTGCCGTCTCGCGAGCCGACCGGCGCCTATCCGTACCGCGGCCACGCGTCCGCGGCTGCCCTAACCGTGGAGCAAAAGGCATGAGCAAGGCCGCATTCAACGCGCCGATCGGTGACCCGCCCTCGATCGAGCTGATCCCTGTCGGGAAACTTCTGATCGACCCGACCTATCAGCGCTCTATCGAATCCGGCAGCTCGCGCACCCTGATCTTGCGGATCGCCAAGAACTGGGACTGGCGGCTCTGCCCCCCGCTGACTGTTTCGCGGCGCGATAGCGGACTGTTCGTCATCGACGGGCAGCATCGGACCGAAGGCGCGCGAACGCGCGGTGATATTCCCTGGCTGCCCTGCTGCGTCAGCGAATATGGCTCGGTCGCCGAGGAAGCGAGGATCTTCGTCGAGGCGAACCGCAAGCGCCGGAGCGTCGGCCGCGCCGATACGTTCCGCGCCGCCGTCGCTGCTGGAGATCCGCAGGCGCGCGCGATCGATGGCGCTCTGTTCGTGGTCGGCCTGTCGATCAGCGCCGCAACCTCGGCCGGCGCGATGCAGCCGGGCGAGCTGAACTGCGTGACGGCGCTCAACGCCGCCTATGAGAAGCACGGCGGCACGATCTTTCAGACGGTCGTGGAGGCAATCGCGAAGGCGTTCGCCGGTCAGGTGATCACGCACTCGGCACCGATCGTGCGCGGCCTGAGCCTGCTCGTGGCCAACCCGGCGACGAAACTTGCGTTCGGCGACCTGGTCGAGGCGCTCGCGTCGCATACGCCTGCCGAGTGGATCGACGCGGCGCGGATCGATCCGATCGCGTCCAATGGCGGTGAGGGCATGGCGCAGGCGCTCCGTCGCGCGGTGGAGACGCGGCTGGATGCTCTATCGCGCGATGAAGGACCGGTGGCACCTGCGCCGGTCGATCTTCGCCGTTTTACTGACAAGCAGCTGACGGGCGGCGCCAGCCCCGATTTCCGCTTCAAGATCGATCGAGAGGAACTGATCAACCAGCCCTCGCCGCTGGAAGAAATGCGCCAGCCAAAGCCGGTCCGCAAAGCAGCACCGGTCGGGCGCGCAATGCCGAACACCTCCGGCGCGCTCGATTTCCTCCGTGGCAAGCGGATCAGCGTCTCGGTTGCGGACACCGGCGCGCACGGCTCGACCTGGTATGTGTCGGGCTATCCGAACCCGTTCGACGGTGCCGGGATCGTCCGCCTCGCGAAAGCCAAGGGGTTCGCGGGATGATCGGCGATCTGGGCACCTACGAGGATCCGGCTGGCCTGTCGTGGGCCTCCAGCTTCTCAGCAGAAAGCACCGTCGGCTTCGCGAGCGTTGAAGCGGCGCACGAGGCGGCGCAGCTGCACCTCGGCAGCCTGCGCAGGGGCGGTCTTCGCGACCGCGCGGTCTGGACGATCGAGGACGCCATCGACGGCGGGCACTTCGTCCGCTTCTGCGTGGGCGGCGTCACCATCGAGATCTGGCCGGAAGGCGACGCCGATGGCTGAAGCGCGCGATCTCACCATCGCCGAGCGTGCCGCGCTGGTCAGCCTGTATCGCGGCCGCGCGTTCCGGATGGAGCGGCGCATCGAGCGTTCGCTGACGCTGCTCGGTCTGGTCGAGCGCGGCTTGTGGGGCGATGCGCCGCTGCCCTGGCCGGTGCTAACGCTCGCCGGGCTTGCCGAGGCGCAGCTGGTCAATCTCGAAATGCGGCGATCGCGCCGCCGCCGCATCGAGCTGGCGCCGTTGTTCGGTGCGTTCGGATGACCCGGCGCCACGCCTTCGACCCGCGGCAGATCGACCTGTTCGAAGTGGCCATGCCGCTGAGCGGGCCGGCCGCGCATGCGGGGATCGAGGCGTGGGTATCGGCCCAGCTGGGCGAGCTGCTGAAGCGTGATCCGCGCAGCCGGGACGAGATCGCCGGGGCGATGGCGGCGGACATGGTCGCGCCGGTCTCGGTCCGGATGCTGGAAAAGTGCGCGTCCACGCGCAGCCCCGAGCACAATATCAGCCTGGCGCGCGCGATCGTGCTGATGGCCGTCACCGCGGACCGCCCGATGATCGAAATGATCGTGAACCGCCTGGGCGGCAGCGTGCTGTGGGGCGAGGAAATCAACGCCGCCTATCTCGGCCACCTGCACGCGCAGCGCACCAAAATCGACAGCGAGATCAAGCGGCTGAGCCGCGGCGGTGCCCAACCCATCGAGAGGAATAGCGGACAGTGAAGCTGGGCGGGGGAAAAGAGTGGTTCACCGCGGCCGAGCTGGCTGAGCTGGCGCTGCCCGGCCTGCCCAAGGGCAAGCGGCCGATCAACGCGATCGCGGCCGAGGGCGGCTGGCTGACGCGCCTAGCCGCCGACGCGA
>NZ_JARNTV010000068.1 GCF_029433115.1 Sphingomonas sp. AOB5 | reverse complement strand
CAGGCCCGGGCGTTCGTCGCCGCGCGGATGTGGGGCGCCCCGGCCAGCCTCGCGGTGTTCGCGATCAACGGCTGGCTGCTGGGCCTCGGCCGTAGCCGCGCGGCGCTGGCGCTCCAGATCGTGATGAACCTGGTCAATATCGGCCTCGATATCCTGTTCGTCTGGCACTTCGACATGGGCGTGCGCGGCGTAGGATACGGCACCGCCTGCGCCGAATGGACCGCGTTGGCGGTCGGGCTGGCGATGGTCGCGCCACACCTGCGCGGGGTGGCGGACCGGGCGAGGCTGTTCCATCGCGAGGCTCTCAAGCGCCTGTTCGCGGTCAATGCCGACATCATGATCCGCACCGTCGCGCTGCTGCTGATGTTCGTATGGGTCACCAATTCGGGCGCGCGGCTGGGCACCAATGTGCTGGCGGCCAATCAGGTGCTGATGCAGGCGATCAGTCTGGTCGCGTTCGTGCTGGACGGATTCGCCTTCACCGCGGAATCGCGCGTCGGCCATGCCATCGGCGCGCGCAGCCGGCCCGATCTGGTCCGCGCGATCCGGCTGACCGCCGAATTCTCGTTCGTCTGCGCCGCACTGTTCGGCGTGTTGCTGATGGCGGCGGGCGCGCCCGCGATCCGCTTCCTCGTCACCAATCAGGAGGTGCGCGACATCGCCATCGCGACGCTGCCCTTGGTCGCGATCCTGCCGTTGCTCGGCACGCCGGCATGGCTGCTCGACGGTATCTTCATCGGCGCGACCGGCGGACGCGCGCTGCGCAACGCCGCGATTCTGGCGACCGCGATGTACATCGCGACCGACCTGTTGCTCCGCCCGTTCGGCCTGTGGGGCCTGTGGACGGCGTTCCTGCTGAGCTATGTCTATCGCGCCGCGACACTGGGCGCCTTCATGCCCGGCTTGCTGCGCGGGCTTGTCGCCCCTATTGCGCCCAGCGTTCCCAATACCCCGGAGTCGTAGTCATGTCGGACAAGATCAATCGTGTCGTCCTCGCCTATTCGGGCGGCCTGGATACGAGCGTGATCCTGAAATGGCTGCAGCAGGAATATCAGTGCGAGGTCGTGACCTTCACTGCCGATCTGGGCCAGGGTGAAGAACTGGGTCCGGTGCGCGGCAAGGCCGAGATGGCCGGCGTGAAGCCCGAGCATGTCTTCATCGACGACCTGAAGGAAGAGTTCGTCCGCGATTACATCTTCCCGATGATGCGCTCGAACGCGCTGTACGAGGGGCTGTACCTGCTCGGCACAAGCATCGCGCGCCCGCTGATCGCCAAGCGCCAGATCGAGATCGCGAAGCTCGTCAACGCCGACGCGGTCAGCCACGGCGCGACCGGCAAGGGCAATGATCAGGTCCGCTTCGAGCTGGGCTATTACGCGCTGAACCCCGACATCAAGGTGATCGCGCCGTGGCGCGAATGGAACCTGACCAGCCGCGAGCGGCTGATCGAGTTCGCCGAACAGCACCAGATCCCCATCGCCAAGGACAAGCGCGGCGAAGCGCCCTTCTCGACCGACGCGAACATCCTGCACACTTCGTCCGAGGGCAAGGTGCTCGAGGATCCGTGGCAGGAAGTGCCCGATTATGTCTATTCGCGCACGGTCAACCCCGAGGACGCGCCGAACGAGCCGGAAACGATCACCATCGATTTCGAGCGTGGTGACGGCGTCGCGCTGAACGGCGAGGCAATGTCGCCCGCGACCCTGTTCGCGGCGCTCAACGATCTGGGCCGCAAGCATGGCATCGGGCGTCTTGATCTCGTGGAAAACCGCTTCGTCGGCATGAAGTCGCGCGGCATGTACGAGACGCCGGGCGGCACCATCTATCACCTCGCCCATCGCGGGATCGAACAGATCACGCTCGACCGCGGCGCCGCGCACCTGAAGGACGAACTCGCCCCGCGCTATGCCGAGCTGATCTATAACGGCTTCTGGTTCTCGCCCGAGCGCGAGATGCTGCAGGCCGCGATCGATCACAGCCAGGAAAAGGTGACCGGCACCGTCCGCCTGAAGCTCTACAAGGGCAGCGTGATCGTCACCGGCCGCAAGTCGCCTTACACGCTCTATTCGGAGAAGGTCGTGACGTTCGAGGACGATCAGGGCGCCTATGACCAGCGCGACGCGGCGGGCTTCATCAAGCTCAACGCGCTTCGGCTGCGCCTGCTGGGCCGCCGCGGCGGCTGATCGCGCCGGATCGGCATCGATCGACCGGGACCATAGTTTTGACGCGTGTTAGTGCCGCGCCCGGTCGGGGGGACCGGGCGGCGATGCCGTTCGCCATCTTCCCGTCATGGATCGACCGGGGAGGAAACGATAATGGCGAGCACCCAGATTCCGATTACGGCAGCGCAGCTCGCGCAACTCAAGGCGCAATACCCTGACAATGCCCAGCTTCAGGCACTGACGCTCGCCGATCTTTCTGCCGAGAACCGCATCCGCACGATGCCGTCGCAGGATCAGCTCGACACCTACAAGGCGGCGTTCCCGATGAACGTCCCGGTTCAGGCGCTGACCCTGGATCAGGTTCAGTCGCGCGCCCGCGGCCTGAACGTAAACTGGAACGTCCTGACCCTTGCCCCGCCGCGTCAGGTGCTGGGGCGGGTCGGCATTACGCCGTGCGAAAAGGCGATCGCCGCGGTCGTGATCGATATCGTGATGATCGCGATCGGCGCCTCGGGCCTGGCCGGCAAGATCAACGGCGACACTGTTGAGGAGGTCGCCCAGATCCTCGTGGACGAACTGGGCGAGGACATCACCGAGATCGACAAGATGTTCCAGGCGGTCAACGATGGCGGGAGCGATTGGGAAAAGGCGAAAGCCATCTTCGCGATCCTCGGCAAGCTGAAGGATATCGGGTGCCTGGGCGCGGTGATCGCCGCGATCTTCAAGAGCCTGAGCTGGTGGGACATGATCCTCTATGGCCTCACCGCATTCGCCACGATCGTCGCGCTGATCGCGACCGACGGCATTGCCTTCATCGCGGAGATGGTGATCCTGATCTCGTCGGGCGTCTTCATGCTCGAGGACGTCGCCAGCGCGATCAACATCTGCTCCGCCACGCCCCCGCCGCCGCCCACGCCGGCACAGGGGTTCCAGGCGATGATCGGCGTGAAGGGTGCGCTGACTACCCTGAACGGCAACTTCATGACGATCGTGAGGGGCGGCGCGATGGGCGACAAGGAAGCCCCGCTCAATACCGAGTTTCCGTACGTCACGCCTCATGCGCACTTCACTTGGGTCAGCATCGATCTGACCGCCGGCACCTTCGCGCTGCGCTGCGCGAACGGCGTCAATTACCTGACCGCCAACAATGGCGGCGGGATCGGCGGGCCCGAGGATCATTATGTCCCGGTCCATTCGGATGCCACGTCGATCGGCAATTGGGAAACGCTGGTCCTTGAGGATCTGGGCGACTTCCAGTTCGCGATCGCCAGCTGCGACACCTATTATGTGACGGCGGTGAACGGCGGCGGCTGGGACGATTCGGTCGCTCCGTTCCGTACCAGCGCGACCGAGATCGGCCCGTGGGAAACCTTCACCTTCGTCAAGCTCAACGCCCTGTAAGCGAACCGGCACCCGTCGCGGGTTCGGTTAACCGCGGACTTGGTACTATACCGTAATGGTGCACCTTCCCTGCCTGCCTTATTACGGCGGGCAGGAGTAAGGCGATGTATCACCAGTCCATCACTGCCGATCAGATCGTTACCGCACAGCCGGTCGAACCCTCTGCCGCGCCTGCCTCTCCGATGCTCGGCCTGATGATCGCGCTGCCTCTCGGCGCTGCCCTGTGGGCAGGCCTGTTCGAGCTGGTCTACCTGCTCGCCTGAGCGGCGTTCCACCGGAGCGACATGCAGGATAGCCCGGCATCGATCCGCGCGACATGCGCGGTATCCAGCAGCTTCAGCCGATAACCCTCCCGGTCCAGCCGCTCCGCGATCCGCGGAAAACCGTCCGACAGCAATAACGTCTCGTTGATCCGCAGCGCGTTCGCCGCAGGCGCCTCGTCCGCATCCAACACGATGGTGCGGAACCCGGCAAACAGCCCGCTCGCCGCACCGGCCGGCGTGGTGAGGATCGTCTCCTCGTCGATCAGCGTGGCAATCGTCTTGAGGTGCAGCGCCTCGCGCGGCGGATCGACCACTTCGGCCTTGCGGCCCAGCCTGCCCAGCACTTCGACCAGCGCCTGCGCGCCAACCGCATCGGTCCGCGCCGAAAGGCCGATCAGCACCCGATCCGGCGTCACCATCACGTCGCCGCCATCGGCATAGCCCTCGGTAACGCGGTGCAGGTCCCCGAAATGCCGGTGCAGCGCCGGCGCGATCTCCTCGACTTCGCCGCGCCGCGTATCGGCGCCCGGATTGAGCAGGATCGCCCCCTCGCCGAACACCAAAGCCGGATCCTCCACGAAAATCGAATCCGGAAATGCCTCGATCGGATCGAGGATATCGATCGTCAGCCCCGCCGCACGCAACGCATCGGCATAGGCCGCATGTTCGCGCAGCACCGCGTCATAATCGGGCCGGGGACCACCGCCGGCGTGCAGCCCGCCGACGACCGAGCGGCCGGGCGTGCGGAGGATGGCGTGGGTGAAGTGATGACAGGACATGGCGGCATCCATCTGGGGCGCGCCAGAACTGGCCACGAAATACCCAATTGCATGGTTTGTTATGGAACGTCAAAGTTGATAACGCTCCGATGATCGAGATGATTTCGGTTTCAGGGGATGAATGTCAATCGTGCCTTATCGCCTGTTCCTTTCCTATTCGCATGATGATCAGGAATACAGAAAGCGATTCGAAACGCATTTGAACTTGCCCGTTCGGCAGAAGCGGCTCGCCATTTGGTGTGACCGGATGATTCCACCGGGAGGTGAGTGGGACGGGTCGATAAAGGACGAGATTCGGACCTGCGACGCCGTCATATTTCTTGTATCCGCAGATCTGTTAGCCTCCGACTACATCAACGATGTCGAAATGAAGATCGCCCGTGAGCGGCTCGCCCGAGGTGAGATAGATGTGCTGGCGGTGCCGATCTTTCACAGCCAGATCGATCAGACCTGGCTGGCAGCACGCCAGGCCCTGTGGAATCCGGAGATGCCTATCGGCGCGCTCGAGACCCGCGCCAAACAGGAGCAGGCATGGGATATGGTAGTTCGCAAGCTCCTTGAGGTTGCGGACATTTCGGCGAAGTCGAGACAGCCGGCCCACCTGGTCGGCACGTCAGTCCAGACCATCGAACCCGCACCACAGCGGCTCCCGAAGTTTCGGCGGAGCGAACATGCTCCACTTCTTGCACGCGGCGGCTTCTTCGGCCGGGAGCAGGAACTGAGTCACCTCGACGCATGGCTGACAGCCCAGCCGCCACACGGCGACGCCCGAATTATCGTTCTCCGCGCGCTCGGTGGAATGGGCAAGTCCGCGATCGCGTGGTGCTGGTCCCAGATCCATGCGCCCAAGATTGCGCCGGACGTGGGATTTGAAGGTGTTTTCTGGTGGTCCTTCTATGCGCCGGGATACCATATCCGCGCTTTTGCGGAAGCCGCGCTCACCTTTATGGGCGTGATGTCCGATGATATGCCCAAGGGGCTTGGCCCCCGACTTGAGCGCCTCGCCGAACTTACACGGGATCGCGCCGCGCTATTTGTCCTTGACGGGTTCGAACGCGAGTTGCGCCGGTACGCCCGCAACGATGCGCCGGACGATGCCGAGGCTGCGGCCAACCTAGCCGGCGCGACGCGGCCCGATGCGTGCGTGGATCAGGAAACCGAAGCATTTCTGAGCCGCATCGCTGCCACCCCGGGTGCCAGCCGCTGGCTGATGACGACCCGAGTTACCCCGGAAGCCATTGCCGATCTCCATGGCGTCAAGGAAGTGGTATTAGGCGGCCTGTCGCGCGACGCGACGCGAGCGCTTTTCGCGGAGCAGGGGATCACCGCCTCAGATGCCGCACTGGCGGAAGTCGAAGCCCGATTCGGCGGCCATGGCCTGACGCTTTCCGTCTACGCCCGTAGTCTGAAGCGTCAAAACATCGTCGATCTTACCCCCGCGGCGGCGCGTGCCGGTGGACCTGGAATCTTATCCGATGATGCAGATTCCGCAGCCGATCGCCGATTGCGCGTTCTGATGGAATCCATCCAGGCGCTTTCCGAAAGCAGCCGTGACGTGCTGGTCAGTTTCACCTTTTCGGAAAAGCCACCGAGCGTGGCAACGCTCCAATTGCTCAACTCCCATCTGTCACCCAACGTGATCCAACAGGCGCTTGAGGAACTCCGCGCTCATGGCCTGCTCGCTCCGTCGGATGACGCCTTTGTCTACGAAATCCACCCGGTCGTTCGCGAGGCGGCGGATCGAAGCGCAACTGGGGCCGGCATCGAGCGGGCGATCGACGCGTTCGAGAAACTGGCTGCCGACCGCGCTTATGAAACCTTGGAGGAGGCCCAACCCAGTATCGACCAGTTTCTCTTGCTGGCGAAGGCCAAACGGTTCGAAGCGGCGTTCAAAGTATATGAAATCCGGCTCGAGAGTCTTTTCCAAGCGGAAGGCGCCACCGGTCGTAGCATCGACTTGATTAGCAGGCTTGTCGATCCCGAGTTCCAGCCGCAGGTTATTGGCTCTCTGTCGCAAATTTCGGTGCTCCATGACTTGGGGTCCTCCCTCTCTCGGGCTGGACGATTCGGCGACGCACTTTGCGTATCGGAGCAGTTGCTCCCCCTCATCTCATCCGCTCTCCCGATAGATTCCGAACTCAAAATGCGCAGCAGATTGATATCCGACATGCTTGCTACCGGATCGATTTCTTTGGCGGCGAGCACTGTAATAACATCGCGCCCGACATCTCCAAGTAGCAAATGGACTTTGCAATTCGAGATAATCAAAGCAAGATTAGAATTAATTAGAGGCAATGTATCCGCATCAATGGATATATGCGAATCCAATTTAGATAAATGCCATACCGTCCATGGTATTCATGATAGATTCAATTTGATCAATCAGGCATTCAATTTAGCTAAAATGATAGATGATCGGGAATTTCATGCTAAAATAATGAATTTCTTTGACAACGATTTTGATAATATGAATAGAAAATTATATATCGCCGTGGGAGAAATACATAAGTTGCGTCACAGAATTCTTCGCAACAAAGCATTCAACAACAAGGAAGCGAGACGGATCGCAGCCGCGGCGCGCGAGTTGCAAGCGCGCCTTGCCGCCATGGAAGTTTTTGGATGGATGAGCGAAGTTGCAGTGTTGGCAGCGATGGCGGAAGCCCGAGCCGATTCAAAATCCGTTCGCGATGCCGCAGAAGAGATACGCGAGATCGCCGCTAGATATGAACATAACGGCGGCGTGCTCTTCGCCGCCGATACTCGATTGCGCGCGGCGGAAACTTGGATTCTCGCCGGAGATTTCGAGGCTGCCCGAGCCGACGCCCTCCGGGCTCGCAAGCTCGCTTACTGCGACGGTCCTCCTTTTACGGCGAAGTTCTTCGAGGACCGCGCCGACGCCATTCTCGCCCGGCTTGCATCGCGTCAGCGGCGCGGCTGATCCAGCAGGCCGATGAAGAAGGCGGTCACCACCATCTGAAGCCCGATACAGCCAAGCAGCATCGAGGGGATGGTCAGCCGCATCAGCGCCGCGGGGTTCAGCCCACCGAAGCCGCTCGATGCCCAGATCGCCGTGGCGGTCGCGGCCCCTGCAAAGCCGCCCGCCAGCATCAGCCCGCCCAGGATGCAGGCGCGCTCGACCGAGAACCAGTTGCGCACGCGCCGCATCATCCCGCTTTCGGGCCACATGCCCGCGATGGTGCCGTATCGCCGTGCCATCACGCTGAGACCGATCAGCTGCGATCCCATCAGCACCGCCATCGCGGCGAAGATCATCGTGTGCACGCCGAACTCGATCCCGCCGACGTGCACATCGCCGCCGATCAGGCCGAGCACGCCGGCAAGGCCCGCCAGCGCCAGCGCGACGCCGGGATAGAGGAACAGGAATTTCGGCGCGAAGATCAGCAGGAAGCGCAGATGCCGCCAGCCGTCGCGCCAGGTGCGCAGGTGCGGCGGGCGGCTGCGCCCGTCGGGCTTCAGCGTGGTCGGCACTTCGCGGATATCGAGCTTCTCGATCGCGGCCTTGACCACCATCTCGCTCGCGAACTCCATCCCCGGCGTGGTGAGGCCCAGCTCGCGGATCGATGCGCGGTTGAACGCGCGCAGCCCGCAATGGAAATCGCCGACCGGGATCTTGAAGAAAATCTGGCCGAGGAAGCTGAGCACCGGATTGCCGAGATAGCGGTGCAGCGGCGGCATCGCGCCGGGTTCGATCCCGCCCTGAAAACGGTTGCCCATGACCAGGTCCGCGCCTTCGCGAAGCTGCTCGACGAACGGCATCAGCCCGCCGAAATCATAGCTGTCGTCGGCATCGCCCATCGCGACGAACTTGCCCTTGGCCGCTTCGATCCCGCCGATCAGTGCCGCGCCATAGCCGCGCGCGGGCACATGGACGATGCGCGCGCCCAGCGCGTTGGCGATCTGCTGCGATCCGTCGGTCGAACCATTGTCGGCGACGATCACTTCGCCCTTCAGCCCATGGTCGGCGATGAACGCCTTGGCCTTCTTCACGCATACTGCCAGCGTTTCCGCTTCGTTGAGACAGGGCATGACGATCGACAGTTCGATCTCTTCCTCGCGCGCCTCTGGCGGGAGGGTCGAGGACGGGAAAGTCTTGAGCGCGCGTGCAGCGGACATGGAAGCTCCTTAAGTCCCTGCCGATGTGCCCCGCACCGTTTCAAATTTTGGTTAACGGGGCTCGCGAAAAAAATGTGCCGAAAGCGAACGGAGCGCGCCGGTGTTAACCATTTCTCATCCCATCGCCCTCTAGCGTGACCCGCGACAGGCCGCCGAACCTTTCGCGCGGCTCGCCCTCGGAGGTTAAGATGCTCGGATCCGTCCATGGCAAGCTGGTGTTCAATCGCCGCATCCAGAAGCTCGCAACCGCGATCGCCGATCGCCTGCCGCAAAATGCGCGCGTGATCGATGTCGGCTGCGGCAGCGGCGACCTCGCCGTGCTGGTGATGCAGATGCGCCCGGACGTGAAGATCGAAGGGATCGACGTGCTGGTCCGCCCGGGCACCGCGATCCCCGTCACCGAATATGACGGCTATCACATTCCCTTCGAAGACAATCACTTCGACGCGGCGATGGTGATCGACGTGCTGCACCATACCGATGATCCACAGGCCGTGCTGGGCGAGATCGCCCGCGTCGCGCCGCAGGTGATCATCAAGGATCATCTGCGCGACGGCATCGCCGCAGGCGTCACGCTGCGCTTCATGGACTGGGTCGGCAATGCCGCGCACGGCGTGCGCCTGCCCTACAATTATCTCTCGCACCGCGAGTGGAAATCGATCTGGGGCAAGCTCCACCTCGATCCCGGCAAGTTCACCAAGCATCTCGCTTTGTATCCGCGCCCGTTCAGCTGGTTCTTCGATCGCGGGCTGCATTTCGTAGCCGTGCTGTCGCGCTGATCCCGGATACATGACGACCGTCCAGCCGAACGACGACGCGGTGCGTCGCCGGTCGATCCGCCTCGATCTGATCGTGGCGGTCGTTCTGGCGGCATTGCTGACGACAGGCTGGACGCTGACCGACTGGCCGCGGCTCAGCCGCATGCTGCTGCCCGATCCCGACGACATGATGCGGCTGGCGCAGGTGCGCGACTGGATCGCGGGCCAGGGCATCAACGACTGGACCCAGTATCGCATGGCGCCGCCCGCCGGCTCGCCGATGCACTGGTCGCGGATCAACGATGTGGGCATCGCCGCGATCATCCTCGCGCTGACCCCGCTGCTGGGACAGGCATCGGCCGAAATGGTCGCGGTGCTGGTCTATCCGGCCTTGCTGTTCGCGCTCGCGATGTTCCTCTCCGCCCGCATCGCGCGACGGCTCTGGGGGCCGCAGGCGGGACCGATCGCCGCGGTGCTGACTGCTTTGGCCTATCCGGGCACCACCGTCTTCATTCCCGGCCGGATCGATCACCATGCGTTGCAGGTGGTGCTGATCCAGCTGTTTGTCCTGCTGCTGATGCGTGCGCCGACGCTGCGGGGCGGCCTGATCGCCGGACTGGTCGTCGGCGCAAGCCTGATCGTCGGGCTGGAGACCGCGCCGCAGGTCGCGGCGCTGATCGCCGCGCTGGCGATGCTGTGGGTCGTTCGCGGCATGGACGAGCGCGCCCGGCTGGCCGGCTTCGCCGCGGGGCTTGGCGCCACGACCGCTTTCTTCCTGATCTTCCTGCGTCCGACCTATTGGACCGCCACGCTGTGTGACGCCTTCACGCCCGCCTCCTCGACCGGTGCATTGGCGGTCGCCGTCGCACTCGGCCTGCTGGCGGCCACGACGCCGCGGCTGAAGGACTGGCGAACGCGCATTATTGTCGGCGCCCTGTTTGGCGCGATTTCACTCGGCCTCACCCTCGCGCTGTTCCCCAGCTGCATCGAAGGTCCCTATGGCGAGATGGACCCGTTCCTGCTCACCAACTTCATGCCCTTCATCGACGAGGCCAACAGCGTCTTCGTCCAGCCGCGCATCGCCCGCATGATCGCGATTGGCGGCCTGCTGGCCGCAGGCTGCGCGGCAACGCTGTGGATGCTGGTCCGCGATCGGCAGCGCCGGCCCGAATTGTGGCCGGTCGCGTCGGTCGTGCTGATCTCGGGCCTGATCATGCTGTTCCAGGTACGCGGTGCCTATATCGGCGCGCCGCTGGCCGCGCCGGTTCTCGCCGGACTGGTCGTGGCGGCGCGGCAGCGGACCGACTGGCAGCTTCCCGCCGTGATCGGCGCATGGCTGGCCGGGGCGGGCATGGCCTATGTCGAAATCCCGAAGCAGATCGAGACCATGCTGACTCCCACGGCCGTCGTCGCGGAGATCAACCGCCCGACCACGCAGGTGATGTGCGGTGCGGGCGATGCCTGGGCACAGATCGATCGCTATCCCGCCGGCGTCACCATGGCCGGCACCAGCGTGGCCGCCTATCTGATCGGCGCGACCCATCATTCGACGATCGGCGCGGGCTATCACCGCAATAATACCGGCAACATGGCGATGTACCACTTCTTCCTGAGCAAGCCGGACGCCGCGCGCGGCATCGGCAAGGCGTGGAAGACCGATTATGTCGCCTTCTGCCCCGGCGATTTCGAAGAGATCGACGTGGCGCACAGCTTCCCCGACAGCCTCGCCGCGCAGCTTCAGCGTGGCCAGGCTCCGGCATGGCTCCAGCCGGTCCCGCTCAGGGATACGCCGCTGCGTTTCTATCGGGTCGTGCCCTAAATCCTCCCCCGCCAGGGGGAGGTGTCAGCGCAGCTGACGGAGGGGGAGGCACGCGACGAACTCGCGTCGGTGATTCCGCCCCCTCCGACGCCTTCGGCGCCACCTCCCCCTGGCGGGGGAGGATTTCCGAAAAATGCGCCCCTGCCCCGCTTGCGGGCCATGGCTCCCTCGCCCTACAAGCCGCCGATGGACAGGGGCGAAGCACTGCAGTGGTGGCAGACACGAACGTTCGTGGCGTTCATCACCGTGATGGCCGTGATCCCGCTGGTCTGGCCCGATATCCCGCCGCTGGTCGACCTGCCCGGCCATATGGGGCGCTATCGCGTCCAGCTCGAATACACCCAGCATCCCTGGCTCTCGGAATGGTATAATTTCGAATGGAGCCTGATGGGCAATCTGGGCGTCGACCTGCTCATCATTCCGCTGTCCAAGATCTTCGGTCTCGAGCTGGCGGTGAAGCTGATCGTGATGGCCACGCCGCCGATGACCGTCGCCGGCATGCTGTGGATCGCGCGCGAAGTGCATGGCCGCATCCCGGCCACCGCGCTGTTCGCGCTGCCGCTGGCCTATGCCTTCCCCTTCCATTTCGGTTTCGTCAATTTCGCGCTGTCGATGGCGTTCGCGATGCTCGCCTTCGGGCTGTGGCTGCGGCTGGCGCGGCTGGGCAAGCTGCAGCTGCGCGCGATCATCTTCGTGCCGCTGTCGTGTCTGATCTGGCTGACGCACACCTTCGGCTGGGGCGTGCTGGGCGTGCTCGCCTTCTCGGCCGAACTGATCCGCCAGCACGATATCCGCCCGCGCCGCGAAGGCGGCTGGCGGCAGGATTTCGTCACCGCCTGGGTGATCCCGTGGATCAAGGCGGGTATCCAGTGCCTGTCGCTCGCCCCGCCGGTGCTGCTGATGCTGGCATGGCGCAGCGGCGGCGGCGTTTCGGGCCAGACCGGCGACTGGTTCAATTTCCGCGCCAAGATCCTGTGGGTGCTGCAGGTGTTCCGCGATCGCTGGCAGCTGTTCGACATCGCCTCGGTCGGCGTGCTGTTCCTGCTGCTGTTCAAGGCGATCCGCGATCCCAACATCCAGTACTCGCGCAATCTGGCCCTGTCCGCGCTGTTCCTGCTGGCGGTATTCCTGCTGCTGCCGCGCATCGTG
This sequence comes from Sphingomonas sp. AOB5, assembly GCF_029433115.1. Classification (GTDB taxonomy): domain Bacteria; phylum Pseudomonadota; class Alphaproteobacteria; order Sphingomonadales; family Sphingomonadaceae; genus Sphingomonas. Next base: position 6,093 of record NZ_JARNTV010000068.1, on the reverse strand, counting down.
TTCGGATCGGCCTATGCCGATATGCGGCTGGTGCCGTTCATGATCGCCATCGCGATCATCGCGATCCGGCCCAAGCCCGGCATGTCGATCGTCGGCGCCGCCACGGTCGCGGTGCTGGGCCTCAGCTTCTACACCGCGCGCATCGTCTCCACGACCTGGTCGTTCATCGAATATGACGCCTCGTACGACGAGGAACTCGAAGCACTGAACCATGTGCCCATCGGCGCGCGCCTGATCAGCTTCGTCGGTGAGACCTGCTACAACGAATGGCGGATGACCCGCCTCCAGCACGTCCCCGGCCTCGCGCTGGAACGGCGGCTGGCCTATACCAACGATCAATGGTCGATGGCCGGCGCCCAGCTGCTGACGGTCAAATATCTGCGCGGGCGCGACCGGCTGGCGCGCAGCTTCATCCATGATCCGTCCGAACTGGTCACCGACATCCAGTGCCCGCGCGAATATTGGCGCCCGGTCGCCCGCGCGCTGGCGCTCTTCCCGCGCGACGCGTTCGACTATGTCTGGCTGATCCGCCCGCCGCATTACGATACGCGGCTGGAACAGGGCCTGGTCCCGATCTGGAAGGGCGGCGACGGCAGCACCCTGTTCAAGGTCGATCACTCGATCCCGGCCGGCGAGCTGAAGCCCGGCGATCTGCCGCGCCCGCGCCGCGAAGCCGAAATGCCGATCCCGGACAATGCCGCCGAACTGGTGAACTCGATGTCGCCCGAATAGGGCGAATAGGTCTCAGCAGCTTTCGTATTTCCAGTTGCGGCGCTTCCCCTCGCGCATCCATCCGACCGCTTCGGCAACGCGCTTGGCCTTGGTCTCGGGCCGCTTGGCCTCGGCGATCCACTCGCAATATTCGCGGCGGCAGCTTGGCGGGAAGTTGTTGAAGGTCTCGGCGGCGGCGTCATCCTCCGCCAGCGCTTCGGCCAGTTCGGAGGGCACTTCGGCTTCCGGCTTTGGCGTCTTGGCGGCGCGGACCGGCTTCACTCCGTCCGCGATCTTCCCCATCGCCTCGCGCACCTGCGCCTCGAGTTCTTCAGGCGGCGGCAGATCGTCGAGCGATTCGATCCGGCCATATTGCCCCATCGCCTCGCCTTCCTTGCCCGGCCCCATTTCGTGCCGGTACCAGAAGCCGAAAGTCGCGTGCGCCTTGAACGCCGCCATGTTCGCCAGCGGGCGCCCCTGATAGCTGAACGCCGGCATGCCCCATTTGATGCCTTCCTCGACCTCGGGGCAGGCGGCATGGATGCGTTCGCGCAGCCATACGAGGATCGGCTTCGCGAATTCGGCGCGTGCTTCGATATAGGCGTCGACGCGCGGATCTCTGGACATGGCGCTCCCCTCTCAGGCCGCCATGCTATTCGCAGGTCTCAGCCGGTCAAGGCTCCAGCGCGTCCTCGTCGGCTTCGTCCAGTTCGTCGAGCCTATCCTCGTCGAAATCAGCCTGGACCTCGTCCTCCGCCGCGCTCTCGGCGGTCAGTTCGGCCTCGTCATCCTCTTCGCCCAGCTCGTCGTCGATCATCCGCAGATCGTCTTCCGGGCTATCGGGATCGTCGCCCAGATCGGGGGACAGATCGGTCAGGATCATGCCGTCGGTCGGCCCGTCGCGCGTCGCCTCGAGGATCTCGGCGCGCTGGCTCTCGTCATAGCCGTCCTCGTCATATCCGTCGTCGCCGGTGCCGCCACCGCCTACCTGATAACCGCCCATCGAAACTCTCCATCCTCGCCTATGTTACAAGGCGCGAACGGAGAGGGAGCGGACTCGTTCCGATTCCCTGCGACGAACCGTCCGGCTCAGACCGGGCGGAACAGCTTGCCGCGCTCGGTGATCAGCACCGATGCGAACGCCAGCAGCCCCATCAGCATGAAGCCGGCATAGAGCGGCACGGTGCTGCCATCGAAGGCCTGACCGATCAGCGCGCCGAACAGCGCACCGCCCAGCGTGGTGACGAAGCCCTGAAGGCTCGACGCGGTGCCCGCGATCTCGCCCATCCGCTCCATCGCCATGGCCGAGAAATTGGCATTGGCCAGCGCGATCGCCAGCATCATCGATCCCTGCAGCACGCCGAAGGTCCATAGCGATTCCACGCCGGCCAGCACCACGCCCAGATGCAGCGCCGCGAACAGGATCACCACCACCAGCGCGGTGTGCGAAATGCGCCGCATGCCCAGCTTCATCACCAGCCGCGAGTTGAGGAACGCGCCGACCGCCATCATCCCCGCCACCGCCGCGAACATCAGCGTCAGCAGCTCCGGCCGGTGGAACACATCGGCCATGATCTGTTCGATCGAACCGATGAACCCGAACATCCCGCCCGAGATGAAGGTGATCGCCAGCGTGTAGCCCACCGCCGCCCGGTCACGCAGCACCATGCCGTAATCACGCACGATCCGGCCCGGGCGCAGCGACTGGCGCGAGTCCGGATCCATCGTCTCGGGCATGCGCAGCCAGAACCATAGCAGCACCAGCGCCGTGACCGCCGCGATCCCCCAGAAGATCCAGCGCCACGATCCGACCGCCAGGATCAGCACGCCGAAATTGGGCGCGATGATCGGCGCGGCCATGAACACGATGAACGCCAGGCTCATCACCTGCGCCATAGCGCGGCCCGAATAGCAGTCGCGCACCAGCGCCACCGTCACCACGCGCGCACCCGCCGCCGCGGTGCCCATCGCCGCACGCGCGATCAGCAGCAGCACGAAGCTGCCCGAAATCGCCGCGATCGCGCTGGTCACCACATAGGCACCCAGCGCCACCAGCAGCACCGGCCGCCGGCCAAAACGGTCCGACAACGGGCCATAGACCAGCTGCGCAAAGGCGAAGCCGATCAGGAACGAGGTGATCACATATTGCCGGTGATTGGCCGTCGCCACGTCCAGGCTCTTGCCGATGGCGGGCAGCGCCGGGAGCATCGAATCGATCCCCAGCGCGGTCAGCGCCATCATCGCCGCGACCAGCCCGACAAATTCCTTGAACCCGAGCGGCGCGCGGTTCTCCCGCTCGATTGCGATGCTTGTCTGCTGGTCCATGATGCCAAAGCCCATGGCGGATCGAGGCCGCCGCGTCACCCCCAAGCTTGACGCAACGTAAATCAAGATATAGTGTATTGCTCAAATCATACACTCACGAGGCCGCCAATGTTCCGCACCGCCGCGATCCTGCTTCCGCTGACCCTTGCCGCCTGCGGCGGACCCGGCGGAAACATCACGATCAACGACAAGGACGGCAACGTCACGATCAGCAGCGACGCCAATGGCCACACCATCGTCAAGGCGCCCGGCGTCGACATTTCCGCCTCGCTGCCCAAGTTCCAGCTCGGGGCCGAGGATTTCGATATCAGCGGCATGAAGCTCTATCCCGGCTCGACCGCACGCGATTTCAAGATCAATGCGGGCAGCAATGGCGGCGGGCGCGACAAGGATCATGTCGAGCTTTCGTTCGATGCCCCCGCGCCGCTCGCCAAGGTGCAGGGCTGGTATCGCGACGAGATGGCCAAGCGCGGCTTCAAGATGACGCCGCAGGGCACCGGCTTTGCCGGCACCACCGACGAGGGCCAGCCGATGACGCTCGAGCTGGAAGCGGATGGCGCGGACAAGACCAAGGGCACGCTCACCATCGGCGCGTAAAGAGCTTTGGGGCCGCGATTGGCACAAGCGCCAAAGTCCGGCTATTCTGGGGGATAACGACTCCCCGGAGACTCTACTTGTCCGATACCATTCTCGCCGAAGTTCCGCTGATCTCGATGAAGGATCAGGCCGCGGATCCCGACGGCTTCGCCCAGGCGCTCGGCGCCTCGTTCAAGCGCTTCGGCTTTGCGATGGTCAGCGATCATGGCGTGCCGCAGGATGTGGTCGATCGCGCATGGGCGACCACCAAGGCGTTCTTCGCGCTGCCCGAGGAAGAGAAGCGCCAATATTTCGTGGAAGGCGGCGGCGGCGCGCGCGGGCTGACCCCGTTCAAGACCGAGATCGCCAAGGGCGCGACCCATGTCGACCTCAAGGAATTCTGGCATGTCGGCCGCGAGCTGGCCAAGGGTCACCGGTTCGAGGAACTGATGGCGCCGAACATCTGGCCCGATCGGCCGGAGGGCTTCCGCGACACCTTCCTCAGCCTGTTCAAGGCGCTGGACGATGCCGGCGACCGGCTGCTCTCGGCGATCGCGCGCTATCTCGACCTCGCGCCCGACTGGTTCGATCCTGCGGTGAAGGACGGCAACTCGGTGCTCCGCCTGCTCCACTACCCGCCCGTCCCCGCCGACGCGCCCGAAGTCCGCGCAGGCGCGCATGAGGACATCAACCTGATCACGCTGCTGCTGGGTGCCGAGGAAGCCGGGCTGGAACTGCTCGAGCGCAGCGGCGACTGGCTGCCGGTCAAGCCGCCCGAAGGCGCGATGGTCGTCAATGTCGGCGACATGCTCCAGCGGCTGACCAACAATTACCTGCCCTCGACCACGCATCGCGTCGTCAATCCGCCGCCCGAGCGGCGCGGCCATGCGCGCTATTCGATGCCCTTCTTCCTGCATCCGGCACCCGATTTCCTGATCAAAACGCTGCCCGGCTGCATCGATGCCGATCATCCAAACCTCTATCCCACGCCGATCACCGCGCACGACTATCTGCACGAGCGGCTGGTCGAGATCGGGCTGATCAAGAAGTAAGGAAGGAAAGGCCGTGCGGTATCTTGCTCTGATCACGCTTGCTCTGGTCGCAACGGCTCCCGTCGCCGCACAGGTTCAGCGGCAGGAGCAGCCGCGCGTCTTCTGGGCGGCGCAGGCGCGCGATTACGGCAATTGCATCGTCAAGGCCGACGCCCGCGGCAGCCTGCGCTATGTCCGTGCGGCTGCGGGCAGTGCCGCTGCCAATGCCGCCCGCACGGCGCTGGCCCCGACGCTCCTGAAATGCGAAGCCGCACTCGGCGCCTGGGCGCCGCATCTGCGCGAAGCCGATCGCCGCAACGCGGTCCAGGCCGCCTTGGTCCGGACGCGCAACAAGCAAAGCTAAACGCGTCCCTCGCTTCGACTGCGTTGCGGCGCCGCGCGACAGGCCCTAGGCCGCGTCTCGGCAATCAATAAGGAAAGTATCGATGGGCGAAGCGCTGCGCGTGGCATTGGCAGGTCTTGGAACCGTGGGCGGCGGCGTCATTCGCCTGCTCGACACCAATGGCGAGCTGATTGCGCGGCGTGCCGGCCGTCCCATCGAAGTCGTCGCCGTTTCCGCGCGCGACCGTTCCAAGGATCGCGGCTTCGACCTGAACCGGTTCGACTGGGTCGACGATCCCGCCGAACTCGCCCGCCATGCCGGTGCCGATGTGGTGGTCGAGCTGGTCGGCGGGTCGGACGGCCCGGCGCTGGCGCTGGCACGCGAGACCTTCAAGGCAGGCAAGAGCCTGGTCACCGCCAACAAGGCGATGATCGCGCATCACGGCCTGGAGCTGGCCAAGGCCGCCGAAGCCGCCAACCTCGCACTGAAGTTCGAAGCTGCAGTCGCCGGTGGCGTGCCGGTAATCAAGGGCCTGCGCGAAGGCGCCGCCGCGAACGAGATCGGCCGCGTCTATGGCATCCTCAACGGCACCTGCAATTTCATCCTCTCCAAGATGGAAGCCGAGGGCCGCGACTTCGCCGACATCCTCGCCGAGGCACAGCGGCTCGGATACGCGGAAGCTGATCCCAGCTTCGACATCGACGGCGTCGATGCCGCACACAAACTGTCGATCCTCGCCAGCCTCGCCTTCGGCACCCAGCCGGCGTTCGGCGAAGTCGGCATCACCGGCATCCGCCACGTCATCGCAGCCGACATCGCCGAGGCAGCAGCGCTCGGCTATCGCGTCCGCCTGCTCGGCATCGCCGACAGCGCGCCGGGCGGCGGCCTGTTCCAGCGGGTCCATCCGCACCTCGTGCCGGTCAGCCATCCGCTGGCGCATGTCACCGGATCGACCAACGCCGTGGTGGCCGAGGGCAATTTCGTCGGCCGCCTGCTGTTCCAGGGTGCCGGTGCAGGCGACGGCCCCACGGCCAGCGCAGTCGTCGCCGACCTGATCGACATCGCCCGCGGCGAATTCGGCCCGCCCTATGCCATGCCCGCCGACGC
>NZ_JARNTV010000067.1 GCF_029433115.1 Sphingomonas sp. AOB5 | reverse complement strand
CGGACCGGCTGGAAATCGGCGGGCAGTTCGATGGTGGCGCGTGCGGCCGGGGCGGCCTTGGGCGCGGCGGGAACCTCGATCGCCGGAGCCTCGACGGCCGGAACGAGCGCATCCGCCTCGACCACCGGTGTGGGAACGTCCGGAAGCTGGGCAGCCTGCGCGGTGATTTCGGCAGCGCCGGTCCCCTCCGGCTGCAAGGTGCCCCCCGGCACCTCCAGCTCGGGGACTGGCGCTGCCGAATCTCCTTCGACGGCCAGGGAGGGTGCCCCGGCCACCGGCAGCTTCACGACGATCGGCGCCGATTCGGGCGCGACCGGCGCGACAGCGAACCAGGCGAAGGGGGTGTCAGTGGCCCCTTCATCCTCGTCGCTTTCGGAACCGGCCTCGGCCGTGACTTCGGTCAGCGTCTCGCCATCCACCGAAACCGGCAATTCCTTGCCGCCTGCGGCATGCCGTTGCCGCCCGGCAACCCCGGGGAGCTTATCCTCGGCCACAGGCACCGCCTGCCCGCCGCCGGGCGCCACAGCCCCCGCAAGCACGGCCGCAAACCCCTGAATCCCCCCGGATACAGGCGAAGCGGCACGCACAGGCGCTGGCGTGGGAACGGCGAGGGCAGGCGAAACCTGGATCAAGGGAAACTCCCCGGTGTTGACGTCACCGGGTACTCAGCAAGGGGCATGCCAGATTTGGAGAACGGATCACCAATTCCGTTCGGGCTGAGCTTGTCGAAGCCCCGTCCTTTCTTTCCAGGCCAAGAAGAACGACCCTTCGACAAGCTCAGGGCGAACGGAATGGCTAGGCGAGGTCGGCGTGCTTGCGTCCGCTGGGCGGCAGTTCCTCGAGATCGCGCAGCGCCTTGAGCGCGGCATCGGCTTCGGCGCGGGCGATCAGCTTCTCGATCGCGGTCTGGTCGCGCTTGGCCTCGCGCGTGGCATTTTCGGCATGGCTGAGCGTCTGCTCGGCGACTTCGACGCGGCGCTCGGCCGCTTGCGCCGAATGCTGGAGCCGCTCGCGATAATGGGCCGCGGCGATCATCGAGGTGGCGAGACCGGCGCTGGGCGAAGGCGCGACATTGGCGGCGAGCTGCGCGATGCGGGCGCGCAGCGCTTCCTCCTGCGCGACCTTGGCGCGGGCATGGCCTTCCTGCGCGCGCACCTGATTGAGCTGCAGGGTGCGGACGCGCAGCAGCCGGTTGAACCTTTTGGGGTCGTTGTTAGCCATGATTGCTGTTCGGCACCGGCCCGCTCCCCCACCCGGCCGCCCATAGGGTACTAAAGTTGGGTGGCCGGGTGGGGGAGCGGGCCGGTGCCGCCATCACAAACTCAACCACCGAACACGCCGGTCAGCTCGGTCACCGCATCCGCCAGCGAGACGATCTCGTCATAGGGCTGCTTGATATATTCCATCACCACCGCGTGGCAGGCGATGGCCGCGTCGATCTCGGGATCCGCGCCCGCGCGATAGGCGCCCATCAGCACCAGATCGCGATTCTCCTCATAGGTCGCCAGATGACGGCGCAGCGTCTGGGCGGCCGCGCGGTGCGGCTTGTCGACGATGTCGTTCATCACGCGGCTGATCGACGGACCCAGGTCGATCGCGGGATAGACGCCGCGTTCGGCCAGCGCGCGGCTGAGCACGATATGGCCGTCGAGGATCGAGCGCGCCGAATCGACCACCGGATCGTTGCCGTCGTCGCCATCGGCCAGCACGGTATAGATGCCGGTGATCGATCCGCCGGTGTTCACGTCCGACCCTGCGCGCTCGAGCAGGCTGGGCAGCATCGCGATGGCCGAAGGTGGATAGCCCCGTGCCGAAGCCGGCTCGCCCAGCGCAAGGCCGATCTCGCGACCGGCATGGGCGACGCGGGTCAGCGAATCCATGATCAGCAGCACCGACTTGCCCTCGGCGCGGAACGCCTCGGCAATGGCGGTGGCACGCAGCGCGCCGCGGATGCGGAGTACCGGCGAGTGATTGGCGGGCACCGCGACCACGACCGACCGCGCACGTGCGGCGCCGGCAACCTTGGTCTCGAGAAAGTCGGCGACTTCGCGGCTGCGCTCGCCGATCAGGCCGATCACGATCACGTCGGCCTGGGCGGCACGGACCATCATGCCCAGCAGCACCGACTTGCCGACGCCCGAGCCGGCCATGATGCCGACGCGCTGGCCCTGACCGATGGTGAGCAGCCCGTTGATCGCGCGCACGCCGACATCCATCGGCTGAAGCACCCGGCCGCGGTCGAGCGGCGACTGGATCCGTCCCGCGAGCGGCCATTTGCCGGCGCCGCGAATGGGACCCAGGCCATCGATCGGCTTGCCCGATCCGTCGACCACGCGGCCGAGCATCGCTGCACCGACTTCGGCTTCGCCCGGAGGCCCGATGGGGCGCACCGGCGCATTGGGGAGCAGCGCAGCGGGGCCGCCGAGATTCATCAGCAGCGTCCTGCCGCCGCGAAAGCCGATCACTTCGGCCTCGACCCGGCTCTCGCCGGTGCCGATCGCGCAGACCGTGCCGACGGGCAGCGCAAGGCCCACCGCCTCCATCAGCAGCCCGTCATAGGAAGAGAGGCGTCCCGACACTTTCGGCCGCGGCACGAAATCGCGGCAGCCGAGATTGTCGAGATAGGATTCGGTGAAGTCGTTCAGCATAAGTCTTTCAGACTGCAGGCGGAATCGGCACGCGATCGATCGCTGCGGCAAGCTGTTCGAGCCACAGATCGGGCCCGTCCTCGACGATGGTCGAGGCGCTTTCGATCACGAAGGCGCCGCGCGCGAGATTGGGATCGCCGACCGGAAAGACGCTTTCGGGCAGCTTGCCATGCACCAGCGGCACATCGTCGGGATGCAGGCGCAGGATCGCCGATTCGGCGCTGTCGGCCAGCATGTCGATCGCGGTGCCGATGCGGCTGGTCAGCACGTCGGGCGCGATGCCGACCTCGCCGACCAGCTTGGAAACGAGGTGGAGCACGGTCTGGCGCAGCTGGCCCGCCATCCGCTCGCGATCGAAATGCGCACCGGCGGATAGCGCGGTCGACACCTGATCGAGCAATGCCGTCTCACGCGCCTTGATCTCGTCGAGCTCGTTCAACACCGCGGCACGGCCTTCCTCGACGCCAGCGGCATGCGCAGCGGCGATCGGATCGCTGAACGGCCCGGCGACGCTGGCGCTGCGCAGGTCGGACTGGAACGGGTCCCAGCCCTCGGTGGGGTTCGCCGCCGGATCGGCCGGGCTGAAATGCTTCGGCTCGGCGGATTCGGCTGGCTCTCGCACGCCCATCCGCGTGACATCGGCGGGCGAGAAGCCCACCGGTGCTGCGAACGCCTTGTCGAGGATGTGCGCGGCGGCGCGATGACGCGACGCCAGGCCGGGTTCGAAATTAGACATAGTCGTCGTCGCCACCCTTGCCCGGCATGGTCACGGTACCGTCCTTGATCAGGCCGCGCGCGATGGCGATCATCACCTTCTGCGCATCGAGCACTTCGGCCAGCTTCATCGGACCACGTGCTTCCATCTCGTCGCGGATGCCATCGGCAGCGCGGCTCGACATGCAGCCCAGGAAGCGTTCGCGGACATCCTCCTCGACGCCCTTGAGCGCGCGGGTGAGGACATCGCCATCGATGCTGCGGATCAGGGTCGACAGGTTCTTGTCGTCCATTTCCAGCAGGTTATCGAAGACGAACATCGCTTCCTCGATCGCCTTGGCGACTTCCTTGTCGATCTTGGCCAGCTTGGGCATCACGCGTGCCTCGGTGGTCTTGCGCGCACCCTGCAGGATCTTCGCGGCTTCGCGGGTGCCGCCGAACTGGAGGCCCGCGGGACGCGCCGTGCCGGTGCTCGAACGGCGCTCGATCATGTCGCGCAGCGTGTCGATCGCCTCGGGCGGCACCGGGCCGAGCTTGGCGATACGGCGCAGGATCTGCGGCTGGACCGCGTCGGGCAGATGTTCGAACACCTGTCCGGCGATTTCGGGATCGAGCTGGGCGAGCAGCACGGCCGCGATCTGCGGATGCTCTTCCTCGACCATCTTGGCGATCTCGGCCGGCTCATACCATTGCAGCACTTCGAGACCCGCCGCGGCGGCCGGGGGCGTGATGCGCGCCAGCACGCTGCTTGCCCGTTCGGGACCCAGCGCGCGGTTCATCATGCCTTCGATCTTGGGCGCGGGATTGAAGCTCACCCCGTTTCGCTCGCGCGCCTTGTAGGTGAAATCGTCGAGCACCTGCTCGACTTCGGCCTCGCTGACATCGGCGACGTCGTACATCGCCCGGCCCAGCTCGCGCACCTCATCGGGATCGAGCTTCTGGAGGATGGCCGCAGCCTCCTCCTCGCCGACCAGCATCATCAGCACGGCGGCGCGTTCGACGCCGTTGAAGGAGCGGAGCGCGTTCATCAGCCGCCTGCCTTGATCATGTCGCGGACCGCCAGCGCGGCGCGCGCGGGATTGTCACGCGTGAAGCCACGGACCAGGCCGACCCGGTCGTCATAGCTCTTCTCGTTTCCCGACTGGAGCATATCGATGCTGACGGGCGGCATCTGCTGGTGCTGCTGCGCGTAGGCCGGATCGCCCATCGGTGCGTTCATCGCCAGCGCCGGGCGGTTCTGCGCACCGGCATCGTCGCGCTTCTTCATCAGCGCCTTGGCGAGCGGACGCACGCCGAGGAACAGGACGAGCAGCGCGATGACCAGCGCGGTCACGTTGCGCGCGACAAGCGGGACCCAGCCGGCATCGTACCAGGCGGGACCAGCGGCGTCGGCATCGGTGGCGGCGGTGAACTTGCGGCTGATGACGGTGACATTGTCTGCGCGGCTCTGATCGTAACCGACCGCGGCGCGGACCAGTTCGTTGATCTGACCGATCTCGACCTGACCGCGCGGCTTGCCCGGCTCTTCGCGCAACAGCACCGCGACCGACAGGCGCTTGACGCTGCCCGGAACGGCGCGGGTGACCGAGATTTCCTTGCCCATGTCATAGGCGCGCGAGAAGCTGTCGCTCTGCTTGGTGACGCCGGCCGGGCCGGTCGCCGTCGTGGTCGCACCCGCAGCGGTCGCAGCCGGCGTGGTCGCGGCGGCGGCGTTCGGCGCCTCGATCGTGCTGGCAGGCGGCGGCGTGTTCGACAGCGCGCCGGGGATGCCGCCGGGCTGTGCGTTCTGCGGGCCGTTGCCGGTCCAGTTGCCCTGTTCGGCACGGACCACGGCATTGGCCTTGTCATAGCTTTCGCGAGTCGCCTGGCTTTCGTTCAGATCGACATCGGCCTGCACTTCGGCAGTGAAGTTGCCCGCGCCGACCAGCGGGGTCAGCAGCTGGTTGAGCTGTTCGCGATACTTGTCTTCCACGCGGCGCTGGAAATCGATGCGGGTATCGCCGGCCGACGTGCCGTTGACGCCGCCGCCGGGCTTGGAGAGCAGCGCGCCCGACTGATCGACGATGGTCACGCCATCGGGGGTCATGCCCGGCACCGACGAGGCGACCAGGTTCACGATCGCGCGGATCTGTGCGTCGCCAAGGCTGCGGCCCGGCTGAAGCTTCACGATCACGCTGGCCGAAGGCTTGGCATGATCGCGCACGAAGACGGTGCTTTCGGGAGTAGCGAGATGGACGCGGGCCTCGGCCACGGCGTCGATCTCGGTGATCGAGCGGGCCAGTTCGGTCTCGCGCGCCTGGCGGAGGCGTTCGCCTTCCACCGCGCGGCTGACACCCATCGGCAGCTGATCGAGGATCGCATAGCCGCCCGGCTGAGCCTTGGGCAGATCCTGGCTGGCGAGCAGCATGCGCGCCTTGTGATAATCGTCCTCGGCAACGGTGACCGAGCCCGATCCGTCGATGCTCGACGCGATGTTCGCGCCCTGCAGCGCCGCGGTGACCGACGATTTGTCGGCATCGGTCAAATTGGCGAACAGGATGCGCTGCGGCGCAGTCGCGATCATCGACCAAGCGAGCAGCCCGGCGGCGATCAGGCCGACCAGGAACACCAGGGGCATGGCACGCCGAATGGCGGGCTGCTGGAGCAGCCCGCCCATCTGGCGGAGCGGATTGGCGAGAGCGCCGCCCGGGGCGGCTGCGGTCTCGGGTGCGGGAGTGAGTGCGTTGCTCATATTACACCGGCATGCTCATGATGTTCTGGTACGCAGAGAGAAGCTTGTTGCGGACCTGAAGGGTGGCTTCGAACCCGACCGAGGCCTGCTGGCGTGCCAGCATGACCTTGGCGATATCGACGGTTTCGCCGCGTTCGTACGCAGCAGAAAGTTCGCCAGCGACCGACTGGCTCTGATTGACGTCCTTGAGCGCATTCTCGAGCGTCGCGGCGAAGCTGGTCGGCTTCGCATCGGCAATGCCCGTGGCCGCCGGAGTCGAGTTTGCCCGGCTCAGCGCCTCGTTGCGTTCGAGGATCTGCTGACGCAGCTGCATGACGCGGTCGATACCGCCCACGCCACCGACACCGCCGACGCCGCTCATGCCGACACCTGCATCGGCATGATCTGCTCACCCTGTTCGCGCGCCTTGGCAAGGCGGTAGCGCAGTGTCCGCTCGGAAATGCCGAGGCGCTTGGCGGTCTCGATCCGGCTGCCGTTGCACTCGGCCAGCGTCTCGCGGATCGCCTGGAATTCGTGGATCTGGACGATGTTGCTCAGCGTGCCGGTCGTTTCCTGCACGCGAACCGGCGCAGCCGTGCGATCGAAGATCAGGTGCATCGGCTCGATCGTGTCGCCCGCGCACAGCAGCAGCGCGCGCTGGATCACATTCTCCAGCTCGCGGACATTGCCCGGCCAGCTGTGATCGGTGAGCACTTCGACGGCTTCCGGAGAGATCCAGGGCAGACTCGCGCGGCCGGCCGAATGGCGCAGCACCATCGCAGCGGCCAGCGCAGCGATATCGCCCGGACGATCGGCCAGCGGCTTGGTCGCCAGCGGGAAGACCGAGAGGCGATAGTACAAGTCGGCGCGGAACCGGCCGGCCTCGACTTCGCCGTGCAGGTCACGGTTGGCACAGGCGATCACGCGGACATCGACCTTTTCGGGGGTCGTGCCGCCGATCGGCACCACTTCGCGCTCCTGAAGGACGCGCAGCAGCTTGGCCTGAAGATTGAGCGGCATCTCGGCGATTTCGTCGAGCAGCAGCGTGCCGCCATGGGCAGCGCGGAAAAAGCCCTGCCCACCCGACGAGGCGCCGGTGAAGCTACCCTTCTGGTGGCCGAACAGCATCGCCTCGAGCATCGTTTCGGGCAGCGCGGCGCAGTTGATCGCCACGAACGGGCCATCCTTGCGCGTGGAGTTCATGTGGATCGACCGGGCCAGCACTTCCTTGCCGGTGCCGGTCGGGCCGTTGATCAGGACGGTGATGTCCGACGCCGCGACACGTTCGCTGAGCGCCAGCAGCGCCAGGCTCTCGGGATCGGCGGCGATGGGTTCGAGCGGACCGCGGACCATCGCGCTGGCAAAGCCGGCGCCGATCGCGGCATCTTCGCTGTCATAGGAAAGGCGGGCGGGGTTGCCGTCGGTGAAGGGGATCGCGACGCGCGGGCCGCTGCCCAGGATCAGGGTGCGGGCCGGTGCCGGGGGAACCTCGCCATCGGCGACCAGGAACAGGTCTCCGGCGCCGGGCTTGCCGTCTTCGCACGAGCCGATCTCGAAACCCTGCGCGCGCAGCGCCGAGACCAGAGCATATTTCTGCCGCAGCACAGCTGCCGACGGAACGATGGATCGCATTGATGGACTTCCCCTGTGACGTCCCTTCAATGCGCGATTAGTGGTTAACGCCGGGTAAAATTCCGGGGGTCAGTGTCACTACTTACACTCCCCCTGATCCGGGCGCGCGTCTCCATGCGTGCGCGTACGTGAGAACCCGTACCCCAAAGTTTTTTGCTTAATGCCCGGCGCGCACGGCCGTTCCTTGCTGTGGCGGCTCGGGGCTCCCGGTTCAGGGGGGACGCGGGGACGCCGATCTGAATGGAGATACGACCATGACTGTTATCGGAACCAACATTGCGAGCCTGCGCGCCGCGAATGCGTCTTCGAGCGCATCGTCGATGCTGCAGACCTCGATGGAGCGTCTGTCGACCGGCAAGCGGATCAACAGCGCGAAGGACGATGCGGCTGGCCTCGCTATCGCGAGCCGCATGACGAGCCAGGTCCGCAGCATGTCTGTTGCCATCCGTAATGCCAATGACGGCATTTCGCTGGCGCAGACCGCGGAAGGTGCGCTCAACGAAGTCACCAACATGCTTCAGCGCATGAAGGAACTGTCGACGCAGTCGGCCAACGGTACGCTGGGTGACAGCGATCGTTCGACCCTGCAGGCGGAAATGACCCAGCTCATCGCCGAAGTCGGCAACATCTCGAAGACGACCAACTTCAACGGCGTCAACCTGCTCGACGGCAAGACCGGTTCGGTCAAGCTGCAGACCGGCACCAACGCCGGCGAGACGATCTCGATGTCGATGGTCAACACCGGCTCGGAAAAGCTCGGCCTGAAGGTCGGCGTCGAAGGTCCGGTCCAGGGCACTGCGGTCACCACCGCGGCGCTGGGCAAGAACTCGCTGCAGATCAACGGCGAGTGGATCGCTGCCAGCGTGAAGACCGAAGGCGGCAAGGAAGTCGCCAGCGGCGACCTGGCGGACAAGCTGACCGCGATCAACGCCAAGACGGCGGCGACCGGTGTGACCGCGACCGGCGGCACCGAAGTCACCGTTACCCTGGGTGACGATCTCGAAACCGGCACGATCACGATCAACGGCGAAGAGTTCGACGTCGAAGACTATCTCAACGACGAAGACACGCCGACCCTCGACAAGCAGGCGCTGGTCGATGCGATCAACGCGAACGAGGACGTGGGCGTCACGGCGTCGCTGAACCAGGCCGGCACGATCAAGCTGATCAGCCGCGACGGTGGCATCACGCTGCAGGCCGACAGCACCGACACGCTGACCAGCGCTCAGGCGACCGGCGGCACTGCGGTTACCGAAGGCTATGACGAAGCCGATCTGGACGCCGACGCGGACACGGACAATGGCGGTAACGGTGACGGTGTCATCGGCGTCGAGTTCAAGGCCGACCGCGTGTTCCTGACGGCTGCCGAAGGCAAGACCGTGATCGTCGGTGGCGACACCGCCGGCATGGCTTCGGTCGGCTACACCGCCACCTCGGCCAAGGGCACCGATCTGTCGATCGCTACCCAGGACGACGCTTCGGCCGCCATGGCTGTCATCGACGCCGCTCTGACGTCGATCTCGGCAGGCCGCGGTGATCTCGGTGCGGTTCAGAACCGCCTCGAATCGACCGTTGCGAACATGACGACCACCACGACCAACCTGGGCGAAGCCCGCAGCCGCATCGAAGACACCGACTTCTCGGCGGAAACGACGGCGCTGGCGAAGGCCCAGATCCTGAGCCAAGCTTCGACCGCGATGCTGGCACAGGCCAACCAGAGCCAGCAGGGCGTTCTGAGCCTGCTCCGTTAAGCGTGAGCCGGTCGGGGTGTCACCCCCCTGACAGGCATCACGGCCGGTCACCCCTCGCAAGAGGGGCGCGCATGGGGAGCCCCGGTGGTTATGCCACCGGGGCTTTTCCCGTATTTGAGGCCTGGTGTTCCACCGAACGAGCTGGTTCCCACACTATATTATATAGCGCGCTCCCTGGAGCACCGGCACGCCAGCCAGCGCCGCGACCATATGATCGATAAACGCGCGGACTCGGACAGGCACCGGGCCGCCGCCGATATGCACCGCGCTGATCGTCTCGAGATGGCCGGGATTATAATCCTCGAGCAGCACGACCAGCCGCCCCGCGGCAATGTCCTCGGCCAGATGGAACAGCCCGATCCGCGCGATCCCGGCCCCCGCCAGTGCCATCTGGCGCAACGTCTCGCCATTATTGACCATCAGATTGCCCGACACCGGCTGTTCCAGATCGCGCCCGTCGCAGCGGAACGGCCAGGTCGGCCGCATGCGGCGAAAGTTGAAGGTCACGCAGTCATGCGCGGCGAGATCCGCCGGGCGCCGCGGCGTGCCCCGGCGCGCGAGATAATCGGGTGAGGCACAGATCACGATCCGGCTCTGCCCCAGCCTGCGCGCGATCAGGCTGCTGTCGGGCAGATTGCCCGAACGGATCGCGACATCGGTCCGCTCGGCAAGAAGGTCGATCACGTCGTCGGTCAGGTTGAGATCGACCTGGACCTGCGGATTGGCTTCCAGAAAGGGCAGGATCGCAGGCGCGACGAACATCGTGCCGAATGGCAGCGGCGCGCTGATCCGCAGCCTGCCTCGCGCGGCGCCGCCGGCCGCGGCGCGATCGGCTTCGTCCAGTTCCTGCAGGATCGCGATCGCCGCGCGGTGATAGGCCTCGCCTTCTTCGGTCAGCGCCAGCGCCCGGGTGGTCCGCACCAGCAGCCGCGCGCCGAGCCGTGCCTCCAGCCGGGAGATCAGCTTGCTCACTGCCGAAGGCGTCAGATCGAGACTGCGCGCCGCCGCGGAGAAGCCGCCTTCGCTGATCACGCGGGCAAAGACTTCCATCTCGCCCGAACGTTCCATCAGGATGCGCGCCATTTGTGATTTCCAGTCACATATTTTGATCTTTCATGGGCAATAGTCGATACGCAACCCGAAGCCTAGATCGTCTCCACCAGATCAATCGGGAGACACGACATGGACCTTCAACTCAACGGCAAAACTGCCATCGTCACCGGCGGCACCGCGGGCATCGGCCTCGCCATCGCCCAGACCCTCGCCAATGAAGGCGCAGCGGTGACCCTCACCGGGCGCAACCGCGCGAAGCTCGACGCAGCGATCGCCGAGATCGGCGGCAATGCAACGGGTGTGGTCGCCGACGTCGCCACGGCCGAAGGTGCCGCGATCCTCGCGGAGGCAGTTCCGGCAACCGACATCCTGATCAACAATCTCGGCATCTACGAGAGCAAGTCATTCGGCGACATCAGCGATGCCGACTGGACCGGCATGTTCGAGACCAATGTGATGAGCGGCGTGCGCCTGTCGCGTACCTATCTGCCGGGCATGCTGGCGCGGAACTGGGGCCGGGTGATCTTCATCTCCAGCGAGTCCGGCCTCGCTATCCCTGAGGACATGATCCATTACGGCATGACCAAGACGGCCCAGCTTTCGGTGGCACGCGGCATGGCGCAGCTGACCCGCGGCACGAAGGTGACCGTCAATTCGATCCTGCCCGGACCGACCCGCGCCGAGGGGATCGAGACGTTCCTGCGCAGCCAGGCCAGCGACCCGCAAGCACCGATGGCCGAGATCGAAGCCGAGTTCTTCGCCAAGTCGCGCGCCGCATCGATCCTGCAGCGGATGATCGAAGCACAGGAGATCGCCAATCTGGCCGCCTATCTCGCCAGCCCCCTGTCCGCGGCGACCAACGGCGCCGCGATCCGGGCCGAAGGCGGGCTGGTCAACACGATTGCCTGAAACCTAACCCTCCGGCCGCGTCCAGATCCAGCCGCCGATCACCCCGGCGGCTGCGATCGGCGCAAGCGACCATGGCCAAGGCGCGAAGATCAGTCCGATGACGATACTGAACGCGAAAGCCCAGCTTGCCGCAACCTTGCCCTTGCGGCTGATCGCACCGCTTGTCCGCCACCGCACAATATGCGGGCCGAATGTGGGGTGATCGAGCAGTTTCTGTTCCAGCCGGGGCGAGCTGCGCGCGAAGCAATAGGCAGCCAGGATCACGAACACCGTGGTGGGCATCACCGGCAGCATCGCGCCGATCACGGCGAGGCCGAGCGAAACAAACCCGGCGACGAGATACAGATAGCGACGCACGGCCAAGCGGTAGCACGCCGCGCCGCACTTCCCGCTACCCCAATTCGGCCCTATGCAGGCACACGATGCTTGCCATGGCCATCGACCGCGTTTCGAAACGCTTCGGCGAGGTCCAGGCGCTCGATTCCCTCAGCCTCTCCATTCCGGCCGGTGGCATATTCGGTCTGCTCGGGCCCAATGGCGCGGGCAAGACCACCTTGTTGCGCATCGCGACCGGACTCGTCCGGGCGGACGCGGGCGCGATCAGCCTGTTCGGCGAACCGGCGGGTCCGGACGCGCGCAGGCGGATCGGCGCCTTTATCGAAGCCCCCGCCTTCTATCCCTTTCTGCGCGCGCGCGAACTGCTCGGGATACTGGCCGCGACTTCTAATGTGCACGCCGATGCCGATGCGCTGCTCGCGCGCGTCGGATTGAGCCATGCCGCGGAGCGCCGGATCGGCGGCTATTCGCTCGGGATGAAGCAAAGGCTGGCGATCGCCGCGGCTCTGGTCGGCAATCCCGAGCTGCTGATCCTCGACGAGCCGACCAACGGGCTCGATCCCGAAGGCATATTGGAGATGCGCCATCTGGTGCGCGATCTCGCCGATCGCGACGGGTTGACCGTTTTGCTCTCCAGCCATCTGCTCGACGAGGTGGAGCGCGTGTGCGACCGGGTGGCGATCCTGCGCAACGGACGCCTCGCGGCCGAAGGCAGCGTCGCCGAACTGCTCGGGGACAGCGAGCGGCTGTGGCTCGACGTGCGCCCGGTCGAAACCGTGCTGGCGATGCTGGGCGAGCGCGGCGTGGCCGAGGAGGGCGGCGTATCCGTCCGGATCGAGCGCGAAGACGTGCCCGCGCTGATCGCCGCGCTTACCACGCAGGGCGTCGAGATCTTCGAAGCGCGCTGGATCCGCCGCGATCTGGAATCGGTATTCCTTGCCGAGACGGGCGGACAGTCATGAAGCTGATCCGCGCCGAACTGACCAAGCTGACGCGCCAGCGCGGCGCGACCTTCTGGGGCTTCCTCGCGATCCCGCTGCTGCTGACGATGATCGCCTGCGTCCTCGCCAGCATCGGCGCGCCGCCGGGCAGCACAGCCGAGGTCCGCGCGATCCGCTCGCTGCTGCGTGCGCTGAGCATCGCGGGGAATCCGATCGCGCAACTGTTCTTCGCGGTCGGTGCCGCAGCGATCTTCGCGGTCGAGTATCGCCATTCGGGCTGGCGCCATCTGGTGCCGCGCCGCAGCCGCAGCACGCTGATGCTCGCCAAGATGGCGGCCTTCCTGATCGGCGCCTTTGTCAGCCTGATGCTGGTCGCGGCAGGCGATATCCTCGCCAGCATGGCAGTGCCGCTGATCCGCGGGGCGGCGCCGGTCGCGGCGGACTGGAAGGCGGGTGCCTCGCTCGCGATCCTGCTTACGGTCCTCGTCTCGCTTGTCGAACTCGCGATCCTTGGTGCCAGCGTCGCGCTGGTCGCCGTCGTGACGCGTTCCGGCATGGCGGCGATCCTCGTGCCGTTCCTCGTAGCGCTGGCCTGCGCCGTCGCGCAAACCCAGTTCGACGGCCCCGTTCCCCTGCCCGCCTTCGCCGCCGACACGCTGCGCGCGATGATCGCCGCACCGTTCGAAAGCCGCGCGCCGGATGCCAGCGTGTGGACTGGGCTCGCAGTCCTGCTTGGCTGGCTGGCGGCGACCATTGGCCTGACCCTTGCGCTCTTCCAGCGGCAGGACCTGACCAGTGAGTAGGATACGCCCACGCGCGATCCTGATCCCGCTGCTGATTGCGATCATGCTGGGACTGTGGATGAGCTGGGCGGCGGGATCGGTCATGATGCGCGGCCATGCCTCGCCAGTCGCTCCCGCACAGCCACCCGCCCGCGATCTGACGATCCGGACATCGGACGGGCTGACCCTCGCGGCGACCTATCGCCCAGGCGCGCGCGTCGATGCACCGGCGGTCCTGCTGCTCCACGGCGTCGATGCCTCGCGCGGTATGCTCGCCCCCAATGCCATATGGTTGAGCCGGCAGGGCTATGCCACGCTGACCGTCGACTTTCGCGGCCATGGCGGATCGAGCATGGCGCAACGCAGCTTCGGCCTGCGCGAAGGCGAAGACGCCCGCGCCGCATTCGAGTGGCTCAAGCGCGAACAGAAAGGCGCGCCGGTGGCGATCATCGGCATCTCGCTGGGCGGCGCGGCCAGCCTGATCGGCGAACGCGGACCGGTTCCGGCCGACGCGCTGATCCTGCAGGCCGTCTATCCCGATATCCGCCACGCCATCCATAACCGGATCGCGACACGGCTGACGGATGCACCGGCCTATCTGCTGGAGCCTCTGCTAAGCTATCAGTCGCGGCTGCGCTTCGGCGTCTGGCCTGACCGGCTTTCCCCGCGCGACGCCCTCAAACGCTATCCCGGACCGGTGATGGTGATCGGCGGGATCGAGGACCGCTCGACGCCGCCGGACGAAACACGCGCAATATATGCCGCCGCGCCCGGCCGCCGCGCGCTGTGGCTGGTCCCGCATGGCGATCATCCGGCCGTCTGCGGGCTTGAGACGGCCGAGTACCGCCGGCGGGTGCTCGCCTTCCTCCGGGCAACGATCGGCTAGAATCAACAGGGGCGGCGGCACCCCCCGGTACCGTCGCCCCTGCTTCCCCTTATATTAGAGTGTGCCGCCACCCGGGCGGTCCACTCACCCCAAACGTTTCTGCAGCGATCGCTTCAGCCGGTCGTGCGCGCTCTTCTTGATCTGGCAGATGCGCGCGGCGCCTACGCCGAGCACCTGGCCGATTTCCTCCAGATTGAGTTCCTCGACATAATAGAGCTGGATCACCATCTGCTCCTTCTCGGGCAGTTCGGCGATCGCTTCGATCAGCGCCTCGCGCTGGTCGCTGTCGGCAAGCTGGTCGAACGCGTTCGGCTCGTCGGACATGAACCACGGACTTTCGTCCGAATACGTATCGTCGATCGAATCGAAGCGGATCGCTTCGGCGCTGGCATATTCGGCGCGCAGTTTTTCCGGTGTCACACCCAGCTTCTCCGCAACTTCGGCGTCGGTCGGCCTTCGCCCGCTCGCATCGGTGAGCGCGGCGATGGTCTCATGATAGGTCTTGCGCCGCTTCATCGCGCCGCGGGTCAGCGTCGCCTGACGGCGCAGCTCGTCGATCATCGCGCCGCGCAGCCGCGTGACGAGATATTGTTCGAACGTCACCTGCCCGCGATCCTCGAAGCCGTTCACCGCCTCGATCAGCGCGACCATGCCGATCTGGATCAGGTCCTCGACCTCGACGATCGCGCTCATCGAACCATGGACGTGCCAGGCGATACGGCGGACCAGCGGCAGATGCTTGCGCACCAGCAATTCGGCGTCGCGCTTGGGCGAGGCTACGCGGTCATAGGTAAGCGGGGACTGGGCCAAATTCGCCATGTCGAACTGTTTTCCCGGGGGTTGAAAGCTCATGCGGCCAGCGCCTCCGGCGCACCGATCACGGCGACGACTTCGACGGCCTTGTCTTCGGGCACTTCGAAGAAGCTCATCACCGGCGTATCCGGCAGCACGGTCTTGACCAGCTTGCGGATGGCAACGCGGATCGTGGGCTGGACGACCAGCGCGAACGGCTTGGCCTGTCCGACCAGCGGCGCCGCGGCGTGCTGGAGCGCGTCGGCGATGCGGCGGCCCAGTTCGGGCTCGATCGTGTGGCGGCGCGACGGATCGGAACGGATCGCCTGGCCGAGCAGCGCTTCGAGCTGACCTTCCAGCGTCATCACTCGCAGCGGCTCGCGCACGCCGCACAGCTTCTGGATGATCAGCGGGCCAAGGTCCGGGCGGATCAGCTCGAGGATCTCGTCCGGATCCAGCGTGCGCTGCGCGGCATTGGCGATGGCGGCGGCGATGCGGCGGAATTCCTTGAGGCTGATATTCTCGGCCAGCAGGCCGCGCAGCACCTGAGTCAGCACCGTCAGCGGCACCGGGTTCGGCGAAAGCGCCATCACCAGCTGCGCCGCACGTTCCTTCAGCCCGTCGAGCAGCGACTGGACTTCGTCCGGGCCGAGCAGGTCGGCTGCATTCTGGGTCAGCGTCTGGTTGAGATGGGTGGCGACCACCGTGCCCGGATCGACCACGAGATAGCCCGCGCCGGTCGCCGCGTCGGCATCGCCCTGCGGGATCCAGACCGCGTCGAGACCGAAGGTCGGGTCCTTGACCGGCTTGCCCGGCAGGCTGCCGACCGCCTGGCCGGTATCGAGCGCCAGAACCTCGTCGGGCGACACCGAATCCTCGCCGACGACCACGCCGCCCACGACGATGCGATAGGTGAAGGGGGCCAGATTGATGTCGTCGCGCACCCGCACCTGCGGCACGACGAAGCCCAGTTCCTTGGAAAGCTGACGGCGCACGCCGGTGATGCGGCCCATCAACGGACCGCCGCGACGCTCGTCGACCAGCGGCACCAAGCCGTATCCGATGTCGAGCATCACCTGCAGATTGTCGGTCACTTCCTCCCAGCCGATCTTCGACAGGTCCTGCGGCTCGGCAGCGACAACGGGCGGCGGCGGGGCGGGACGGCTGGCGATCTGCTTGAGCTTCCACGCGGCGAAGCCGGCAACGGCAGCGGCGGGCAGGATCACGAAGTGCGGCATGCCGGGCATCACGCCCAGCAGCGCGAGGATCACCGCGACCGGAGTCCAGGTCTTGTGGCTGCCGAACTGGCCGCCGATCTGGCCGGCCAGATCGTCCTGCGACTTGACGCGGGTGACGATGGCGGCGGCGGCGATCGAGAGCAGAAGCGCCGGCACCTGCGCGACGAGCGCGTCGCCGACCGCGAGCTGGATATAGGTGGTGGCGGCATCGCCCAGGGTCATGCCGTGGCTGACCGGACCCAGGATCAGGCCGCCGATGATGTTGATCGCCAGGATCAGCAGGCCGGCGACCGCGTCGCCCTTCACGAACTTGGACGAACCGTCCATCGCGCCGTAGAAATCGGCTTCGGTCGAAACCTCGAGCCGCTTCGCGCGGGCTTCGTCGGGCGTCATCAGGCCGGCGTTCAGATCGGCGTCGA
Organism: Sphingomonas sp. AOB5; assembly: GCF_029433115.1. Classification (GTDB taxonomy): domain Bacteria; phylum Pseudomonadota; class Alphaproteobacteria; order Sphingomonadales; family Sphingomonadaceae; genus Sphingomonas. Next base: position 2,483 of record NZ_JARNTV010000067.1, on the reverse strand, counting down.
TCGCCATCTGCTTGCCGGGCAATGCGTCGAGGGTGAAGCGCGCGCTCACTTCGGAGACGCGGCCCGCACCCTTGGTCACAACGATCATGTTGATGATCACGAGGATCGCGAACACCAGCAGGCCGACGACATAGTCGCCGCCGATCAGGAAGGTGCCGAACGCCTCGATGACGTGGCCGGCCGCGGCTTCACCGGTATGGCCCTGCCCCAGCACCACGCGCGTCGACGCGACGTTCAGGCCGAGGCGGAACAGGGTGACGAACAGCAGCACGGTCGGGAATGCCGAGAAGTCGAGCGGCTTCTGCGCGTTCAACGCCACCATGAGCACGGCGAGCGAGATCATGATGTTGGTGACGAAGAAGATGTCGAGCATGAATGCCGGGATCGGCACCACCATCAGCGCGACGAGCAGCAGGATCGCGCCCGGCAGCGCGAAGCTGCGGAGCATCGGCAGGATCTTGCCGGGCGAAAGCGTCATTGCGTTCATCGATTACGCCCCCAGGCTCGCGAGCAGCATATAGGCGAGCCTGGCGTTGTCCGGCGTGGGGCGTAGCGGGTTCATCGGTTCCCTGAGCGTATTGAGGTTGGCGAGCGTCGAATTGACCCAGGCGGTATCGTTCTCGGCCGAGTTGGTGCCGAAGATCACTTCGCCGCCATTTTCGAGCGACTGGGTCTGCTGGATGAAGTTGGCGGGCATGAACTGCGTAGCCGCATCGCTGCCGCCGAGCGTGACCGAGGCGAGGCCGGTGCCGCCGCTGGCGGACACACCCGAATCCAGCCGGTTGCCGAACCGCTCATAGATCTGGCTGAGCGTGCGCGGCTGGCCGCTGGAGTTGTAGAAGATGTTGCGATTGGCGCGCGCGGCGGCGGGGAACATGCTCGCGCCGCTGCGATTGGGATTGCTCTCCATCGCGGTCAGGAACGAACGCGCGCCGCCCAGACCCAGGAAGTGCGCCATATAGAGGTCGGTGCCGGTCGCGGGGCGGCCAAGCGACTTTTCCAGTGATTCCTTGTTGTCCGAGGCATGCTCGGCAGCCATCAGCGCGGACGCCGTGGGATCGTTGCGCAGATCGAGGATCGCGCGGCGCATGTTCGGATCGTTGACGACGTAACGGCCCGAAGGCGTTTGCTTGATCGCGTCCGATGCCCAGCCCATGCCGTGTTCGGCGCCATGTTCCTTGATGACGCCCAGCCAGCTCTGGTCGATGAACTGATACAGGCCGGTCGCGCTGGAGGTGCGCGCGCGCGCATCGGTGCGCAGGCCGCTCTCTACATGCGCCTGACCCAACAGATAGTTGAAATCGATTCCGGTGCGGTTGCTGGCAACAGCGATCGCCGAATGCACCGTGGCGGTGTTTCTGACCGAGTTAACGCCCATCGAGCCTTGTCCGATTGCTTCCTATTCGGAACGCAATCAGCAAGGACCGTGCCAGTTTGGAGTTTGCATCGGCAAGGTTGCGGTACCAGCCCGCTCCCCCACCCGGCCTCCCATAGAATACCCTGCCGTTGGGAGGCCGGGTGGGGGAGCGGGCTGGTACCGCCTCTCGGCGTCAGCCGAGAGAATTACGCGTAGGCCGCCCCCGCGGGACCATAAGCCGCCATCGGGCTGCCGGTCAGATTTTGCAGGCGGCGGCGAACATTTGCCGCCATCAGGTTCACATAGATGCGGCAGGTCTCGTTGAGGCGGTGCGCCTCTCCGGCCAGCTCGCGGATCTCCGCGGTCATCGGCTCGCCTTCATACGCCGCGACGGCGTCGATGCCGGCCAACTTGGTCCGCGTGGCCAGCTCAAGCGCCGAGACGTCGTTCGACTTGAGCGCAGCGATCTCCGCGTGCAGCGATTCGATCACTTCGATGAGAGCATCACGCCGCGTCATTGGGATTCCACTCCAGCTTGAGCGCCAGCAGGCGATCAGCGACGGTCGACGGGACCAGCGGGAAATTGCCGTCCTCGATCGCCCTTTTGATACGCGCCACGCGTTCCGCATCGACCGGGGCCGAGGAAGCCATCGCGCTGGTCAGCTCGGCGGCCTGAACGGTTTCATCGGTCTTGGCGTCGGCCATGACGGCCTTGGGGGCCGCGGCAGCCTGGGTGGCGACGACGGCAGACGAGCGCTGGCTGAGCGCCACGCTTGCTGCCTTGATGCCGATTGGATCCACCATCTTTGTCGTCCTTGATTTCCCCGACACAGGGAACAACGACCGGCTGCGCGAAACCTTTAAGAAAAAAGATTCAGTCTCCCGCGCCGGGAAGTCGGGCAAGCCCCACCTCGACGACAATCGCCTGAATCGGCGGCTTTTTATCGTCGACCTTGACCATCACGCGCCCGCCCTTCGGCGCATCGTTCATCGCCACGCCTTCGCGCGTGACCGAAAATCCCTCGGATCCCGCCTCGAGCGTGATCGCATCGCCGCGGCGGATGACGATCTCGGGCTTGGGCGGCGGCGCGGCGCGCACGACGGCAGGCGCCGGCGTCGCGGCAGC
>NZ_JARNTV010000066.1 GCF_029433115.1 Sphingomonas sp. AOB5 | reverse complement strand
CTCGCGTTCGGCACGCGGTTCACGGGGAGTCCGCGGCTCGCGCTCGGCGCGCGGCGCTGCCTCGGCGGCAGGTGCCTTTTCGGCCTTGGGCTTCTCCTCGCGCTGCGGCTTCTTGCCACGGCTCGAACGCTTCGGGGCTTCCTTCGGCTCGGCCGCAGCCGCTTCCGGCGCAGCGCCGCCACCCATGTCGAAGCGGGCGATCTTGTGACCGGTCAGCTTCTCGATGTTCTGGATATTCTCGGCATCGTCGGGCGCGACCAGCGTGAAGGCAGTGCCCTTGGCGCCCGCGCGGCCGGTGCGGCCGATGCGGTGGACATAATCGTCCGGATGCCAGGGCGCGTCATAATTGAAGACGTGGCTCACGCCCTTGATGTCCAGCCCGCGCGCCGCGACGTCGGACGCGACCAGGATGTTGATGTCGCCCTTCTTGAACCGGTCGAGCTCGGCCAGTCGCTGGGGCTGTTCCATGTCGCCATGGATCTCGCCCGATTTGAAGCCCGAACGCTGCAGCGCCTTGTTCAGGTCGCGCACCGTGGTCTTGCGGTTGGCGAAGATGATCGCGGTGTTGATGTCGTCGGTCTCGAGCAGCCGCTCCAGAGTCGCGCGCTTCTTCTGCGCCGACACGGATACCACCCACTGTGTGATGTTGGTGTTGGTGCTCGCCGGGCGGGCCACCTCGATCTGCTTGGGATTGTCGAGGAACTTGTCGGCCAGCTTCTTGATCACCGGCGGCATGGTGGCCGAGAACAACAGCGTCTGGCGCTGCTTGGGCAGCTTGGTGCAGATTTCCTCGATATCGGGGATGAACCCCATGTCGAGCATGCGATCGGCTTCGTCGATCACCAGCAGGTTGCAGCCGGTCAGCAGGATCTTGCCGCGCTGGAACAGGTCCATCAGCCGGCCCGGGGTCGCGATCAGCACGTCGACGCCCGATTGCAGCGCCTTCACCTGATCGCCCATCTGCACACCGCCGATCAGCAGGGCCATGGAGAGCTTGTGGTTGACGCCATACTTCTCGAAATTCTCGGCGACCTGCGCCGCGAGTTCGCGCGTCGGCTCGAGGATCAGCGAGCGGGGCATCAGCGCGCGGGTGCGCCCCTCGCCCAGAATGTCGATCATCGGAAGGACGAAAGCAGCGGTCTTGCCGGTGCCCGTCTGGGCGATGGCGATCAGATCCTTGCCCATCAGGACAGAGGGGATCGCCTGCTTCTGGACCGGCGTCGGGTCGGTATAGCCGGCGCCCGTGACGGCGGCCAAAAGTTCGTCGGAAAGGCCGAGATCGGCAAAGCTCATGCGAATGTCCGGAAAGCGATCGCAAAAACTGCGCCGCGATTGCGCCGCGCGCTCGCGGATTTACCTGCAAAAGTCAAGCATTCCGGCCTCAACGCGTGGGGACGAGCGCCTTGAATTCGGAAATTCCGCACGAACGCCCCGATCGCGAGCGGATCGAATCCCGTCGCGCGCACATCTTGCCGTCGGAATTGGGCCGCACATAGAAGCCCGAATAGAAGCCAAGAGCCGGGCAATTCTTGTCCAGCACGGCGCGGCGGCGGCTACCGTCGTTCAGCACCAGATCGACGCTGTCACCCCGCGAAACCGAGAAACCGATCACCCGGTCCATCTTCAGGCAGTTATCCGCCTTCTTCTCGCGGAAGCTGGTCGGCGGCGGGGGCGGCGGCGGCGCGGGCGATCGGGTGCGGATCACCACGGTGGCGCGCGTCACGCTCACATTGGGCACATGGATCACCACATGCTGTTGCTGGATCACCTCGACTTCGCCGGGCGCGGCTACGGGTGCCTCGGGCGTGGCCGGGGCAGCGAGCAGCATCAGCATCGCGGCAGAAGGGAGAAACGGATTCGGCATAAAGGCGGCGTTCTAGAGCGCGGGCTTGAACAACGGATGAACTGCTCTGGCAAGCCCCGCGGCGCCCATGCTATCCGCCGCGCCGATGACACCCGCCCAGCAGACCCTTGTCGACACCGTCCGCCAGCGCTTCGGACCCAAGGCCGCGATCACCGATGCGGCGGATATCGCGCCCTGGCTGAACGACTGGCGCGGCCGCTATTTCGGCACCTCGCCCGCGATCCTCGCTCCCGCGTCGCGCGACGAAGTGTCCGCGATCCTCGCGCTGGCGAACGCCGCGCAGGTGCCGGTGGTGCCGCAGGGCGGCAACACCTCGATGGTCGGTGGCGCGACGCCGCCGATCGACGGGTCCGCGCTGATCCTGTCGCTGCGCCGGATGAACCGCATCCGCTCGCTATCGCCGGACGATAATCTGGCGGTCGCCGAAGCCGGGGTGATCCTTGCGGACCTTCATGCCGCGGCACTCGCGGCCGGCCGCCGCTTCCCGCTGACGCTTGGCGCGAAGGGCAGCGCGACGGTCGGCGGGCTGGTCTCCACCAATGCCGGGGGCACGCAGGTGCTGCGCTTCGGCACGATGCGCAGCCTGGTCGCGGGGGTCGAGGCGGTGCTGCCCGACGGATCGGTGCATGAGGGGCTGGCCGCGCTGAAGAAGGACAATCGCGGATACGACATCAACCAGCTGCTGATCGGCGCGGAGGGGACGCTGGGCGTCGTGACTGCGGCGAGCTTGAGGCTGGTGCCCGCCATCGCCGCACGCGGGGTCGCGTGGGTCGGGCTGGCCAGCCCCCACGCCGCGCTCGAACTGCTGCGCAGGATCGACGATCCCGCGATCGAGAGCTTCGAGATCATCCCCGGCGATTCGCTGGCGCTGGTGCTGCAACATATCCCGGGCACCCGCGCGCCGCTGGAAAGCACCCATCCCTGGCATGTGCTGATCGAGGCGGTGTCGACCGATCCCGGCGGCGAATCGCCTGCGGCCCTGCTCGAGGGGCTACTCGGCCCCGCGCTCGAATCGGGTCTCGCCGCCGATGCGGTGATCGCCGCCAGCGAGGCGCAGGCCGAGGCGATGTGGCGCATCCGCGATTCGCTGTCTGAAGCCGAACGCGCCAGCGGGCCGGCGGTGCAGCACGATATCTCGGTGCCGGTCGCCGATATGCCCCGCTTCATGGTGGAGGGCGCTGCCGAGGCCGAGCGCCGCTTCCCCGGCACCCATGCCACTGCCTTCGGCCATCTCGGGGACGGCAATGTCCATTTCCATGTGCGGGCGGCGCAGGGCGCGGATCGCGATCGTTTCTATGCCGAACAGGCCCCGGCGATCACCCGGCTGGTGCACGACATGGTGGTTGCGGCGGGCGGGTCGATCTCGGCCGAGCATGGCATCGGCCAGATGAAGCGTGCCGAACTGGAACGGCTCGGTCCCCCGTCCCGCATCGCAATGCTCTCCGCAATCAAGACAGCGCTGGATCCTCAGGGGATTCTCAACCCCGGAAAGCTCGTGCTTGCGCCAACGCGTCTCGCGCCATAGACCCACGCGCGCATTCTCGCACATTTAAGAAGATTCCCAGGAGAATTTTGATGGCCTCCGCGCCGCAGTCGCAGTCGCTTCCGCTGTTCTACAATGATCTCGTGCCGCTCTCGAGCCAGATCCATTCCGAATATCGCCTCCGCGCCGCGGACAAGGCTCCGTTCCTTGTCGGCCAGCATGCGGTTCCGCTGACCGTCGAGGAATTTCCTCTGGCGCAGCGCTTCCTCCCGATCGTTTTCTCGGTCGGCGACGAACCCGTGCCGCTCGGCCTGTTCGGCCTGAACGAAGGCGTGAACGTCTTCTTCGATGACACCGGCAAGCTGGTCGACGACAATTTCTACGTCCCGGCCTATATCCGTCGCTATCCCTACCTGCTCGCACGCCTGCGTCCGGAAAGCGACGAACTGTCGCTGTGCTTCGATCCGACGACCGACACGATCGGCGCGTTCGAGGACGGCGAGAAGCTGTTCGACGGCGACCAGCCGAGCGAGCTGACCAAGGGTATTCTGGATTTCGCCCGCAATTTCGAGGAAGCCGGTCAGCGCACCGCGCAGTTCATGAAGGAACTGAAGGAACTCGACCTGCTGATGGAAGGCGAAGTTTCGATCCAGCCCGATCAGGCGGCTCAGCCCTTCGTCTATCGCGGCTTCCAGATGGTCGACGAGAACAAGCTGAACGAAATGCGCGGCGATCAGCTGCGCAAGATCGTCCAGAACGGCATGCTGCCGCTGATCTATGCGCACCTCTTCTCGCTCGGTCAGATGCGTGAAGTGTTCGGTCGCCAGGTCCAGCAGGGCAAGGTTCCGGCGCCGCAGCTCGTCAGCTGATCCTTACGGATTAAACGGACGGGCCGGTGCGGTGTCATGCCGCGCCGGCCCGTTTCGATTCCAGCTTCGGCGAAAGCGGCTGGCCGCAGTTGCGGCACATTTCCACGCAGTCCGGGGCAAGGCCTTGAAACCCAAAGGCCTCTTATCTATATTCCTTCTTGCATGGTCTCATGTCCCCCCTTTCGTGGGACCGTGTGACACGCTCTCGAGCGTGTCTCCTCCCTGAACCTTGGCCACCCGGTGAGCAATCACCGGGTGGTTTTTTATTCGGGGAAGTTACTCCGCCGCCATCGCGCGAGGCAGGGCCTCGTCGGCGACCGAATCGATCATCGAACGCAGCATCCGGATCGCCAGCGCCAGGCCCGGGCCGGGCTGGTCGAGCTGGGCGTCGAGATAGAGCGAACGGTCGAATTCGATCTGGATCGCATGGATCCCGCGGCGCGGATCGGCGTGCCGCTCCAGGATATGCCCGCCCGAATAGGGCGCATTGGCCGCACAGGCCACGCCATGGGCACGTGCAACGCCCTCCAGCCGCCCTACCAGCCGTGCCGGGGCCGAACGGCCGAACCGGTCGCCCAGCACAACCCGCGGCGAACGCGCCGGCGGACCCAGTGGCGGCATCGAATGTATGTCGAGCAGCACCGCAACCCCGAATCGCGCCCGCGCCGCTGCCAGCGCTGCGCCGACTGCCTCATGATAGGGGCGATGATCGGTTTCGATTCGCTCGATCACTTCCTCGTCCGACAGGCGCCGCCGCCAGATCTCGCCCGATGCGCCCGCACGGCGCGGCACCAGCCCCAGCCCGCTGCGCAGCTTGGCCGATTGCGGCTGGGCGCTCATCGTCGCGCCGTCGTCCAGCTTGGGATCGCGTTCCTTCTCGCTGCGGTTCAGGTCGATCCAGGCGCGGGCGCGAGTGGCGATGAACAGCGTCTCGCCCTCATGCGCACCCAGCGCAATCGCATCGGCATGGCGATCCTCCAGCGGGCGCAGCGCCGTCAGCGGCACGCGCAGCGCCGCGCGCAGGGGCAGCGGATAGTCGCGTCCGGCATGCGGAACCGACAGCACAACCGGGCTGACCGGTTCCCCGGGACCATGACGCACGAAGGAAGGCGAAGCCGTCACCCCTTCAGCCTATGCCGCGTGCCGCCATGGGGCAAGTCGCGCGCCACGGCGCTGGAAAATCTTAAGGGCTTCGGGCATAAGACACGTCCCGCGTGTAATGGGGTGGGGCGCCGATGTATCGAATTCTGCTGGCCGAGGACGACAAGGTGATGCGTGAGTATCTCACGCGCGCGCTGGAGCGTTCGGGCTATGCCGTGTCGGCGGTAGACCGCGGCACTGCGGCGCTGCCGCTGCTCGAGACCGAACGGTTCGACCTGTTGCTGACCGATATCGTGATGCCCGAGATGGACGGGATCGAACTGGCGCAGCGCGCCGGCGATCTCGCGCCGGACATGCGCGTGATGTTCATCACCGGCTTTGCCGCGGTGACGCTGAAGGCCGGCAAGCAGATGCCGCAGGCCCGCGTCCTCTCCAAGCCGTTCCACCTGCGCGACCTGGTTCTGGAGGTCGACCGGCTGTTCGAAACCGAGAGCATTCCGAGCAGCAACTGATTTGTTGCTTTTCGCGGTTGCACAGGGGGGCCACTCCCGCTAATGCGCCGCTTCCCGTTTCGGCCCGGTGGTGAAAACCTAAGGGCCTTGGGCGTGTAGCTCAGTGGTAGAGCACTGTGTTGACATCGCAGGGGTCGCAAGTTCAATCCTTGCCACGCCCACCATTAAAAGCCCGCCAGCGCAATGCGTTGGCGGGCTTTTATCGTTTCAGGCCACGCGCACTTCGTCGAGGAAGGCATCGACCTGATTCGACAGCGCTCCCGCGCCCGACTGGAGCCGTTTCGCCAGCGAGCGCATCTCCTCGGCGCTGGTCGCGGCGGTGCGCGACGTGTCGCCGATCGCTTCGACATCGTGCTGGATGCCGGTGCTGGCATCCACCGCGTCGTCGACATTGCGGGCGATGGTGATCGTCGCATGCTCCTGCGCCTGCACCGCCGATTGTACGGTGGAGGCGAGCGCGGCCATCGCTTCGATCGCCTGTTCGATCTGGGCATGGCCTTGCGCGACTTCATCGATGCCCAGGCAGATGTCGCGGACATGCGCTGTGATCCGCGCCGCCGCGCTGCCGGTCTGGGCCGAGAGCTGCTTCACTTCGTTCGCGACCACCGTGAAGCCGCGTCCGGCTTCGCCCGCACGTGCGGCTTCGATGGTCGCGTTGAGCGCGAGCAGGTTCACTTGCCCCGCAATGCCGCTGATCAGCGCGATCACCGAATCGATCGACTGGGCGGCGCGCAGCAATTCCTGGGCGCGGGCACTGCCTCTCGCGACCATCTGCGAGGCGTCACTCGCCGCAGCCCGGGTCTCGGTGGTGCTGCGGCCGATCTCGCCGAGCGCCGCGACCAGTCCGCGGCCGCGTTCGGCAATCTCGGCCATGCCGCTGTTGGTCTGCGACGCGGCGGTGGCGACGGCGATGGCGCGGTCGCCCAGTGCCCCGGCGCGTTCGGCGGTCGATCCGGCGTTGCGTTCGATCTCGCCCGATAGCTGGCTGAGCGACCCGCTCAATGCCGCGACCTGTGCCTCGAATCGCTCGCTGGCGCGCTCGATCTGTTCTGCGCGGCCGATCCGGTCATGCGCCGCGCGCAACTCGTTCTCGGCGGCGAGGTGGACCAGCCGGCGATTGGCGACCACGCCGAACAACCTGCCGCCCTGAGTCAGGATCATGCCCTCGCTGCCGTTCGCGGCGCGATACTGGTCGATCAGCCGCGACGGATCGAGGCTCGCCTCGGCTACCGGGCAGGGCCGGATATGCCGGGCGATGCCGTTGCCATAGGCCGGATTGCGCATCAGCGCGTGGCCGAACGGGTTGAGCAGCAGCTTGCGGATATCCTTCTCGAACACCGCGCCGATGGGTTTGCCCGCGGGATCAACCACCGGGATCAGCCGCAATTCGGTGTCGCCCTGAAAGAGTTCGATCGCCTCGACGACGCGGCTTTCCACCGTCAGCGAAGGCGGGCGGCGCTCGGATTCGGTGAGCCAGTCACCGATGCCGGGAGGAGCGATATCGCGGAAGAAACGGGGCGCTGTCATCGCCCTTGGGGATAGGCGGCGTTGGTAAACGCAGGTTTTACCGTTGGTTACACTATCGAGACAAAAGCAGATTTTTCGGCGGCGCCGATTATTGCTTGCAGTGGGGCAGGGCGCTGCCGCATCGACCATCGCCATGGACCTGATCGCGCGCAACCTGAGCGTCACCATGGGCGGCAAGCCGGTGCTCGACGATGTCAGCGTCACGATGCGTCCGGGCAGGGTCACCGCGATCCTCGGACCAAACGGATCGGGCAAGTCGATCCTGCTGCGCTGTCTGGCGGGACTGGCCGAGATCGATGGCGGGCAGGTGAAACTCGGCAATCGCATCATCGCGCGGGTATCCGCGCGCGACCGGGCGAAGCTGATCGGCCATCTGCCGCAGGAGACCGTCGCGCCGGGCAAGCGGATCGTGCGCGAACTGGTGGCGCTCGGCCGGCGGCCGCATCGCGCGCGTTTTGCCGGTCCGACACAGGAGGATCAGGCCGAGATTTCCGCCGCGATGGCCGCGACCGGCACCATGAAGCTGGCCGACCGCCGCGTGTCCGAGCTTTCGGGCGGTGAGCAACGGCGGGCGCAACTCGCCCGCGTACTGGCAGGCGCGCCGCAGTGGCTGCTGGCGGACGAGCCTTTTGCGGCGCTCGACGATATCCAGCAGCTTGCCCTGCGCGATCAGCTTCGCGGGCTGGCCGCGGCGGGGATGGGCATCGCGGTCGCGCTCCACGACCTCACGCAGGCAGCGCGGATCGCCGACGATATGGTGATGCTGCGGCAGGGCGGGGTCGTCCTGTCCGGCGAACGCCGCGAGGTGCTGACGCCGGGCGGCATCCATATGGCATTCCGGCTCAACGTCGCGATGGTCGATCTCGACAGCGAGACCTGCGCACCGGTCACGATCTCCCGCGCCCTGACATTAGAGGACGTAGCTGATCTATCCGCTGGGTAAGCCAGGCGAGGAAACGATCGATCCGGGCGATGCCGCGCAGGTCGCGATGGACCACCAGCCAGAAGCTCCGTTCGATCATGATATCGGGCAGCACCCGCACCACCCCGTCCATGGTGTCGCCGATGAAGCAGGGCAGCACGCCGCAGCCCACGCCGCTCTCGATCATCTCCGCCTGTGCGTTGATGCTCGAACTGCGGATCGTCGCTTCGAGGCGTGAGCCGATTTCGCTGAGATAGCGAAGCTCGGGCGCGAAGATCTGGTCGGGCACATAGCCGATCAGCGCGTGCGCGCTCAGGTCGGCGGGGCTGGCGAGCCGCGGCGCGCGCTCCAGATAGGCGGGGCTGGCGTAGAGGCCGAGCGCATAGTCGGTCAGCTTGCGCGAGATCAGCGGGCCTGCCTTGGGCCGCGCGAGCATCACCGCGATATCGGCCTCACGGCGCGAGGGGTTGAGCACGCCGCTCGACGCGATCAGGTCGATCTGCACCTGTGGATGCGCGCGGGTGAACTCGCCCAGATGCGGCGCGATGATGCGGCTGCCAAAGCCTTCGGAGGCGCTGATGCGGATCGATCCGGCCAGCCCGGCGGCGTCCGACGTCACTTCGCGCTGGATGCCCAGCGCCGCGGCTTCCATCCGCTCGGCCGCTTCGAACAATGTCGCGCCCTGATCGGTCAGCACATGGCCCGACGGCGTATGTTCGAACAATCGCGCCTGAAGCGACTGTTCGAGCCGGCGGATGCGCCGCGAGACCGTGGTGGCGTCCTGCCCCACCGCCTTGGCGGCGATCGCGAGGCGGCCGGCGCGGCCCACCGCCAGGAACAGCTTCAGATCATCCCAATTCATGAACCGCCTGCATATTCGCAGGTTCAACCTGCATATCGCGTCAGTTGCCTGCATTGCTGTCAAATGCAATGGGGCGGACAAGCGAAATCGGAGAGAATGCCATGCGGATCATCGACCATTTCATCGCCGGCAGTGCGGGTGCAGCCGGCGGACGTGAAGGCGAAGTGTTCGATCCCAACACCGGCCAGGTGCAGGCGAAGGTGAAGCTCGGCACCCCGGCGGTGCTAGAAGCCGCCGTCGCCGCCGCGCAGGCCGCGCAGCCGGCATGGGCCGCAACCAACCCGCAGCGCCGCGCCCGCGTGATGTTCAACTTCAAGGCGCTGGTCGAGAAGCATATGGACGAGCTGGCGCACATGCTCTCGTCCGAACATGGCAAGGTGATCGCCGACTCGAAGGGCGATATCCAGCGCGGCCTCGAAGTGATCGAGTTCGCCTGTGGCATCCCGCATCTGCTGAAGGGCGAGTATACGCAGGGCGCCGGTCCGGGCATCGACGTCTATTCGATGCGCCAGCCGCTCGGTATCGGCGCGGGCATCACCCCGTTCAACTTCCCGGCGATGATCCCGCTGTGGATGAGCGGCGTCGCCATCGCCTGCGGCAACGCCTTCATCCTGAAGCCCAGCGAGCGCGACCCCTCGGTCCCCGTCCGCCTCGCCGAACTGTTCCGCGAAGCCGGACTGCCCGAGGGCATCCTGCAGGTCGTTCATGGCGATAAGGAAATGGTCGACGCGATCCTCGATCACCCGGCGATCTCGGCGGTCAGCTTCGTCGGCTCGTCCGACATCGCTCATTATGTCTATTCGCGCGGTGTCGCCGCCGGAAAGCGCGTGCAGGCGATGGGCGGGGCCAAGAACCATGGCGTCGTCATGCCCGACGCCGATCTCGATCAGGTCGTCGCCGATCTGTCGGGCGCTGCCTTCGGTTCGGCGGGCGAGCGCTGCATGGCGCTGCCGGTCGTGGTGCCGGTGGGGGACAAGACCGCCGACGCCCTGCGCGAAAAGCTGATCCCCGCGATCGAGGCACTTCGGGTCGGCGTCTCGACCGACGCCGAGGCGCATTACGGCCCGGTGGTGAACGCCGCGCACAAGCAGCGCGTCGAAAACTGGATCCAGACCGGTGTCGACGAAGGCGCCGAACTGGTGGTCGATGGCCGCGGCTTCCAGCTTCAGGGCCATGAGCAGGGCTTCTTTATCGGACCCAGCCTGTTCGATCGCGTCACGCCCGATATGCAGTCGTACAAGGAAGAGATTTTCGGCCCGGTCCTCCAGATCGTCCGCGCGCCCGATTTCGAGACTGCGCTGCGCCTGCCGAGCGATCACCAGTACGGCAACGGCGTCGCGATCTTCACCCGCAACGGCCACGCCGCGCGCGAATTCGCGTCGCGTGCGAATGTCGGCATGGTCGGCATCAACGTGCCGATCCCGGTGCCGGTCGCCTATCACAGCTTCGGCGGCTGGAAGCGCTCGGCGTTCGGCGATCACAACCAGCACGGCATGGAAGGCATCCGCTTCTGGACCAAGGTGAAGACCATCACCCAGCGCTGGCCCGATGGTTCGACCGACGGCGGCAACGCCTTCATCATCCCGACCATGGGGTGAGGATGATGCGTGGCGCCGTCGCTCTGCTCCTTGGTGTGCTGGCGGTAGCGCCCGCGCATGCTCAGAGTGGCGCCGCGTTGCCGGTACCGACTGGCGTCAACGGCACGGTCTTGGGAACCCCGGAGGCGTTCGCGGTGAAGGGCCCCGGTCGGATCTGCTCCAATCGGAGCGGTTTCGAGCTGCTGGAGGGAGAGACCGCCTATCTCGAATATATGGGCATCCACACGGTCAGGTTCAGCGTGCGCAGTAGCGGGGGCGAGATCGGCATCAGCGAAGGCGACACCTATGCCGATCCACGCCATCGCGGCAGGCCCATTCGGCTTGGCGCGTTGAATGCGTATCGCCTGGGGAGCGGGTCGAAGCGCCGCTATGCGATCTACGCGCCACCCGAATCGAGCGAAGGCGACGAGCGGCTGCTGATCTGGGTGCGCAATTTGCGTGGCCGAGACGATATGGCGGTCCTGAAACGGATCACCCTCGATCCGCGCGGAAGCGACTGTACGCAGCGTTTCGTCTATGGATTCTTCTTCGAAGAATCTGAGTCGGACTGACAGGGTCCGGGGGGAATGAGATGATCCGTCTGGTTTTGTTCGTCGTGGCGCTGATGTTCGTCGTCCGCGCCGATCCGGTGGGGAACGCCAATGCGGTTCCGGCCGCGCCGCCCGAGCAGGCGCGCAAGCTGATCGCGATCACCTTCGACGATGCCCCGCGGGCGCCCGGCGCTTTCTACACCCCCGCCCAGCGTGCCGAGAAGCTGATCGCGGTGATGCGCGAGGCGCGGGTCACTCAGGCGGCGTTCTTCGTCAATTCGGGGCGCGTGAATATCGGCGACGGCGACGAGGCACGCATCGCCGCCTATGTCGCGGCGGGCCATGTGATCGCCAATCACACCGCCAATCATCCCCGCCTCTCCGGCACGTCCGCGGAGGCGTATCTCGCCGATATCGATGTCGGCGAGAAATGGCTGAAGCCTCGCGCCGGATACCGTCCCTGGTTCCGCTATCCCTTCCTCGACGAGGGCGGGCGCGACAAGGTGAAGCGCGACGCGATCCGCGAGGGGCTGAAGGCTCGCGGCCTGCGCAACGGCTATGTCACGGTCGACGGATCGGACTGGAACATGGAAGCGCTGGCGGTGGCCGCGGTAAAGGCCGGCAAGACGCTCGACATGGACGCGTTCCGCGATCTCTATGTCGAGACGCATCTCCAGTCGGCCGAATTCACCGAAGCGCTGACCGTGCGCACCCTCGGCCGTTCCGCGCCGCAGGTGCTGCTGTTGCACGAAACCGATATCGCCGCGCTGTTCCTCGGCGATCTGATCAAGGCGTTGCGCGCCAATGGCTGGGAAGTAGTGACGGCGGACGACGCCTTCGCCGATCCGATCTACCAGCTTGCCCCCGACACCCCGTTCGCCGCCGGCACGCTGACCGAGGCGATGGCGTGGGAAAAGGGCATCACCGGCCCGCGCTGGTACGACCGCAACGACATGAAGGTCGCCAACCCGCTGTTCGCGCAGCGCGTGCTGCATGAGAACCCCGCGCCGTGACCCCCTGGCTGACCGACGACCGGCGGATGCTGATCGCGGCGGCCCTGTTCGCAGGCTGGGTTGCGTCGCTTGCCTTGCCGGCGGTGACGATCTTCGACGGACACAGCGCAGTGCCGATGAGCGGCGCATTCGTGCTGATGGCCGGATGGATCGGGGCGATGCACTTCCAGTTCGGCTGGATCGCCAATTTCGCGCTGTTTGCCGCGCTGTGGCTGCTGATCCGCTGGCGCCCCTATCGCCGCGCACTGCGGATCGCCGCAGCGCTGCTTGCGTTGTCCGCGCTGCACAGCCTCGATCTCATCGTGCATCCGGAAGCCAATGGCATGCGCGGCGCACATGCGGGATATTTCCTCTGGCTGGGCGTCTGCCTTGCCGCCGCGGCAATCGCGGTCTTCTACTCCTTCCAGACCATTACGGAACGCCATGACCAGCCAGTTTGACCTCACCGACGATCAGCGCATGATCCAGGATCTCGCGCGGCAGTTCACGGCGGACAACATCACGCCCCACGCCGCCGAATGGGACGAAACCAGCACCTTCCCGCGCGACACGATCAAAAGTGCGGCCGAACTGGGCTTCGCTTCGATCTATGTGTCCGAGGCGAGCGGCGGCATCGGCCTCGGCCGGCTCGAAGCGGCGCTGATCATGGAGGCGATGGCCTATGGCTGCGTGCCGACCAGCGCGTTCATTTCGATCCACAACATGGCGACCTGGATGATCGACCGGTTCGGCAGCCAGACGGTGAAGGACAAATACCTCCCGTCGCTGATCAGCATGGACGCGATGGCGAGCTATTGCCTGACCGAGCCGAGCTCGGGTTCCGACGCAGCGGCGTTGAAGACCAAGGCGGTCCGTGAGGGCGATCACTATGTCGTCAACGGTTCCAAACAGTTCATCTCGGGCGCCGGCGTCAACGACGTCTACGTCACCATGGTCCGTACCGGCGAGGACGGACCCAAGGGCATCACCTGCCTGGTGATCGAGAAGGACATGCCCGGCGTCAGCTTCGGCGCGAAGGAACGCAAGCTCGGCTGGAACGCCAGTCCCACCGCGGCCGTGACGTTCGAGAATGTCCGGGTGCCGGTCGAGAACATCGTCGGCGGCGAAGGCGAGGGCTTCCGCATCGCGATGATGGGCCTCGACGGCGGCCGCCTGAACATCGGCGCGACGTCGCTGGGCGGGGCACAGCGCTGCCTCGACGAAGCCGTGGCCTACACCAAGGAACGTCAGCAGTTCGGGAAGGCCATTTCGGACTTCCAGAACACCCAGTTTACCCTTGCCGACATGGCGACCGAACTGGAGGCGGCCCGTGCTTTGCTCTATCTCGCCGCGGCCAAGGTCAGTGCCAACGCGCCCGACAAGACCAAATTCGCCGCGATGGCCAAGCGCTTCGCGACCGACACCGGCAGTTCGGTGATCGACCGCGCGCTCCAGCTGCACGGCGGCTACGGCTATCTGAAGGATTATCCGATCGAGCGTTTCTGGCGCGATCTGCGGGTCAACTCGATCCTTGAGGGCACCAACCAGGTGATGCGGATGATCGTCGGCCGCGAGCTGACGCGGCAATGAGCGACGTCCTGATTTCGGTGGAGGGCAAGGCCGGCCGCATCCGGCTCAACCGGCCCAAGGCGATCCATGCGCTGAACACCGGCATGTGCCGCGACATGCTCGCCGCGCTGGATGCATGGGCAGACGATCCGGCGGTGGAGGTCGTGCTGATCGACCATGCCGCCTCGCCGGATGGTGATCCGAAGCTGTCCCGCGGCTTCTGTGCGGGTGGCGACATCCGCATGATCGCCGAAAGCGGCGCGGGCGATGGCGTGGCGGCGCGGGAATTCTTCCGTGTCGAGTATCAGCTGAACCATCGGCTGTTCACCTATTCCAAGCCGGTGGTGGCCTTCATGGACGGCATCACCATGGGCGGCGGCGTCGGCATCTCGCAACCTGCGAAATATTGTGTGGCGACGGAGAACACCAAATTCGCCATGCCCGAGACCGGCATCGGCCTGTTCCCAGATGTGGGCGGCGGCTGGTATCTTTCGAGGCTTCCGGGGCGCAACGGGGAGTATCTGGCCCTGACCGGGCATCGGATCGATGGCGCGGAATGCGTCGGCTTGGGCTTGGCCAGTCACTATCTTCGTTCGGAAATGCTGGATGCGGCCAAGGCTTTGATCATCGCTGATCCGCGTGAAATTGCGGCGAAACTCAACGAACTTGAGGAAATTGCGCCCGAGGGCCGACTGCTCGGGCATCGGGAGGAGATAGATGACCTCTTCGTTGGCGATACGCTCGAGGAAATCCTCGCCGCACTCGAAGCCGATGGCGGCGAATGGGCCGCCACACAGCTCGCTACCCTGCGCACCAAATCGCCCGAATCTATGAAGGTCTCACTCCGCCTCGTCCGCGAAGGGCGCAGCCGCGCAACGTTCGAGGACGAGATGCGTCAGGAATTCGCCATCGGTGCCCGCGTCGCGCAGCGCCACGATTTCATCGAAGGCGTCCGCGCGCTGATCGTCGACAAGGACAATGCGCCGCAATGGAGTCCGGCGACGCCGGAAGAAGTCAGCGACGCGACCATAGACGCGATCTTCGCGCCCTTGCCCAAATCTGAAGAATGGAATCCTGCATGACCTACGAAACCATCCTCGTCGAACAGCGCGGTGCGGTGACGCTCGTCACGCTCAACCGGCCGCAGGCGCTCAACGCGCTCAACTCGCAGATCCTCACCGAACTGCTCGATGCGATGAAGGCGTTCGACGCCGATCCGTCGCAGGGCTGCGCGGTGCTGACCGGCAGCGAGAAGGCATTCGCTGCGGGCGCCGACATCAAGGAGATGCAGGCGCAGGGCTTTGCCGACATGTACGGCCATGATTTCTTCGCGGGCTGGGACCAGTTCTGCCGCACGCGCAAGCCGATCATCGGTGCGGTTGCCGGCTATGCGCTGGGCGGCGGTTGCGAAGTGGCGATGATGTGCGACTTCATCCTTGCGGCCGACACCGCGAAGTTCGGCCAGCCCGAGATCAAGCTCGCGGTCTCCCCCGGCATGGGCGGATCGCAGCGCCTCACCCGTGCGGTGGGCAAGGCCAAGGCGATGGAGATGTGCCTCACCGGCCGGATGATGGACGCCGCCGAAGCCGAGCGCGCGGGGCTGGTCAGCCGCATCCTGCCCGCCGCCGATCTGGTCGAGGAAGCGGTGAAGACCGCCGCGCTGATCGCGTCGATGGCCCCGCTGGCGATCCTGGCGAACAAGGAAATGGTCAACGCCGCGTACGAGACGACGCTGGCGCAGGGCGTCCAGTTCGAGCGCCGCCTGTTCCACGCGCTGTTCGGCACCGCCGACCAGAGCGAAGGCATGGCGGCATTCGTCGAGAAGCGCCCGGGCAACTGGACCGGGAAGTAACCTGACTCCCCCTCCCGCTTGCGGGAGGGGGTCGGGGGGTGGGCCCCCGCCATCCTGATAATCCACCGCATGCGGAGAGCGGGCGCCCACCCCCGGCCCCTCCCGCAGGCGGGAGGGGAGAGAATCAATGGCACGCGTCGCATTTATCGGTCTGGGCAACATGGGCGGCGGGATGGCCGCGAACCTGGCAAAGGCAGGGCATGATGTCCGCGCCTTCGATCTCAGCCAGGACGCGCTGGATCGCGCGAAGGAAGCCGGTTGCCTGCCGGTCGCCAGCGCCGCCGAGGCGATCAAGGGCGCCGAGACGATCGTGACGATGCTGCCCGCGGGCAAGCATGTCGAAGGCGTCTATACCGCCGATGTGTTCGAACATGCCGATCCGGCCGCGATCCTGATCGATTGCTCGACCATCGACGTCGCCACCGCCAAGCGCGTGGCCGAGGCGGCGGCGGCCAAGGGCCTGCTCGCGGTCGACGCGCCGGTCTCGGGCGGGATCGCGGCGGCCAATGCCGGCACGCTCACTTTCATGGTCGGTGGTACCGAAGCGGGCTACACCCGCGCCGAGCCGTTCCTGGCCGAAATGGGCAAGGCAGTGATCCATGCCGGGCCGAGCGGTGCGGGGCAGGGTGCCAAGATCTGCAACAACATGCTGCTCGGCGCCGAGATGATCGCGACCTGCGAGGCGTTCGTGCTGGCGGAAAAGCTCGGCCTCGACCTGCAGCGTTTCTACGATATCGCTTCGGTTTCCTCGGGCCAGAGCTGGTCGATGACCAGCTATTGCCCGGTCCCCGGCGTCGGTCCCGAAACCCCTGCCGATCGCGACTATCAGGGCGGCTTCGCGGCTGCGCTGATGCTGAAGGACCTGAAGCTGGCGATGGAAGCCGCCACCCATGCCGAAGCCGCCACGCCGATGGGCAAGCGCGCCGCCGAACTCTATGAGAGCTTCGTCGACGAAGGCCATGGCACCACCGACTTCTCCGGCATCATCAATCGCCTGCGCGCGCAGAAGGTGGGCTAAGCTTGGTGGGTTAACCCTCTATTCGGCTTCCGGGCGGATAAGGCGCATGAGACAAATGAGGTCGTCATGCGCCGCATCGCCATTCTTCCGCTGTTCGCCCTCGCTCTGGCTGCGCCCGTCGCCGCGCAGCAATCGGGTGCGCCCTTCACCATTGCCGAGACCGGTCAGGGCTTCGCGACGCTGGCCGACGCGGTCGCCGCGATCGGCGACCGGCGCGGGACCATCGTCATCGCGCCGGGCACGTACCGGCAATGTGTGGTGCAGGAGGCCGGACAGATCACCTTCAAGGCGGCCCAGCCCGGCACCGCGATCTTTGAAGCCGAGACCTGCGAGGACAAGGCGGCGTTCGTGCTGCGCGGCAAGGGATCGGCGGTCGATGGCATCGTCTTCCGCGGCTATGCGGTCAGCGACGGCAACGGCGCGGGCATCCGCATCGAGCAGGGCGACCTGACCGTCACCAACTCGATGTTCCTCGACAGTCAGGAAGGCATCCTTGGCGGCAATCCGTCGCCCCAGCGGATCACCATCGACCGTTCGACATTCTCCGGCCTCGGCCAGTGCGAAACGTCGGACTGCAGCCACTCGGTCTATCTCGGTAACAAGGGCCAGGTGACGATCACCCGCTCGCGCTTCGAACGCGGTACCGGCGGGCATTACGTCAAGCTCCGCGTGCCCAACATCACCATCACCGATTCGAGCTTCGACGATACGCAGGGCAGCAAGACCAATTACATGATCGACCTCTCCGAAGGGTCGAGCGGGCTGATCGCGCGCAACGTGTTTGTGCAGGGCGAGAACAAGGAAAACTGGTCGGGCTTCATCGTGGTCGCGGCGGAAGGGCGCACCTATCGCTCCAACGGCCTGACCATCACCGAAAATCAGGCCTCCCTCGCGCCGGGCATCGACCGCAGCCCGGCCTTCGTCGCCGATCTCTCGGGCGAGCAGTATCGCATCAGCGGCAACCAGCTCGGACCCGGCGTGCGCGAGTTCGAACGCCGCCGCTAGGCCTGCGCGCCGAATGCGATTCCGCGTATGCGGAGGAATATGGCGGGCATCGGAATGCCGTCGCGCAGTTGCGCCGCGGCCAGCGCTTCGCCCAGCGACAGGTTGAGCATCTCGATCGAAAGCCGTGCGATTGCCGGGTCCAGATCGGGTGTATCGGCGGGGGTCAGCACATTATGCTGCCGGCACCAGTTCACCGCCCGGCCCAGCACCCGCAGCCCATGCGGCACGTCGATAAAGTCGGCGGCGATCCTGACGGTCACTTCCAGATGCAGCGGGGGCTGCATCGAACGGAAGTCATCGCGACGCACCGGTTCATAGTTCCGGGCTGAGGCTTCTTGGGTGAGGTTCAGGACCGTGATCTTCAACTGATCCGGCACGGCCTCGGTCGGGGCGAGCAGCGCGACCCACGGTCGACTATTCGGCTCGATCGCCCGCAGCTCGCTGTTCATCTGCCTGCAAACGGTCAACAGCGCGCTAGCCAGAACATCGCTCATTTGCAGCTCGTCTCCGGCCCCGCGTCCAGATCGAGGCAGCGGCCGTCGATCTCCACCGGCACCTTGATCCCCAGCAGCGCAGCCAGCGTCGGCGCGATGTCCACCGTCTCGATCGACAGCGGGTGCTCGAAGCCGGTCATGCCCTTGCGCCAGAACAGGATCGGCACGCGGCGGTCATAGTCCCAGATGCTGCCATGCGTCGCCACGCGGCCCGGGCCGGCCGCGACGATCGGCGTGATCCGCGGATGCAGCACGACGTAGAGGTCGCCCGAACGCGAGGGTTCGTACGAGGCACGGGCGCGCTCCAGCAGCGTCCAGGTCTCGGGCGGGCCCTTGGGCATCGGGGTCGCCGCGATTTCGGCGCGCGTGAAGATCGCCTGCACCTGCGGATGCGCGCGATAGGCCTTGATGGTCTCGGCCTGCACGGCATCGCGGGTCTGCTTCGACAGTTTCGGATCGATATAGACGTCGCCCGAAATGCCGCCGGTCAGCGGCTGTTCGGGCAGCTTGAGCGTCGCCTGCACCTGCTTGCCGATGGCGCCGGCGCTGGCCGATGCCTGTGCGCGGTCGGCCATGGTCGTGCCGTGCGCGCGGGCGCGTTCGGGGAAGTCGAGGCCGCCATGATCGGCGGTCAGCGCGACCGCATAATCGATACCGGTCGAATCGAGCATCGCGAACAGCTTGCCCAGCGTCTGGTCGAGCGAGAGCATCTGCAGGCACATCTCGCTGCCTTCGGTGCCGAGGCCATGGCCGACATAGTCGGTGGCCGATGCGCCGACGATCAGCAGGTCGGGCGCATCGCCCTGGCCCAGCTTCATGTCGCTCGCCAGACCGGCGGCCAGCGTGACGATGGCATCGTCGAACTCGGGCGAGGCTTTGAAGCCGCGCAGATCGCCTGCCTTGCGCGCGAAGCTGCCCGCGCCCGGAGCGAAGGTGGCGGTCAGCGGATAGGCCTGTGCGCGCGCCTTGCAGACGGCGGGAATGTCCAGCGCCTCACGATCCTGACCCAGCCGCTCGGTGACCATCGCGTTGATCTGGGTCACGCGCGCGGGCGCGACACGACCGGCATAGGACTGAAAGCTTTTGGTCTTGTCCCAGAACCACCAGAGCTCATCGACCTTGTGGCCGCCCATCATCACCGCGGCGCGATCCTTGCCCGCGACCGATACGACGCGGCTGGCCGGGTTGGCGGCCTTCATCCATTCGCCCAGCGTCGGCACCTTCAGATTCTTGTCCGACACGGTGTAGTTGTTCGAATCGCTGCCGGGCACGCTGGTGTCCTCGGAGCAATAGACGGTCTTGTCGGGGCGATTGACCGAGAAATCGGTCCAGTCGTTCGCGACGATGCCGGTGCGATATGGCCGCGCGCCGGTCAGGATCGTCGAATGGCCGGGGCAGGTCTCGGTCGCGGCATGGCTCTGATAGCCCGAGGGGAACACCGCGCCGCCCGCCAGACGGGCAAGGCCGCCGGTGAACAGGCTGCGATACTCCGCGAACAGATCGGCCGAGAACTGATCGACCGAGATCACCACGATCAGCTTCGGCGGCGCCTTCGGAGCGACGGCGGCGGGCGCCGGCGCGGGGGCG
>NZ_JARNTV010000065.1 GCF_029433115.1 Sphingomonas sp. AOB5 | reverse complement strand
CCGGGCTGTGCGGCCGGGGCAGGTCGAACGGCGGCACGCCGCGTCGCTCGATCTCGCCGCGGATCAGCAGTGCCAGCGCAGCCTCGGCCGGATCGCGGCTATCCAGCATCCCGATCTCGACCGTGCGAAGCACCAGTTCGCGCAACAGCGGCGACACGTTCGCCACCGCGCAATCCGCCGATATGTCGCCGGCCCAGCCGGGCGCGAGGTACAGCGTGCGCAAGGTGCTGGCTCCGGCAAAGCCGATGCCGTGCCGCACGCCGCCCGGCACCCAGATCGCCCAGCTCGGCGGCGCGACCCACGATCCGCGCTCGGTCCACACCCGCATCACACCGGTCGCGGCAAAGATCAGCTGGTGCCAGTCATGCGTATGCGGCGGGATCGCTTCGCCCGCGCGATGATCGCTGGCTTGGCTACGCACCAGCAGGAAGGGCTCGTCGGCCACGCTGCGTCGTTTTTGCGACATCGTGCGCCGGAATAGCGGGATTGCGACAGAAAGGCGACCCGGCCAATGTCATGCCCGCCACACAGGAGAGACCCGGATGCCCGCCAATCTCGCTTCCTTCGCGATCCATGCCGACGACGTCGATCGCGCCCGCCTTTTCTACGAGGCCGTGTTCGGCTGGGCGTTCGAGCCTTGGGGGCCGCCGGGCTTCTACCTGATCCATACCGGCACCGACGATGCGCCCGGCGTGCAGGGCCTGCTCCAGCAACGCCACGTCCCGCGCACCGGCACCGGGCTGACCGGCGTGGAGCCGACCTTCGCCGTCGACGATGTCGATGCGGTCGCGGCGCGGGTGACCGCCAACGGCGGCACGATCACGATGCCGAAATCGGTGATCCCCACTGTCGGCGCACTGATCCGCTTCCTCGACCCTGAGGGCAACGAGATCGGCGCGATGCGCTACGAGATGCGGACTTAATAGTCCTTCCACTCCGATCCGGGTCCGGCGGTCTGCGCCGAAATCCCGGTCAGCTTCAATGCATCGCCCTCGATCACGAATTCCAGATTGGCCCGCCCGCCGGTCGCGCAGCAATTGGCGTCCGAATCCTTCCACAGATCGGTCTCGGCGCCCATGGCATCGCCCGAGAAGCTGTAATCCACCCCATGCCACACGCCGAGTCCAGCGGGCAGGCGACCTTCAAGCGCGGCATTCCACCCGCCCATGTCGATCTCGACCCAGCGGTCGCCGCGCTTCTGGTACAGGATGTCGGCATTATGATCCCCGGTGCCGACCATCCGGCCCGGTACCCACAACAGCTTCGTCTCCGGGTTATAGCGCGGCGCATCCATCATCACGCCTTCGAAGGTCCAGCCGATCAGCTTCGGCGCGCCGGGCCTGCTCGCGTCCCACAGCAGCACGCCGGTCGCGCCGCCATCGGCTTCCGAGGCTCCGCTCTGGAACTGCCAGACGATCTTCGTCCCGTCGCCGTCGCGCAGCACACCGGACATCGGCACGGTGCAGTTCATGCTCAGCCATGCCGACAGGCACTTGCTGCCCGTCGCCACAGCATTGGCATCGCGCACCGCCGCAATGCCCTTGGCCCGCACGATCTCATTGTCCAGTTCAGCGGTGCGGCTGACGATCCGGTCGATCAACTCGGCGCGGCTCAGCGGTTCGCCGTCGGTCCCGTCCGCCAGTTCCTCGCGAAACTGCCGCGCCCGCACCGTCCAGGTCGAGGGACGCGAGGTCACCGACTGAACCTTCTGCTCCTTGGCGACCAGTTCGCGATCGAGCTTCGCCAGTTCGGCATCGGCGCAAACCCGCTGCGCCAGCGCCGCCGGCATCGAGCAGGTCTGGGCCTGTGCCGCGCCGGGGATCAGCAACGCAGCAACCGCGGGCAACAACGCGAACCGGATCGACACCTGACACCTCTCCTGCAGGAAGTTGAAACAAGGGTTTGGCACTGGATTTCGTCAGCGAAAAGAGGCTATTGTGTATTGTTTTTATAATACAGCACCGGAGACGTGGCGATGAAATGGGCGATGGTCGCAGCGGCGGCGCTGCTGGTCGCAGGGTGCGAGAAAGTGGTCGAGAGCCACAGCGTCTCCGCGGTGCTGACCGCCGATATCGCTGCGGGCAAGATCAAGCTCACCTGCCGCGCGTCCAGCACCGGCAATTGCCACGTCCTGCTGGTCACCGGTGAGACGATCGAACGCATGTCGGCCGCCGCAGGCCAGAGTTCGGAAGCCACCGGCGTGACCGACGCCACCCAATATTGCCTGCAGGAGAATGCGCCGCAAAATGGCTGCCGCCTGCGCAAGCTGGTGCAGGGCGAGCAGATCGTCCGCAGCGAGAGCAAGCACGTCGTCGAATAGCTGGTCTGCAGCCTGGAATCGCGCCGCCCCTTGGCGTGCCGCCACAGGTGTACTATATCGATGATACACTTGATGCTGACGGGAAGTCCTCTAGATGAGGGACGTCGGTTTTTTGGAGGGTAGAATGGCGAGCGAGACGCAAGTGGCCGAAGCGGAACTGGTGCTCACGCCCCCGACGCCGGTGGCGGCCGTGGCGCCGGCCAAGGCCGCGGGCCTCGTGCCGGTCGAGGATGCCAAGAAGACCGAGCTTCAGACCCGTGTCGAAAGCTTCATCGACGATCTGATCGCGCAGGACGTGAACTCACCCGAATTCGGCAAGCGCGTCGATGCGATCGCGGCGATGGGCCAGAAGGAAATCCGCGACGCGGCGGGCCAGTCGAACCGTTTCCTCGATCGTCCGGTCAAGGCGATGGATCAGGAAACCGGCGTCGGCGCCGATCTGCTCGCGCTGCGCAAGACCGTCGAGGATCTCGATCCGGGCAAGAACGGCAAGCTGATCGGCGGCGGCGGGGGTTTCCTGAGCAAGCTGTTCGGCTCGGGCCTGACCGGCTATTTCCGCAAATACCAGTCGTCGCAGAGCCATATCAATGCGATCCTCAAGAGCCTTGCCAGCGGCAAGGACGAGCTGTTGATGGACAATGCCGCGATCGACACCGAGCGTGCGAACCTGTGGACCTCGATGGGCCGGCTCGAGCAGATGATCTATCTCTCCAAGGAGATGGACGCGAAGCTGGAGGAGAAAGCCAACGAGCTGGACGCGACCGATCCGGCCAAGGCCAAGGCCGTGCGCGAGACCGCGCTCTTCTATGTCCGTCAGCGTACCCAGGATCTGCTCACCCAGATGGCAGTCACGGTGCAGGGCTATCTCGCGCTCGATCTGGTCAAGAAGAACAATGTCGAGCTGGTGAAGGGCGTCGACCGCGCCAGCACCACCACCGTCTCGGCGCTCCGCACCGCGGTGACCGTGGCACAGGCGCTGACCAACCAGCGGCTGGTACTCGACCAGATCACGGCGCTGAACACGACCACGGCCGGCCTGATCGATTCGACCGGGGCGCTGCTCAAGAGCCAGTCGGCCGCGATCCACGAACAGGCCGCCAGCTCGACCATTCCGGTCGAGACGCTGCAGCGCGCGTTCCAGAACATCTATGACACGATGGACGCGATCGACACGTTCAAGCTCAAGGCGCTCGACAGCATGAAGACCACGGTCAACACGCTGTCGACCGAAGTCGAAAAGTCGAAGGGCTATATCGCCCGCGCCGAAGGGGCGGCGCAGAATCAGGTCGGCGGGGGCACCGAAACCTTCAAGCTGGAGGCCCTGTAACCCCGATGAGTGACGTCGATCGCGAACTGGCCCGGGCGGACGCACTGCTGCAACGGACGCGCGACCGCGCCGTCTCGCAGCGCAGCCGCCGCGACAAGGAAGTCGAGTTCGCCCAGAGGCTCGGCCGTATCGCTGCTGCCGATGCGCTGATCGTTGTCGGCGCGATCGTGGTCGGGCTGATTTACCCGCTCGGCATGATGGGCGCGCTGGCGGTGATGGCGCTGCTGGTGCTGGCGACCGCCTTCTTCGCCTTCATGCCGGTCAGCCTGCCCGCGACTGCCGAGACGCTCAGTCAGGTGCCGCTCAAGGCGCTGCCGTCCAAGACCGAGCGCTGGCTCGAAACCCAGCGCCCCGCTCTGCCGGCGCCGGTCCGCAGCCTGGTCGATTCGATCGGCGTGAAGCTGGAAACGCTCTCGCCGCAGCTCGCTACGCTGAACGAAAGCGAGCCCGCCGCCGCCGAAGTGCGCAAGCTGCTGGGCGAGCAATTGCCCGAACTGATCAAGGGCTATAGCCGCGTGCCCGAGCCGCTCCGCAAGGTCGAGCGCAACGGGCTGACCCCCGACCAGCAGTTGGCGCAAGGCCTCCAGCTGATCGACGACGAGATCGCCGAGATGACGACGCAGATCGCACAGGGCGACCTCGACGCGCTGGCCACCCGCGGCCGCTATCTCCAGATCCGCTATAAGGACGACGAGATCGCGGGCTGACCGCAGCGCGCGTCGAATGCCGTCGCCAGCTCGGCCAGACTGACCGATCCCAGCCGCTCGACCAGCAGTGCCTCGGCATCGCGCAGCGCGTCCTCGACCGCGGCGTTGACCACCTGCTCTACCGCGCAGGCCGGATTGGGATGCTCGTTGCCGATCGCGAAGATCCTCGGCCCGCCCACCGCACGATGCACGTCGAGCAGCGAGATCGAGGCGAGATCGCGGGCCAGCGCCCACCCCCCGCCATGCCCCTTTCCGGAGCGCACATAACCCGCGTCGCGCAGCCCGGCCATGGTGCGCCGGACGACCACCGCATTGGTCTGGAGCATCGCCGCAATCATCTCCGACGTCATCGGCCCCTCGTGCCGCGCCATGTGGAGCAGGACGTGGAGCATGCGGGAAAGGCGGCTGTCGTTACGCATCGTCCGATCCTTCGCATGCCCGCCCGGATTGGCAAGCGTGCGCCATCATGATACTTATGATGTTACATGATTCGCGGAAGGAATGGAATGAAGACGTTCGAGGATCCGGACCATTGGGATACGGCCGCCGTCCATTACGAGAAGACCGCCCATCCCTTCACCGCGCGCTTTGCCGAGGACGCGCTCGCGCAGATCGACCTGACGCCACAAAGCCGCGTGTTGGATGTCGCAGCGGGTACCGGCGCGCTGGCACTGGCCGCCGCCCGGACCGGCGCACAGGTGCTGGCGACCGACTTCTCCCCCGGCATGGTAGGCCGAATCGCCACGGCGGGTCTTCCCAATGTCGAGGCGCGCGTAATGGACGGCCAGTCGCTCGATCTGCCCGATGCCGGGTTCGATGCCGTCTTCTCGATCTTCGGCGTCATCATGTTCCCCGATTGGCGCAAGGGCCTGCGCGAGATGGCCCGGGTCACGCGACCGGGCGGGCATGGCGTGGTCGCGACATGGCAGAGCCGCGGCGCCGCCACCTTCCTGCTGCTCGGCCAGATCCGAGCAAAACTGTTCCCCGACCGCGGCGGCATGACCATGCCCGAAGCCGTGCAGGCGCTGAGCGATCCCGCCGACTTCGCCCGCGAACTGATCGCGGCAGGCTATCGCGACCCGCGGATCGAGAGCGTCACGCACGATTTCGAACTGGAGGTCGCGGCGCTCGATCAGCCCGACACGCTGTTCGGCATGTCGCCCGACTGGACCTCGCTGGACGAGGCCGAAAAGGCCGAAGTGGTCGCCGAGGTGCGGCAGATGGCAGGAGATGGGAAAATCCTGCCGATCCCGTCCACCGCGCTGATCGGCGTGGGCGTGCGTTAGCGCTTCACCGCTGCCATCGCGCGGTCGCGCAGCCGCTCGACCGCGGCGTCATGGATTCCCGGTACTGCCGCCAGCACGCCGAACGCCTCGCCCTCCGGCGAGTTGAAGCTCACCGGGCGGCCCAGCGCGTTGGTCACCTTCGCACCGCTCTCGCGCGCGATCAGCACCGCGGCGGCGATGTCCCATTCATTGCCCCAGCGCAGCGAGGCGACCAGATCGGCGTCGCCCGCCGCGACCATCGCGATGCGCAGCGCGATCGAGTTGGGCTTGAACACCGCGACCAGATCGGAATCCACCTTCGGCAGATCGTCTGCGGGCACGCGAGCGCCCACCAGTTCGCTCCGCCGCGCGGCATGGATACGCTGGCCGTTGCGGCTGGCACCCAGCGCCATCTCGGCGAACCAGTGCTCGTTCCGCGCGGGCGCATCGAGCACGCCGATCACCGGCCGCCCGTCCTCGACCAGCGCGACCGACACCGCCCATCCCGGCCGCCCGCGGATATAGTCGCGCGTGCCATCGATCGGATCGACCACCCATACCCGGTCCGCCTCCAGCCGGTCGCGATTGTCGGCAGTCTCCTCCGACAGCCAGCCCGCATCGGGCACCAGCGCCTCAAGCCGCTGGCGGAGAAACGCATCGACTTCCAGATCGACTTCGCAAACCGGGCTGCCCGGCACCTTTTCCCAGCGCTTGAAGTCGGTCCGCCAGCGATCCATCGCCAGCTTTCCGGCCTCCGCAGCGATCGCCGCGACCTGGGCGCCCAGTTCAGTCACCCGCGATCGTCATCCCGTCGATGCGCAGGGTCGGGGCGTTGATCCCATAGCGGAACTCGAGATCGCTCGCGGGGATCGCCGCCAGGAACATGTCGATCAGATTGCCCGCGATGGTGATCTCCGACACCGGTCCGGCGATCTCGCCCTTCTCGATCAGGAAGCCCGCCGCGCCGCGCGAATAATCGCCGGTCACGCCATTGACGCCCTGCCCGATCAGTTCGGTGACCAGCACGCCGCGCTCGATATCGCCGATCAGCTCCGCGACCGAAGCCTCGCCCGCGCTCATCCACAAATTGCCCGGCGAGGCGCCCGGCGCACCGCCGATCCCGCGCGAGGCATGGCCGGTCGGGTCCATGCCGAGCTGGCGCGCCGATGCGCTTTCCATCAGCCAGGTCGTCAGCACGCCATCCTCGACCAGCCGCCGCGGTCCGACCGCCAGCCCCTCGCCGTCGAACGGACGCGAGCGCAGGCCGCGCAGCCGCAGCGGATCCTCATGGATCGCGATGCCCTTCGCGAACACCTGCTTGCCCAGATATTCCTGCAGGAAGCTGGTCTTGCGCGCGATCGATCCGCCGGTGATCGCACCGACGAAATGACCGATCAGCCCGCTCGAAACCCGCTTGTCGAACACCACCGGCATCGCGCCGCTGGCGACCCGGCCGGGATTGAGTCTCGACACCGCGCGCTCGCCCGCGCTGCGGCCGATCTCGCCCGGCGCTTCGAGCATCGAGGCATAGCGCGCCGAATGCCATGCGCTGTCGCGCTCCATCTCGCCACCGGTCCCGGCAAGCACGCTGGCCGAGATCATATGGCTGCTGACCGAATAGCCGCCGGTAAAACCATGGCTGGTCGCAAGCGCGGTGACCGAACGCGTCGCGCTGGCGCCGCCGCCCTCGCTGTTGGTGACGCCCGCAACGGCACGCGCCGCATCCTCCGCTTCCAGCGCACGGTCGCGCATCGCCTGCGGTTCGGCTTCGGCGCCATCGTCCAGATCGAGCTGGGGCAGTGCGCCGTTCAGCAGCATCGCCTGCGGCGCAAGACCCGCCCAGGGATCCTCGGGCGCCTCGCGCGCCATCGCCAGTACCCGCTCGACCAGCGCATCGAGCGCCGCCGGGCTGAGGTCAGACGTCGAGACGCTGGCGCTGCGCGTGCCCGCAAACACCCGCAACCCGACTTCCTCGCTCTCCGAACGCTCGACATCCTCCAGCGCGCCCATCCGCACCGAAACGGCAAGCGAGCGATCGGCGATCAAGACGGCATCGGCGGCATCGGCGCCTGCGCGGCGGGCGCGGCCGACGATATCGTGGACGCGGTCGCAGGCCTGTTCGGTGTTCAGCATCGAGGCGACTTAGGTGCGCACGCCGCGAAGATCAAACGGTCTGCCCCACAACGAAGCAGGCGGCGAACATCAGCAGCCCCGCGAACCGGTTCGACCGGAAGCGTTCGAGCGCGCCCGCGCCTTCCTCCGGCCTCAGCGTCAGCACCTGCCAGCCCAGATGCAGCGCCATCGGCAGCAGCGCGAGAAGCGCCAGCCATTCCGCGCGCATCTGCCACAATGCCGCGCCCCACAGCGCCAGCGCCAACGCGTAAAACAGCGCCACGCCGGGCTTCACCTGTGTGCCCAGTCGCCGCGCCGACGAACGCACCCCGACCAGCGCATCGTCTTCGACATCCTGCAGCGCATAGATGGTGTCGTAGCCGATCACCCAGAAGATCGATCCGGCATAGAGCAGCAGCCCCGGCAGCCAGTCACCGTCGCTCGATTGCGCCCAGGCGACCAGCGCCGCCCAGGAAAAGACCAACCCCAGCCATGCCTGAGGCCACCAGGTGATCCGCTTCATGAAGGGATAGGCCGCGACCAGCGCGAGGCTGGCCAACGCCACGCCCGCCGCGACCGGGCGAAGCTGAAGCAACACCACCAGCCCGATCAGACACAATGCGAGCAGCCAGATCCACGCCGATTTCAGGCTCACCGCGCCGCTGGCCAGCGGACGGCTGCGCGTGCGGGCAATCTGGCGGTCGAGATCGCGGTCGACGATGTCGTTATAGACGCATCCCGCGCCGCGCATCGCGATGCTGCCGAGCAGGAACCACAGGATCATGTCCCACCGGTCCAGCGCCCGCCCGGCCAGCGCGATCGCCCATGCGCCGGGCCAGAACAGCAGCCACCAGCCGATCGGCCGGTCGAACCGCGCCAGCAGCGCATATGGCCGCGCCGCCGCGGGCAGCAGCCGCATCAGGCCGCGATGTTCGGTATCGGGAACGCTGTCCGCGGGGGTGGTGGTCATGCCCCTGCCCTATCCCCTTGCCTGCAAGTCAGGCAACCGCGAGTTCAGCTGCCGCTAACCCGCATCCTGCCATGTTTGCGCCCTTGAAACGGCATGATGGCCATAGAAATGGGACCGATGAAGATTCGACTGATCAGCCTTTTCGCCTGCACCGCCCTCCTCAGCGCGGCCGCGCCGCCGCAAGCGGACGGACTGCAGGGCGAGTGGCGCAACACCAAGAACACGGTGCACCTCAAGGTCGCGCCGTGCGGCACGGCGATGTGCGGCACCGTCACCTGGGCCGGCGACGAACAGCGCGCCGACGCCCGCAAGGGCAGCGGCCGGGACCTGATCGGCAGCGTCATTCTGCGCGACCTGCGCCGCCAGAACGACGGCACCTGGCGCGGCAAGGTGTTCGTGCCGGATATCAACACCAATGCATCGGGCACAGTGACCATCGTCAACGGCAACATGATCCGCGTGTCGGGCTGCACCGTGCTGGGTCTCGTCTGCAAGACGCAGCACTGGCACCGGCTCAAATAGGGCGCGCTTACCCGCTGTTCCGCAGCGCCGTCGCGATCGCGTTGATCGACAGCAGGATGCCCTCGCCGATCCGTGCATCGTCCTCGCCCGCGCGATGGCGCTTGAGCAGCTCGATCTGGAGCAGGTTGAGCGGCTCGATATAAGGCAGGCGCAGCAGGATCGAGGCTTCCAGCGCGGGATGCTTCTCCAGCAGCCGGGTCTGGCGGGTGATCTGGAGCAGGCCGTCATGCGTCGATTGCCAGCCGTCGCGGATGCGGGTGAACACGCTGTCGCGAAGGGCAGCATCCTCGACCAGAGCCGCATAGTTCGCCGCGATCCGCATGTCGGACTTGGCGAGCACCATCTCCATGTTCGCCAGCGTGGCGGCGAAGAACGGCCAGCCCTCGGCCATTTCGCGCAACAGGCCCTTGTCCGGGAACGCGTCCAGCGCCGCGCCGACGCCATACCAGCCCGGCAGCATGATCCGCGCCTGTGCCCAGCTGAACACCCAGGGGATTGCGCGCAGATCCTCGATCGCGTCGGACTTCTTGCGGCTGGCCGGGCGTGAGCCGATCTTCAGACCGGCAATCTCGGCAATCGGCGTCGCCTGACGGAAGAAGCGGCGGAAATCGTCGGTCTCATAGACCAGCCCGCGATAGGCCTTGAACGCGGTCTCGGAGAGCGTGTCCATCGCCGCGACGAAGCGCGTCGCCTCGGCCGGAGCCAGCTTTTCGGGCTCCAGACTGGCAAGCAGGGTCGCCGAGGTGACTGCCTCCAGATTGGTCATCGCGCTTTCGCGGGTGCCGTATTTGGCGGCGATCACTTCGCCCTGTTCGGTGATGCGGATCCGACCCTGCACCGTGCCCGGCGGCTGGGCGAGGATCGCGGCATAGGAGGAGCCGCCCCCGCGCCCGACCGAACCGCCGCGGCCATGGAACAGCTGCATCGCCACGCCGCTCTTCTCGAACACGCGCGACAGTGCCGTCGATCCGCGGCTCAGCTGCCAGGTGGAGGTCAGGTAACCGCCATCCTTGTTGCTGTCCGAATAGCCGATCATCACTTCCTGATGCCCGCGCGCCGCGGTGATCGCCGCGACTTCGGGAAGGCCGAGCCATTCGGTCATGATCGCCGGCGCGCTTTCCAGATCGCCGATGGTCTCGAACAGCGGGATCGCCATGATATGCGCCTGCGGCTGCTCGCCCGGCACATAGAGGCCCGCTTCCTTCAGCATCACATGGACTTCGAGCAGGTCGGAAACCGACTGCGCCATCGACACGATATAATGGGTGATGCAGCCGCGGCCGTACTTCGCATGCGCCTGCGCCGCCGCGCGGACGATGGCGAGTTCGGAAGCGGTCTCCTCCGAATAATCGGCATAGGGACTGGTGAGCAGGCGCGGGCTGGCCAGTTCCTGCCGCAGCAGCGCAACGCGCTCTTCCTCGGGCAGCGCCAGATAATCGTCGCTGACGCCCGCAGCCTTGAGCAGTTCCGCTACCACCCGCTCATGCACCGCGCTGTTCTGGCGCATGTCGAGCGTGGCGAGGTGGAAGCCGAATGTCTCGACCGCGCGGATCAGCCGGCCCAGCGCGCCGCCACTGGCGAGCGGCCCCTTGCCGTGATCGGTCAGCGCGCGGGCGATCGAGGCCAGTTCGGAGCGGAACTCGGACGGATCGGCATAGGGCGCCGCGGCCAGCGGTGCGGGACGCGGCGGCTGCTTGCCGGTCAGCGCGAGATGCGTCGCCGAAAGCCGCGCATAGATGCCCGACAGCGCCCGGCGATAGGGTTCGTCCTGACGGCTGGCGGCGGTGTCGTGGCTCGCCTCGGCCAAGGTAAGCACCGCCGGATCGACCTCGGCATGCTCGGTCGAGATCGACAGCTCGGCGCCCAGCGCATGGACCTGATCGAGATAATGGCCAAGCACAGCTTCCGACGCGCGACCCAGCGCGCCGCGCATCGACTCCGCGGTGACGAAGGGATTGCCGTCGCGGTCGCCGCCGATCCAGCTGCCGGCACGCAGGAAGCTGGGCGCACGCTCGCCCAGCGCGCGATCCCAGCGGGCATAGAGCGCGGGGAGAACGGGCAGGAACACGTCGCGGAGATAGGAGAGCGCCGTCTCGACCTCGTCGGCCACGCCCAGCTTCTCGCGCCGCAGCACGCGGGTCTGCCACAGCAGTGCGATCTGGCGCAGGATCGCGTCGTCGATGCGGTCGCCATCTTCGGTCTCGACCCGCTTCAGATCCTTCAGCGCCATCAGCTCGGCGATCCGGTTCTTGTGGTCGATCATCGACTTGCGGCGAACTTCGGTCGGGTGCGCGGTCAGCACCGGCACGATCAGCGCGTGATCGAGCAGCTTCATCACCGCCTCATGGCCGATCCCGTCCGCCTTCAGCCGCGCCAGCGTGCTGACGACATCGGCATCGTCCTCGGTCGCCACGCCCTGCCGGTCCTCGGCGAGATTGGCGAGCATCGAGAACAGCATGAAGCCGCGGGTGAAATCGAGCGTCTCGTCCAACGTCAGCCGGTCCAGCCCGGGATCGACCGCGTCCGCGCCCACCACGCCGCGATGCCGGTCCACCGACGCGGCACGGATATATTCGATCCGCCGGAACAATTCGTCGCCGCCATAGGCACGGATCACGTCGCCCAGCAGGCGTCCGAGAAAGCGGATATCGGCGTTGTTCGCGATCGTCTGGCTGGCCATAGGGTCGCCTTGCTGCACCGCAGCAGCCGTAACGTCAATGTTATACGATAAATCAGCGGCCGCCGTAGGTGACACCGGTATCAGAATATCCGGCCGGCTCCGCTTCGATCACCGTCATTTGTTGCGGTCGCGGACGCATCGGCGCGGCCAGACCAAGCGAATCGGGGATGACGATCATCGTGGTTCCGGGCTGCACCACACCGGCCAGTGCCTGACGGAACAGGTCGGTGCCCTGGAAGGCCCCGCCATCGGGCGCAGCCATCGCGCTGACCGAGGAACGCTCGCCGCCCAGCTGGACGCGCTTCCAGCGATATTCGCCGCCATTGGCACTTTGCAGCACATAGGCCTGGGTACGATCGACCACCCCGTCGAACTGCACCGGCGCCGATCCGATCTCGACGCCGTTGCGCAGCACCACCATCCGGCGATCCGCGGCGCTCACCACGATCGACACCGGGCCATAGCGCGAAAGTTCGGGCCGCCACGTCGTCGGGCCGAAACCGGCCGCCGCGGGTGCCGAGGCGGTCTGCGCATTCGGGCCGACGCGCAGCTGGGCGGGCTGGTTGACGATCACCACCGTCATGCCGAGCGACGTCTGCTCGAACAGCAGCTTCGCGAACTCATGCGGCAGGCGGACGCAGCCATGAGAGGCCGGATAGCCCGGCAGATTGCCGCCATGCAGCGCGATGCCGCGCCAGGTCAGGCGCTGCATATAGGGCATGGGCGCATTGTTGTACGTGCTGGAGCGGTGCTTCACATTCTTCTGGAGGATGGTGAAGACGCCCTGCGGCGTGCGGTGTCCGGCGCGGCCGGTCGACACGGTCGAAACCGCGATCGGCACGCCGTTGCGATAGGCCACCAGCCGCTGCGTCGCGATATTGACCACCACCAGCATCGGCCCCTCGGGTGCCAGCTCGGGCAACCACATGAACTGGCCGGGCTTGAGCCGCTCCACCGCGCTCATCACCGTGCCTTCGTCCAGCGGCTGAAGCTGTGCCGATCCGGCAGTGGCCAGAAGGGCCACCCCCGCGCTCAAGATCAAGGCCCTTATCATGACGATTCGCCCCCTGTTGCCGCCATGACGTCATATCAGTGAAGGTAAGAGTCGCAACCGGAAGCGTAATGATCGAGATCAGTCGAACCAGCTCGGGGCCTGATCGTCGAACACGAACGAAGTGAGCGTCCAGCCCGCCGCGGTGCGGACATAGATGAAGCGCCAGCGCGTCACGAAGTCGCGATGCTGGACCAGCCAGGTGTCGCGGCGGAGCATCGTGCCCAGCGGCACGGTTTCGATCTGCTCCCATGACTGGATCGCGCCATAGCTCCGGATCGCACCCTCGATCTGCTTGGGCAATTCGTCGGACTCGGCCACGCGCGCGGCCAGCCGCGGCGCATCCTGCGTCAGCCTCTTGAGCCCGAGCGCCACATCGCCCTGCTTCAGCGCCTGGAAAAAGGGCTCGACGATCGCATCGGAGAGTCCGGACGACGGCACCGAAACCGGTTGCGCATGGGCCGCGGCCGGCACCGCACACACCGCCAGCGCCGCGATCAGGATCATATGCCGCATATTGTCTCTCCCTTGCCCGCCTCGGGGAATCGCACCTCTAACAATCGCTGGCAACCATCGCCGCATTGACGCCCCGCGCCGCGCCGCCTAGGGCGATCCCGTCATTCGGGGAGTAGCCCGCCGTCCTTCGGGACGGATGCCGCGTCAACATATTTGGGGGAGACCCCATGGTGCGGCAGGAGCGATCCGGAAACGGGCGCTTCAGGCGAGACCGATGGCAACGGCTTTCCGCTCATGGTCGGGCGGGAGAGACGTTGTCGTCGTGTCCATATCCGCCCGGCCCCGAGTATATCCCATGGAAGCATTCCTCACCTCCCTCGGCCTCGTCGCGCTCGCCGAAATCGGCGACAAGACCCAGTTGCTCGCGGTCGTCCTCGCGCTCCGGTTCCGCAAGCCATGGCCGATCATCACCGGCATCTTCGTCGCGACCGTGGCCAATCACTTCCTCGCCGCCCTGCTCGGTACGGTCGCCGCCGATTTCCTCTCCAGCAACTGGTTCCGCATCGCCATCGGTGTGTCGTTCGTCGCGATGGGCCTGTGGACGCTGATCCCCGACAAGTTCGACGAGGACGAAGCCAAACCCTCGCGCTTCGGCCCGTTCCTGGCGACCACCATCGCGTTCTTCCTGGTCGAGATGGGCGACAAGACCCAGATCGCCACGGTGGCGCTGGGCGCGCGGTTCAACGACGTGGTGGCGGTCACGATGGGCACCACGCTCGGCATGATGGTCGCCAACGCCCCTGTCGTGCTGCTGGGCGACAAGCTGCTCGGCAAGCTGAACTTCGATCTGGTGCGCAAGATCGCCGCCGGTCTGTTCATCGCCATTGGCGTGTGGACGCTTTGGGAGCTATTTGCCTGACGGCATGGCTTCCAATCCCCTTCGCCGCGCGCTGATCGCGCAGGTCCGCAAGACCTTCAACGATCAGGAGCGCGGCGAAACGCCGGTAGTCCGCCGCGACGACGGGCTGTTCGGTCCGCAATCGGTGTGCTGGCGGGTGCATGGCGATGTGGTGACGATGATGGTGGGCGGCGTATCGGCGCTGCTGCTCCAGATGCTCCACCCCGCCGTGCTGGCCGGCGTGTGGGATCATTCGGCATTCCGGCACGATATGCTGGGGAGGCTGCGGCGCACCGCGCGGTTCATTGCGGTGACCGGCTATGATTCGCTCGAAGCCGCCGAAGCCGCGATCGAAAAGGTCCGCGAGGTCCATACCCGCGTGCGCGGCACCCTGCCCGACGGCACGCCTTATGCCGCGGACGATCCGCGCCTGCTGGCATGGGTGCATGTCACCGAAGCGATCAGCTTCCTCGACGCCTGGATCCGCTATGCCGAGCCGGACATGAGCGCCGCCGATCAGGACCGCTATTTCGCCGAGTTCGCGATCATTGCCGACCGGCTGGGCGCCGACCCGGTCCCGCGCACCCGCGCCGAGGGCGAAAAGCTGATCGCGCAGATGCGGGGGGAACTGGTAGCCGACGCGCGCTCTCGCGAGGTTGCGCGACTGGTGCTCGACCAGCCCGCGCCGAGCATGGCGGTGGCGCCGGTGCAGCGGATGATCTTCGCCGCGGCAGTAGACCTGCTCCCCGCCTGGGCGCGGGAAATGCATGGCCTGAAGGCGCCGCGCGTGTCGCGGCCGGCGGTGCGGCTGGGCACGCGGGGCTTTGCGGAAACGATGCGCTGGGCGTTTCGGGAGAACACATAAATCCTCCCCCGGAGGGGGAGGTGGCAGCGCAGCTGACGGAGGGGGAGCGCCACGGGCGATATCGCTTGGGGCAAACCCCCTCCACCGCCTTCGGCGGTCCCCCCCCCCCTCCGGGGGAGGATTTGGAGATCAAACGTCCAGATTCGCCACGCTAAGCGCGTTCTCCTGGATGAACTCACGCCGCGGCTCCACCACGTCGCCCATCAGGCGAGTGAAGATCTCGTCGGCCACGTCGGCCTGATCGATCGCCACGCGCAGCATCGAGCGGTTGGTCGGGTCCAGCGTGGTTTCCCACAGCTGCTCCGCATTCATCTCGCCCAGCCCCTTGTAGCGCTGGATCGCGAGGCCCTTGCGGCCCGCGGCCAGGATCGCGTCGAGCAGTTGCGAGGGACGCGAGACCAATGCCTCGCCCTTGCCGACGGTCACCGCTTCCTCAACCTCCTCGACGCCTTCGACCGGCGCTTCGGCTTCAGCGGCAGCTCCCTTGGCCGAGACCAGCTTGGACGGGGTGAGATAGCTGTCGGACTGCTCGCCCGCCAGCGTGTGGAGCTTGCGCGCCTCCGCCGAGACGAGGAACGGTGCCTCGACGATGTGGTGATCGGTCACGCCGCGCCACAGCCGCTCGAAATGATAGCCGCCTTCCTCGCTCACGCGGGCCGACCAGCGCGCATCCGCGTCCGCCGCGTCCAGCCGGTTGACCACGACCGCCAGCGCCGCTTCGCGCTGCTCGCGCAACGCTTCCGGATTGAACGCACCGCCAAGCGCCAGCGCTTCGATGATGCTCGGATCATAGCGGCGCGGCACATAACGCATCAGCGTGCGCATGCGCCGGGCATGTTCGACCAGCGCGCGCAGATCCTCGCCCGATCGCGAGCCCGCGCCGGTTTCCAGTACGTTCCCGCCGACCCCGGCATCGACCAGATACTGATCGAGCGCACTGTCGTCCTTCAGATAGACCTCAGACCGGCCCTTGGTCGCCTTATAGAGCGGCGGCTGGGCGATATAGAGGTGCCCGTTGGCGATGATCTCGGGCATCTGGCGATAGAAGAAGGTCAGCAGCAGCGTGCGGATATGCGCACCGTCCACGTCTGCGTCGGTCATGATGACGATCTTGTGGTAGCGCAGCTTCTCGACGTTGAAGTCGTCGCGGCCGATGCCGGTACCCATCGCCTGGATCAGCGTGCCGATTTCGCGGCTGCCCAGCATCCGGTCGAATCGCGCACGCTCGACGTTCAGGATTTTGCCGCGCAGTGGAAGGATCGCCTGGAAATGGCGGTCGCGGCCCTGCTTGGCCGAGCCACCGGCCGAGTCACCCTCGACCAGGAACAGTTCGGACTTGGCCGGATCGCGCTCCTGACAGTCCGCCAGCTTGCCGGGCAGGCTGGCGATATCCATCACGCCCTTGCGCCGGGTCAGCTCGCGCGCCTTCTTGGCGGCTTCGCGGGCGGCCGCTGCGTCGATCACCTTCTGGATGATCGCACGTGCCAGCGCCGGATTCTCCTCCAGCCAGTCGGTCATCTTGTCGGCCATCAGCGCTTCGAGCGGCTGGCGGACTTCCGACGAGACCAGCTTGTCCTTGGTCTGCGAGCTGAACTTGGGATCGGGCAGCTTGACCGAAACGATCGCGGTGAGACCCTCGCGCATATCGTCGCCGGTAAGGGTGACCTTCTCCTTCTTCAGCATGCCCGACTTGTCGGCATAGCTGTTGATCGTGCGGGTCAGCGCCGCGCGGAAGGCAGCCAGATGGGTCCCGCCGTCACGCTGGGGGATGTTGTTGGTGAAGCAGAGGACGTTCTCGTAGTACGAGTCATTCCACTCCAGCGCGACGTCGATGCCGATATCGTCACGCTGGCCGTTCACCGAGATCGGATCCGGGAACAGCGGCTGCTTGTTGCGATCGAGATACTTCACGAAGGCCGCGATGCCGCCCTCGTAGAACAGCTCGACTTCCTTGACCTCCTCATGCCGCGCGTCACGCAGGAACAGGCGGACGCCCGAGTTGAGGAAAGCCAGCTCGCGATAGCGGTGCTCGAGCTTCTCGAAGTCGAACTCGATCTGGTTCTTGAAGGTGCCACCGTCGCCGGGAGTCTTCTCGGTCGAAGCGAGGAAGGTCACGCGGGTGCCCTTCTTGCCCTCCGGCGCCTTGCCGATCACCTTGAGCGGATTGACCGCATCGCCATAGGCGAAGCGCATCCAATGCTCCTCGCCATCGCGCCAGATGTTGAGATCGAGCCACTCGCTGAGCGCGTTCACCACCGAAACGCCCACGCCGTGCAGGCCGCCCGAGACCTTGTAGGCATTGTCGTCCGACGTATTCTCGAACTTACCGCCCGCGTGAAGCTGGGTCATGATGACCTCGGCCGCCGACACGCCTTCCTCGGCATGGATGCCAGTCGGGATGCCGCGTCCGTTATCCTCGACCGAGACCGACCCGTCGGGGTTCAGCTGGATGATGATCTTGTCGCAATGCCCGGCCAGCGCCTCGTCGATGGCGTTGTCCGAGACCTCGAACACCATGTGGTGCAGGCCCGAACCGTCATCGGTATCGCCGATATACATGCCCGGCCGCTTGCGGACCGCGTCGAGACCCTTGAGGACCTTGATGCTGTCTGCGCCGTACGCGTTCGTGTTGGGGGTGTTTTCGGGAGTCGTGTCGTCGCTTGCCATGCCCAGCATATAGGTATGGCTGTCACGAAACGGAAGCAAAATGGGCGCCCTAATCGGGAAGCGAGAGCAGGATACGTGGCAAATCCGAAGGGTGACTATCTCCCGCAAGCCGGTACGCGATAACCGGCTCCGCTCGGAACTGCATGACGACACCAGGGCCACCCGGTGACCCAAGATGGACCAGAACAGTCCGCGCCGCCATTCCAACCGACATCCCGACCTCGCTGATTATATTCGGGAGCATAGGCTCGTCGCTAATGAAGATTATATGCCAGCCAGTCCTACGCGCCCTATTCAATTCACGCTTAACCAAGGTCAGAAATTGCGACCGATCATCGAAGAACTCGGGGCGAAGGCGGTCGAGGTCAGTGACGCTGAAGCCCTCTGCCCGCAGAGCCTGTAGGTAGGGTGCCACACGCTCCGACTGCGCGCTCGAATAGATTGGAAAAACATTCAGCTTTGCGAGAAATTTGTCGAGGCTGCGGGTGTCGGGCTCAACATCGACATCTACAGCGCCAACCCGCACCGGCCGGTGGCGCCTAATCCGCTCAACAACCTCACGCTCGCGTCGTACCCATTCGGAAGATCGGGCGGCTTCGCTTTCGCAATATAAAAAGAAGTTCCGAACTTCGATCTCGCGCTCGATGATCGGCCAGAACTGCGCCGGGTCGGTCAATGATCGTAAGTGAAAGAGCAGTGGCGACGCCCCCTTGTCCTCCAGATAGTTTCGGACCTTGCGTACATTCGCAAGGTCGGAACTCGCGTGAGAGATGAAGATCCAAGCTTCGGAGGGCTTCGGCATCTGCGGCACAGCTTCAGAAAGCGGTCATCAAATCGAGCATTAGCCGCGGAACCGATGCGGTCGGATTGGGACTATTCTCGGCACGCAGGCCCATCTGCTTGTTGGGCGAAAGGCGGACGGTGGCGGGACCGACCAGTTGGCGCGTTCCGCGCTCGGGCAGCGGAAGCAGGCGCGGCGATTCCGCGGTTCCGCACACCACGATCTCGTCGGCATTGCGGACGCAATTGCGCCGGGTGAGCGAGGCCTGCGCCACCGTGCCGCGGTCATAGACTTCGTCCGACGGGGGACCGGGAACATCCTGAATGGCCATCATGAGCATCAAGAGCATGTCGCGCCCCTTTCCCAAGTCGCGCGATCCTGCCACGACCGGCGCATAAAGGTCCAGCAGTCGCGGAGAAGCACCGATGGAAAAGGTCAATCTCGCCGAGGCATTCGGCCGGTTTCAGGACCCATGGAACCCGCGCATCGCCGGGCAGGTCAACCAGACCGCGATCAAGCTGGTCCGGCTGGAAGGCGCGTTCGACTGGCACCATCACGAGCATGAGGACGAGATGTTCCTCGTCGTCGCGGGCCAGCTGCGCATGAAGCTGCGTGACCGCGATATCGACCTGATGCCCGGCGAGTTCCTGATCGTGCCGCGCGGGGTCGAACATTGCCCCGAAGCGATCGGTCCCGATTGCCAGGTGCTGCTGGTCGAGCCGGATACCACGCTGAATACCGGCAATGTGGTGACGGAGCGGACCCGCGAGACGCTGGAACGGATCTAGGCCGGCACCACTTCGCCATGCGCGACGGAATAATGCGTCGCGCCACCCGGCACGGCTTCGAACAGCGCCGGTTCGGTGCCGGTCATCCACACCTGCCCCTTGCCCGCCAGCCGCTCGAACAGCGCCGCACGGCGGCTGGGGTCGAGATGCGCGGCAACCTCGTCGAGCAGCAGGATCGGCGGCCGCCCGACGCGTTCGGCAACCAGATCCGCATGCGCCAGCACGAGGCCCAGCAGCAGCGCCTTTTGCTCGCCGGTAGAGCAGAGATGCGCGGGCTGCCCCTTGCCCAGATGGGTGACGATCAGGTCGGCGCGGTGCGGGCCCGCCAAGGTACGGCCGGCGGCGGCATCGCGCCTGCGTCCCTCGACCAGTTCGCGTGTCAGGCTCGACGCATCGCCTTCCCAGCCCTCCAGCGACAGCCCGGCGCGTGCGAACGGCCCCTCGGCCTGCGCC
>NZ_JARNTV010000064.1 GCF_029433115.1 Sphingomonas sp. AOB5 | reverse complement strand
CGCCTTCCGCCCCGATTCGGGCGGCTGGGAACGCATCGCCCGCGTCCATGGCTGGACCTTGTCCGAAACCCGCCTGGTCGCCGCGCTCGCTCGCGCGGGCGATCTTCCCGGCGCCGCACGCAGCCTCGGCATCGCGCACGAGACCGCGCGCAAGCAGATCGCCAGCGCGATGGAGAAATGCGGTGCCAAGCGTCAGACCGATCTCGTCCGCGAAGCCTTCCGCCTCGCCGCCGGAGACTTGCGCGCACCCGCCAATGTCGACCGGCTGTTCGCCGACCTGTTCGACCTGACCGAGCGTCAGGCCCGCGCCGCACGCGGAATCGCTCATGGCGGTACGCGCCCGGCAGTCGCGAAGGCGATGGGCGTCTCCGAACATGCGGTGAAGGCCGACCTGAAGATCGTCTATCTCGCCTGCGGGATCGAAGCCGCGGTCGATCTGGCGCGCATCGTCGCCGAGGTCGAGGCGCTGGCCGGCCTCGCCACCGCCTGCGACGTCGCGCTCAATATCGGCCAGGCAGTCAACGATCCGCTCAAGCTGATCCCGCGCGGCTGGGCGCCCGGCCGGATCGCGGTGGCCGATCACGGTCCGTCCGGCGGCTTCC
Source organism: Sphingomonas sp. AOB5 (assembly GCF_029433115.1). Taxonomy (GTDB): domain Bacteria; phylum Pseudomonadota; class Alphaproteobacteria; order Sphingomonadales; family Sphingomonadaceae; genus Sphingomonas. The sequence goes on along the minus strand of NZ_JARNTV010000064.1, from coordinate 19,563 downwards.
CGGTCGTCATCTTGCACGTCAACGTGATGGGCCGCGCCATTTCCGCCCGCTTCATTGCGACACTACAGGCAGCAGGCCTGCGCCCGATCGCGTTCGACCGCGCCGGTTTCGGCCTCACCGATTTCGTCGAGGGCGATCCGTACCGCACCGCCACCCACGATATCGAAACGATCCTCGACGCGCTGGGCATCGATCAGGCGCTGCTGCTCGCGCGCGGCTTCGCCACCGGTGCGATCACCGCGGCCGGCGCGATGCCGGATCGCATCCGCGGCGGCGTGCTGCTCGGCCCCGATCCGCCCGTCGAGCTCGACCGGGTACGCAGCGGAATGATGGGTGCGGGCCGCAAGCTCTTCTTCGACAATCCCCGCCTCGCCGCCGGTTTCACGCGCCTGCTCGCGCATCGCACCTCGTCCGAGGCGATCGGGCGGATGATGCGCGAGAGCGTCGCGGGCAGCGCCGTCGATCTCGCCGCGCTCGACGATCCCGAAGAACTCGCCACCATCGTCCGCGCCGGCCGCCAGTCGGCGCTGGGCATGCACGGTTTCCTCAACGAGATCCTCGCCCATGGCGGCGGCGCCCGCCCGCCCGCACTCACCGACGGCAGCGGCTGGACCATTGTGTATGGCCAGCAGGATCCGCTCTATCGCTTCGCCGAAGCCGAGGCGCATTGGCGCACCACCCTGCCCGGCGCGACGGTGCTGCCGATCGACCAGGGCGGCCGCTTCCTCCATCTGACCCATGCGGCACAGATCGCCGCCGCCTGCGCGGAGATCCTGAAACGCACCCGCTAGATTCGCTCCAGATCGGCCGCTTTCGTTTTCCCGCCAGCGCCCCTGCAATGCTATGCAGGTCCGCCACTTGGGGGAACGGGCATGGCCAAGCGCATCGCATTCTGCTTCGACGGAACCTGGAACAAGATCGACGGCGATCATCCCACCAATGTCGCGCGCGTCGCCCAGTCGATCTCGCGCTATGACGACAAGGGCGTGCCGCAGATCATCTATTATGACGAGGGCGTCGGCACCACGACCACCTCGCGCTGGACCGGCGGCATCCTCGGCCATGGCCTGCGCGAAAATATCATCGAGGCCTATCACTTCCTCGTGCTCAATTACGAGCCGGGCGACCAGATCTACGTCTTCGGCTTCTCCCGCGGCGCCTATACCGCGCGCTCGTTCGTCGGGCTGCTACGCAATTGCGGCATCATCTCGCGGCGCTCGCTCGATCATATCCGCGACGCGGTCGAACATTATGCCAATCGCGCAAAGGAGGCGTCGCCCAATTCCGAAGCCTCGCGCCAGTTCCGCTTCAAGCATTGCCCGAAACTGTGCCTACCCGGCGACCTCGCATGGCGCAAGCGGACCTACCCCAAGGCATCCACCGACCTGACCGAGCTGCGCATCGCCTATCTCGGCGTGTGGGACACGGTCGGCGCGCTGGGCGTGCCGCAGCATCTGCGACTGCTCTCGCGCCTGTTCAACCGCAAGTTCGCCTTCCACGACACGACCCTCAGCGGCGTGGTCGAGCGTGCCCGGCATGCCGTGGCGGTGGACGAGAAGCGCAAGACCTTCGAGCCCGCGCTATGGAGCAATCTGGACGAGCTCAACGGCGACGCAAAGAAGCCGCGCTACGAACAATTCTTCTTCCCCGGTGTCCATGGCGCTGTCGGCGGCGGCGGGCCGCTGCGGGGGCTTTCGGATTCGGCGCTGGAATGGATCTTCCACGGCGCGGAGATGCAGGATCTGGTCTTCGACCGCGACGATCAGTCGCCGCTCCACCTGATCCGTCCCGATCCCCGCACCCAGCTGTTCAACGTCACCGGCAAGAGCAAATGGTCGATCGGCGACCGGTTGATGGGCATCGGCCTGGCCGATCGCCGCTTTCCGGACACCGACGACGAGCCGATCCATGAATCGCTGATCCACCGTTTCCGGACGCCCCCCGATCAACTGCCCGAAGGCATCGCCTATCGCCCGCCCTCGCTCGCCAAGCTGTGGGAAGCGATCGACCGGCGTGGCGCCGGGATGGACGGCCAACTCGCAGGCGCGGCGCCGGAAACCAAGAGTGCCGACGACGATCGCGAACTGCGCGTGCCGGACAGCGTGCGCAGCTACGAGATCCAGGTCGGCGACACGCTCGCATCGATCGCAGAAGCGGAGATGGGATCGGCGGCCGACGCCCCCCTGCTCTCACTCCACAATCGCAATATCGGTCTGCTGTTCGAAGACGAATCGCTCTATCCCGGCACCCGGATCGAAATCCCGGTCTATGAGCAGGGACCCGCTGCGGGCACGGTAATCTGAACTAGTCCCGCTCGATCCGCCACGCGGCGGTCAGATAGGCATCGGCCGCCTCGCGCAGCCGCGGCTCCTTCTCGAACGCGTCGGCGGGCAGCGGGGCGAAACCGAACGCGTCCATCAGCGTCCACAGCGCGAAGCGCCGGCTCGGCTCGCGCTCCACGCCGAAATCGACCGCCAGCTTCTCCTTGCCCAGCACGAGTTGCGCAGGGTCCAGCGTGTCCGGATCGTCCGTTCCGAAATAATGCTGGATCAGCGTATCGAGGTCCATCGCCCTGCCTTCGGTTGCAGACGCGGAACGGTTGCCGCCCTCGCATCGTTATCCCTCCGTATCGACAAGACAAACGGAGCGTATGCAATGCTTTGGACGATCGTACTCATCCTGCTCGTGCTGTGGCTGCTCGGCTTCAGCCTGAACGTCGCCGGCGGAATCATCCACCTGCTGCTGGTCATCGCGCTGGTGGTCGGCCTGATCCAGCTCTTCACCGGCCGCAAGGTCGTCTAGCGCACCCACGGCCCTGCCCCGCGATCGCCGCGGGGCGGGAGCCGGTGCTTACTGCTTCGCCTTGCGCGCCGCATAGCGCGCGTCGCGGGCGGCCTTCATCTCGGCCGCGGTGCGAACCTTGGGGCGCTTCGCCAGTTCGGCTGCCAGCGCTGCAGCCGCAGCTTCCTCTGCGGCGATTCGCTTGGCCTCTTCGGCCTCGGCCTTTTCGCGCTTCTTCGCTTCGCGCTTTTCGGCTTCGGCCGCTTCCTTCGCCAGTCGGGCGGCGGTGCGCTCCGCCAGCACCGCGGGATCGACCGCAGGCTTGGCCTTCAGCTTCTCCAGCGCCTTCTGCCGCGCTTCGGCGGATGCCGTCCGGCGGTCCTGAAAACTGGGGAGCTTGAAACCTGCCATGTGTCGATGTCTTTCCTGTAGTTAGAAACGCGTGCGACGGCCCGCGTTGTGCGCGGACCGTTCGCAGGGGTCATTTATACCAATTGCCGAGAGGCGCCAGAGGTTCCGTGCCGGTCAGCGCCCGCGCCGCAACGCGAGCGCCAAGATCACTTGCCCAGCTTCTCGACCTTGTCCTGAAGCCGTGCGAGCTCGGCCTTCAACGCCGCCATATCGTCGCCACCGGCAGCCGATTCGGGCGCAGGCGGGGTAGCCGCTGCCGCGGCCATCGCTTCGGCGCTGCCCGGCTTGAACGCGCTGGCCGCCGCTTCGAACATCGCCATGTTGCGCTTGGCGATCTCGGCGAAGGGCGAGTTGGCGAACGCGCCCTCGACCGCAGTCTTGAACTGTTCCTGGTTGCGGCGGAAACTCTCCATCGACGCTTCCAGATAGCCCGGGACCATCGCCTGCATGCTGTCGCCATACAGCGCGATCAGCTGCCGCAGGAAGTTGACCGGCAGCATGGTCTGGCCGCGCTGTTCCTCTTCCATGATGATCTGGGTCAGAACGTTATGCGTGATATCATCTTCGGTCTTCGCGTCGACCACCTTGAAGTCGCGGCCTTCGCGCGTCATCGCTGCGAGATGGTCGAGCGTGATGTAGGAAGATGTCTCCGTGTTATAGAGACGGCGGTTCGCGTATTTCTTGATGATGACCGGACCGCCGCCGGGAGCCGTCTTTTTCATATTTGGAACCTTCGCCCCTGTGAGTGACCCCCGTCTATCACCGTTTCATTCCGCAGCGCAACACGGCCCGCGACCCCTTCCCCTGTTCCTGAGCCTGCTGCGCAGCGAAACCGCAGCATCGCCGGACGCGCGCGCTGCTGCGCTGGCTGGTCTGAAGGCGTACCAGGAGGCTGAACGCCCCGCCCCGCGGGAGGAGAAACCGGTCGCAGCCCGCGCCGGGCGCGCCTGCCTGCGCGACTATGGCGGCAGCGGGATTCCAGTGGTTTTCGTGCCGTCGCTGATCAATCCGCCGGTCGTGCTCGATCTCTCGCGCGGCAATTCGCTGATGCGCTGGATGGCGCGGCAGGGCGTTCGTCCGCTGCTGGTCGATTGGGGCACCCCCACGCCGCAGGATCGCAACCAGGATGTTGCGGCGCATATCGAGGATATGCTGGTCCCGATGCTGCGCGCGCTAAACCAGCCGCCGGCTTTGGTCGGCTATTGCCTTGGCGGCACGATGGCGACCGCCGCCGCCTGCCTGACGCCGGTCGCGGGCGTCGCCTCGATCGCCGCGCCCTGGCATTTCGATGGCTATGGCGACGCGCTGGGGCCCATGTCCGAACTCTGGGATCAGTCGTTCGAGGTCTGCGACGCGCTCGGCCTGGTGCCGATGGAGGTGCTGCAGGCCGGCTTCTGGCAACTCGATCCGCGGCGCACCATCGCCAAGTATGAGCGTTTCGCGCGGCTCAAGCCCGGCAGCGCCGAGGCGCGCAGCTTCGTCGCGCTGGAGGATTGGGCCAATGCCGGCGCCCCGCTGACCTTCGGTGCCGGGCGGCAATTGTTCGACGAGTTCCTGTCCGCCGATCTGCCCGGCCGCGGCAAATGGCAGATCGGCGGAAAGCCGGTCGGCCCCGAACATCTCGACTGCCCCTCGATCGGCTTCGTCTCGCTCACCGATCGCATCGTCCCCGCCGCCACCGCCGCGCGGCTCGGCGATCGGCATGATCTCAACATGGGCCATGTCGGCATGATCGTCGGCGGCCGCGCACGCCCGCAACTCTGGGAACCGCTGGCCCACTGGCTAAGGATGCTGCGGCGCACTAGGGGGCCCGCCCGGTAGCGACAACGCCCGTGACGGAGCCGAATTTGGTTCAGGGCAAGGCGCGAGGAGCGGAGCGATGCAAATGCATCGTGACCGACGAGCAACGCAGCTCTGGGGCAAATTCGGCCCGCCGCGAAGCGGTCGTTCTAAGAGCCCCGCTGGACGGCGTCGTGCCGCTCGCACGTGGCAACCAGCACGCGCTGCGCGTCACTCCTTGCCAGCGGGGCTCTTAGAACGATCCCGGGCATTGTCGCTACCGGGCGGGCCCCCTAGATAGCCCCCAAATCTCTGGAGTCGCTATCATGACCAGCCCGTCCGACGTCGTCATCGTTGCCGCCAAGCGCACCCCCGTGGGCAGCTTCCTCGGCGCCTTCGCCGCAACGCCCGCGCACGAGCTGGGCCGCATCGCGATCGAAGCCGCGCTGGAACAGGCCGGCGTGAAGGGCGAGGAAGTTTCCGAAGTCATTCTGGGTCAGGTGCTCACTGCGGCGCAGGGCCAGAACCCGGCGCGTCAGGCGTCGATGGCGGCGGGCGTGCCCAAGGAAGTGCCCGCATGGGGCGTGCAGCAGGTCTGCGGATCGGGCCTGCGCGCCGTTGCGCTTGCGGCACAGGCCGTCGCCACCGGCGACGCGGCCATCGTCGTCGCGGGCGGTCAGGAGAGCATGTCGCTCAGCCCGCATGCCCAGTCGCTGCGCCCCGGCACCAAGATGGGCGATCTCAGCCTGGTCGACACGATGATCAAGGACGGCCTTACCGACGTGTTCAACGGCTATCACATGGGCATCACTGCCGAAAATCTGGCCGAACAATATCAGGTCACCCGCCACGATCAGGACGCGTTCGCCGTGCGCTCGCAGAACCTCGCCGAAGCCGCGCGCAGTTCGGGCCGCTTCAAGGACGAGATCGCGCCGGTCACGATCAAGGGCCGCAAGGGCGACACGATCGTCGATCAGGACGAATATATCCGCGCCGGCGCCACCATCGAAGGGATTGAGGGCCTGCGCCCCGCCTTCAAGAAGGATGGCAGCGTCACCGCCGCCAACGCATCGGGGCTGAACGATGGCGCCGCGGCGCTGGTGGTCATGACCCGCGCCGAAGCCGACAAGCGCGGCATCCCCGTCCTCGCGCGGATCGCCAGCTGGGCTTCGGTCGGTGTCGATCCGTCGATCATGGGCATCGGTCCGGTTCCGGCCTCGAAAAAGGCGCTGGAGAAGGCAGGCTGGACCATCGGCGATCTCGACCTGATCGAAGCGAATGAGGCATTTGCCGCACAGGCGCTCTCGGTCGGCAAGGAGCTGGGCTGGGACGCGGAGAAGGTCAATGTGAACGGCGGCGCGATCGCCATCGGCCATCCGATCGGCGCCTCGGGCGCCCGTGTGCTGACCACGTTGATCTACGAAATGGGCAAGCGCGACGCGAAGAAAGGCCTCGCCACGCTGTGTATTGGCGGGGGCATGGGCATCGCAATGTGCGTCGAGCGAGGGTGATTCGGAGGGGCTGAAAAGGCCCGCGAAATATCCTTTCGCCGCAGCGCGGCAACGACTAATATCGTTACGCGCAAGCCGGTAAATGTCTCGGAAAACTCCCATTCCGGCACTTCTGTGTCGCATTCCTGCAACAGTTCCGCAGCAAATCCCATGCTGCGGCGCGATGTGACTTGCATCGATAGGCCAAGGCTGGTCACGTGTAGCCTTCAGGCATCCCGCCTGTATGGGGCGTATTAAATGAAAATCTCGAATCTGCTGGGCGCCACGGCGCTCGCGGGGACGGTTCTGCTGTTCCCCGGTGTTGCCATGGCGCAGTCCAGCGACACCACCCCCCCGGCCGCCGAGCAGGAACAAGCCGAAGGTGACGCGATCACCGTCGTCGGCTCGCGCATCCGTCGCAACCAGTTCAACGGCGCCGACCCGATCCAGCTGATCACCAAGGGTGAAGCGACCGCAGCGGGCTTCAACTCGACCGCGGAAATCCTGCAGTCGGCTCAGTTCACCGGCGGTACCGACCAGATCAACGACACTTACGGCGGCTTCGTCGTCGCCGGTGGTCCGGGCGTGAACACCATCTCGCTCCGCGGTCTGGGCACCACCCGCACCCTCGTCCTGCTGAACGGCCGTCGCGTCGCTCCGGCCGGTTCGCGCGGTTCGGTCGGCTCGGCCGATCTTAACGTTCTGCCGAACGCGATGATCGATCGCATCGAAGTCCTGAACACCGGCGCTTCGTCGGTTTACGGTTCGGACGCAGTTGCGGGCGTCATCAACATCGTGACGCTGCAGAACGTCACGGGTCTCACGCTCGAAGGCAGCCACCAGATCGCCGAGCGCGGCGCTGGCAACACCTATCGCTACTCGCTGGTCGGCGGCTTCACCACCGGCGACTTCAAGGTCTCGGGTTCGCTCGAATACTTCAGCCGCGATCCGGTGAAGGTCGGCGACATCGACTGGGCAAGCTGCCCGACCGCTTACTATGGCACTACCGGTGACTACGGCGGCGCCGACTTCATCGATCCGCGCACCGGCAAGGCCAAGTGCTTCCCGCTCGAAAACGGCGGCGTCACGGTCAACACCATCGGTACGCCGAACATCGGCGGCGCCAGCGTTGCGAAGGCACCGGGCGTGCCGAGCGGCTACACCGGCATCTGCAACCGCTTCCGTCCTTCCACGGGCGCCGGCGGCTTCGTCCCGGGTTATGAGTGCGTCGGCGGCGGTACGCTGAGCACCAACATCCGTGACACGTTCGATCCGCGCATGCTGAATTCGGACGTGATCGCGGGCACCGAGATCTACACCGGTTACGGTCAGGTCAGCTACACTCCGGGTATCCTCGGCAACGCCGAGTTCTACCTCGATCTGCTGGTCAACCGCCGCAACTCGGAGCAGCTCGGCCATCGCCAGTTCACGCTCGACTACCCGCTGAACAGCCCGCTGGTTCCGGCCAGCCTGCAGTTCGGCGTGGCGTTCCTCGCGCCGCAGGCGCAGGTGCCCTACACCACCGGCATCCGCGTCTTCTCGAGCTACGGCAACTACAACAACTACCAGACCGTCGACTTCGTCCGCCTGAACGGCGGCGTTCGCGGCGATCTGCCGATGGGCTGGCGCTACGACTTCTTCATCGGCAAGTCGTGGTCGGACTCGTCCTACACCAGCGACCTGATCCTCGCCGACCGCCTCGCGCAGTCGATGCAGGTCACGGCGTCGGGCGGCGGCTTCGTCTGCACCAACCCGGTCGGTGGCTGCGTTGCCGCACCGTCGCTGACTCCGGACATCGTTGCTGGCCGCGCCAGCTCGCTGTTCCCGTCCTGGTTCGACTTCGTGACCGATCCGGTCACCGGCACGACCAAGTATCGTGAGCGCACCGCGTCGTTCACCATCGACGGTCCGCTGTTCGACCTGCCCGGCGGCAGCGTCCAGGTGGCTCTCGGTATCGAACAGCGCGAAGCGAGCATCGACGACACCCCGTCGCCGGAAAGCGTCCGCAACAACCTGTATGGCTTCACCTCGTCCACCCCGACTCGCGGCAGCGATGGCGTGTGGGAATATTATGGTGAAGTCGAACTGCCGATCCTGAACGATCAGATCATCCACAATCTGACGCTCAATGGTTCGGGTCGTTACACCAACTACCGTTCGTACGGTGGTCAGTGGACCTACAAGTTCGGCGGTATCCTGTCGCCGGTTCGCGGCGTTTCGTTCCGCGGCAGCTATGGCACCTCGTATCGCGCTCCGGCGCTCTACGAGCAGTTCCTTGGCTCGACCTCGGGCTTCCTCGCGAACACGAACGATCCGTGCCACAACTATAACGCAAGCTCGAACCCGCTGGTTCAGGCGCGTTGCGCGGCAGAAGGCCTGCCGGGCGCCGGTGCATTCAGCCAGAACTCGTCGCTGACCGTTATCGGTCTCGGCGGTGCGGCTGCCGGCCTCGAAGCAGAAACCTCGAAGGCGCTGACCTTCGGCGGCGTGCTCGAGCCGCGCTTCGGCGAGGCATTCGGCAACCTGTCGTTCGCGGCGGATTACTTCCGCGTGAAGATCGACAACGGTGTGTCGCAGCTCTCGGCAGCCAACGTGCTGGCGCAGTGCTACTCGAACCCGCAGCGCACGACCTGCGATACCGGCCTGATCACCCGTACGCCGTACACCGGCCCGGGCACCGGTACGCTGACCGTCGTTCAGAGCTTCGTGAACATCTCGGACGCGAAGGTTGAAGGCATCGACTTCACCCTGCGCTACGCACGTCAGGCTTTCGGTGGTACCTTCCGCCTGAACGCCCAGACCACGATGTTCATCAGCCGCTACTCGCGTCAGCTGCCGACCCAGGCGATCCTGGAGCTCGTCGGCCTGCTCGAGAACCCGAAGTGGACCGGTACGTTCAGCGCGAACTACCAGAAGGACCAGTTCACGCTGAACTACGGCGTGGAATGGATCGATGCGACGGACTCGACGGCGTACGCGACTTCGGTCAGCGCCGCTCTTGGCCCGAACTTCCGCTACTACAAGACGCCGGATTACTTCCTGCACACGGCGTCGGTGCGGTTCGACATGGAGCGCTTCTCGCTCACCGCCGGTGTCCGGAACATCTTCGACACGGCTCCTCCGATCGTTTCGGCGGACTATTCGAACTTCGTCGCGGGTAATGCGCAGCTGTACAGCGGCTACGACATCCGCGGTCGTACGTTCTACATCTCGGCTCGCGCCGGCTTCTGATCGATCGCGGCTCTTCGGAGCCGCGGTCCTCGGACAAAAAAATTCCGGCGTCTCCCTCGGGAGGCGCCGGTTTTTTTATGCCCTGAAGCCGGGCAGCAAGCCCGGCGACGCCGTCAGCGCCGCCGGCAGGAACTCAGTTGCTTGCGGTGCTCAGCTTGTACGGCACAAACTGCCCCAGCGAGACGAAGCCGTTCCACGAACGCGAGCTGCGATCGAGCAGGTCGACCGCATCCACGCTGCACAACTGGCTGCCCGAAAGCTTGGTCAGCAGGATATTGTCGCTGTCGAGCCGCTCGGCGCCGGCGCGCGGGCGGTTCACATACAGCGTCGATCCGCTGCGATAGACGATCGCGGTGCCATCGACGATCGTGCTGTTGTCCATCCGGTTGACCGACAGGCAATTGACCGGCGCGCCTGCGATGCGGCCTTCCAGCATCTTCGCGAGTTCGGCCTCGCCCGCCGGATTGGGCTTGTCTTGGGCCATCGCCACGCCTGGCAGCGCCAGCAGGGCAAATGAGGCGGCGGTAAGCAAAGCACGCATGGGGTCTCTCCATTCCATCGGAATGGAGGATGATACGCCCCAGCGGCTTTCGCCAATGTGAACCGGTGGTTTAGCCCCAGACCCGATCGAAGCGCCGCCCCAACCCGGTCAGCAGCTCATATTGCGAAAGACCGCTCAGCGCCGACGTCGCAGGCAGGTCATAGTCCAGCGACACCCAGTCGCCCTCGCCCAGCTCTGGTGCGGCATCCACGCCAACCGCGGTCAGGTCCATCGAGATCCGCCCCAGCACCGCCAGCTCGGTGTCCCCCGCCCATGCCCGGCCCTTGCCCGAGAAGCAGCGCAGATAGCCGTCGGCATAGCCGATGTTCAGGATCGCCACGTCCATATCGGCCGGCGCCCGGAAGGTCGCATTATAGCCGACGCACTCGCCCGCAAGCACCCGGCGGCGCTGCAATATCTGCGCCTGCGGCGTCACGACTTGCCGGATCACGCCGCCATGCGCCTCGCGCTGGATCCCGCCATAAAGCGCGATCCCCGGCCGCGTCAGATCGAACGCATAGTCCGCACCAAGCGCGATCCCCGCCGAATTGGCGAGGCTCATCCGCTTCGCCGAAGTCCGCCCGGCCAGCGCCGCGAATGCGTCCCGCTGCCGCGCATTGAGGGGAGAATCCTCGTCCGCACTGGCCAGATGGCTCAGCAGCGTCTCGATCTCCAACCCATCGAGCAGCCCGTCGGCAATCTCCTCCGGCGAAACGCCCAGCCGGTTCATGCCGGTATCGACCATCACATCGCACGGCTCGCCCACCTCGCGCCAGCGCCGCACCTGTTCCGCCGTGTTCAGCACCGGCCGCGCACCCGCGATGCCCACGCTCGCCAGATCCTCGGCCCGCACGCCGTGCAGCACCGATACGCTGACGCCCAGCGGCGCCAGTTCCGCCGCCTCGGCCCATGTCGCAACGAAGAAATCGCGGCATCCCGCCGCCGCCAGCCGCTTCGCCACTTCGGGCGCGCCCAGCCCATAGCCATTGGCCTTCACCGCCGCGCCGCACGCCGCGGTTCCGCTCATCCGGTCGAGCGCGCGCCAGTTGGAAACCAGCGCGTCGCCATCGATCCGCAAGCGTAGGGGGGAAGCCGTCATCCCCCGGCGATTAGCGGCCCGCGCCGCCCTGCGCCACCCGGTTCAGGCGGGGATCTGCCCGCGCGTGTCCTTCAGGCCCCATGCGGTCACCACCAGCGCCATCGCCACCACGGCCATGGTGTACCAGAGGCCCGAATAAGGGTCCCCGGTCTTCACCACGATCGCCTGGCTGATGAATGGCAGGAAGCCGCCGAAATAGCCGGTGCCCAGATGATATGGGATCGACATCGAGCTGTAGCGAATCCGCGTCGGGAACATCTCGCACAGCAAGGCCGCGACCGGACCATAGGTCGCCCCAGAAAGCGCCATCAGCGCCACGATCGCCGCAACGATGATCGCGATGTTCGCGGGCGAAGGCGTCTGCGGTGCCAGATCGTAGCCCGCCGCCGCCAGCGCCGCATCAAGACCCGTCGGGCTGGTATCCGCCACCCGCACCGTCCCCACCGTCACATCGATCGAGGATGCCTGGGCCTTGGTATAGGCCACGCCCTTTTTCGAGAAATAGTCGAGCAGCTGCCCGCATGCCTCGGTCTGCTTCGCCGCGAACGGATCGTAACTGCACGCCGGGCCGGAGACGACCACCGGCGCGCGCTTGGCGGCTTCGGCCAGCCCCGGATTGGCCGCAGCGCCGATGATCCAGAACAGCGGGAACAGCGCCAGCAGCGTCACCGCATAGCCGATCACGATCGGCTTCTTGCGCCCGATCCGGTCGGACAGGCTGCCGAAATAGATGAAGAAGACGAGGCCCAAAGTCGCCGCGCCGCCGGTGATCAGCTGCGCCGAAGTCGGCGACACGCGCATCGGCCCGGTCAGGAACGACAGGACCGAGAACATCGCGGTGTACCAGATCACCGTCAGGCCCGCGGCAATGCCGAACAGCGCGACGATCAGCCGCTTCCAGTTGCCCGGATAGGTGAAGCTTTCGACGAACGGATTGGCCGCGGTCTCCCCGGCCTCCTTCATCGCCTTGAACACCGGGCTTTCGGAGAGCTTCAGCCGCATCCACAGCGACACCAGCAGCAACAGGATCGAGAACAGGAACGGCAGGCGCCATCCCCATGCGTTCCACGTATCGGCCGGCAGTGGCAGCTTGAAGCCCAGCACCACGATCAGGCTCAGGATGAACCCGCCGACCACGCTCGCCTGGATGAAGCTGGTGTGATAGCCGGCGCGTCCGCCTGGCGAATGTTCGGCAACATAGATCGCCGCTCCGCCATATTCGCCGCCCAGCGCCAGCCCCTGCGCGATCCGCATCAGCAGGATCAGGATCGGCGCCGCCATGCCGATCGAGGCATAGCTGGGCACCAGCCCGATGCCCGCGGTCGCGATGCCCATCAGCGTGATGGTGACCAGGAAGGTGTATTTGCGGCCCAGCTTGTCGCCCAGATAGCCGAACAGGATCGCGCCCAGCGGACGGAAGCCGAAGCCGACGGCAAAGGTCGCCCAGGCAAGCAGATCGCCCAGCACGGCATTGTCCGCGGGAAAGAAGGTCCGCCCCAGGATACCGGTGGTGGTCAGCGTGCCCCAGATGAAGAAGTCATACCATTCGAACACGGTGCCCGCGGACGATGCGCCGATCACCAGCCGCATGTCCTTCGTGCTCGGTTCGGCCGCGGCCTGCGGCGCTCCTTCCGCTATCGTCGCCATCCTCGATCCCCACCTTTTATTTTGCGCAGGATTACCCGGATCGGGTCGAGCGGCAAGAGGGGGCGAATCACACCATCTTGGCCTCGATACTTGGCGACACTGCCCGCCCGCCATCGGACAACCCCGCCACGACCGCATGATTCGCGTGCGGCGCATCCTGGAGGGGTCATGTCAGACAATCCAAACTTCCCGACCGGCACCGCGGTCATCAGCTGGATGGACAGCAGCGGCCTGCACATCCGCGTCTATTCGACCGATGGCTATAATGTGATCGAACGCTGCAACGATACGGGCACCGATGGCTGGGTCACCGGCAGCTTCAGCGCACCGGGATCGAACGTGTCGGCAACCGTCTGGATCGATGGCGGCGGCAACGTCAATATCCGCGTCTATTGCACCGCGTCCGACGCCACGACCGAATGGGTCAATGGCAGCAGCGGCTGGGTCAAGGGCGACTACACCACCACCTGATCCTGCGCATCCGCGCGGCCGGGCCTCACGGTCCGGCCGTCTCGGGGCTTCAGGCCGCCACGCGCTCCGCCGGCACCTTGGGCCGCACACCGAGCAGGTGGCAGATCGCATAGCTCAGCTCGGCGCGGTTCAGCGTGTAGAAGTGGAAGGCCCGCTCGCCGCCCGCATAAAGCTTGCGGCACAGTTCCGCCGCTACCGTCGCCGCGACCAGCTGGCGTGCCGCGGGATGATCGTCGAGACCCTCGAACAGCTTCCCCATCCATTTGGGCACGTCGGTGCCGCACATCGCCGACATCTTGGTGACCGCGGCAAAGCTCATCACCGGCATGATCCCCGGCACGATCTCGGCAGTGATCCCCGCCTTCGCCGCATCGTCGCGGAAGCGGAAGAAGGTTTCCGGCTCGAAGAAGAACTGCGTGATCGCCCGGTTGGCGCCCGCATCGATCTTGCGCTTCAGATTGTCGAGATCGGCGACCGCATGCTCCGAATCCGGATGGCATTCGGGATAGGCCGCGACCGAAATCTCGAACGGGTGCAGCTTGCGCAGCCCCGCGACCAGATCGGCGGCATTCTCGTACCCGCCCGGATGGGTGCTGTACTTCTCGCCCGCACGTGGCGGATCGCCGCGCAGCGCCACGATATGCCGCACGCCCGCCGCCCAATATTCCTCGGCGACCTGATCGATCTCCTCGCGGGTCGCCTCGACACAGGTCAGATGCGCAGCCGCCGGAATCGCCGTCTCGCGCGCGATCCGCGCCACCGTGTTGTGGGTCCGCTCACGCGTGGTTCCGCCCGCGCCATAGGTCACGCTGACGAAACGCGGCCCCAGCGGCGACAGGGTCTGGATCGAATCCCACAGGGTCTCTTCCATCTTCTCGGTCTTGGGCGGGAAGAATTCGAACGACACATCGATATCGCCCGCCACGTCCGCGAACAGCGGCGCCGCAAACGGGTCCACGCTCTTACTCATGCCGCCTTCACTCTCTCTTCCCCCTGACCGGTCTTGCGACCCAGCCACAATTTCACCGTGAGTTCCCCGCCCTCGAGCGTCTCGACCAGCACCGGCGCCAGCCCATAGCTTTCGAACCAGCCAAGGATCTGATCGTCCGAGAAGCCGAGGCGCGCATGCGCGTCCTTGCTCCGCAATTCCTCGCGCTCGTGCGGTGCGAAATCGGCGATCAGCAGCCGTCCGCCGGCGCCGAGCACCCGCGCGGCTTCAGCAATTGCTGCGCCCGGTTGCTGCGCGAAATGCAGCACATGGTGCAGGATCGCGGTATCCGCCCCGCCATCGGCCAGCGGCAGCGCGTACAGGTCCGCCTGCCGCAGTTCGGCATTGGTCAGGTCGGCCAGCTTGGCGCGCGCCAGCCGCAGCATTTCGGACGAGCGGTCGATCCCCAGCGCCGTCTCGGCGCGCGGCGCGAACAGCTCGAGCATCCGGCCGGTGCCCGTGCCGATATCGATCAGCGACCCCAACGGTGCATCGCCAAGGACGCGGCCCATCGCCGCCTCGACTTCGCTTTCGGCGACGTGCAGCGACCGGATCGCGTCCCAGTCCCCGGCATGCGCCTCGAACCATTCGTTCGCCGCACTCGCCCGGTCGGCGCGCACCGCGGCCAGCCGCGCTTCGTCCGCCACCGTCCAGTGGTTCGGCTCGCGCCACGCGTCCAGCGCCGCGAACACCGGTGCGGTCCGGCCCGCATCGCCCAGCGCGACGAACACCCAGCTGCCTTCCTTGCGGCGTTCCGCAAGACCCGCGTCGCACAATATCTTCACATGGCGCGAGACGCGCGGCTGGCTCTGCCCCAGCACCTGCGCCAGCTCCCCGACCGACAACTCCATCGCACGCAGCAGCGCAAGGATGCGCAACCGCGTCGAATCCGCCAGAGCGCGGAAGATGCCGAGAGCCTGATTCATGTCGGAAACAGATATAAAGATATCTTTATATCAGGTCAACGCAGTTGCCCGCCTCCGGCCCGCGCTGTAGCTCATGATCGTCACTTTCGAAGTCAGGATCAAAATGCGCAAGGCCATTCTCGTCCCCGTCCTCGCCCTCACTGCTCTCGGCCTGTCGGGCTGCGGCAAGAAGGCGCCGAACGAAGCGCTCGAGGCGAACGAGCTGATCGGCGGCGACAGCAATACGATGGGCGAAGCGGTCGACGATGTGAACCAGGCCTTCGCCAATGCCGAAGTCAGCTACGACAATGCCGCCGCTTCGGCCCCGGCACCGTCGGGCGATCCCGCGACCGAAGAAGGCAGCGGCGACGAATAGGATGCGCGCGCTGATCCTGCTTCCGCTGCTCGCCCTCGCCGCCTGCCAGTCGGACAGCGATCCCGGCCCCGGCGAAGTCACCCGCGGTGAAGCCCGCCAGCTCGACGAGGCCGCCGCGGCGACCGACATCAACGCGGTCGAACCCGCCAACGATCAGGAAGCGCAATGAGCGATCTCGTCTCCCTCGGCAGCTCCGGCCTGAAGCTCCGCCCGCTGGTGCTGGGCGGCAACGTCTTCGGCTGGACCGCGGACAAGGCGACGAGCTTCCGCATCCTCGATCGCATCGCCGAACTGGGCGATGTGATGATCGACACCGCGGACGTCTATTCGGCCTGGGTGCCCGGCCATCAAGGCGGCGAATCCGAAACCGTGATCGGCGAATGGCTGAAGCAATCGGGCAAGCGCGACAAGGTGCTGATCGCCACCAAGGTCGGCATGCTCCCCGGCGAAGGCGGCGAGAAGCTCGCCCCGGCGCGCATCGCCGCCGCGGCCGAGGCGTCGCTCGCCCGGCTCGGCGTCGATCGGATCGATCTCTATTACGCCCATCAGGACGATGACGACACGCCCCAGGCCGATGTCCTCGCCGCGTTCGGCAAGCTGGTCGATGCCGGCAAGGTCCACAGCATCGGCGCGTCGAACTTCCACGCCGCCCGGCTGAAGTCCGCGCTCGACATCGCGACGAAGGAAGGCCTGCTGCATTACCGCGCGCTGCAGAACGAATATAACCTCGTCACCCGCCATCGCTACGAAGGCGAAGTGCAGGATCTGTGCGTCACGCACAACATCGCCAGCCTGCCCTATTACGGCCTCGCCTCGGGCTATCTGACCGGCAAATATCGCGCCGCCGACGACAAGGGGAAGAGCGTGCGCGGCGGCCGGATGGACGCCTATATGGAGGGCAAGGGTCCCGCGGTGCTCGCTGCGATGGACGCGGTCGCCGCCGAAACCGGCGCCAGCCTTGCCGCCATCGCGCTTGCCTGGGTCATGGCCCAGCCCGGCATCGCAGGCCCGATCGCCAGCGCCACCAGCGTGGAACAGCTGAACGACCTGCTCGCCGCGCTCGACCTCGTGCTCACGCCGGACCAGCTCGACCTGCTCTGCGACGCCGGGGTCTGATCCCCAGTCTCTAGACCAAGAGTCAGCCGGCCCGCCGCCGCGCTTCGGCCAGCGCAGCCGTTAGCAAATCCTGCCCGTCCGCCACCGCCACATCGGGCTGCATCAGCCAGCGCGGGCGGTCCGCCACGTCATAGACCGGCTCGGCCGAATATTGCGCCTCGATCCCCGTGCGGTCGAGCGCCACGCGGAACACCGCCGCACCGAGCTGCATCATCGGCGTGCCCACCACTATCGCCCGGCCCAGCCCGCGCATCCCCATCGGAAAGCCCTCTGCCATGCTGCCGCTCCAGTGATCGGCCAGCACGATCACCGGCTTCGCATAAGTGAAGGGGCCGCGCGGATCGACATATTCGGTCCATGCCGCACTCAACCCTCGTCCGGCGCGGCGCCGCATCCGCGCATAGGGTTTCCGCTCGGTGATGAAGCGCCCCATGATCGGCCGCGCCACCGCCGTGTCGCCGCCGCCATTGCCGCGCACGTCGAGGATCAGCGCAGGCGCATCGGCCAGGCTTGCCAGCGCCGCGTCGAACGCCTCGATCGACGCCATCTCGCCAAAGCTGCGGATCGCGATATGGCCGATCCCGCCGTCCAGCCGCTTTCCCTCGACATCGGGCTGTTGCGCGCGCTGCTTCAGCGGGATCGCCACCTCGCGTGACACGCCGCCCGCGGACTGCACCGTCAGCGATCGCGCCATCGCCCGCCGGCCCGAAACCGCAGCATTGACCGACCACAGCAATGCCGCCGGATCGGGCCGCGACAGGCAGCGCGGCGAGGCCTGCGCCACCGCCGCGGCCATCGTCACCCCATCCACCGCCACGATCCGCTCGCCGATGCTCAGGCCCGCATCCGCTGCCGAGGATCCTTCCTGCACCGCCGTCACTCGCGCCGCGGCATCCACCACCAGATCGAACGGCGGCACCCGCGGCGTTCCGTCCGGCGCGTTGCGCAGATTGGTGTGCGAATCATAGAGTTCGACCAGCACCCGCTTCAGCACCGCCGTGAAATCATCGATCGACTCCGCCGCCACCGCCATCGGCCGGTAGGTCGCGCGCACCTTGTTCCAGTCGGTCCGCTTCTCGTGGAAGAAGCAATAGCGGTCGCGGAGTGTCTCCCACAGTTCGTCGAAGTCCTGGCCCAGCGTGATGTCGCGCTCCGGCTCGCTGCCCCACGCCGCGCTGCCCACCAGCGCCAGCCCCGCGCCGCACAGCGCCCGCCGCGTCATCCCGAACCCGCGCATCATCTACTCCCAACTCGTTTCGCGTCCGGCCCTGAAGCGCGGCCGTGCACCGGTCAACCCGCCCGGTTGCCCGCGGCGCCCCGCCCTGCTGTAACCGCGACTCATGAACCCCTCGCCCGAACTCGCCATCCGCCTGCGCCGCGCCGCGTTCAACCGCGCGCTGGCCGAGGCCGATCTCGCCGCGATCCGCCCGATCCTCGCACCCTATGCCGTGGTCGTTACCGGCACCGACAGCGCGGTGCGCACCGATCGCAAGGCCCAGCTCGATATCTGGAAGGCCAATTTCGCTTCGCCCGATCGCGCCATCTACACCCGTACGCCCGACACGATCCTCGCCTCTCCGGTCGAACCCATCGCCCTCGAACATGGCCATTGGCAAGGCGTCACCGCCGCCAACGGTGAGCTGTTCGCGTCGGGTGCCTATACCGCCAAATGGCGGCAGACCGGCGCCGACTGGGTGATCGAAGCCGAAATCTACCTGACGCTGGCATGATCCCTCGCGGCGAAATCCTCGCGGACATCAGCTTCTCGGGCGAAGCCTTCGAATGGCGCGGCCCCGCTCCGTTCGTGTTCGTCGCGGTGCCCGAGGAGCATACCGGCGAAGTCCGCTATGCCGCCCAGCTTGCCAGCTATGGCTGGGGCGTCGTGCCGGTGCAGGCTGAGATCGACGGCACCGGCTTCCGCACTTCGCTGTTCCCCCGCGACGGCGGCTACCTGCTCCCGCTCAAGGTCGCGGTGCGCAAGGAAACCGGGATCGTGCTGGGCGATCAGGTGACGGTGCAGATGCGGATCGCCAGCGCCTATTAGCGCTCACGCCAGCAGACATCGGAGCAAATCCTCCAACCAACCTAGCCGCGGAAGAAGTTCTCAGGCCAAAGCCTATCCGGTAAACGCGTCCTGATTAGCGCCGAGGCCTGATGCAAGCCACGTGATTCCAGCTCCCGAAGAAAATGCGGCCATGGCGGGATATTGCTTTGGTAAACATTACTGGATGAAGTGGACATACCCCCACCCGCAGACGTGGACAAACCCCCATACTGCGAAGTCGACAGCCCTCCATACTGTGAGGTTGAAAGCCCGCCGTATTGAGATGCTGATAATCCTCCGTACTGCGAACTCGATAATCCGCCGTATTGGGAGGTCGACATTCCTCCATATTGCGAGGTGGAAAGACCTCCATATTGCGATGTCGAGGCCCCGCCATACTGAGATGTAGACATACCTCCATACTGTGAAGTCGATAGGCCTCCGTACTGCGAAGTACTAAGGTTTCTAGGCCAAGTCCGGAGGCCTGCTATTTCAGGTCGAGCCATGTTAGATCCCAATGATAGAGCAGAAAATCTAACTCTTATTCTTGATCTACACAACACGAGCCCCGCGCCGCGCCCCTCAATCCCCCGCAAAGCCGAACGGCGACAATCCCGCTTCCCGCTCGTTGACCGTGCGCGCCCGCGCCGCCGGCGCTGCGGATCGCTGCGCGCAGTCCGGCCG
>NZ_JARNTV010000063.1 GCF_029433115.1 Sphingomonas sp. AOB5 | reverse complement strand
CCGCCGCCACCCCCGCCGGTGCGGACCTATTCGCCACCGCCTCCGCCGCCGCCGCCTCCGGTGCGGGTCGCACCGCCACCGCCACCACCGCCACCACCGCCGCCTGCCTCAAGGGCGAGCGACACCAGCGTGGACCTCTGATCGGAACCGCATGCCGCTGTCTGTCCGGGCAGCGGCGTGTGGTTCAGAAGGGCAGGATCGTCTCGTACTGGCCGAGCGGCGGGGCGCCGGGGACGGTTGCTCCGCGCCGTAGCAGGAAGGCGTGGCGGACGATCTCTGCTTGCTGTTCGATGCCGTATTTCGCGAGGGGCTGGCCGGGGCGGATGGCGTAATCGTAGCGGCAAAAGGGATGGCGCTTCAGCGGCAGGAACAGCCCGTGCTGATGCTGCCACACATGCACCATCTCATGGATGAAGAGGCCCTGAAGGGTGAGGTTCTCCACCGCGAAATCCTCGCGATAATGGGGGCCGCGCGGGTGGAAATGGATATGGCCGGTGGGGGCCATCACCGTGTTGCGCGGCTGGAAGAACGCCCATTTGCGATTGCGGATGCGCACCGGGGCATAGTCGACCGCGTCGCCGAACATGGTGCGGGCGAGCGCGGTCTCGGCTTCGGTGAGGGGGCGGCCTTCGTCCATCGCCTCCATATCGCTGCTGGCGGGGCCGAGTTCCAGTCGGCATGATGCCATGAGGAGGCACATGCATGCGGACAGCGATCGGACTAGCGGCGGGATTGTTTTGGGCGAGCGCGGCGATGGCGGCGCCTTGCGGGGTGATCGATGTGCACCTCCATGCCTATGAGGGTGACGGGCGGTTCGGCGCGGGCGTGCCCAATCCGGTGAGCGGGCTGGTGCCGCCCAAGGACGGGGCGGCGCATCGATCGCTGCTGATCGCGACGATGGCGCGGAACGGGGTGGAGCGCGGGATCGTGGATTCGCAGGCGCGGATCGCGGCGGAAGCGGCGGTGGGCGAGAGCGGCGGGCGGCTGCGGCTGGGATACCAGATCAACAATGTGCCGGGCGAGAACGAGCTGGCCGAGATCCGCGCGCTGCATGCCGCGGGCAGGCTGACGATGATCGGCGAGATCGGCACGCCCTATATGGGCATCGCCTATGACGATCCGCGGCTGGAGCCGCTCTGGGCGCTGGCCGAGGAACTCGACCTGCCGGTGGCGCTGCATACCGGATCGGGGCCGCCCGATGCGTGGCGCGGGGCGCCGCAGAACCGGATCCGCGCGGGCGATGCGCTGGCGATGGAGGACGTGATCGTGCGCCACCCGAAGCTGCGCGTGCTGCTCCAGCATATGGGCTGGCCGATGGGCGACGATACGATCGCGCTGCTCAACGCCTATTCGCAGGTCTATGTCGATACCGGTGCGATCGCGTGGCTGGTGCCGCAGGCGGAGTTCCACGCCTATCTGAAGCGGCTGGTGGACGCTGGGTTCGGCAAGCGCATCCTGTTCGGATCGGACGCGATGACATGGACCGACGGGGTGACGCTGGCGATCCGCGCGGTGCGGAGTGCCCGGTTCCTGAGCGAGGCGCAGAAGCGGGATATCCTGCGCAACAACGCGATCCGGTTCTTCGGATGGGGCGATTTGAGGGTTTGCTGAGTCGAACGGTGTGAAACCGGTATTCCGAATGCGCAATAAATCGCGGAAATCTGCCAATGACACCGGTTTATCGATGGCGGCATATATGCACGAAAGTTATAGACATATAAGGTGGGTAAATGGGCAATTAGGCACGATTTGACACGGATTCCGATGGGTTTGAGGCCGGGATCGTAACAAAATCGTCAAACTAGCGCCAGATCGTGCGTGCTATAAGCCGAAATGCGCCCGATTTGGGACATCTGCGCTGGCATGCGCGAGCGGTGTCATCTACACCGTCAATGCCGAATGCCGGCATTTTGTCGATTCCACGCGGCAGGGGATGTCGGGAGTTCGGTGGAGCAATCAATGGAGGGCGTCATGCCACACCTGCTGATTGTTCTAGGTTATCTACTGATCATTGTCGGGCATATCCTGGCCGGGGTGCACGACGCAAAAGAGTAGATGGCCTAGGCCGGCCGAAAGGAGACGGGTCCAAACCGCTCCGGGAGGTGCGCCAATAGGCGCACCTCCTAGGCTGGTCAAGCGCTATTTGAGGCGGGTGTCGTGGACATATATGACCTTGATGAACGGGGACTGCGGGAAGCCTTCGACCGCTGCGTCGCCGAGATCCTCGATATGCGGAGCAAGGGCCGCACCTATACGCAACTGGCCGAAGACATCGGCGTCGGCGAAAGCGCGCTCAAGCAGTTCGTGAAGCGGGGGCAGGATAGCGGATCGCAGCCATTGCGGCGCGGCGCGGCCTTCGAGCGCATCTACAATTACTTTAGCGCATCCGATGAGACTCCTTCCGAACCGGCCAAGGATGGCGGGGACTGGAAGGCGCCGAACCTTTCGCCGTTCGAAACCCGCCCGACATGGGCGCAGGCGATGGTCACCGCGCAAACCGCCGACGGGGGGCGCGAGGACCGGATGCTGGACGTCGGCCAGCGGGCCGCGATCTATTCGCTGCTGATGAAGATGCTGGGCGTCAAGGGCGAGTCCCTTGAGAGCGCTTCGATGAAGGTGTTCGGCAGGAAGGAATTCTACTGCTTTCGCAACGCCGTCACATCGAACTTCGTCGTCGTCAGCAGGATCGTGTTCGAGGACATCTCGAGCGATCCGCGATACCCGATCTGGGAGTTCAAGCATCATTTCGAGGACAATGACGCATCCCACAAGGAGACTGACGGCGTCGCGCTGGTGATGCACAACAACATCTATCTGCTTGGGGACATCCAGCGGGGCGAGGGGCTGGACCTGTTCCTGATACGCGAGCCGCTGGGGTCGGAAGCGAAGTTCCTGCTCGGCGCGCTGACGTCGATCGACGATTATCACCAGCCGTTCGTGGCGAATGTGGTGTTGGTGGACGCGGCCGAAATGACGCGCGCTGGCGGGTCGAAGCTTGACGGTGAAAGCGATGCGCCGGCCGCGCTTCCATTCGATGGGCAGATGATCATCCGGAAGGAGGAGCTGGAAGCGTTCGAAATTGCGGGGAACCGGCAATTCGGGCGGCAGGTGGCGGCGCAATTGCAGGTGGAAGCCAGCGATACCGTCCTGCGGATCAGGAAGCGGCATTTCTTTCCCGGCGCTATCCACCCCGCGGGGCAGGCGAAGCCGAAGGGCTGAGCGTCGGGTTTTCGCAGGAGCCCCGGCGATCCGGGACTCCTGCGGCCGGGCTTGGATCAGCCGGTGACCAGTTCCGGCGTCAAGGCCTCCGCGATCGTCTCGGCGAACGGGGTGGTCGGGCGGCCGGTCAGGCGGGACAAAGTGCGGCTTTCGTCGAACAGGGCGCCCTTCGCGGTGGCGGCGTCGGAATCCGCGAGCAGGGCGGCGAAGGCTTCGGGGAGGCCGGCGCCGGTCAGCGCGGCGCGATAGTCCGCCTCGGGCATGTCGACATAGGGGATGGTGCGGCCCGACTGGCGGGAGAGTTCGGCAGCGAAATCGGTGAGGGTGTAGCTGGTGTCGCCGGCGAGTTCGTGGATGGTGCGGGCGTCGCTATCGGCGATCAGGGCGATGGCGGCGGCTTCGGCATAGTCGGCGCGCGAGGCGCTGGCGATGCGGCCCTGAGCGGCGCTGCCGATGAACGCGCCGTGCTGGAGCGCGGGCGGGATCGAGGCGGCGTAATTCTCGCTATACCAGCCGTTGCGGAGCAGGCTGTTGGGGATGCCCGAGGCGGCGAGCAGGGCTTCGGTTTCGCGATGCTCGGCGGCGAGGCCGAGCAGCGAGGTGTCGGCGTGGAGGACGCTGGTATAGGCGATGCGGGCGATCCCGGCGCGCTTCGCGGCGTCGATGGCGTTGGCGTGTTGCGGGGTGCGGTTGCCGACTTCGTTGGACGAGATCAGGAGCAGGCGATCGATGCAGGCGAAGGCCGCGTCGAGCGTGTCGGGCTGCGTATAGTCACCCGCGCGGACTTCGACGCCCTCGGGGAATGCTGCCTTGGCGGGATCGCGGACGATAGCGACGACATTGGCGGCGCCGGCGCGTGCGGCGAGGGCGGCAACGGCAAGGCGGCCGAGCTGGCCACTGGCGGCGGTGACGGCGTAACGGGGGGTGGACATGATCGGGTCTCCGGTCTCGATTGTTGACCTGGTCTCAAATAGAGACCATTAATCGCAGCGGAAGACGGCACTTTTCCGTCACCAGGTTATCCGGGAGTAACCCATGGACGCGCATCAGGCGCTGGGCGCCAAGTTTCAGGACTGGCAGTCGTTCGGGCTGGACGAGACGCGTTGCCCGGTGCGCAATCTGCTCGATCAGATCGGGGATCGCTGGTCGATGCTGCTGCTGTCGACGCTGGCGAGCGGGCCGAAGCGGTTCAGCGCGCTGGCGCGGAGCATTCCCGATATCTCGAAGCGGATGCTGACCCAGACGCTGCGCACGCTGGAGCGCGACGGGTTCGTCCATCGCGACGTGCAGCCGACCGTGCCGCCGAGCGTGACCTATTCGCTGACCCCGCTGGGCGAGAGCTTCGCCGGGCCGCTGCTGGGGCTGGTGGAATGGGCCGAGGCGAATTTCGCGGCGGTGCTGGACGCCCGGGCACGGGTGCGCGAGGCGGCGTAACTCAGCTCTGCGTCGTCACCGCCTGCACGCGGGAGAAGTCGCCTCGGGCGAGGTCCTCGGCGGGGATGAAGAAGTAGATCGCGTTGGCGTCGTTGATCCACAGGTTCGTAGCGATGCCGGATTCGGCGGCGAACAGGAATTGCTAGCGGGCGATGCCTGCCGCGACTTCGGCCCGGTGATACAGCCCCTCCTCAAGCGCGTCGTAATCGGCGCCGTCGGTGGCATCCGTCTCCAGCCGGCCGATCCAGTCGATATCATATTCGGGGAAGCTTAGGCCGGGGGCGATGCGCGCTTCGATGGGGTGCAACCTGGCGGTGTGCGGGCAATCGAACGCATCGATATCGACCGGCCGCGCGCGGCGTTCGAGCGGGGTGCCGGTGGGCTGATGCAGCACCCGGATCGGGAACGACCTGTCCATCGTGTCCCAATCGCCTGCGAAGAAGGAGAGCAGGCCCGTCGGAAGAGACGTTTCCGCAACATCCTGAAGTGCGATCTGGGCGAGGAAGCTGAGCGGCGCGCCCGCCGGCGATACGGGCCAGTCGGTGCCGGGGGACAGATCCGGCAGCCCGCCGAAGCGCGTGGCGCCAAGCGGCGCTTCGGGCGCATCGTCCAGATCGAAGAAATAGACGCACGCGCTCGCATTGCGATGCAGGTCTTCGGCAAAGGCGCCATAGCCGGTTTCTGCGATCAGCGTGTCGAGCGTGGCGTGATCCGCGATGCAGGGGCGCAAAGCCTGTTCGCGCTCGCGTTGGCGCACGGTTTCGCGCTGCTGCGCCTGCCCGGATTGGCGTGCGCCCTGCCCGAAGCCGAAGATCGCGCGGATATGATCGGGGATGCTCATCGCGGGCAAATCAGGCCGGCAGGTCCTCATGCACCATGTCGATCTCGCGCACGCCGCGCTTCAGGCGGGCGGCGTTGACCAGTTCGCGCAGCTTTTCGCGGCGGGTGCGGGCATTATCGACGTCGCGGATGATCAGGTCGCCGTTGCGGGTGGTCTCGTCCGAGGATGCGATGCTGATCGTGCCGATATCGGCCCATTGGTTGATCAGGGTGAAATCGATGCGGACATCCTTCACCCGGTACAGCTCGATCTCGTCGATCGACTTCACGAAGATACCCTTGTGCAGGATCAGCCGGTCCTCGGTCACTTCATAGGTGGTGGCGAGGTTCGCGATCCACTTGATCAGGATGATGACGAAGCCGACGCCGACCAGGCAGAGGAGCAGCGTGCCCCAGCCCGCGAGTGTACCGCGCAGCCAGCCCCAGGTGGAGGAACGGAAACTGTCGATGATCTGGGACATGGACTAATCCTTGATACTCTGGCGGGGACGAAGCGACGCCGAATGGGCGACGCGCAGGCAGCGATCGGCGAACTCGATCCGCGGCCGCCATGCGCAGACGGTGCGGATGGCGGAACGGGAATCGTAGGTGATGACCTGAATGAAGTTCAGCGACACGCCGCCATCCTTGCCGCTTGCGCGGATCGTGTGGCGACGCGACGCGGGGTCATAGACCGACGTGGTTACGGTCGCGTCGGGAAAGGACCGACGGAAGAGCGTCAGGCCGGACGATTCCGGGGATTTGCTGTCCGCCTCCGGTTCCAGCGCGACGATGACAGTGGGCTGTGTCCGGCCGCGATCGACGTCGAGCGGTCCGTCCGTCAGGCCAACGGCCGATCCCGCCAGGACCATGCTCGGGCGGAGGCCGGCGCGGTCACCGATCGTGAAATCGAGCGCGGCGATTTTGTCTTCATTGGTCAGCGCAGTGCCGATCCGTACGCTGCGCAACGCGGCGACCATCGTGGCAGGCGCGATGCTGGCGCCGTTCGGGATGTTCGCGGTGATGAAGATCATGGTGTCGCCCGCGGGCACCATCAGCATATGGGTTTCGAGCGAAGGAAACACGGTCTCGTTCAGGACGATGGCGTAGGTGCCGGTGAGACCGCCTTCGAGTGTCCATTGCTGGCCATCGGCGAGCGCGCGCTTGCCCGGGCTGACCTCTTCGTCGCGCTTGAAATCGCCGGGCTTTGGCAGGCTCCTGAAGGACGCCGCCGGGATTTCGCCGACGACGATCGAGGCGCCCTCGGGATGGAGGAAGCCGGTAAAGCCGGTGCCCGGGAAAAAGCCGGGCGGGGGCGCGAGCGAGACGCGGGTTCCCGCGACCTGACGGAGCTGCGCGGTGGGCTGGGCCGCAACCTGCTGGGCCTGTGCGGCGGTGGGCAGCGTCAGCAGGGCGATCAGCGCGAGATGCTTCAGGCGTGAAATGGCGAGTCCCCCGGCTAGTCCCGGCGCAAGGATAGCGCCCACCGCTAGAGCATCAACTCGTAGCGGAAATTCTCTTCCTCCTCGCCATCGGGCCAGAGGTGCAGTTCCTTGCCCGTAAGGGTGAAGCCGTGGCGCTGGATGGCGCGCATCGAAGGGAGGTTCGAGGCGCGGTGGGTGACGTGGATGAGGGTGCAGCCCTGTTCGCGCGCCCAGCCGAGGCGCGGGGCGTAGAGCAGCGAAGTCAGGCCACGGCCCCGCCACGCGGGGCGGATGTACGACATGGCCAGACCGGCGGTGCGGCCCGAGGGATCACTGTCGCGGTCGATATAGGCGGCGGTAAGCCCGATCAGCAGGTTGCCGTCATACAGGCCGAAGATCGCGAGATCGGAGTTCTCCAGCATCGCGCGCCAGGCATCGTCGCTGCGCGCCTCGAGTTCGGCGAGCGTCGTGAAATAGAGGCCGGGATTGGCGGCCACCGCTTCGATCCGGATCGCGCGATTGGCCCGCCAGTCTGCGATCGCGAGGCGGCGCGTGGCGATCATTTGGGCGCGGAATCTCCGGCGCCGACGATCACCGCCTGCACCTCGATCGTCTTGCCGTCGGCGAAGTGGAAGGTGAGCGGCGCCTTCTGCCCCGCCTTGAGCGACGGGGAGACGTCGAACAGCATGACATGCTTGCCGCCCGGCTCGAACGTGACCGTACCGCGGGCAGGGACGGGGACGTCCTTGATCGGCTGCATCGACATGGCGCCGCCGTCCATGTTCATGCCCTCATGGCCGGGCATGTCGTGCTTCATGCTCTCGTGCAGTTCGGTGCCGATGGCGAATTTGGCGCGGACCGACATCAGGGTGGCGTCGGTATTGCCGCCATGGAGCGTGAAATAGGCCGCGGCGGGATTGCCCGCGACGGCGGGCAGGCGGACCCATGCGCCATCGGCCTTGAGCTCGGCCGGAGCCTGCTGACAGGCGGTGACCAGCGCCAGCGCCGCGATGCCGATGAGGTTGCGCATTTCCACTCTCTCCCAATTCGGGAAATCCCCTAGATGCAGGGGGAACTTGCGGCAAGCCGAAGCCCACCTATATCGCACTCCGGAAACGCTTCGGGCCGCCTCTTCTGGGACCCGGGGTATGGCATGAATTTGAACTGAGGGGCCGAAGTAGGACCATGGCAAAAGTAATCGGGATCGATCTGGGTACCACCAACAGCTGCGTGGCTGTTATGGAGGGCGGCAAGCCCAAGGTTATCGAGAATGTCGAAGGCGCACGCACCACGCCGTCGATCGTCGCCTTCGCCAAGGATGGCGAACGTCTGATCGGCCAGCCGGCCAAGCGCCAGGCGGTGACCAACCCTGATTCGACCGTTTATGCGGTGAAGCGCCTGATCGGGCGCCGTTTCGACGATCCGATCACCAAGAAGGACACCGAACTGGTCCCCTACACCATCACCCGCGGCCCGAACGGCGACGCATGGGTGACGGCAGGTGGCGAGGATTATTCGCCTTCGCAGATCTCGGCCTTCATCCTGCAGAAGATGAAGGAAACCGCCGAATCGTATCTCGGCGAGACCGTGACGCAGGCGGTGATCACCGTTCCGGCCTATTTCAACGACGCCCAGCGTCAGGCGACCAAGGACGCGGGCAAGATCGCGGGCCTGGAAGTGCTGCGCATCATCAACGAGCCGACCGCGGCTGCTCTTGCTTACGGGCTTGAGAAGAACGACGGCAAGACCATCGCGGTCTATGACCTTGGCGGCGGCACGTTCGACATCTCGGTCCTCGAGATCGGCGACGGCGTGTTCGAAGTGAAGGCGACCAACGGCGATACCTTCCTGGGCGGCGAGGATTTCGACTCCAAGCTGGTCTCGTACCTGGCGGAAGATTTCCGCAAGGCCGAGGGTATCGACCTGACCAAGGACAAGCTGGCGCTCCAGCGTCTGAAGGAAGCCGCCGAAAAGGCGAAGATCGAGCTTTCGTCGGCACAGCAGACCGAAGTGAACCTGCCCTTCATCACCGCCGACGCCAATGGGCCGAAGCATCTGGTGAAGACGATCAACCGCGCCGAGCTGGAGCGGCTGGTCGAGGAACTGATCCAGCGCACGCTGGAGCCGTGCCGCAAGGCGCTGGCCGATGCGGGCGTGAAGGCTGCGCAGATCGACGAAGTGGTGCTGGTGGGCGGCATGACCCGCATGCCCAAGGTGCGCCAGATCGTGAAGGAGTTCTTCGGCAAGGAACCGCATACCGGCGTGAACCCCGACGAAGTCGTGGCGATCGGCGCGGCGATCCAGGCAGGCGTGTTGCAGGGCGACGTCAAGGACGTGCTGCTGCTCGACGTGACCCCGCTGTCGCTGGGCATCGAGACGCTAGGTGGCGTGTTCACCCGCATGATCGATCGCAACACCACGATCCCGACCAAGAAGGCGCAGGTCTATTCGACCGCTGACGACAATCAGCAGGCCGTGACGATCCGTGTGTTCCAGGGCGAGCGCGAAATGGCGGCGGACAACAAGCTGCTCGGCCAGTTCGATCTGGTCGGCATCCCGCCGGCGCCGCGCGGCGTGCCGCAGATCGAAGTCACGTTCGACATCGACGCCAACGGTCTCGTCAACGTGTCGGCGCGCGACAAGGGCACCGGCAAGGAACAGCAGATCCGCATCCAGGCTTCGGGCGGTCTCAGCGAAGCGGATATCGACCAGATGGTCCGTGATGCCGAGCAGTTCGCCGAGGACGACAAGAAGCGTCGTGCCGGCGCCGAGGCGAAGAACAACGCCGAATCGCTGATCCACACGACCGAGCGTCAGCTGGTCGAAAATGGCGACAAGGTGGACGACGCGCTGAAGGCCGAGATCCAGGCTGCGATCGACGAGACCAAGGCTGCGGTCGAGGGCGGCGACGCCGACGACATGCAGGCCAAGGCGCAGAACCTCGCCCAGGTGGCGATGAAGCTGGGTCAGGCGATCTACGAGAAGCAGCAGCAGAGCGAAGCTTCGCCTTCCGCTGCTCCTGCCGGGGAAGAAGGCGCGGCCGAAGAAGTGGTCGATGCCGAATTCTCCGAGGTGGACGACAACAAGGCGTAAGCGAAAGCACCCCTCCGCCGTCCTTCGGGGCGGCGGAGCGCGGGGCGGGGGCCGAGTGAATGACCACCGAAGTTTCTTTCTACGAACTGCTCGAAGTCGAGCGCACCGCGGACGACGCGACGATCAAGTCCGCCTATCGCAAGCTCGCGATGAAGTATCATCCGGACAAGAATGCCGGGTGCAAGGACAGCGAAGGCAAGTTCAAGGCCGTCAGCGAAGCCTATGAATGCCTGAAGGACCCGCAGAAGCGCGCGGCCTATGACCGTTTCGGTCACGAGACCTACAAGAATGGCGGCGGCGGGGGCGGTGGCTTCCATGGCGGCGGCCAGGATTTCGGCGGCTTCAGCGACATTTTCGAAAGCGTGTTCGGCGAGTTCATGGGCGGCCGCGGCGGTGGCGGCCAGCGCCAGCAGCGGCGCGGCGCGGACCTGCGCTACGACATGGAAATCACGCTGGAAGAAGCCTTCCACGGCAAGAAGACCGACATCACCGTCGACGTATCCGCCGCGTGCGACACCTGTGATGGCTCCGGCGCGACGCCGGGGACGCAGGCCAAGACCTGCGGCACCTGTCAGGGCCATGGCAAGGTGCGTGCGCAGCAGGGCTTCTTCATGGTCGAGCGGACCTGTCCCTCGTGCCACGGACAGGGCCAGACGATCCAGGATCCGTGCAGCCGCTGCCGCGGCGACGGGCGGATCGAGAAGACCAAGACGCTGAGCATCAACGTGCCGCCGGGCGTGGACGATGGCACCCGCATCCGCCTTCAGGGCGAAGGCGAAGCCGGTGCGCGCGGCGCGCCCGCGGGCGACCTGTACATCTTCCTCCATGTCCGCAAGCACGCGATCTTCGAGCGCGAGGGCACCACGCTGCACGCGCGCGCGCCGATCAGCTTCACCACCGCGGCGCTGGGCGGCGAGATCGAGATCCCCGATCCTTCGGGCGAGCGGCACCATATCCGCATCGCCGCGGGCACGCAGAGCGGCCGTGAGGTGCGTCAGCGCGGCGCGGGCATGCCGGTGCTGCAGGGCCGCGGACGCGGCGACCTGGTGGTGCATATCGAAGTCGAGATGCCCTCCAAGCTGACCGCGCGGCAACGCGAGCTGCTGGAGGAATTCCGCGAGACCGAGACGGGCGAGGAATGCCCGGGCGCGAGCGGCTTCTTCGCGAAGATCAAGTCGGCGTTCGGCTGATCAAGGGACGGTAGCATCGTGGCGGCACGGCACACAAAATGGGTGTGCCGTGCAACGACTCCGCGCGAGCGGCGTTAGGACGAGACGGGCAGGCGCCCGTGCCGCGCAAGGGCGGCTCGCTTCAGGTCCCGAGGCCGTCCGATGAACGCAATGCTCCACCAGTTCCATGACATGAAGGCGAACCCGTCGCCCTCGTGGCTCCCGCTTGCCTTTGGCGTGACGCTGGAAAGCACGCGGGTGATGCGCGGCGCGACGCTGGCCGACGCAGCGGCGGCGCTGGACATCGAGCCGCGCTATCTGTCGGCGCTGGAGCGCGAGGCGTTCGAGGAAATGATCTACCCGATCCATGCGATGCGCATCGCCCGGGATTATGTCGCCTGGCTCGACCTGCCCGAGCGCGACCTGATGGCCGCGCTGCCGGGAGCGATGGAGCGTCGCAGCCGGACGCTGCGCCGCGAAGCCGCGCCGGTCGAGGAAGCGCCGCAGCCGATCGGCTTCTTTGCGAAGATCAAGGCCGCGCTGCACTGAGGATCGCGCCGTTTCGGGTACTTCGCTGACTCGCCTTCCCCGGAATTTCGTTTAGCTTCCGTATCGAAGCCGTGCGGGAGCATGGCGGGATCGGGGGATTCCATGATGCGATTGGATGCGGAGCGCGCCGGAGGGCTGCGCTGATGGGCTTTTGGGGCGAACTCTACCCCACGCGCAATCATGTCGGGATGATCCATCACTTTCTTGGCCTGTTCGAGTTTGGAAGCGAAACCGGGGGGCATCCGATTGCCGACGGCCGCAAGATGGAAGTCGACAAATTCAGCGAACTTCATGCAGAGATCCGCAGCGAGTTTGGTGGCGACAGCAGGTATTTTCACCTGCCCGATCTGGCCGGAAAGGCGCTGATCGGCCGGTGGTCCAAGGACGATCCGGGGCTTCGCTGGACCGTCGCGGTAAACTGGCTGATCTGCGCGAAGGATGCCTGGCTGAGCGGCCGGACGCCCTGTATCGGCATGATGCGGCCGATCCTGGGAGACAGCGTTCCGCCGGGCTGGCTGGTCGCCGACGGGCGCATGCTGCCGGTCGAGGAATATGAAGAGCTGAGCGCGATCATCGGGAAGCGCTTCGGCGGAAACGGCAGGACGGAGTTCGCGCTGCCCGACATGCGCGGGCGCACGCCGGTGGGCATCGGCAACGGCGTCAAACTGGGCGACAGGATCGGGACCGTCGATCCCGATGACCGCTCCGCCGATGGCGCCATAGCGGGGTTGGGGCTGAGTTTCTGGATCGTTGGCGCCGGGATCCCGGCGTCATATGATCATCAGGACTATTTCGGCATGGAAAGCCCGACGCTTGGCGAACTGGTGATCATGGCGTCGGCATCCGGTCACGCGATGGAGGAATGGTTCATGCTCGACGGTGCGACGCTGCCGCTGGTCGGGAAGATGGACGGTTATTCGACGCCGCAGAAGATCAACGAGGGGGTCGAGGACGTGCTGCACAACGAATTCGGCGGTGTGCCCGGCGAGACGGTGCGGCTGCCCGACGCCGGAGGAAAGATGCTGGTGGGCATGAAGGAGAGGGGCGGCAGGTTCGTTACGTTAACGTAAGCTGCAAGCTCGATTCAGGAACGCCTCAGAACGAATCGCATAGAACAATCCTCAGACGGCGCGGGAACGCCGAAACGAATTTGAGGAGAAGACCCATGAAGAAGTTTCTGATCGGCCTGTCGGCTCTTGCAGTCGCCATCCCGGCCATGCCGAGCGCCGCCGTTGCGCAGAACTATCGCAACGACAGCCGTTACGAGCGCGATTACCGCGACGATTATCGTCAGGACTATCGCCAGGATCGCCGCGACGATCGTCGTCAGGACCGCCGCTATGCGCGCTATTACAACAATCAGGGCTATTATAGCGGCCCGACCTGGCGCGGCCGCAACGGCGAGAATTATTGCCGCCGTTCGGATGGTTCGACCGGTCTGCTGATCGGTGCCGTCGGTGGCGCTCTGGTCGGCCGCACGATCGATACCCGCGGTGACCGCACCGCCGGTACGCTGCTCGGCGCCGTCATCGGCGGTCTGATCGGCAACTCGATCGAGAAGGACAACAACCGCAACAGCTATCGCTGTCGCTAAGACCCGAGCGGTCTGAAAAACGGGAAAGGCCCGGCCGTGCGAACGGCCGGGCCTTTTCGCATGCAGCCCTCACCGCCCGTCCACGCTCCAGTGCGGCGGGTCGCTGACCAGCTTCACCACCTTGTAGCCTGCGCCGATCGCGTGGAGTTTCGTGTTGCTTTCGCCGCTTCGGGGCGCTGCCAGTTCCTGCGTCTTGCCCGTGGCGTCCTTGATCTTCAGCGTGCTGGTCCAGCCGATCGTCATGTCGATCGCCAGCCCCTTGATGTGGAGCGAGGTTAGCGAGGGTTCGTAGGCGAGGCCGAACAGGTCGGACATTTCCTGCGCGCCCTTTTTCGACTTCGCGAGGTTGCCGTGATCCCACTGGATGCGGACGCCGGGGATGGCGGGGACCTTGTCCGGCGCGAGCTGGCCCTTCGAGACCTTCCAGCAATAATGCATCAGCTTGGCGCGCGTTTCGTTGCGGCGGGTGGCTGCGACGGTGACGCTGGCGCCGCCGTCCTTCATCGCCTGTATGAACTTCGTCACATTGTCGCGGAACGGCTTTTCCAGATCGGCGATCTTGTCGCTGTTCGGGTATTTCGCCTGATTGGCCTGCCACCATGATGCGCCGCTGAGCGGGGGCTTCATGCCCTGTCCGGAATCCAGCGCCTGCCACGTCCTGCCGCCGGGATCGACCTTGCCGTCGGGCGAGGCGATGCCGACCACGTCGCGCTGATAATTCTGGATGGTCAGGATGGTGTCGATATCGACCACGCCATCGGCCTTGAGCGGTGCCTCGCCCTCGGCATCGAGATACTGGTTGAGCAGTTTCTCGACGGTGAGGACGTCCGCGGTCTTGTTGACGCCGCCGCTGCCGACCGATGCGCTGATGCTCGCCATGCCTGCTCCTCCCGCTGGTGTTACCGAGAGGGGTAACCGGGGGAATCCAACATGACCAGCATCCACCACGTCATCCCGGCCGGGGTGACGGAGGTTATTTATGGAGCAGCTGCTCCAGTGCCCAGGCGATGCTGGTGCTGGTATAGGGCTTCTGGATCACGCGGGCGCCGTCATGTTCGTCGGGCAGCTTGAGCTGTTCGCCATAGCCGGTTGCGAAGACATAGGGGACGCCCGCGGCCTGCAGCGCGTCGGCGATGGGCAGGCTGGTCTCGTCGCCGAGATTGACGTCGAGCAGCGCGACCTGGAACGCTTCGCGCCCGATCTCGGCCAATGCGTCGGCAATGCCCGCTGCGGTGACCACGCGGGTGGCGCCGAGGCGGGTGAGGATATCCTCGGCATCCATCGCGATGATCAGGCTGTCCTCGACCAGCAGCGCGACGCCGGAGAGGATCGGCTGGCCCGCGGGGGTATCGGGCGTGGGGGCGGCGCTGACCGGCTTGCTGACGCGGGGCGTCGCGTCGAACGCGATGTGGCGCGAAGGGATGCAGAAATCGGCTTCCACACCGGTGAGCGGATAGCGGACCTCGGCATGGCCGCCGAGATCGTACGGGATCGAGCGCTGGATGATGGTGGTGCCGAAGCCCTGACGTTTCGGCGGCTGCACCGCTGGGCCGCCGCGTTCGCGCCATTCCATCAACAGGCTGCCGTCTTCGTCGAGATGCCACTTCACCGACACATTGCCATTGTCGCTGAGCGCGCCGTATTTGGCGGAGTTGGTCATCAGCTCGTGCAGCACCAGCGCGACGGTGGAGAAGGCCTGGGGGTGGAGCAGCACCGGTTCGCCGGTGATGGTCAGGCGTCCGGCCTTGCCGGCGAGATAGGCGGCGGCTTCGGTCTCGATCAGGCGGGCGAGCGGGGCGGGGGACCAATTGTCCTGCGTGATCTGATCGTGCGCGCGGGCGAGGCTTTCGATCCGCCCCTCGAGCAGCGCGATGGTGGCGCGAGAATCCGCGCCGGGATCGCGCGACTGGCGGACAAGGCCCCGGATCAGCGCGAGGATGTTGCGGACGCGGTGGTTCAGCTCGGCGATGAGCAGTTCCTGCCGTTCTGAGAAGCGGCGGCGCTCCTCCTGCGCTTCGTCGGACAGGCGCAGCACGACCTCGATCAGCGAAGCGCGCAGCATCTCGGCGATGCGGACCTCGGCTTCGCTGAACGGTTCGGAACGGCCGCGGACTTCCTGGCTCCACAGCTCGAAGCTCTTGCGCGGCGTGAGGCGCGGACCGTTGGGGCCGAGCTGGGCGGGCTTGTGCGGGTCACCGGCCCAGTTGACCGTGCGGACCTTTTCCTGCCGGAACAGCAACACGTAATCGCGCGGGGACCGCGAGATCGGGATGGCGAGCAGGCCCGCGGCGACATCGCCATAATCGGCGGCAGCGGGGATGGTCGCGGCAAGGTGGTCGGTTGCGTAGATTCGACCGGCGGCCATCGCGTTCAGGCGGCGGACCATCGAAGCGAAGGCCGAAGGCGGGGGGGTCATGCCCGAATAAGCGAGCTTGCCGTCGATCCAGATGCCGATGCCGTCGCACGGCACCGTCTCACGCAACATGTTGCCCAGCCATTCGGGATCGTCGAGCAGCGAGGCATCCTTGGCGACCGCGGCGAGGAGGCGGTCGGAGCTGGCGCGGGCGGATTGTTCGTAGCCCGCCATTTCCTTGCGCTCGCGGCTCTCGAGCTTCAGGCCGAACATCTGGCCGAACAGCTCGGCGATACTGCGCCGCTCGAAATCGGGGCGCTTGCCGCCGGCATAATGGTGGCAGGCGAACAGGCCCCAGAGCCGCCCCTCGACGATGATCGAGATGGAGAGCGAGGCGCCGACGCCCATATTCTTCAGATATTCGATATGGATCGGCGAGACCGAGCGGAGGATCGACAGCGACAGATCGATCGGCTGTCCGAGCTCGTCGCGCTGGGGGACGATCGGTACGGGCTCGGCATCGATATCGGCGATGATCCGGAACGGGGTGCGCAGATAGAGCTTGCGCGCCTGTTGCGGGATATCGCTGGCGGGGTAGCGCAGATCGAGGAAGCTGCCGATCCCGGCGCGGGCGGCCTCGGCCACGACCACGCCCGACCCGTCGGGATCGAAGCGATAGACCATCACCCGGTCAAACCCGGTCAGCGCGCGGACCTGACGCGCGCCTTCGCGGTAGAAGGCGGTGGTGCTGGCGGTCTCGTCGAGCCGGCCCATCATCGCGCGGATCGCGCTGGCGGCGTCGGTCGAGGCTTCGTCGGCGCTGGCTTCGCCTTCGACGATGACCGTGTCGCCGTTCATGTGGATCGCGAAATCGAAGCGGCGGCCATCGGGCACCGGCACGCCGAACAGCCGCTCCACCGCATCGGGGCCGCGCAGCACGGTCAGGCGGTTGCGCAGGGCGTGGACGGCATGTTCGCCGATATGATCGACGGCATGGGTGCCGAGCGCTTCCTCGGCATCAATGCCCAGGAATTGGGCGAGATTGGCGGAGGCGCGCTTGATCAGCCAGTCGGTCGACAGCGCCAGCAGGAAACCGAACGGCTGGACCGCGCCGAGTTCGTGGATCGGTTCACGGTCGCAATTGGTCAGGTCGACTTCAAATTCGCGTTCGGACAAGAGCGTTCCTTCAACCAGCTGTTACCCGAACGCTCAAACGCGTCGAACGCTGCCTGTGCCGCGGCAATTGCTTCGGCCAGTGCCTCGGGCTGGTACAGGATCGCATCCAGCCGATCCAGCAATTTGCGCCAGTTTCCAGAGGGTTGATCCGCATCAAGATAGGCGCGGGGGAAGTGCGGCGGGAGCTGGCGGGCGAGGAATTTTCCGCCCAGGCGTGAGCCTTCGAGGACGTAGAGGGTGCCGGCGATGGCGGCATCGCTCATTGACCCATTTCCGTCACCCCAGCGAAGGCTGGGGTCTTTCGCGGCTCCGTCCGACCCTGCTTCATGGAGATCCCAGCTTTCGCTGGGATGACGGGTATTGGGGTCGCGGAGGAAGGCGAGATCCTCGCGGATCAGATGCCCGCGCTTGCGGCCTTCCCAGTCATCGGTGATCCGCTCGGCCCCCGCGGCATCCAGCGCCGCCTCGACCGGCAGGAATGCTTCGGCATGGGCGCGCAGGAAGGCGGCATAGCTGTCGCGATCGGTCAGGTCGAAACCGCCGAATGCAGCATCGACGCGATCATGCGACGTGGCGGTTGCGTCGCGCAGGGCTTTGTGGGCGGGATTCATGGTGCGAGAATGATGGCGGAGGGCAGATGTTCCGGCAAATATTCCTGCCTCGCGGCGCGTATTTCCATCATTCCGGAAACGTTATGACTTGCCTGTCGCAACGCGCTCGCTCAGCTTGGCGCGATGTCCGACCAGCCCGACCCGCCCAAGCCGACACCCGCCGCGACGCCCCCCGACAGGAATGCCGGGCCCTTTGCCGCCCGCATGCTGCTGGCACGATCCGGTGTGTTTCCGGCTACCGATCGGGACCTTTTGCCCAGCGGCCATCGACCGCATCAGCGCCCGAACCCGCCCTACAATTATCAGTCGATGATCCACATGTTCGCCTTCGAGCATGACGCGTTCGGAATGACGCGCTGCGACGGCAGCTTGCTGAAACTTCATGAGAACATGCCGCTGTTCGCCCTGATGCACGCCAACTATGGCGGCAACGGCATGCAGACCATCGGCGTGCCGGATCTGCGCGGGCGCACCGTCACCGGCGGACTGCCCAATCCCGGTGCGCCCGGGGACGCGCGATTCCGCTATCTGGTCGCCGGAGCGAATACAGGACCTTCCGGGCCGATCGCATTCCCCCGGCCCGGGACGATCGGTATCTTCCCCAGCAATCGCGACGCGCCGCCATCCGGCTGGCATTTCGCCGATGGCACCTTGCTGCCGATCCGCGGGAACGAGCGTTTGTTCGAAGCGATCGGCGCGGTATTCGGCGGCGACGGGAAGATCGACTTTGCGCTGCCTGACCTCGACGCTTCCGTGCCGCTATGTGCCGGGGTCCATGATTTCACGCCCGGCAAAAGGTTGCCCGGGGTCGACGGCACGTCGGTGTCGGCGCTGATACTTCACGCCTATATCTGCGTCGACCAAGGCGTATTCCCGACCGAGGAAGGGACGGGCGCGATGCCGGAGGCGGAGCCCGTGCTCGGTCAGATCGTCTGGTCGGCCGCGCCGTTCGAAGACGCCCGATGGTTGCCCTGCGAAGGGCAATTGCTGTCGGCACACGTGTACGAGCGCTTGCACGCGCTGATCGGGAATCGCTTCGGCGGGGACGGGCAGCCCTGGTTCGCGCTGCCCGACCTGCGCGGCCGCACAATCAAGGGTGATTAGGCAAAGGCGATTAGGCAGGCGCTATTCGCCGAACACCCGCGCGAAGATCGTGTCGACATGCTTGAAATGGTAATCGAGGTCGAACTTGTCCTCGATCTCCTGCGGTGACAGCGCGGCGGTCACTTCCTCGTCGGCCTTGAGCAGCTCGAGCAGCGACAGTTCGCCGTCGCTTTCCCACACCTTCATCGCGTTGCGCTGGACCAGCCGGTAGCTGTCCTCGCGGCTGACGCCGGCCTGAGTCAGCGCCAGCAGCACGCGCTGCGAATGGACGAGGCCGCCCATCTTGTTGAGGTTCTTCTCCATCCGCGCCGGATAGACGAGCAGCTTGTCCATCACGCCGGTGAGGCGGGCGAGGGCGAAGTCCAGCGTGATCGTCGCGTCGGGGCCGATATAGCGCTCGACCGAGGAGTGGCTGATGTCGCGCTCGTGCCACAGCGCGACATTCTCCATCGCGGGGATTGCGGCGCTGCGGACCATGCGGGCGAGGCCGGTCAGGTTCTCGGTCAGGACGGGATTGCGCTTGTGCGGCATCGCCGAGCTGCCCTTCTGACCGGGCGAGAAATACTCCTCGGCCTCGAGCACTTCGGTGCGCTGGAGGTGGCGGACTTCGACCGCGAGGCGCTCGATCGAGCTGGCGATCACGCCGAGGGTCGCGAAGAACATCGCGTGGCGATCGCGCGGGATCACCTGGGTCGAGACCGGCTCGACGCTCAAGCCCAGCTTCGCCGCGACATGCGCTTCCACCTGCGGATCGATATTGGCGAAGGTGCCGACCGCGCCGGAAATGGCGCAGGTGGCGATGTCCGCGCGGGCGGCAACGAGACGCTCGCGGTTGCGGCTGAACTCGGCATAGGCCTCGGCCATCTTCAGGCCGAAGGTGACCGGCTCGGCATGGATGCCGTGGCTGCGGCCGATGGTCGGGGTCAGCTTGTGCTCGTATGCGCGGCGCTTGAGCACTTCGAGCAGCTTGTCGATATCGGCGATCAGGATGTCCGACGCGCGGGCGAGCTGGACCGCGAGGCAGGTGTCGAGCACGTCCGAGCTGGTCATGCCCTGATGCATGAAGCGCGCTTCGTCGCCGACATTCTCGGCCACCCAGGTGAGGAAGGCGATCACGTCATGCTTGGTGACGGCTTCGATGTCGTCGATCGCGGCGACGTCGATCGCAGGGTCGGTCTTCCACCAGTCCCACAGCGCCTTTGCCGCAGCCTCGGGCACCACGCCCAGCTCGGCCAGCTTGTCGGTCGCATGCGCCTCGATCTCGAACCAGATGGCGAAGCGGGTTTCGGGCGACCAGATCGCGGTCATCTCGGGACGCGAATAACGGGGGACCATGCGGGGCCTTTCGATTTCGAAGCGGTTCGTCGCGGCTTGAAACCGGGCCGCGGTCGGGCCGCCCCCTAACAAGGACGAGCGGATCAGGGAACAGGGAACGCCGAGGAAACTGCCCGGTTGAGCCGCGCAACAGGGCAAATGGGCGTGCGGCACGGTGTCGCGCGCATCTTCGGGAGCACATCATGCTGAAATCCATCGTCTTCGCGTCCGCCATGTTCGTGGCCGCGCCTGCCTTCGCCCAGGACGCGCCGCCTGCGCCGGAAGCGCCTGCCGAGCCGGCCCCCGCGCCGGAAG
>NZ_JARNTV010000062.1 GCF_029433115.1 Sphingomonas sp. AOB5 | reverse complement strand
GCAGCGGCGAGCGCGGCTGCCCGACGCGCGACATTCCCGCGCGCCCGCGCCGGCTGGGCCACATGATCCTGTTCACCCCCGACGTCGCGCGCCAGCAGCGTTTCTATGGCGATGTGCTCGGCATGAAGGTGAGCGACACGATCACCGACGAATATGCCGCCTTCATGCGCGTGCCGGGCGACAGCGATCACCATGTGCTCGGCCTGCTCAAGTCGAGCGGCCCCGGCTTCCATCACGCCAGCTTCGAGATGGGATCGATCGACGAAGCTGCGCTGGGCGCACAGCGCCTGTTCGGCAAGGGATATCGCCACGCATGGGGTCCCGGCCGCCACGGCGTCGGCTCCAACTATTTCCATTACTTCCGCGATCCGTGGAACGGCATGGCCGAATATTATTTCGACATGGATTTCGTGCCCGCGGATTTCGAATGGCCGGTGACCGACTGGACCAAGAAGGACGGCATGTTCCTCTGGTCCGCAGACGGTCCGCCGCCGCCCGATTTCGGGAGAAACTACGAACTGGATTGAGGCCATGGCGCCGGGCCTCGCTCGCCTGACCTGACCGGCGCCTCAGATACCGAAACCAACAACGCCCGCGCCATGCAGCGCCGGGCGACGGGAGGGCTATGTCATGAAGAAAACGACCTTTTACAGTGCCGCCGCCATCGCGATCGCCGCGTCGATCGCCATCCCCGGCATCGCCCATGCGCAGGACAGCGCGGGAGCGACCGAGACCGAGGATGCCAGCGGGATCAGCGACATCGTCGTCACCGCCAGCCGCACCGGCGAGACCAGTGCGCAGAGCACGCCGATCGCGATGAGCGTATTCTCCGCGGACCGGCTCGACGGATCGCTGGTGATGAACGTCAAGGATCTGGTCGCCGTCGTACCCAGCCTCAACGTCGCCCAGGTGACCGCCAGCGCGGTGATCTACATGCGCGGCATCGGATCGTCGAACGTGTTCGGCGGATCGGATCCCAGCGTCACGACCCAGCTCGACGGCGTCTATATCGCCCGTGCATTCGGCCAGTTCCAGGACTTTGCCGATGTCGAGCGGCTCGAAGTGCTGCGCGGCCCGCAGGGCACGCTCTATGGCCGCAACGCGATCGGCGGGACGATCAACATCATCTCGCGCAAGCCGTCGAACGAGTTCACCGGCAAGGCGCAGGTGACGCTGGGCAGCTATGAAGCGGTGACGCTTCAGGGCTTCGTCGCCGGCCCGATCGTGCGCGACGTGGTGCAGGTGAGCCTGGCCGCCAGCTATGTCCGCCGCGGCGATTATTTCGACAATATCGCCACCGGCCAGCCAGGCACGCAGAACGCCAATCGCGGCGGCGTGCGCGGCCAGGTCCGCATCGTGCCGGCGCCGGGAGTCGAACTGATCACCCGCGCCGACTGGAGCAAGGGCAATGAGCGGTTCGACAGCTACGACCATCTGCTCGTCCAGTTCCGGCCCGGCGGCGCCAATGGCGCCCCGCTCGCGAACAGCATCGTCGGCGACTATCACCGCGTCGCGCTCAATTCGCCGCAGTTCAACCGGACCGAATTCTGGGGCATCAGCCAGGAAGCGACCTTCGACCTTTCGGATCAGGTCGCGCTCAAATCGCTGACCGCCTATCGCCGCAGCAGCTATAATCTGCGCGTCGATAGCGACGGCACCGAGATCCTCGCCGCCGAAGCGGGTCAGGCCGAAATCTCGCGCCAGTTCAGCCAGGAATTCAATCTCACCTATAATTCCGACCGGCTGAGCGGCGTGATCGGGCTGTTCTATTTCCACGACAAGACCAGCACCAATCTCTACGCCAACAACTATGCCAGTCCGGTGCTGCCCGCGGCGAACGCGTTCCGCATCAACACCACGCCGGACAGCTATACCCGCTCGCTCGCGGCCTTCGCCCAGGCAACGTTCAAGATCACGCCGGAACTGGGGCTGACCGCAGGCATCCGCTACACCCACGATCGCAAGCGGATCGAGCAGAACTTCCAGCGCATCTCCCTGGCCACCAACCTGCCGACCCCGGGGTTCCCGTTCGTCCATACGCTCGAGCGCGATTTCGATGCCTTCACGCCCAAGTTCGGTTTCGATTGGCAGGTGACGCCCAACGTGCTGGTCTATGGATCGGTGACGCGCGGCTTCAAATCGGGCGGCACCAGCATCTTCGCCAACAATCCCGCCGACCTGTCGTTCGCGCCGGAAGCGATCTGGTCGTACGAGGGCGGCATCAAGAGCGACCTGCTCGATCGCCGGCTGCGGATCAACGCCAGCGTGTTCCGCTACGACTATACCGATCTGCAGGTGCAGTCGCTGGTCGCACCGGGCGTGGTGGCGA
Organism: Sphingomonas sp. AOB5; assembly: GCF_029433115.1. Lineage (GTDB taxonomy): Bacteria > Pseudomonadota > Alphaproteobacteria > Sphingomonadales > Sphingomonadaceae > Sphingomonas. Next base: position 17,859 of record NZ_JARNTV010000062.1, on the reverse strand, counting down.
TCCGCAATGCGGCGGACGCGCGCGTGACCGGCGCCGAGCTGGAGATTACCGCAAAGCCCGTCGAGGCGCTGACGCTGACCGCCAACTATGCGCTGCTCGACGCCCAGTATCAGTCGTTCCCGACATCGAGCGTGCCGAACCAGCTCGTGCCCTTCCTGACCGGCGATCCGCGCTTCAATGCGGGCACGCGCACCTATAACGCGACCGGCAACCGGCTGAACGCCGCGCCCGAGCACCAGCTTTCGGGATCGGCCCAGCTGAATTTCGACGTGCTGAACGGCAAGGCATTTCTGCGCGGCGAATATTATTATCAGAGCCGGGTGTTCTACGATCCGTCGAACGCCGCGATCTTCGGCCAGCCGGGCTATAGCCTGATCAACGCCTCGATCGGCTGGACCAGCGCCGACAAGGGCTGGAATATCCAGCTGATCGGCAAGAACCTGACCGACGAGCAATATCTGATCACCATCGCCGCCAACGGGCTGGTGCCCGCAGGCCTGGCAGGCGCGCCGCGCACCTTCGCGCTGCAGGTGACGAAGAGCTGGTAAGAGGAGAGACAGGATGACGAAGCTGGCGATCTGGGCGACGATGCAGGCCAAACCCGGGCTGGAGGACGAGGCGCGGGATTTTCTGAAAGAGGCGCATCGCCGGATCGCCAGCGACGAGCCGGGCACGACCAGCTTCCACGCGCTGGATCTGGGCGGGGGCGCCTTCGCGATCTTCAACACTTTCGCCGGTGAGGCGGGGCTGATGGAGCATGTGAACGGGCCGATCGCGGCCTGGGTTCAGGCAATGAACCCGGAACTGTTCGTCGCGCCCTATGCGATCACCCGCAGCGAGCTGATCGCCCACACGCCATATCGCGCCACCAGCGCCGCGTGACCGGCATGACCGATCGCTTCGACTGCGAGGTGCTGGTGGTCGGCGCCGGCCCGACCGGGCTGCTCGCCGCCAATCTGCTCAAGCGCGCCGGAGTCGATGTCCGGATCGTCGAGCAGCGCAGCGAAGCGACCCGGGAATCTCGCGCCTTCGCGGTGCAGGCGCGCACACTGGAGCTGCTGGACTCGATCGGCCTAGCCGGCACCTTCGTCGCGCAGGGGGTGCGGGCGGATTCGGTCAACATCCATGTGAAGGGGCGGTTTCGCGGCGGGCTGGATTTCACCCGCGCGCGGGCCGACGACACACCCTATCCCTTCATCCTGATGATCCCGCAGTCGAAGACCGAGGCGATCCTGGCCGCGGACTGCGCGGCGCTGGGCGTGACGGTCGAGCGTGGCGTAACGGTAACGGGAATCGCGCAGGACGAGAGCGGGGTCACCACGCAGACCGCGGGTGCCGGCACGATCCGCAGCCGCTTCGTGATCGGCGCGGACGGATCACGCAGTGTGGTCCGCCGCGAAGCGGGGCTAGGCTGGGACGGCGACATGCTGCCCCAGCGCTTCCTGCTTGCCGATTGCCGGGTGGAGTGGCCGCTCGACCATGACCGGTTCCGCGTGTTCCTGAATGGCCCGCTGATCGGACTGTTCCTGCCGCTCGACGGCGCGAAGCTGTCGCGCGTGATGGCGACCGATCTCAGCGGCACCTTTGGCGACGAGGATGGGAGCAAGCCGGCCCCGCTCGATCTGGCCGAAATGCAGGCCGGGCTGGCCGCCGCGATCGCGCTGCCGGTAACGCTGTCCGATCCGGTGTGGGTGACGCGATACCGCGCGCATCATCGTTTCACCGACCGCTACCGCGCCGGACGGATGTTCGTCGCCGGCGACGCGGCGCACATCCATTCTCCCGCCGGCGGGCAAGGCATGAATACCGGCCTGCAGGATGCCGCCAACCTCGCCTGGAAACTCGCCGCGATGCTGCGCGGTGGCGCGGACGACGCGCTGCTCGACAGCTATGACGCGGAGCGGCGGCCGGTCGGCGAGGCCGTGGTCCGCTCGACCGGCAAGCTGTTCGCTGCCGCCGCCGGGCAGGCCGGGTGGAAGGCCGCGATACGGGACCGCGCCGTGTCGGCGCTGCTGCCGCTGATCTCGCGTGCACCGCCTTTCCAGAAAAAGGCGTTCCGCAACGCCTCGCAGCGCGCGATATCCTATCGGACGGATCGCACCGGAAAGACACCGGGACCGGGCGACCGCGCACCCGATGCGAAGCTGCGCGACGGATCGGTCTTCGCGTTGCTGCGCGGCTACCGCTTCGCCCTTCTGATATTCTCGCGCACCCCGCTGGATGACGCGGATGCAGCGCGGGTAGCCGCGGTGCGGGCGCGCGGAATCGCCGTCGGCGTGATCGCGGGACCACAACCCGACGAAGCCTTCTCGCGCTACAATGTCGCGGATCGCGCGGTGCTGCTGGTGCGGCCCGATGGCTATATCGCATGGCGCAGCGATACGTTGGAAATCGAGGCCGCCGCGTCGTGCATCCCATGATCAACCTGCCGCCCCGCGCCGGACCGCGCCCGGAAACCCAGCCCTGCGCACCGCACAGCCAGTTGAGCCAGTGCCTGCCGCCGGGCGAACGCCGTCCGCTGACCGAGGCACTGGTCGAGGGGCTGGGCACTCTCGACCATGTCCGGCTCGGATGGAGCATGCGTGCGCCGCCGGGGACGGTCGGCTTCTTTCTCGATTCCTCGCAGGCCGCCGCGGACGAGCGCGCCTTCCTGCTCGGCCACGAATTTGCGCATGTCCATGGCGAGGATGACGGCAGCCTCCACGCGATCCTGCCCGAGCCGCTGCGCAGCGAAGCGATCGCCAAGGGCTGGGCCGAGCCGCATCCGCTTGCCGGCCGCCCGACCGTCTCGCCGGACACGGTGATGATCTATGCGCCGCGCGATGCCGGAGAGGTGGCACTGATCCTCGCGCTGCTCCGACAAAGCCGGCGGAACGCGTTGAGGGACCCTGAGCGCTGACCCTCAGTCGCCGCGATACTCATACCATTTGAGGTCCATCGTCCCCTGCCCATGGGTGCAGAAGATGTCGGTCCGCTTCGCATCGCCGCGGACATGGCCGGTCTTGCAGTCGGCGGCGGCCATCGCATTGTCCATCAGCATGGCGGTCCAGCCCTGCCCCGACGCGTCCTTCGCCTTGTAGTAATAGGTGCTGCTCGCCCCGCCGCTGGCGCCCGCGACGATCTCCGGCACGCCGTCATTGTCGAAGTCCGCCAGCGCGATCGTGTGGCCGCGCTGGAGGCGGTTGTCGATCACGTTGCGGAGAAAGCGGCCCTGCGCGTCCTGGGTGTAGACCACCACCAGATTGCCGTGGAACGGCTCGATCGTCGCGAAGAAGCGCCGCCCGCCGAGCATCCCCACCGCGACGTCGCTCGACCCGTTGTCGGGCCATGGCGCGGGATTGCCGAGCGTCAGCAGGGTGCGGGTCCATTTGCCGTCCTTGCCAAGGCCATGCATCCAGGTGCCGCTCTGGCCCGAGGTGAGGATATCCTCGCGCCCGTCGCCGTCCCAGTCGATCACGGTCAGCCCGTGGACCGGCCCGACATTGGCCTGCGTTACCAGCTCGCGCTTCCAGTCCGGCGCGCGATAGACGAACAGCGGCACGTTCAGATGGTCGGGATCGTTGCTGGTCACCGGTTGCGACTTCGGATTGAGGATCGGGGCGACCACCAGCGCCTTCTTCCCGCTCCCGTCGATATCGGCGAACAGCACGCGGTGCGGCGACGGGACGCGGTCGATCTCCCGCAGGGTCCAGGGCGCGTCCGGATCGCTGCCGGTGCTGCTCAGGATCGCGATCTTCCCGACGCTCAGCGACGGGTTCATGTGGAAGAGATAGGTGACCGCGATCTCCGGGATGCCGTCCCCGTCGAGATCCGCGGCGTGCATATTGACCATCTGCGGCAGCGCTTCGGGCGTGCGGATGATGTGCGGAGTCCAGTAGGGATTTTCGTACCAGACCAGATGATCCTCGCGCTGACCCAGCGCGATCAGATCCTGTTTGCCGTCGCGGTTCATGTCGATCGGCACGACGACATAGAGGCCGCGGATGTTCGATCCGATGGTGTGGATGTCGAACGGCGCGGTCACCGGCGGAAGCTCGGGCTGTGGCGTGGCGAGCGGCCGGGGTGCATCGGGTGCGGGCGGGCGCGGCGCGAAGCCGGTATAGGTCGCGGGATCGGTGATCGGCGGCGGTACCGCCTGTGCGAACACCGGCACGGCGGCGGCGATTGCGGCGATCGTCGCCGGACCGGTCAGCAGATGCCTCGTGACGGATCGCATCCCGTCCCTCCCCTGTTCGGGCAACCTCGATCGGGTTGCGCCCGTTTCGCATCTTGTATACGTGTATTTCAAATTGCGTACAAGAAACGCGGGAGGGGAAGATGGCCGGATCGATCCGTGGCGCAGGCCGCATGGGCAATATCCGCTGGCTGATGGTCGGGCTGGCCTTTGCCGCGGCCGCCGTCTCCTATCTCGACCGCAGCAACATCTCGATCGCAGCGCCGCTGCTGAAGGCCGATCTGGGCATCAGCCAGCGCGAGCTGGGGCTGGTCTTCAGCGCTTTCGTGTTCGGCTATGCGCTGACCCAGCCCATCGCGGGCCGCCTCGCCGACCGGTTCGGCGCACGGCGCACCGTCGCGATCGGGCTGGTTTGGTGGAGCGTGCTGACTGCGGCCACTGCGATGATCTCGACCACCATGGCCGGCGCCTTCGGGATGCTGCTGCTGGTCCGCGGCCTGCTCGGCGTCGGCGAGGCGGTGATCTTCCCGGCAAGCAACCGGCTGGTCGCCAGCTGGATCCCGGCGCATGAGCGGGGTCTCGCCAACGGGCTGATCTTCGCCGGGGTCGGGGTGGGTGCGGGCATCGCGCCACCGCTGATCACCACCATCATGCTGGCATGGGACTGGCGCGCCGCCTTCTGGGCGAGTGCTGCGATCGGACTGGTCATGCTCGCCATCTGGCTGACCTTCGTCCGCGATACGCCCGAGCGCCATCCGCTCGTTGGCGCGGGTGAGCGCGAGCATATCGCATCGCACAGCGTCGCCGCCGATCCCGCTGCGCCGGTCAAGCTGGCGCCGTGGCGCCGGATCATCTTCCACCGCCAGATCGCGCTGCTGACGCTGGCCTATATCTGCTTCGGCTATGTCGCCTATATCTTCTTCACCTGGTTCTTCACCTATCTTTCCAGCGTGCGCGGGCTCGATCTGAAATCGAGCGGCATCTATGCGATGCTGCCCTTCATCGCGATGGCGATCGCCTCGCCGCTCAGTGGTTTCATCTCCGATAGGCTCGTCCCGCGCTTCGGCCGCCGCATCGGCCGCTGCGTGCCTGCAGCGATCGGCATGGCGCTGGCCGGGCTGTTCGTCGCGCTGGCGACGCAGGTGCAGGACCCGCGGCTCGCCGCCGTGATCCTCGCGCTGGGCTCGGGCTCGCTCTACCTTTCCCAAAGCGCCTTCTGGACGCTGAGCGCCGATATCGGCGGTCACTCCGCCGGATCGGTCTCCGGCCTGATGAACATGGGCAACCAGCTGGGCGGCGCGACCGTCGCCGCGATCACGCCGATCCTTGCCGAGACCCTCGGCTGGTCCGGCTCCTTCTTCTGCGCATCGGCTGCCGCTCTGGTGGGCGCGGCCGCGTGGCTCTTCATCGATCCGGATGCCAGCCTGAAACTCGACTGATACGCGAAATCAGTCGGTGGATTCGTCGTGGCCATTGATTAGTTCGTTCGAACGAATTAGTGGGCGCGGCATGTCTGAAGCGACTCGCGCCTCCACCACCGATCATTTGCTGACGATCGCGATCGACCGGTTCGGCCGCGCCGGCCTCGAGGGCGCGAGCACGCGCGACATTGCCGGGGCAGCGGGCAAGCCGCTGTCGGCGATCACCTATCATTTCGGCGGCAAAGAGGGGCTGTACCTCGCCGCGGCCGAGCATATCGCGGGGCAGATCCGCGGCTGGATCGGCCCCGCGCTCGCCATGTCGCACGAGATCTGCGCCGAGGATGGCGATCCCGCCGCCGCGCGCGCCGCGCTTCAGGGCATATTGGGCGCGGCGGTGGCGATCATGACCCGCGACGAGACCGAAGCCTTTGCCCGCTTCATCATCCGCGAGCAGGCCGAACCGACCGAGGCCTTCAATATTCTCTATGACGGCGTGATGGGTCCGGCGAGCGACCGCGTCTGCGCGCTGCTGCAATGCGCCGCGGGCGGCAGGCTCGATCCCGCCGAAGCCCGGCTGCGCACGCTGATGCTGATCGGGCAGGTGCTGATGTTCCGCGTATGCCGCGCCACCGTGCTGCGCGGCATGGGGTGGAGCGACATCGGCCCGGCCGAGCAGATCGCGATCCGCCGCATCGCCACCGATCATCTCGACGCGATCCTCGATCGTCTCGCCAAGGGAGACCCAGCGTGAACCGCCGCCGCATCCTCGTCATCGCCGCTGTCGCGATTCTCGTCATCGCTGCGTTCGCGACGCGGGGCTTCGGCCTTGTCGGCGGCAAGGCCGATGGCGCGCTGACGCTCTCGGGCAATGTCGACATCCGTCAGGTCGACCTCGCCTTCCGCGTGCCCGGCCGCATCGCCAGCATGCCGCATGAGGAAGGGACCCGCGTCGAGGCCGGCGCGGTGCTCGCCGAACTGGAAACCCGTCCGCTGGGCGATGCGCTGGCACAGGCCAATGCCCAGGTCGAAGTCGCCAATGCCGAGCTGCGCAAGCGTGCCGGCGGCAACCGCCCGCAGGAAATCGCGCAGGCCGAGGCACGTCTCGCCGAGGCCAATGCCAGCCTCGCCCAGGCACGCGAGGAGTTCGAACGCCGCAGCGAACTGGTGAAGACCGGCGCCGTCAGTCAGGCATTGTTCGAAGCCTCGCAGGCCAAATATCGCGCCGCACAGGCACAGGTCCGCGCCGCCGAACAGGCCCTGTCGCTCCAGCGCGCGGGCGCCCGGCGCGAGGATATCCTCGCCGCCGTCGCCACCCGCGATTCCGCCCGCGCCCAGCGCGACCGTGCCTCGACCGACCTGTCCGACGCGGTGCTGCGTGCGCCCAATGCCGGTGTGCTGCTGACCCGCGCGCGCGAACCGGGCGCGATCGTCCAGCCGGGCGAGACGGTGCTGACCCTCACCATCGACCGGCCGATGCGGGTGCGCGCCTATATCTCCGAGAACGACCTGTCGCGCGTCTCGCCGGGCATGGCGGTGACCGTTACCGCCGACGGCAATCCGAAGACCTACAAGGGCCGCATCGCCTTCATCTCGCCGACCGCGGAATTCACGCCCAAGACGGTCCAGACCGAGGATCTGCGCACCGATCTGGTCTATCGCGTCCGCATCCTGGTCGACGATCCCGACGACGCGCTGCGTCAGGGCCAGCCCGTTTCGGTCTCGGTCACCGGCGCCCGCCCGGCGAAGAAGTGAGATGGCAGACGCCGCCGCCATCGCGACCGGCGTGGTCAAGCGCTTCGCGCCCGATGCTCCGCCCGCGCTCGACGGCGTGGGGATCGAGATCCTGCCCGGCAAGATGACCGGGCTGGTCGGGCCCGATGGCGCGGGCAAGACCACGCTGATCCGCATCATCGCCGGGCTGATCGAACCCGATGCGGGCGAAGTGATCGTCGGCGGCCGCCCCGCGCTCGACGCCGATCGCAGCCAGCTCGGCTATATGCCCCAGCGCTTCGGCCTGTACGAAGACCTGACCGTCCGCGAAAATCTCGATCTCTATGCCGAGCTACGCGGCCTGAGCCATGACGAGCGCGAGGAACGGTTCGGCAAGCTGCTCGACTTCACCGATCTCAAGCGCTTCCAGCAGCGGCTCGCGGGCAAGCTCTCGGGCGGCATGAAGCAGAAGCTGGGCCTCGCGTGCGCGCTGGTCCGCGCACCCAAATTGCTGCTGCTCGACGAGCCGGGCGTCGGCGTCGATCCCGTCTCGCGCCGCGAACTGTGGGCGATGGTCCGCGATCTGGCGGGCGAGGGGATCGGCGTGCTGTGGTCCACCGCCTATCTCGACGAAGCCGAGCAGTGCGATACCGTGTTCCTGCTGAGCGAAGGCAGGCTGCTCCACAGCGGCCCGCCGCGCGACCTGACCGCGACGATGCAGGGCCGGATCGTCCGGCTCGACGTGCCGGAGAAAGCGCGCCGCGCGACCCTGCGTCAGGCGCTCGATCATCCGGCGATCGAGGACGGCACGGTGCAGGGCGATTCGATCCGGCTGATGCTGCGTCCCGATACGAAAGCACCCGAGGCACAGGCCATCGGCGGCGAACCGGGCAGGAAGCTGCGCAAGGCCGAGCCACGGTTCGAGGACGCGTTCATCGATCTGCTCGGCGGCGGCCCCAAGGGCACGTCCGAACTGGCTGAACATTATCCGCTGATCCCCGAAACCGGCGAAGCGGCCATCGAAGCGCGCGGCCTGACCAAGCGCTTCGGCGACTTCACTGCCGCGCGCGACGTCAGCTTCCGCGTCGGGCGCGGGCAGGTGTTCGGGCTGCTCGGCCCGAACGGTGCGGGCAAGTCGACCACCTTCAAGATGCTGTGCGGCCTGCTCACCCCCAGCGAAGGCACCGGATCGGTCGCGGGCAACGACCTGCGCACCGCCAGCGCCGATGCCCGCCAGTCGCTCGGTTATATGGCGCAGAAATTCTCGCTCTATGGCGATCTGAGCGTCCGTCAGAATCTCGATTTCTTCGCCGGTGCCTATGGCCTGTCGGGCAGCGACGCGAAGCAGGCGATCGAGCGTGCGATCGAGATCTTCCACCTCGAGCGCTACCTCAAGGACAATAGCGGCGGTCTGCCGCTCGGCTACAAGCAGCGGCTCGCACTGGCATGCGCCGTGCTCCACGAACCGCCGGTGCTGTTCCTCGACGAGCCGACCTCGGGCGTCGATCCGATCGTGCGCCGCGAATTCTGGACCCATATCAACGGGCTGGTCGAGAAGGGCGTGACCGTGCTGGTCACCACCCACTTCATGGAGGAAGCCGAATATTGCGACCGCATCGCGCTGATCTACCGCGCCGAGCAGATCGCGACCGGCACCCCCGATGAGCTGAAGGCACAGGTCGGGCGGCCCGACGCGACGATGGAGGATGCCTTCATCGCGCTGATCGAAGCGTCCGACCGCGCCCGAGAAGCGGAGGCCGCATGAACCGGCCGTTCGATCCCCGCCGCTTCCGCGCGATGCTGGTCAAGGAAACGCACCAGATCGTGCGCGATCCGTCGACCTTCCTGATCGCGCTGGTCCTGCCGCTGCTGCTGCTGTTCCTGTTCGGCTATGGCGTGAACCTCGATTCCTCGCGCACCCGGATCGGCATCGCGGTGCAGGACGACAGCGCGGTCGCGGCGAGCCTTGCCGGCGCGTTCCAGAACTCGCGCTATTTCGAGGTGGTCGAGACCGGCGGTATGAAGAAGCTGCGCGACAACCTGATCGGCGACCGCATCCGCGGCATCATCGTTATCCCGCAGGACTTCGGCCGGCAGGTCGCGCGCGGCGGCGGCTCGATCCAGGTGGTGACCGACGGTTCGCTGCCCAACACCGCCGCCTTCATCGCCGCCTATTCCGAGGGCGTCCGCGCCACCTGGGCCGCTTCCCGCGCCAGCGATGCGGGCGGGTTGCGCCAGCCGCCCATCGCCGTCACCTCGCGCTTCTGGTTCAACCCCGAACTGGCCAGCCGCTACTTCCTCGTCCCCGGATCGATCGCGGTGGTGATGACCATGATCGGATCCTTGCTCACCGCGCTGGTGGTCGCGCGCGAATGGGAACGCGGCACGCTCGAGGCGCTGATGGCCACCCCCATCGGCATGGGCGAATTCATCCTGACCAAGGTGATCCCCTATTTCGTGCTGGGCCTCGGATCGATGGCGATGTGCACCGTGCTGGCGATCACCATCTTCGGCGTGCCGTTCCGCGGCAGCCCGCTGGCGCTGCTGGTGATCGCGTCGGTCTATCTGATCCCCTCACTGGGGCAGGGGCTGCTGATCTCGGCGGCGGTCAAGAACCAGTTCGTCGCCAGCCAGGTCGCTTTGCTCACGGCCTTCCTGCCGACGATGCTGCTTTCGGGCTTCCTGTTCGAGATTTCGTCGATGCCGAAGCCGATCCAGGCGCTGACCTATCTCGTCCCCGCGCGCTACCTGATCCCCCAGCTCCAGACGGTGTTCATCGCGGGAGACGATTGGGGCCTGTTCCTGCCCAATCTCGCCACGCTCGCGGTGTTCGGCGCCGGGCTGTTCGTGATGTGCGTGCGTGTCACGCAGCGGAGGATCGCATGATCGGCGCGCGCCTGCGGGCGATCATCGTCAAGGAGCTATGGGCGATCCTGCGCGATCCCAAGGCGCGGATCACGCTGATCGTGCCGCCGATCCTCCAGCTGTTCCTGTTCGGCTTCGCTTCCACGCTGGAAGTGACCAGCATCCGCGTCGGCGTGCTCGACATGGATGGCGGGGCGTACAGCCAGGAAGTGATCCAGCGGATCGCGGGCAGCCCCAATGTCGCGCGCATCGTCTCGCTGCGTTCCGACGCCGAGCTGCGCCAGGCGATCGACCGGCAGCAGGTGATCGCCGCGGTGCGTTTCGGCCCGACCTTCTCGGCGGATATCGCCGCGGGCCGGGGCGCCACCATCGGCGCCATCTATGACGGCCGCCGCTCGAACGCCGCGCAGATCGTGTCGGGCTATATCGAACGGATCGCGGGCGACGTCGGCGCCGGCCTGTCCGCGCGCGCGCCGCCGGCTGTCGGGCAGACGATCGTCACCCACTGGTTCAATCCCAACCTCACCTATCTCTGGTTCGTGATGCCGGCTCTGGTGGTGATCATCGCCGCCGTCTCGTCGCTGTCAGTCGTGTCGCAATCGGTGGCGCGCGAACGCGAGCTGGGAACGTTCGATCAGCTGATGGTCTCGCCCTTCCGCACCTGGGAGATTCTCGTCGGCAAGATGATGCCCCCGGTGATCATCGGCATCGCCAACGTCACCCTGTTCGTGGTGCTGATCCCGACCGTGTTCGGGGTGCCGCTGACCGGATCGGTGCCGCTCTTCTATGTCGCGCTGATCTTCTACCTGCTCGCGCTGACTGGCATCGGAATGCTGATCTCGACCTTGTCGATGACCCAGCAACAGGCGTTCCTCGGCATGTTCCTGGCCAGCGTGCCGCTGATCATCCTGTCGGGCTATGCGAGTCCCGTCGACAACATGCCCGACTGGCTGCGGATGATCGCCTATGCCAACCCGCCGACTTGGTTCCTGAACATCTGCGAGGGCGTGTTCCTCAAGGCCATGCCCGCCTCGGAGATCCTCGCCAACACCTGGCCGCTCGTCCTCATCGCCGCCGTCACCATCGGCGCCGCGTCGATGCTGTTCCGTTCGCGGATGGAGTAACCCCTATGCGCACCCTCCCCTTTCTCCTCCTGCTCCCGCTCGCCGCCTGCACGGTCGGCCCGGATTATCAGCGTCCGGTCGTGACCGGTGACACCGGCAACTGGATCGGCGCGGTACCTGTGGGCCAGGTCGATCTCGAGCCGTGGCGGCGGATGAACGATCCGCTGCTGATCGAGTTGATCGAGACCGGCGCCACCGCCAATCTCGATATCCGTCAGGCCGAAGCGCGGCTGCGCGAAGCACGCGCGGGCCGCGACGCGGTGCGCGGGGGTACGGGTCCGCAGGTCAATGCGACGGCTTCCGCCACCACCAACCGGCTGAGCGAGAACGGCCAGCTTCCGGTCGGCAAGATCCCGGGCCTGAGCCCCGAACTCGACCTGTTCGACGCAGGCTTCGACGCATCGTGGGAAATCGACCTGTGGGGCGGCCAGCGCCGCGCGGTCGAAGCCGCCGGTCGCCGCGCACAAGCCGCCGAGATGCAGCGGAACGAAGTCCGGCTTCAGGTCGTCGCCGAGATCGCCCGCACCTATGGCGAGTTGCGCGGGGCACAGGCCCAGCTGGCGATCGTGCGCAGCGATGCCGAAGCACAGCGCGCGATCGCCCGGCTGATCCGCCAGCGCTACCAGTCGGGCGAGGCCGCCCGGCTCGACGATGCTCGCGCCGATGCCACAGCCCGCAGCGCCGAAGCAGCGATCCCCGGCATCGAAGCCGATATCCGCGCCGCCACCTATCGTCTCGCTTTGCTTACCGGCCGCCCGCCCGAGGCCTGGCTCGACCGGCTGAGCGCTCCGGCACCGCTGCCGGTCCCGCCCGAACTGAGGGTAGACTCGGTCCGCTCCGACGTGCTGCGCCGCCGCCCCGATATCGCCGCTGCCGAAGCGAAGCTTGCCGCCGCGACCTCGGACGTCGGCACCGAAACCGCGAACCTGTTCCCGCGCTTCTCGCTGCTCGGCAGCATCGGTCAGCAGGCGCGCGAGCCGGGCGATCTGGTGTCGCTCGACAGCACCCGCTTCCAGTTCGGCCCGTCGCTGCGCTGGCCGATCTTCTCGATGGGCCGCATCCGCGCGCAAATCCGCGGCGCCGAGGCCCGCGCCGATTCCGCTGCAATCGATTACGAACGCGCAGTACTCGCCGCGCTGTCGGACAGCGAGACTGCGCTCAACCGCTATGCCGCTGCCCAGCTCGCCTCGGGCGAACTTGAGGCCGCTCGCGCGCAAGCCGCCACGGCGCTCGACCTGTCCCGCCAACGCTTCCGCGCGGGCGAGGACGACCGGCTGACCCTGCTCGACGCCCAGTCGCGCTTCAACGCCGCCGATCGCGCCGCCAGCGATGCCCGCACCCGCACCTTCCTTTCCTACATCGCATTGGTGAAGGCGCTCGGCGGCGGCTGGACCGCAGGATAATCGGCCAAAGCGTGTCCGTTTCCTGTTTCTGAACCCCGAGGAACTCGATATCCTGCACCCCAACAGGAGCAGATCATGAGCATTCTCGATTTCCTCAAGAAGCAGTTCGTCGACGTCATCGACTGGGTGGAAGAGCCGGGCGATCTCGGCCTGCGCTATCCGATGGAGGATCGCGAGATCCAGAACGGCGCAGAGCTGACCGTGCGCGCCGGGCAGATCGCCTTCTTCTACAATGAAGGCGTGATGGCCGATGTGTTCCACCCGGGCCAGTACACGCTGAACACCGCGAACCTTCCCCTGCTCACCTCGCTGCGCAACTGGGACAAGGGCTTCGCCTCGCCGTTCAAGTCGGACATCTATTTCTACACGCACAAGGAGCAAGCGGGCCTGAAATGGGGCACCGCCCAGCCGATCACGGTGCGCGACAAGGAATTCGGTCCGCTGCGCGTCCGCGCCTTCGGCAGCTATTCGTTCCGGATCGAGGATATTCCCACCTTCGCGGTGAAGATGATGGGTACGCTCGACAAGCTCGAGGTCGAGGATATCGAGCCTCAGCTGCGCGGCGCGATCGCCACGGCCATCGCCACCAGCCTGGGCGGCGGCGACGTCGCCTTTATCGACCTTGCAGCGGATCAGGCTGCGATGTCCGAACGGCTCAAGGCCGCGGTCCAGCCCGCCTTCGCGCAATGGGGCCTGGAGTGCACCAGCTTCTTCGTCGAGAGCGTGTCGCTGCCCGAGGACGTGCAGGCGATGCTCGACAAGGCGAGCTCGATGCGCGTGGTCGGCGATCTCGACCGGTTCGTGCGCTTCCAGAGCGCGGAGGCGATCGAGACGGCGGCGGCCCAGTCGGGCGGCATTGCCGGGATCGGGGCGGGTGCCGCGGCGGGCATGGCGATCGGTCAGAGCATGTCCGGCGGGATCGGTGGCGGCGCCGCTCCGGCAGCCGCTGCATCGGGCGAGGATGCATTCGCGCAGATCGAGAAGCTGCACAAGCTGCTGACCGTCGGCGCGATCACCCAGGCCGAGTTCGATGCGAAAAAGGCCGAGCTGATGGGCCGTATTCGCTGAACCGATGACGCTCACCACCCCCTGTCCCAATTGCGGCGCGGAAGTCGTGTTCCGATCGGCGGCGCTGCCGTCGCGCGTGTGCGACTATTGCCGCTCGCTGCTGGTGCGCAGCGATGATGGCGTGGCGGTGGTCGGCCAGTCGTCGCCGCTGCCGTTCGACGTCAGCCCGATCCAGATCGGGGTGCGCGGACAGGTGGACGGCCATGGCTTCGAAGTGATCGGCCGGATCCGCTGGGGCTGGACCGACGGATCGTGGAACGAGTGGCTGTTGTTGTTCGATGGCGGCGCGACCGCCTGGCTGGGCGATGCGATGGGCCAGTTCATGCTGGTGCAGGAACGCGACCTCGCCAGCGTCCGCACCCGCCACATCCACACGATCGTCGATGGACGCCACGCGATCCCGGGCACCGAGGTGCAGATGGATCGCGAGGCGATGACCATCGTCGATGCCCGCGACGTGATCTGCCTCGCCGCCGAAGGCGAACTGCCCTTCACGCCCAGGCCGGGCTGGCGGATGTACAGCGTCGATCTGCGCGGCAAGCAGGGCAATGTCGCCAGCCTGCAGCGCGACGATGACGGCGCGACCTTCTACGATGGCCGCTACGTCACTTTGGCAGAACTGAACCCGCGCGGACTGCGCCGCTTCGAAGGCTGGGCGAAACCCGATGCTGCCTGACGAAGCCCCCGAAACCGGGACGCTGCCGCAGCTGCAGCCGGTCGCGACCGCAAGGGCGCTGACTTGCCCGGCCTGTGGCGGCAGCCCGAAACTGCGCGCGGCGGGCTATTCGGTGACCGTCGCATGCGAATATTGCGGCTCGCTGCTCGACGTGTCCGATCCGACCGTCAAGCTGCTGGTCGAGAGCCATCGCGCCGCTGCCGAGCTCTCCATTCCGCTCGGCACCCGCGCGACGCTGCGTGGGATCGAATGGGAAGCGATCGGCTATCTCCGCCGGTCGGAAAACGGCGCCTATGGCTGGGAGGAGTTTCTCCTCTTCAATCCCTATCACGGCTATCGCTGGCTCATCTATAATCGCGGTGGATGGAGCCTGGGCGAGACGCGGACGACCTGGCCGAGCTATAGCTTCGGCAATGTCTCGATCGACGGCGAGCCGTACAAGGCGTTCTTCGCCGATGGCCGCGCGCAGGTCGATTACGTCATCGGCGAATTCTACTGGCGCGTGACCGTGGGCGAGGAAGTGTCGACCGACGACTGGGTCCGCCCCGGCTTCATGCTGTCGCGCGAGGCCAATGCCCATGAGGTGAGCTGGACGGTTTCCGAACTGCTCGAACCGCGCGAGATCGAGACCGCGTTCGGCATCCACGCATCGCGCAGCATCTGGCCGCCGCTGCCGCACCAGAAATCACCGCACACCGCTTGGCTAAGCCTTGGCTGGAAGATCGCCGCGGCGGCGCTCGCGTTCCTGATCATCGTCTCGATCGTCTTCGGCGGCAGCGCCACGCTGGCGGACAAGACACTCGCCATCCCACGTGACGGGCACGAGGCCAGCGCGACCATCGGTCCGATCACGCTCAACCGGCCCTATCAAAAGGTCGAGATCAGGGCCGATGTGCCAGGGCTCGCAAATGGCTGGGTCGATCTCGATTACAGCCTCGTCAACCGCGCCACCCAGCAAAGCTACGCCGCCTATGGCGCGGCGGAGCAATATTCGGGCGTGGATTCGGACGGGCGCTGGAGCGAAGGATCGGGCAGCAACAATGTCTCGGTCGCCAGCGTGCCCGCCGGCACCTATGACGTGGTGGTCGAATTCAAGGGCAATCGCTGGACCGGCGGTATCGACGGATCGACCTTCACGGATACGACCGCCGAAACCGGCATCGGTACCGGCTGGCTCGGCGGGGCGCTGGCCGATCCGCAAGTGCGGATCACCGTCACTCAGGGCGCCTTGTTCTTCTCGAACTTCCTGATCGCGCTGATCCTGATCCTGATCCCGCTGATCTGGGTGTTCTTCCGCCATGTCCATTTCGAACAGGCGCGCATGGCCGAAAGCGATTTCGCGCCGGTATCCGATGACGATGACGAGGACGACTGATGAGTACGAAGATCTTCTTCTATGCCCTGTGGTGCATGGCCGCGGTCGGCCTGTTCCTCGTCTCCGGCATGTTCTCCTACTCGCCCTTCGCGGACGGCGGTCGCTCGACCGTGCGCGGCGGCATCTACGGTCCCACCCATAAATAAGGGGAATTGGAAATGGCTACGACCCTTCCGCAGATACTCGCCACCCTGCTCTATTCGGCGATCGGCATCGTCGTGTTCGTTGTCGGCTTCGTCATTCTGGACATCCTGACCCCCGGCAAGCTGTGGGAAGAGATCGAGAAGAAGCAGAACAACGCCGTGGCGATCTTCGCGGGCGCGGTGGCGATCGGTCTCGCCATCATCGTCGCCGCCGCGATCCATGGCTGAGGCGGACCCGCCGAAACCGAAGAAGCTCGTCGCCTCCGCTCCCGCGGTGGCGCTGCTGGCGTCCGCCTTCGTCGTCGCAACCTGCGGCCTGATCTACGAACTGCTGGCGAGCACGCTGGCCAGCTATCTGCTGGGCGACAGCGTCACCCAGTTCTCGACCGTCATCGGCAGCTATCTGTTCGCGATGGGGATGGGGAGCTGGTTTTCCCGCTATGTAAAAAAGAACGAACTCCGCCTGTTCGTTCGCACAGAATTGCTGATCGCAGTGATCGGCGGCTGTTCGGCAGCAGCGCTGTTCCTGCTGTTCCCGGTGATCGATCATTTCCGCGTGGCGCTGTACGGTATCGTGCTCGCCATCGGCTTCCTGGTCGGCCTCGAGATCCCGCTGCTGATCCGGATCCTGCGCGGCTACGAGTTCCGCGAAGTCGTCTCCAACGTGCTGACCTTCGACTATGTCGGCGCGCTGGCAGCCAGCCTGCTCTTTCCGCTGATCCTGATGCCGCACCTGGGCATGATCCGCACCGGCTTCCTGTTCGGCTTCTTCAACGCCGCGGTCGCGCTCGCCTTGCTGTTCACCTTGCCCAAAACGATCGGTTTCCGGGTGGAGAAGTTTGCTTCGGTGCTGATCCTGATCGGCCTCGCCGCGGGCTTCTTCGCGTCCGACCGGTTGCAGCGCTGGGCCGAAGTCGCGGGCTATGGCGAGCCGGTGATCTATGCCGTGTCGACCAAGCATCAGCGGATCGTCCTCACGCGGCGCGGCGACGATCTGCGGCTGTATCTTAACGGCAATCTGCAATTCTCGTCGCGCGACGAATATCGCTATCATGAGGCACTGGTGCATCCGGCGATGGGCCGCGTCGCGCATCCCCGCAATGTGCTGATCCTTGGCGGCGGCGATGGCCTCGCCGCGCGCGAGGTGCTGCGTCACAAGGAGGTCGAGCATCTGACTTTGGTCGATCTGGACGGTGAGATGACCGACCTGTTCGCCAAGACCGACATGCTGACCCGGCTCAACGGCGGATCGCTGACCAATGCCAAGATGACCGTCATCAACGCGGACGGCTTCCGCTGGGCGCGTGAGGCTACAGGCCAGTACGACGCGATCATCGTCGATTTCCCCGATCCGGTCGATTACTCGGTCGGCAAGCTCTATACCGAGACCTTCTATCGCGCCGCGCGCAAGCTGCTCGCGCCGGGCGGGATGATGGTGGTGCAGAGCACCTCGCCGCTGGTCGCACCCAACGCCTTCTGGACCGTCGCGACGACGATGGAGTCCGCAGGCATGCAGACCCGCGCTTACCACGCCTATGTGCCGAGCTTCGGCGAATGGGGCTTCATCCTCGCCGCCAACGGCCCGATCCCCGACAAGGCGAACATCCCGACCGGCCGCTTCCTCACGCCCGAGATCGCCGAGCGTATGTTCGACTTCCCGCCGGACATGGCGCGGCGCCCCACGCCGGTGAACCGGCTCGACAATCAGGCGCTGGTCCGCGAATTCGCCGACGCTTGGAGCCGCTATGAAGGTTGATCCCAAATGATCGACAGGCGCGCAGCGCTCGGCCTCGGGGCGGGCGCAGTCGCGGCGGCGGGAGTGGGCATCGCCTATGGCTTCGCCCGCGAGACCCTGCCCGAAGGCGATCTCGACGGCGCCGACATGGCGCGCGGTCACCGG
>NZ_JARNTV010000061.1 GCF_029433115.1 Sphingomonas sp. AOB5 | reverse complement strand
GCTTCCGCGCCGGTCATGCGCGGGCAGCACCAGGGCGCGATCTGCACCGGGCGGGCCGAGGAGGCCGACATTTCCGCCATCAACGCGCGCAGCAGCACCAGCGGGCGCTGAAACCCGCGGCCGAAAGCGGTGACGAAGGCATGGGCGGCGCAGGCGTCGTTCAGTCCGTTGGCGCCCATCTGGCGGATACCGAACAGCATGAGCCGCGCGCCGGGATCGTCCGACTGGATGGCGGGAAGGGCGGCGGTGAGGGTCGAGCTTGGGGGCATTGAGGGGCTCCGCGAGGATTCGAGAGCCAGTCTTGCGAGTTCGCTATTGATAGTCAATCGCAATAACGTGATGCGGTGCAGCGATGCGGCGATTGGCGGAGCAGGGCTTCAGCGCAGCAGCAGCATGTCGATCAGGGCAATGCCGATGGCGATGAAAAGGATTGCGCCGGCCGCGGCGACCCAGCCCCATGGCGTATGTGGCGCGAGCAGCGGACTCTCCGGCATGATGGTGCCGGGATCGACTCCGGTTTCCATCGCGAGCGCCGCGGCGAAGCGATCCCAGATGACAGGATCGGCGGTGGCATCGGTGCCCAGCGCGCGGATCAGCGAAGCGTGTACGTCCCCGGCAGTCCCCCAGTTCGGAGCATCGGCCTTGTCGAGAATCACGCCGAATTCGCGCTCGACATCAAGGATGGCGGCGATCTCGTCTCCATCGCCGCCCAGGCCGACACTTGCTGGCGCATCGTTGGTCATGACCGGAGCCTAGCGGGCCGGACGGAAGCCGCCAATCAGTCCGGCAATTCGCCGTTCGCTTCCAGGACCGTGCCCGCCAGATAGAGCGAGCCGAGGACCAGCACCACGCACGGCCTGCCTCCATGGGGTAGGCGGGCGAGGGCGGTGGGCACGTCGTCCTCCGTCTCGGTGATGGGAGTGCCCATTTCGCGGGCGATCTCGGCGAGGTGGCCGGGATAGTGATGGGCGTGGCCCTCGACCGGCACCGCCGTGAGCGAGGCGATGCGCGAGGCGAAATGCCAGATCAGCGACTCGGCGTCCTTGTTCTCCAGCATGCCCAGGATCAGGTGGATCGGGCGGCCCTGCGCGATCTCCCAGATGGCGGAGGCGATCGCTTCGGCGGCAGCAGGATTGTGGCCGCCATCGAGCCAAAGCTCGCTGTGTTCGGGCAGGTTCGCGGTGAGCGGGCCATCGGACAGGCGCTGCATGCGTGCGGGCCAGCGGGCGCGGCGCGAGGCATCGACCAGCGCGCCGATCGAGATGGGAATGGCGGACTGAAAGCGGAGCATCGCCAGCGCCAGCGCGTAATTGGCGGGCTGGTGAAGGCCGACAAGCGCGGGCGGCGGCGCGTTGATGGTCTGGCGCGGATCGATGAAGCGGACCGTTTCGAGGTCGTAGACGTAGCGCCACGCCTCACCCTCGGCGATCACGATCGCGCCGGCGGCGTCGGCGACCTTGCGGATGCGCTTCGCGACCGGTTCGGGATAGCGCATCGTCACCAGCATCTTGCCGCGCTTGGCGATGCCGGCCTTCTCGGCGGCGATATCCTCGATGGTGTGGCCCAGGAAGGATTCGTGATCCATGCCGAGCTGGGCGATTCCGGTGATCGCGGGATCGGGGATGACGTTGGTGGCGTCGAGCCGCCCGCCAAGGCCGACCTCGATCACGCAGGCGTCGGCCGGAATGCGCGAGAAGGCGAGGAAGGCGGCGGCGGTCGTCACTTCGAAGAAGCTGGCGCCGATGCCTTCGGCATGGTCGAGCACTTCGGAGAGGAGTTCGGCCAGCGCCTCGTCCTCGATCAGCTTGCCGGCGAGGCGGATACGCTCGTTGAAGCGGACCAGATGCGGGCTGGAATAGACATGGACCTTCTTGCCCGCGGATTCGAGCGCGGCGCGGATGAAGGCGCAGGTCGAGCCTTTCCCGTTGGTGCCCGCGACATGGAACACCGGCGGCAGGCTGCGATGCGGATTGCCGATCCGGTCGAGCAGCGCGGTGATCCGCTCGAGGCCGAGGATATCGGCGCCGGGGGACAGCGCGGTCAGGCGGTCGAGCTGGGCTTGGACCGCGGGGGAGGAGGAAGTGGCGTGATCGGGCATCGGGGTACTTCTAGCCCTCCTCTTCAGAGGAGGGGTTGGGGTGGAGGATATATTCTGGGCACCGGTCTCTGCGAGGCGATGACTGCCCCACCCCAAACCCCTCCCCTGAAGGAGAGGGGCTTAAGAGGGTCACGCCGCCTGCTTGGCCTCGCACAGCAGGCCGATCAGGCGGCCCAGCGTCTCGCGCAGTTCCTTGCGGTGGGTGACCATGTCGACGAGACCGTGATCGTAATAATATTCCGAGGTCTGGAAATCGTCGGGCAGCTTTTCGCGGATCGTGTTCTCGATCACGCGGCGGCCGGTGAAAGCCAGGGTCGCGCGGGGTTCGGCGATCTGGACGTCGCCGAGCATCGCATAGGCCGCCATGACACCACCCGAAGTGGGGTCGGTCAGCACCACGATATAGGGCAGGCCCGCATCGTGGAGCATCTCGATCGCCACCGTGGTGCGCGGCATCTGCATCAGGCTGAGAATACCCTCCTGCATGCGCGCGCCGCCCGAGGCGGTGAAGACGATATAGGGCGCGCGGGCGCCGATCGCGGCTTCGACGCCGGCGATGAAGGCTTCGCCCACCGCCTGACCCATCGATCCGCCCATGAAAGCGAAATCCTGTACGCCGATCACGGTGCGGCGGCCGAGGATCGTGCCGCTGGCGTTGAGGAACGCATCCGGCTCGCCGGTTTCGGTGCGCGCGGCCTTCAACCGGTCGACATAGCGCTTCGAGTCGCGGAACTTGAGCGGATCCTCGGCGACCTTGGGGCTGGCAAGGACGGTGTAGCCGGGATCGAACAGCGCAGCGAAGCGCTCGGCCGGGCCGATGCGCTCATGGAAGTCGCAATGCGGGCAGACGCTCTGGTTTTCCTCGAGTTCCTTGAGGAACACCATCGTCCCGCAACCCTTGCACTTGTGCCAGAGATTGTCGGGCGTCTCGCGCTTGGTGACATAGGCGAGCGCGTTACGGACGCTGCTGATCCAGCTCATGCGACTTCCTTAGCGGCGTGAATCGCCGTCGATAGTGAATGGATATAGGCGCGGACGTGTTCCGGCGCACCCTCGCCATGTTCGGCGATGATATCGATGATGGCCGAGCCGACCACGACGCCGTCCGCAACGCGGGCGATGGCGGCGGCCTGATCGGGCGTACGCACGCCGAAACCGACCGCGACGGGCAGGGTGGTGGCGGACTTGAGCCGGGCGACGGCGCTTTCGATGCTGTCCTGCGCGGCCTGTTGCAGGCCGGTGATGCCGGCGACCGAGACATAATAGAGGAAGCCCGAAGCGCCCTCGAGCACGGCGGGCAGGCGCGCGGTGTCGGTGGTCGGTGTGGCGAGGCGGATATTGGCGACGCCATGCGCGCGAAGCTGCTGGCCCAGGCTGTCATCCTCCTCGGCGGGGATATCGACGCAGATCACCCCGTCCACGCCTGCCTTGGCTGCGGCTTCGGCGAACCAGTCCGGCCCGCGCGCGACCATTGGATTGGCATAGCCCATCAGCACCAGCGGCGTATCGGGGTGGCGCTGGCGGAAGGCGGTGGCGATCGCGAACACATCGGCGGTGCGCGTGCCCTTGGCGAGGCTGCGCAGATTGGCGGCCTGGATCGCGGGGCCATCGGCCATCGGATCGGTGAAGGGCATGCCCAGCTCGATCACGTCCGCCCCGCCCGCGACGAGCGCGTCGAGATTGGCAGCGGTATCGCCGTCACCCGCGGTGATGAAGGTGACGAGCGCGGGATGACCCTTGGCGAAGGCGTTGGCGAGGCGAGCGGTCATGCGGTGCGCTTCCGGCGTTTTTTGAGGCTTTTCTGACGGTTGGCGCGGTGCTTGATGATCAGTTCCAGGGCCAGCGTGGAGAGTGCGGCGAGGATCAAAGCGGCGGCGAGGCTGGTCCATTGCGCGCCGCGGAAATAGATCGCCGGCAGGACGACGAAGACCGACAGCGAGATGCAGAAGGTCGCCAGCGGGCGGATCCAGCGGTGATAGGGGACCGGCGGCAGATCGGCGCGGCGGCGGATATGGCGGCGCTTCAGGCTGAGCTTCACAGCTTCACCCCCAGCGCTTCGGCCACGGTGAAGATGTCCTTGTCGCCGCGGCCGGAAACGTTGACGATAATGATCTGGTCGTCGCGATATTTCAGGGCATTGGTTTCGAGAGCTGCGAGTGCGTGCGAGCTTTCCAGCGCGGGGATGATGCCTTCGAGCTGGCAGCAGAGCTGGAACGCGTCGAGCGCTTGGCTGTCGGTGATCGGCTCGTACTTCACGCGGCCGCTTTCGTGCAGCCAGCTATGTTCGGGGCCGATACCGGGATAGTCGAGGCCTGCAGAGATCGAGTGTGCCTCGGTGATCTGGCCGTCTTCGTCCTGGAGCAGATAGGTGCGGTTGCCGTGCAGGATGCCGGGGACGCCGCCGTTGAGGCTGGCGGCATGCTGGCCGGTCTCGATGCCATGGCCCGCCGCCTCGACGCCGACCATCGCCACGTCGGCATCGTCGAGGAAGGGGTGGAACAGGCCGATCGCGTTCGATCCGCCGCCCACCGCCGCGATCAGCAGGTCGGGCAGCTTGCCCTCGGCCTTCAGGATCTGCGCGCGCGCCTCGGTGCCGATCACGCTCTGAAAGTCGCGGACCAGTTCGGGATAGGGGTGCGGGCCGGCTGCTGTGCCGATGATGTAGAAGGTGTCGTGGACGTTCGCGACCCAATCGCGAAGGGCCTCGTTCATCGCATCCTTCAGCGTCTGTGCGCCGCTGGTGACGGGCGTGACCTCGGCACCGAGCAGCTTCATGCGGAACACGTTGGGCTGCTGCCGCGCGACGTCGACCGCGCCCATGAAGATGGTGCAGGGCAGGCCGAAGCGCGCCGCAACGGTGGCGGTGGCGACGCCATGCTGGCCCGCGCCGGTCTCGGCGATGATCCGGGTCTTGCCCATGCGGCGGGCGAGCAGAATCTGGCCGATGCAATTGTTGATCTTGTGCGCGCCGGTGTGATTCAGCTCCTCGCGCTTGAAATAGATCTTCGCGCCCATCTTTTCGCCATTTGGGCCCGCGGGTGCGCCCTTGCGGTAATGCTCGGTCAGCCGCTCGGCGAAATAGAGCGGGCTGGGGCGACCGACATAATGCTCCAGCAGATCGTCGAATTCGGCTTGGAAGGCGGGATCGGCCTTGGCCGCGCGATACTCGCGCTCCAGATCGAGGATCAGCGGCATCAGCGTCTCGGCGACGAAGCGGCCGCCGAACTGGCCGAAATGCCCGCGTTCGTCAGGCAGGTTACGCAGGGAATTGGGCAGGGTGACAGTGTCGGTCATCGGGTCTCTCACGGGTTCGGTGGACGGTCGCTGGCTGGGAAGCAAGCGGTCAGCGCCATCGAAATCCGGCAGGGGCGAGAGGCGTCAGCATCGTGCCACCGCTTTAAGGAACGCGGCGATCTTGTCCACATCCTTGACGCCGGGTGCTGTCTCGACCCCGGATGAGACGTCGACCAGCGGCGCGCCGGTGATACGTGCGGCCTCGGCGACATTGGTGGGATCAAGGCCGCCCGAGAGCGCCCAGGGGAGCGGGTGACGGAAATCCTGCAACAGGGTCCAGTCGAAGCGCAGGCCCATGCCGCCGGGCAGGGCGGCGCTGTCGGGTGTCTTGGCGTCGTAGAGGATGCGATCGGCGGCGCCCCGATAGGCGGATGCGGCATCGAGATCGGCGCGGGTCTTTACCGCGACGGCGACCCAGACGGGGATACGGGCGCGGATCGCGGCGGCGCGTTCGGGGGTGACCTTGTGTAGCTGGACGGCAGTGAGCGCGGGCAGCGTGGCTTCGAGCAGGGCGTCGTCGGGATCGACGAACACGCCGACGCGGCCGACATGACCCGGCACCCGAGCGGCAAGCGAATGGGCCCGCGCGAAATCGAGATTGCGGGGGCTGGGCGGAAAGAAGACGAAGCCGACATGGCTCGCGCCGCCCGCTATTGCGGCGTCGAGGGTTTCGGGCGTCGAAAGGCCGCAAATCTTGGCGGTGACGGGCATCGCAGCGCGCTAGGATGCGGCGGGCGGACCTGTCAAATCAGGCGATCTTTCGCGGCGACAAGGCCATCGGCAGTAGCGCAGAGACCAGAGCGACGCGTGCAATCGCATTTCCTGGCCGCCTAGCCGAGCGGCTTGACCAGCACCGTCATGAACAGCGGCGGGTCCATCGGGATCGGGAAGTCGCGGCGTTCGCCCGATACGGCATAGCCGCGGCGGACATACCAGGCGATCAGCTCGGCGCGCTGTTCGATCACGGTCATTTCCATGGTGGTGGCGCCGAAAATGTCGCGTGCGGTGCATTCCGCTGCCTCGACGAGCTGGCGGCCGAGGCCGCCAGCCTGAAGCTGCGGATCGACGCACAGCAGGCCGAGATAGGCCAGGCCGCCGCCGCGATGCTGGACGTTGACGCAGCCGATTACGGTATCGCCGTTGCGGGCGATCAGCAGACGGCTGGCGGGATCGTCGATCAGGCCGCGTAGCGTCTCCAGATCGGTGCGCTCGCCCTCGGGGATCAGGTCCGATTCGTGGGTCCAGCCGGCGCGGGCGGCGTCGCCGCGATAGGCGCGCTCGATCACCGGATGCAGCGCGGCGAGATCGTCATGGATGGCGGTCCGGATATCGGCGGCGAACGTCATGCGACGCCCTATAGGCAGGATCGCGTTCGCGCGATATCACCAAGGCGGAGGGGGAGTATCATGCTGCGTACTGCATTGATCGCATTCGGAATTCTGGTGGCACCGGCGGCGCAGGCGCGCGACTGGTGGCTGATGACGGTGGAGAAGGACGAGGGCCGCACGGTGTTCGTCGATCTGCAGAGTCCCAAGGATGCCGGGGAGGATATCCGCAGCATCGATATCCTGATGGTGTTCGAACAGGACCGGGCGGGTGCCGCGGCGGGGATCGTGAACATCTCGCTTGGCTGCAAGGCGCCGAAGGCGCGGATCAACGGAGTCACCCGGATCGATACGTCGGGCAAGCCGAACGGCACCGAGCCGACGGACACTGAATGGGGCGAAGTTTCGCCGGGATCGAATTTCGCCGATCTGGCCGATCTGGCGTGCGGCCGCCGGAAGCTCGACACCAAAAGCTATGGCGACGGCCTGCCGATCGTCGATGGCCGGGCGCTGCTGCAGGGCGGCGAGAACGCAAAATGATGGCGCGGCGTGAGGGGAGAGCGAAGATGATCCGGATGGCGGGCATTGCGGCGGCGATCCTGTTCGCCGCACCGGCGCAGGCGCAGGACTGGCGGCTGATTTCGATCGAGCCGGACGGTCCGGTGGTGTTCCTCGATGCGGCGAACATCGTGCCGGGAGAGCAGAACCTGCGCAGGCTCGACCTGCTGATGATTCGCCGGACCGGCGACCGGGGTTTCTCGTCGTTCCGGGTCCGCATGTCGGTCGATTGCGACAAGCCGCGTATGCGCACCGAGCAGGTGTGGATCTATGCCGATGACGGCGCCGAGATGGGGTCTGGACCGGGGCAAAACCAGTGGATCGACACGGTGGGCGAGAACGGGCTGCGCACGACCGACATGGTATGCGGGCGCAAGCCGCTGCCGGATCGTTCGTTCGGGCCGAAGCCGCCGCTGGCCGAAGCGCGCAAGATGATCGAGGAGTCGTGAAGGGTATGAAGACGCTGTTCGGCGCGCTGCTGGCGCTCGGTTTCCTTGCTCCGGCCGCACAGGCGCAGGACTGGCGCGTGATCGGGGTGATCCCGAGCACCGGCATGATCGCGATCATCGACGCCGAAGGGATCGACCGGACCGGACCGAACCCGGTCGCACGGATCGTGGTGGTCATGGCGCCCGACAGGAAGCCGTTTGCGGCGATGGACGGCCGGGTCGGCTTCGACTGCAAGGCGAAGTTGATGCGCGGGCTGGAGGGCGTCGCCTTCGACGGCGCGGGCAACACCGTGTTCAACGCGGGCAGCGAGCCGGAATGGGGCACGCCGCCGCCGGGATCGCCATTCGAACTGGCCTATCGCGTGGTGTGCGAGAATGCGCAGCCCGGCGAGCGGATCGGGACCGGCGCGGCGCTGCCGTTCGCGAGGGGCCGTGAACTGCTGGCAGCGGCACAGACAGGCCGCCGCTAGGGCGTCAGTTCCGGCCCGAGCTGAAAGTGGCGACTGCGCCGAGCGTGGTCTCGCCATCGCGATAGACCGCGAAGCACAGCATCAGCACCTCGCCCGAGCTGTCGTTCCTGTAGATGCGGCAGCGGCCATTGCTGGTCGGAGCCGCCACCGCCTTGCCGACGGTGACGCTATCCATGGTGATGTCGCTGGCGTCGCCGGGATGGCCCGCAAATGTCGCAACCAGCGTGTCGCCCTTGTAGAAGCTGGCCTGCTTGCCCGGTTCGATGACGACGCGGTCGCACTGGACCGTCGTTACGTCCTTCGCGCCGTCGCGCTGCTTCATCATGCTGGGCAAAGTGGGGTTGGGAACGCACTTGCCCTTGAGTTCGATGGGCGTGTCCTGCGGCGAAAGGGCGCCGAACGCCAGCGCGGCGAGCCAGAGCGCGATCACAGCGTGGCTTCGATCGCGCGGGCGGCCATGTCGGGGTCCTCGGCCTGGGTAATCGGGCGGCCGACCACCAGGATCGAGGCACCGGCGTCGAGCGCGGCGCGGGGCGTCACAACCCGCTTCTGATCGCCGACCGGGCCGTCCGCGGGGCGGACGCCGGGAACGACGAAGAAGCCATCATGCCACAGCTTCTTGGCGGCAGCGACTTCGTTGCCCGAGCAGACGATGCCATCCACGCCGGATTCGCGGGCGAGCTCGGTCAGGCGCATCACCTGCTCGTGCGGATCGGGGGCGAGGCCGATCGAGGTTAGGTCGCTCGAATCGAGGCTGGTAAGCATCGTCACCGCGACCACCTTGGTGCCGGTGGGCGCCGCGGCCTTGGCGTCTTCCAGCATCGCCCGGCCGCCTGCGGCATGCACGGTCAGGATCGCGGGGTTGAGCGGGCGCAGCGCTTGGATCGCCTTGCCGACGGTGTTGGGAATGTCGTGGAACTTCAGGTCGAGGAAGATCGGCAGGCCGATCTCGGCCATTTCGTGCACCCCGGCGCGGCCATTCGCCATGAAGAATTCGAGGCCCAGCTTGATCCCGCCGACATGCTTGTGGACGCGGGTGGCGATGGCCTTGGCGCGTTCCAGATCGGGCGTGTCGAGCGCGACGTAGAGCGGCGTGCTCATGCGCCCGTCTCCGGGAACAGCGTCGTGGAGGGCGCTGCGGGCAGCGCAGGCAGCGCTTCGGGTTCGGCAGGGGCCGGCGTGATCGCGCGGATATCGGCGAGCGCGCGCTCCAGCCCCGCGATCCGCTGGCGGCTGCGCCAGCGCAGGCCGTGATAGGCGAGCAGCATCGGCAGGAACCCGAGCAGGAAGACCACGATCAGCATCAGCGGCAGGCTGAAATCGGCGATCAGCCCACCCCACAGATGGATGCTGACGCGTTCGTCGCCATTATAGATCACGAAGGCCGCGACGAGGCCGCCCAGCAACAGCCAGAACAGCACCTTCAGAAACCGCATTCCGCTCCCTTCCTCGCGACCATATGACGATGGTTTAGGACGGCGAGGCTCGCAAGTCACTCCCTCTCCCCTTGTGGGAGAGGGAAGGGGCCCGCTCGCGAAGCGAGTGGGAGTTGGGTAACGAGACCTAAGTCCCCCTCACCCTTCCGCCGCTTTGCGGCTCCCTCCCTCTCCCACAAGGGGAGAGGGAAAGAAGGTCAGCCGATCTCTGCCCTGAGTTCATCGAACAGGCCCGGCACCGCCTTCAGCCGTGGCTCTTCCTCGTCGAGGATCGCGTGGAAGGCGGCCTTCTTGATCTCCGCGATGCGGGTCTGGGGCAGGCAGTTGGAGGGGGGCAGGGTGGACAGGATGATGTCCACCAGCCTGTCCGCGCCGTGGAGGCGGCCCCACAGATAGTCGTTCTCGCGATAGGCGCGGCTGAAAAAGGCGCCGAAGCTGTTGAACTGGATCCCTTTGAGCGACTTTTCCGCGCCGCCGCTGCGGATAGCGCAGGCATCGTCGGGGGCGATGCGATCGACGCGGATCGGATCGAATTCGTCCACCCCCTCGCCCTGCAGGATCGGCAGCGTCGCGATATCGAAGAAGGGGAAGCCGAGATGGGCGAGCAGCAGGGGGCGGCGCAGCTCCTTGGAGAGCTGGCTGAACCCCTGGGAAAGCCGCGCGTCGGTGGCGGTGTCGAGCGCCTTCAGCCCCATACGCGCCGCGACTTCGTCGAGCAGCGGGCCGGCATCGCCCTCCATCCGGCGCACCAGCGGCTTCAGGTCGGCAAAGGTGTCGGCGCGCTTGCATTCGAGATAGGCGGCGAGCGATTCGTAGATCGCCTCGCGCATCGGCAGCAGTTCGGCATGCGATCCGGGCAGGTCGATATCGGTCAGGCGACGCGCGAGCAGGCGCAGGCGGCGGATGCGGAAGCCGAGATCGTGTGCGCGCAGGAATTCGAGCGTCTCGGGGCTGGCGCCGTTCGACTGGGTCGCGCCGAATTGTGCCTGACCGCGTTCCTTGACCGACTTCGCGACGGAATCACGGATCTCGCGCAGCCGCTCCGGACCCTGACGATCGCCGATCTGGTAGAGGAGGCGCGCGGTGCGATCGATCGCGCCGTTGACCTTGAGCAGGCCATAGGCGGTGTGGCCATATCCGGCCTTGGCCGCGGCAGCGATCTGGGCGCGGCGGCGCCATGCGGCGAGCCGCTTGGGCGTCGGATAGTCCATGAACAGCGTGTAGCCGAACAGCGCCTCGACCTGGGTTTCCACTTCGGCGCGAATCTCGCCGATGATCGCCAGCATCTGCTCGATCCGCTCCGAACGCGCGGCGATCTCTTCCAGATTGTCGCGGATCGGCTGTTCGCGCGGCAGTTCGGAAAGGGCGCCGATGATCGTCTGGAAAAAGCCCGGCGTATCGGTCCGTTCGCCGTAGAGCGCGAGGCGGCCATCGGGGAAGGGGTCGATGAAGACGAAGCGGCGGTCGACCTGACGGCGGGCGGGACGTTCGCGCAGGGCCTCGATCGCCGGGCGGAACGGCGCGTTGGCGAGGACCGAGCCGTCGATCAGCACCGCTTTCTCAGCGCGATTGTCGGCCCATTGATGCGACAGCGCATGTTCGAGGAAGGCGTCGCGGCCGGGCCATGAGGTGCCGCGTTCCTTCAGCGCCTCATCCATCTCGGCGACGGTGAAGGGCGGGAAGGCGCCGGGGAAGCTCGACGTAGCGCGCGCGGCAAAGGCCAGTTCGCAGCGATGGGCGAAATCGCCTTCGTTGGCCGCGCCATGATCGGTGAAGGAAAAGACGAGGCGATGCTCGGTCTCCATCACTTGTGGCGGGGAATTGAGCCGCAGCCGCTCGGCATGGCCGCGGAAATCGGTGACGGTGACGAACAGGTCGAGTGGCTGGCCCTCGGGCAGCAGGCGCTTCTCCGCCGGCGCCTTGGCCATGGCTTCGAACGCGTCGAGGATGGTGTGGAGCAGCTGCTTGCCGCCAAAGGGCGGTTCGAACCAGCGCGAGCGGATGAACTTTTCGAGCTTCAGGCGGACTTCGTCGCGAGCGGCGACCTCCACCGTGGCGTCGATCGTCTTGGCGCGATTGGCGACCATCCAGGCGAGCGGCACCGCCCAGATCTTCGCCAGCTTGTGCGACGGTGCTTGGCTGGGCGCGAGCAATGCCTCGACATCGGCATATTCCATCCACAGATCGGTTAGCGGATCGAGCGACTGGCCGGTGGCGATAGCTTGCGCCAGGAACACCGCGTTGATCCCCCCCGCGCTGGCGCCCGCGACGATATCGACCAGCACGCGCAACCGGATGCCGGTGGTTTCCTGAATTTCCTGCAGCATGGCGTGATACACGCCCTCGCTGCCGCCATTGGGCTTGTCGCCGTCACGCGAGGCACGGCTGGCATGGGCGAGCCGCCAGATCTCCTTGGTGATGCCGTGCATGTACACGGCCAGGCTGATGCCGCCGTAGCAGACCAGTGCGAGCCGCAGCTCGCGTTCGTGGATTGTCGTCACCCTAAGCCCGCTCCACCGTCGCCCATATGGGGAGGTGATCCGAGGCTGTACGCGATGCGGCGCTGTCATGCACCCCGGCTGCGGTGAAGCGCAGATCGGGCGAGGCCATGATCCGGTCGAGCCGCGCGACGGGGCGGCGGGCATGGAAGCTGCGGCCGGTCTCGGCGAAACAGTAATGCGCGGCGAAGTCCTTCAGGCAGCCCGAACCTGCAGTCCAGTCGTTCAGGTCGCCCATCAGCACGGTCGGATGCTGGTGCGTGCTCGACTGGACATGGGCGATGATAGCATGCGCCTGACGCCGCCGCCAAAGCCCCGAAAGATCGAGATGCATGCCGACGAAGCGCACCACCTGACCGTTTACGCGCACATCGGCCATCACCGCGCCGCGGGGCTCCAGCGCGGGCAGGTGGATCTGCTCATAATCCACGATCTCGGCGTCCTTGGGCACCAGCAACGCATTGCCGTGCCAGCCCATGCTGGTGGCGCGCGTGCCGAACGGGATCGCCTTATACGGGCTGTGATCCAGCAGCAGATGCGAGGTCATCACCGCGGCACGCGTGCCGAAGCGGCGGTCCGCCTCCTGCAACGCCACGACGTCGGCACCGATCTCGCACAGAACCTGCAGCGTACGCTCGGGCCTGCGCCGCCGATCGGTGCCGATCGACTTGCGCATATTGTAACTGGCAACCTTGATCATCTGGCCCCTCTATGGCGGGGGCGGTGGCGACCGCGCAAGCTATTCAGGCCTCGTCTTCCTGATGCCTGGCTTCCTCGGCAGCGGCGAGGAGACTTCGGGCGGTGCCTTCGGCCGCAGCCGGGGTCATGGTGATCGCGACCCCGTCCGGGCCGTCGAGGATCACCTTGCCTTGTTCGGCGCCTGCGACGCCGGGTGTCGTCAGCGTTTCCTTGTGACCTACCTTTTCCATCCTCATGGCGATTTTCCTTCGGCCCGGAGAAAATACTGGGGCCGCGGTGACAACCGATGGGCGGCGTTAAGTATCCCGCACGATCAGCGTCCGCCGGCTTCGAGCAGGCGGCGCGGGGCGACCAGCTCCCAGCTGCGGGCGATGCGATCGCCGACATGGTCCCAGTCGGTGTCGGCGGGTTCGAGATTGATCGAGACCCAGCCGGCGCGGAAATAGGCCGGGCGGCTGTAGAGATCGGGCATGTTCTCGATCAGCGACGCTGCTTCCTCGGGATCGCCCGTCTTGACGATGATCACCGTGCGATCGTCGCCATGATGATCGTGACGGAACTGGCCGAACATCTTGCCCGCCGCGAAGAAGGTCGGCTGCATATGGCTGGGCCGTTCCTCGCTCTCGGGAAGGGC
This sequence comes from Sphingomonas sp. AOB5, assembly GCF_029433115.1. GTDB lineage: Bacteria > Pseudomonadota > Alphaproteobacteria > Sphingomonadales > Sphingomonadaceae > Sphingomonas. The sequence continues at coordinate 7,009 of NZ_JARNTV010000061.1, read as the reverse complement.
GAGGGCGATCTCGCGGACTTTCGTCAGGATGCGGTCGGGGTCGGGGCTGAGCGGCATAGGAACTCCGCGAGAACCTTGGGATAGAGCTTATGCTCCTCCTTCAGCACGCGTTCGGCAAGGCTTTCCGGCGTGTCGCGGGCTTCGATCCGGACGCGGGCCTGACCCAGCACCTCGCCGCCATCCAGCTCCTCGGTGACGATATGGACCGAGCAGCCGGCCTCCATGTCGCCCGCCACCAGTGCGCGGCGATGCGTATCGAGGCCCTTGTAGAGCGGCAACAGCGAGGGGTGGATGTTGAGGATATTGCCGCGCCAGCGCTCGACGAACGCGTCGGATACGAGGCGCATATAGCCGGCAAGGGCGATCACCTCGACACCTGCTTCGCGCAGCGCCGAGTCGATTGCGGCTTCATATTCGGCCTTCGGGATGCCCTTGGGCGAATGGCTGAAGGTCGGGACGCCCTGTTCGGCCGCCCAGGCGAGGCCCGCTGCGTCCGGCTTGTCGCTGGCGACGAGGGCGACTTCGTAGGACGAGGCGGACGTGCGGGATGCCTCGACCAGCGACATCATATTCGAGCCGCGGCCCGAGATGAGGATGCCGATCTTGCGCTTCATTGGTTATGCGTCGCGGTCCAGTCGCCGCGGCCGCCCCAGGTCTCGTCGCTGCCCTTTACGGTGCAGCCGCGCTGGCCTTCCGACACGGCACCGATGGAAAACACCGTCTCGCCAGCGGCTTGCAGTGCTTGTGTGACCGCAGTCACATTTTCCGGCGCCACGATCACCGCCATGCCGATACCGCAGTTGAAAGTCCGCGCCATCTCTTCGGGCTCGATATTGCCCTGTGCCTGCAGGAACGCCATCAGCCGCGGTTGTTCCCACGCATCGGCATCGACCGTGGCGTGGCAATTGGCAGGCAGGACGCGCGGGATATTCTCGAGCAGGCCGCCGCCGGTGATATGGGCGAGGCCCTTCACCAGGCCGGCCTGAACCGAGGGGAGCAGGCTCTTCACGTAAATCTTCGTCGGGGCCATCAGCGCGTCGATCAGGATCACCTCTTGATCGAACAGGGCCGGGCGGTCGAGCTTCCAGCCTTTGTCGGCGGCGAGGCGGCGGACAAGGCTGAAGCCGTTCGAGTGCACGCCCGCCGAAGCGAGGCCGAGGATCACGTCGCCGGGGGCGACCTTCGATCCGTCGAGCAGATTCTCGCGCTCGACCGCACCGACGCAGAAGCCGGCCAGATCGTAGTCGCCGTCCGAATACATGCCGGGCATTTCGGCAGTCTCTCCGCCGATCAGCGCGCAGCCGGCCTGACGGCAGCCCTCGGCAATCGAGGCGATCACGGTCTGTGCGACCTGCTGGTCGAGCTTTCCGCTGGCATAATAATCGAGGAAGAAGAGCGGCTCGGCGCCCTGCACGATCAGATCGTTGGCACACATCGCGACCAGATCGATGCCGACGCCCTCGTGACGGCCGCTTTCGATGGCGAGCTTCAGCTTGGTGCCGACGCCGTCGTTTGCGGCAACGAGCAGCGGATCCTTGTAGCCGGTGGCCTTAAGGTCGAACACGCCGCCGAACCCGCCCAGATCGGCGTCCGCACCCGGCCGCCGCGTCGAACGGGCGAGGGGGGCGATGGCGCGGACCAGCGCGTTGCCGGCTTCGATCGATACGCCTGCCTGGGCGTAAGTGTAGCTTTCAGGGTCGCTCATGGCGCGCGCTTAGCGACATCGCGCTTGGAATTCCACGCCCGCTTCGCCAAAAGGGCGCGGAATGATCCGTCGCCGCTCTCCTTTCATCTATGGTTTCGCTGCTGCGGTGCTGATCGCAGGGGCTGCGGGGGGCGTGATGGCCCAGCGCGGCAAGGCCGGCGCGAACACCGCTTCCAGCGATCCGGCCAGCTTCGAGGTGTCGGGCGTCGAAGTCGATGTACGCGGCGCGGATGCCGATGCGGCGCGGACCGACGGCTGGCGGGTGGCGCAGCGCAAGGGCTGGGACCTGCTGGCGCGGCGGCTGACCGGCCGGAGCAGCAGCCTTTCCGATTCGGCGCTCGATGCGCTGGTGACCGGCATCGTCGTCGAGCATGAGCAGATCGGGCCGAACCGCTATATCGCCAAGCTGGGCGTGCTGTTCGACCGCAGCAAGGCTGGCGCGATTCTGGGCGTGAACAGCACGGTCTCGCGCTCCACGCCGATGCTGCTGGTGCCGGTCGAATGGACCGGCGGCACCGGTCGCGTGTTCGAGCGGCCGACGGCGTGGGCTGCGGCCTGGACCCGCTTCCGCAGTTCGAACAGCACGATCGACTATGTCCGCCCGCGTGGCGGCGCTGGCGACGCGCTGCTGATCAACGCCGGACAGATCGGGCGGCGCGGGCGCGGATGGTGGCGCGCGATCGTCGATCAATATGGCGCGACCGACGTGCTGATCGCCGAAGTGCAGCTTCGCCCCGATTATCCGGGTGGACCTGTGACCGCGATCTTCACCGCCAGCCATGGGCCGGACCGGGTGCGGATCACCCAGTTCGCGCTGCGGGTCGATAATGCCGCGGGCCTCGATTCGATGCTCGACAAGGGCATCGAGCGGATCGACCGCGCGTATCAGGCCGCACTCGCCAGCGGTGCGCTGAAGACCGATCATCTGCTCGCCTATCGCCCGCCCGAAGAAAAGCCGGTGGAGGAAGAAGAGACGCCCGAGGATTCGGCGTCCCCGAGCGCGACTCCGGGCGTGACCGATACGACGGCGAGCTTCACCGTACAGGTCGAGACGCCGACCGCGGCTTCGGTCAATGCGGCCGAATCGGGCGTGCGCGGCGTACCGGGCGTGCGCAGTGCCAGCACCACCAGCCTGGCGCTTGGCGGGGTTTCGGTGATGAGCGTCCGTTATGACGGACCGATCGGCAGTCTGCGCGCGGCGCTGGAAGGGCGCGGCTGGCAGGTTCAGGAAGGGCCGGGCGTGCTGCGCATCCGGCGGCCGGGCGGCGGCGGAAGCCCCAACCCCCAGCCTTCGGACAGCCCGAAGAGCGAATGAACCAGCTCGCGCTGCCGCTCGTCATTCCCGAAACGAGCGAGACGGAGTTCCTCGTCGGCGATTCGAACGTGCGCGCGGTGCAGATGCTCGAGCGCTGGGCGACCTGGCCGGTGATGGCCGGGCTGCTGATCGGACCGCGCAAATCGGGCAAGAGCCTGTTGGCGCGCATCTTCGCCGCGAAATCCGAAGGCCATTTCATCGACGATGCGGATCGGGTGAGCGAGACCGCTATCTTCCATGCGTGGAACAAGGCGCAGGCCGATCACAAGCCGCTGCTGATCGTTACCGAGGATCTGTGGCAGGTGAAGCTGCCAGACCTGCGCTCGCGGCTGGCCGCGACGCCGCTGTTGTCTCTGCAGGCGCCCGATGACGCACTGGTGCCGCTGCTGCTGAACAAATTCTTCGAGCGCCGCATGCTGGTGGCGCCGCCCGAGCTGATCCTGTGGCTGACCAAGCGGGTGGAGCGGAGCCATGTCGCGCTGATCCGGGTGGCGGATGCGCTGGAAAATGACGCGCATGAGCGGCGCAGTCCGCGCTTATCGATTACACATGCCCGCGCCACCCTGATTCGCGCCGGCGTGCTGGCCGAATCCGAAAGCGAGACGCAATGACGAACGCCGCCCCGACGATCGCCGAAGATGCGCCTGCCGAGACCGCCGACCCGCTTGAGGGGAAACGTTATTTCAATCGCGAGCTGAGCTGGCTCGCCTTCAATCGCAGGGTGATGGAGGAAGCGTGCAACCGCGCGCATCCGCTGCTGGAGCGGCTGCGCTTCCTGTCGATCTCGGGCAGCAATTTCGACGAGTTCTTCATGGTCCGCGTGGCCGGCCTGATGGGCCAGCACATGCAGAAGGTGGAGGCGCGATCGGTCGATGGCCTGACGCCCGAGGAACAGCTGGAAGCGATCGTCGCCGAGGCTGAGGTGCTGGCGGACAATCAGCAGGGTGTGTGGAACGACATCCGCGCCGAGCTGGCCGCGACCGGCATCGAGGTGCTCGACAAGGACGAGATCGAGGGCGAGACCGAGAAGTGGCTGGAAAGCCATTTCCGCGAGCAGATCTTCGCGATCCTGACGCCGCAGGCACTCGACCCCGCGCATCCGTTCCCGTTCATTCCCAATCAGGGATCGAGCGTGATCTTCGACCTGGTCCGCCGTTCGGACAAGGAGCCGATCCGCGAGCTGGTGCTGTTGCCGACCACCATGCCGCGCTTCGTCCGCTTGCCCGGCAAGAAGGGGGCGGCCGCGCGCTATGTCACGGTCGAGACGCTGCTCAAGCGCTTCTCGCACCTGATGTTCCCCGGATATGATGTGCTGGGGTCCGCTGCGTTCCGTGTGCTGCGCGACAGCGATATCGAAATCGAGGAAGAAGCCGAAGACCTCGTCATGACCTTCCGCAGCGCGATCAAGCGCCGGCGGCGCGGGCGCGTGATCCGTCTCGAGATGGAAGACGGGATCGACGAGGCGCTTCAGGAAGTGCTGTTCGAGGAACTGGGCGGCCGCGAGGCGTTGCTGACCGAGACCGGTGGTTTCCTGGGCGTGGGCGACCTGTCGATGCTGGTCGATGAGGACCGGCCGGACCTGAAGTTCCAGCCCTATACGCCGCGCTTTCCCGAGCGGATTCGCGAATATGGCGGCGATTGCTTCGCCGCGATCCGGGCCAAGGATATCGTCGTCCACCACCCCTATGAGAGCTTCGACGTGGTGCTTTCGTTCCTGGGGCAGGCGGCGGCCGATCCGGACGTGGTGGCGATCAAGCAGACGCTGTATCGCGCAGGCAAGCAGTCGGCGGTGATCAACGCACTGATCGCGGCGGCGGAGGCGGGCAAGTCGGTTACGGCGGTGGTCGAGCTGAAGGCGCGGTTCGACGAGGAGCAGAACCTGTACTGGGCGACCGCGCTGGAGCGCGCCGGGGTGCAGGTGGTCTATGGCTTCATCGACTGGAAGACCCACGCCAAGATATCGATGGTGGTGCGGCGCGAAGGCAACGGGTTCCGTACCTATTGCCACTTCGGGACCGGCAATTATCACCCGATCACCGCGCGCATCTATACCGATCTGAGCTTCTTCACCGCCGATCCGCGTGTCGGGCGCGATGCGGTCAAGGTGTTCAACTACGTCACCGGCTATGTCGAGCCGCATGGGCTGGAGATGCTCGGCATTTCCCCGCGCGATCTGCGCCCGCGGCTGATGGAGCTGATCGACGAGGAGATCGCCCATGCCCGTGCCGGCCAGCCGGCGGTGCTGTGGGCGAAGATGAACTCGCTGGTCGATCCGGCGATCATCGAGAAGCTGTATGAAGCGAGCAATGCGGGCGTGGAGATCGAACTGGTCATCCGCGGCATCTGCTGCCTGCGGCCCGGCGTGCCGGGGATGTCGGACAATATCCGGGTGAAGTCGATCGTCGGCCGCTTCCTTGAGCATAGCCGCATCTGGGTGTTCGGCGGCGGCAAGGCGCTGCCCAATGACGGGGCGAAGGTGTTCATCTCGTCCGCCGACTGGATGCAGCGCAATTTCGACCGCCGCGTCGAATATATGCTGCCGATCCGCAACAAGACGGTGCACGACCAGATCGTCGATCAGGTGATGGTCGCGAACCTGATCGACAATGAGCAGAGCTGGGAACTGAAGCCGGACGGCCATTACACCCGGGTCGAGCCGGGCGAGACGCCGTTCAACCTGCACCGCTATTTCATGACCAATCCGTCGCTCTCCGGGCGCGGCGCGGCGCTGGAGAAGAGTAGCGGATCGGTGCCGAAACTCACGCTGAAGCGTTCGAAGAAGCGCAAATGAGCACGCTCCTGTTCCGCAAGCCCCGCGCGGGCCAAGCCAGTGCTGTCGTGCCGCACCGGGTGGCGATCATCGATATCGGGTCCAACTCGATCCGTCTGGTCGTCTATCAGGGCACCGCGCGGCTGCCCGCGATCCTGTTCAACGAGAAGGTGATGGCGGGTCTCGGCCGCTCGCTGAACGAGACCGGGGCGATCGACGCATCGGCGCTGGCGATGGCCCGCGGGGCGTTGGCGCGGTTCGCGGCGTTGGCGCGGGAGATGCAGGTCGCCGAACTGCGCGTGGTGGCTACCGCAGCGGTGCGTGATGCGTCGAACGGGCGCGAGATCATCGATGCGGCGAACCAGATGGGGCTCGAGGTCGAGCTGCTCTCCGGCGAGGAAGAGGCGATGGCCTCCGGGCTGGGCGTGCTGTCGGGCATTCCCGATGCGGATGGCATTGTCGGCGATCTGGGCGGCGGTAGCCTCGAGCTGGTGCGCGTGGTGGCCGGCACGGTGACCGACCGCGTCTCCTTCCCGCTGGGCGTTCTGCGGCTGGCGGCGATCCGCGCCAAGCCGCAGGGCACGCTGGACCGGCGCGTCGGCAAGCTGATCGCCGAGGCCGGGTGGAAGGGGCGGGGCAAGGATCTGCCCTTCTATCTGGTCGGCGGATCGTGGCGCGCGCTGGCGCGGCTCGACATGCACCTGACCGATTATCCGCTGCCGATCATCCATCAATATCCGATCGCGGCCGAGCAGGTGACCCGGCTGGGCCGCACGATCAGCCATGTCGCCAGGGGCAAGCTGCGCGCGATTCCGAACCTGTCGGGCGGCCGCGTAGCGACGCTGGGCGATGCGACAGCGTTGCTGGCGAGCGTGCTCAAGCATCTGGGCAGCGAACAGACCATCGTATCGGCCTATGGGCTGCGTGAGGGGCTGTTGTTCGCCCGGTTGAGCGAGGCGCAGCGGCGCGAGGACCCGCTGATCGTGGCGGCGCGCGACGAGGGGCAGCGGCTGGGCCGCTTTCCCGAGCATGGCGACCTGCTCAACGACTGGATCGAGCCGCTGTTCGAAGGCGAGCCGCCCGAACTGGAGCGGCTGCGGCACACCGCGTGCCTGCTGGCCGATGTGGGTTGGCGCGCGAACCCCGAGTTCAGGGCCGAGCGCGGTATCGAGATCGCGCTGCACGGCAACTGGGTGGGGATCGACCCGGCGGGCAGGGC
>NZ_JARNTV010000060.1 GCF_029433115.1 Sphingomonas sp. AOB5 | reverse complement strand
CGCCCGAGCCGAAGGCCGCGCCGGTCCCGGTGCCCGCACGGCTGCCAGTGCCCGACGGCGCCGAGCAATCGACCCAGGCGGCGTTCGGCCGCATCCTGCTCGATCTCGCCAAGTCGGGCGAGCCACTGGGCGACCGCATCGTCACCACTGCGCCCGACGTCACCCAGACCACCAATCTCGGCGCCTTCGTCAATCAGCGCGGACTGTTCCGGCGGCAGGAATTGAAGGACGTGTTCGCCGGCGCCAAGATCCCCTCGGCCCAGAAATGGTCGGGCAGCGGGGCCGGCCAGCATCTCGAACTGGGCATCGCGGAGAACAACTTCTTCATCGCGCTGGCCTCGCTCGGTCTCGCCGCGCCGCATTTCGGCACGCGGCTGATCCCGGTCGGCACGGTCTACGACCCCTTCGTCGCGCGCGGCCTCGATGCGCTCAACTATGCCTGTTATCAGGACGCCCGCTTCCTGCTGGTCGGCACACCGTCGGGCCTGACGCTGGCGGCCGAAGGCGGCGCGCACCAGTCGATCAACACCCCGCTGATCGGCATGGGCCAGCCCGGCCTCACCTATTTCGAACCGGCCTGGGCCGACGAGCTGACGCTGATGATGCGCCACGCCTTCGAACATATTCAGGCCGAGGATGGCGGCGCGGTCTATCTGCGGCTGAGCACCCGATCGATCCCGCAGATCGCGCGTGAGGACGATGCGTGGGAAGCCGATGCGCTGAAGGGCGGCTATTGGCTCCGCCGTCCCGCCCCCGGCGCCGAAGCGGCGATCGTCTTCACCGGCGCGGTGGCGCCCGAAGTGCTGGCGGCATGGGAAAGCCTGATCGACGACCTGCCCGGCCTCGGCCTGCTCAACGTCACCTCGCCCGACCTGCTCCATCGCGGCTGGTCCGCGCGGCGTGCCGAGCGCTGGAACGGCGCCGCACGGCAAATCTCGCATGCCGAGACCCTGCTCTCCGCGCTCGCCCCCGGCGCGGGCCTCGTCACCATCCTCGACGGATCGCCAGCGGCACTTTCCTGGCTGGGCGGCGTGCGCGGCATGCGGGTCAGCCCGCTCGGCATCGACCGGTTCGGCCAGACCGGCGACCTGCCCGATCTCTACCGCACCTACCGGCTCGACAGCGAAGCGATTATCGACGCGGCGGCGGAGCTGTTCCTGGGATAAGACCGCCTAATGCGTATCGACATCCAGCATCGCGATGAGAAATCCTCCCCGGAGGGGGAGGGGGACCGCGAAGCGGTGGAGGGGGCTTGCCCCAAGCGATATCGCCTGTGGTGTTCCCCCTCCGTCAGCCTGCGGCTGCCACCTCCCCCTCCGGGGGAGGAGTGGTTGAATGTCGATACAGCCTAATGCGTCTTGCGTGACCGCCGATAATCCTCGGGCACGATGCCGTAGCGCCGGAACTTGTCGTACAGCGTCTTGCGCGGCGTCTGCAGCAGCGCCATCGCCCGGGTGACGCTGCCGCCAGCGCGGGTCATCGTCTCGCGGATCAGCGACTCCTCATAGCGGCCGACGCTTTCGGTCAGTGCCATCGCGCCCTCCTCCGGCGCCGCATCGGGCTGTTCGGACAGGCCGAGCGCCGCCGAGAAAGCGAAGTTGCGCAGCTCGCGGACATTGCCCGGCCAGTCATGTTCGAGCAGGCGGCGGCGGATCGCATCGGTCATGCGGAACTCGCCCTGCGCGGTCTGGTCGGCAGCCTCGGCGGTGAAATGCGCGAACAGCTGCGGGATATCGCCGCGCCGCTCGCGCAGCGGCGGAATGTTCAGCCGCACCACGTTCAGCCGGAAATACAGGTCGCTGCGGAAGCTCCCCTCGGCCACCATCTCGGCAAGGTCGCGCTTGGTCGCCGCGATTACGCGCAGGTCGAGCGAGACCGGGCGGTCGCTACCCAGCGGCTGCACTTCACGCTCCTCCAGCACCCGCAGCAGCCGCGCCTGAAGCGCGATCGGCATGCCGTCGATCTCGTCGAGGAACAGGGTGCCGCGGCTGCTCGCCTCGATCCGGCCGGTCCGCGCGAAACGGGCATTGGGCACCGCATCGGCGGCATGGCCGAACAGCTCGATCTCGGCAAAGGCCTCGGGCAGCGCGGCGCAATTGACCGCCACGAACGGCCGCGGCGCGCGCGGCGACTGGCGGTGGAGCATCGCCGCGACCAGCTCCTTGCCGGTGCCGGTCTCACCTTCCAGCAACACGTCGATCTCGGCGCGCGCCACCTGTGCGATGCTCTCGCGCAGCCGCACCATCGCCGCGCTGTCGCCGATCAGCGGGCTGTCGACTTCGACCGCGGCGGCACGCAGCCGGCGATTGTCGAGCACCAGCCGCCGCGTCTCCAGCGCCCGCCGCACCGCCGCGATCAGGTGATCCGCCGCAAACGGCTTGGGCAGGAAATCGAACGCGCCGTCGCGCAGCGCCGAGACTGCCATCGCGACATCGGCATGGCCGGTGATCAGGATCACCGGGATCTCCGGATCGATCCCCGCGACGCGCGCGAACAGCTGCAGCCCGTCGATCCGCGGCATGCGGATATCGCTGACCAGCACCCCTTCGAACCCGGCATCGATCTCGTTCAGCGCGCTTTGCGCATCGGCAAAGGCGCGCACCTCGATCCCCGCCAGTTCGAGCGACTGGCTGTTGGCGGTGCGCAGTTCGGCATCGTCGTCGACGAAGAACACCGTCTGCCGCGTGACGAAGCCGGTCATGCGCGGCGCAACTCGATGCGGAACGCCGCACCGCCCTTGCTAGGTTCGATCAGACGCAGCTCGCCGCCGAATTCGCGCGCGATGTTGCGGGCGATCGCCAGCCCCAGCCCCAGCCCCTGCTCGCGCCCGGTGACGAACGGCGTGAACAGATTCTCGGCCAGTTCGTCCGACACGCCCGGCCCATTGTCGATCACGTCGATCCACACCGTCTCGGCGCTGGCCTGAACCGCGATATCGATCCGCGGCGCCTCGCGTCCGCCCAGCGCGTCGAGCGCGTTCTGGATCAGGTTGATCAATATCTGTTCGAGCCGCACCCGGTCGGCGATCACCTTCACCCCGTCGCTGGCGCCGGCCCGCTCCAGCTTCACGCCGGCGCTGCGGATGCTGTCCCCGATCAGCAGCAGTGCGGCGTCGATCGCCTGCGCCACTTCCACCGGCCCGATGCTGGGCGTGCGCCGCCGCGCGAAATTGCGCAGCTCGCCGGTGATCGTGCCGATCCGCCGGGTCAGCTCGACGATGCGCTCCAGATTGCCGCGCGCCTTGTCCGGGCTTTCGCGTTCGAGGAAGCGCTGGGCATTCTCGGCATAGGTGCGGATCGCGGCGACCGGCTGGTTGATCTCATGCGCCACGCCAGCGGTGATCTGGCCGAGCGACCCGAGCCGGCTGGCCTGCGCCAGTTCCTCGCGCGCCTGGCGGTAACGCTGGTTGGCGCGGACGCGCTCGGCGCTTTCGGCGACCAGTAGCTCGTTCGACTCGCGCAGTTCGGCGGTGCGCGCCGCCACTTCGGATTCGAGGTGCCGCCGCGCATTTTCCTGCAGCAACTGCCGCTCGCGCTGGCGCAGCAGCCCCGCAATCACCAGCGCGACCAGCCCCAGCACCGCCAAAGTGATCGTCCGCGCCGTTCCGCTCGCGCTCGCCAGCGCCGGGCGCAGCGGATAGAGGGTGGTCAGCTTCGCGCCATCGAGCGGCAGCGCGGCTTCGGCCCGGCGATAGCCGCCGTCGCGCGTCACGCCCGGCGGATGGATCGCCCCGCCTTCTTCGGCCAGCGCTAGTGGCGGCAGCGGCAGTTCACCGAACTGGCGGGTGGCGCGGATCGCTTCGCGCGCGGCCCGATTCAACGGGCGCAGCGTCTGGAAGCGCCATGCGGGGCGGCTGGTGATGATCACCACGCCGTGCCGGTCGGTCACGAGAGTCTCGCCGGGCTGGCGGCCCCATTCCTCCTGCAGCCGCTCGAACTCGATCTTGACCACGATCACGCCCAGCGGCCGATCGGCACTACCGATCCGCCGCGCGATATAGAGACCCGGCCGGCCGCTGACCGTGCCCAGCGCGAACAGCTCGGCCACACCCGCCTGCATCGCGCCGCGGAAATAGGGGCGGAAGCCATAGTCCTGCCCGACAAAGCTGGTCGGCAGGCGATAATTGCTCGACGCGACGGTGCGCCCGTCGGCGGCGATGACGTAGATCACCGCGGCATCGGTACGCTGCGCCAGCAGCTCCAGCTTCGGATTGATCCGCGCCGCCGCGGCGAAATCGCCTGCGTCCAGCATCGCGCGAACATCGGGATATTCGCTCAGCACCAGCGGCAGCAGGCGGAACTTCTGCAGCTCGCTCGCCAGCAGCCCGCTGTTCGAACGTGCCAGCTGCGCCGCCGCCGCATCGGTCGCGGTGCGCGCCTGCGCATCGGTCCAGCGCACCGCCGCCACACCGGTGGCCAGCACCAGTGCAAGGCCAAGGCTGATCGTCAGCACCAGCTGACGGTCCAGCGCGCGCAGGCGTCGAATCAGATCGGCGATCATCTGTGTGGATTACCACACATTTTGATCGGGTTATGAGCGAATATCGGCACAGTCAGGCGCGCTCCGGCCGCCTGTGAACCAACACTATATCCTTTGATTTCATAAACTTGGCCATCCTCTCCGCCCGCTTTGGACTGGGCCGCAGCGTGGTGCGAAAACCGCGCCGCCGCAAGTGTTCCGCGGCCAAGGCGCCCGCAATCGAGGCGCCACGTCATTTCGGAAGGGTGAGGATGAGTTCGATCGCCATCGACTATGCGAAGCCGGGCGCCGAGCCGCGCAAGGGCATTTTCGGCCATCTCTACTTCTGGGTGCTGCTCGCCATCGTGGGGGGGGCTGCTCTTGGCCATTTCTTCCCCGGCGTCGGCGAAAGCATGAAGCCGCTGGGCGACGCCTTCATCAAGCTGGTGAAGATGATCATCGCACCGGTGATCTTCCTGACCCTCGTCACCGGCATCGCCGGCATGACCGAGCTGCGTTCGGTCGGCCGCGTCGCGGGCAAGGCCTTCGCCTATTTCCTGTTCTTCTCCACGCTGGCGCTGGTGGTCGGCCTGATCGTCGCCAACACCGTCCAGCCGGGCGCGGGCATGAACATCGATCCCGCCACGCTCGATACCGGCGCGGTGAATACCTATGTCGAAAAGGCGCGCCACAGCAGCATCGTTGATTTCCTGATGGCGATGATCCCGACCACGCTGGTTTCCGCGCTCGCCGGTGAATCCCTGCTTCAGGTGCTGCTGGTCTCGATTCTGTTCGGCATCGCCCTGTCGATGGTCGGCGAGCCTGCCGCGCCGGTGCGCGACCTGTTCGAGCGGGTCGGGCTGGTGGTGTTCAAGCTGGTCGGCATCCTGATGTGGGCAGCCCCGGTCGGGGCGTTCGGCGCGATGGCCTTCACCATCGGCAAATACGGCATCGAATCGCTCGCCAATCTCGCGGGGCTGGTCGCGACCTTCTACCTCACCTCGGCGATCTTCGTGCTGGTGGTGCTGGGCGGCGTCGCGCGCCTGTCGGGCTTCTCGATCCTCAAGCTGCTGCGCTACCTCAAGGCCGAGCTGCTGCTGGTACTGGGCACCTCGTCGTCGGAAAGCGCGCTGCCGAGCCTGATGGACAAGATGGAGCGCGCCGGCTGCCAGAAGTCGGTGGTCGGTCTGGTCGTGCCGACCGGCTATTCGTTCAACCTCGACGGCACCAATATCTACATGACGCTGGCCGCCCTGTTCATCGCCCAGGCGTGCAATGTCGATCTGTCGCTGGGCGACCAGATCGCGCTGCTGGCGATCGCGATGATCTCGTCCAAGGGCGCGGCGGGGGTCACCGGCGCGGGCTTCATCACGCTCGCCGCCACCCTCTCGATCGTGCCCTCGGTGCCGGTCGCGGGCATGGCGCTGATCCTCGGCGTGGACCGCTTCATGAGCGAGTGCCGCAGCCTCACCAACTTCATCGGCAATGCGGTCGCCACCATCGTCGTCGCCCGCTGGGACAATGCGCTGGACCGCGACGCGCTGAACCGCGCGCTGAACGGCCGGCCCGACGACGCACCGGCCCGCATCGCCGCCGAAGCCGATACCGACTGACACAAGCAAATCAGATAAGAAAAATGGGGAGAAGAGAAATGACCAAGCGAGTTCGCCACACCGCGCTGTTTGCCGGCGCCGCACTGGCCGCGCTGATCACCGCGCAGTCCGCCTATGCACAGGACGCCACGCCCGCCACCGAGCTGCCCGCCGATCCGGAAGCCGAGGCGCCGCAATCGACCGATATCGTCGTCGTCGGATCGCAGATCCGCGGCGCGAAGGTGAACACCGCGCTGCCGGTGACGGTAGTGGATTCGAGCCAGATCGACGCCACCGGCGCCGTCTCGGGCGACGACCTGATCCGCTCGATCCCGCAGGCGGGCGACATCACCTTCAACGAATCGAACAATGCGCAGACCAGCAACGCGGCGCGCGGCGACGTCAATTCGATCAACCTGCGCAATCTGGGCGTCGGCAACACTCTGGTGCTGCTCAACGGCCGCCGCCTCGTCCAGCACCCGACCAGCCAGGCCGGCGACGGCAACGTGCCGGTGCTCGGCTACAACTCGAACGCGCTGCCGGTGGGCGGTCTCGACCGGCTCGAGATTCTGCGCGACGGCGCCGCTGCCATCTATGGCGCCGATGCGGTCGCGGGCGTGGTCAACACCGTCACCCGCACCAATTTCTCGGGCGCGCAGTTCGACTTCCGCTACGGCTATGCCGAGGGCACGCACCGCAAGGAATATCAGGGCACCGCGACCTTCGGCTTCAACAGCAAGGACGGCCGCGGCAACGTCACCCTCTATCTCGACTACACCAATCGCAGCGCACAGCTCGCGAGCGACCAGCCCTACACCGCGACCGACAATCTGATGTCGCTGTTCGACGGCGATCCGGCCTTTGCGGGCAACCTCACCGCCGATGGCCGCGCCACCCAGTCGCCCTGGGCCAACCTCGCCGTCGTCGGCGGACCCGGCACCATCCGCCGCAGCCCGGGCAACCAGGCGCTGACCTCGTCGGCAGGCGCCTTCCACACCCAGTCGGCGCTCAATCCGGGTTGCCTCGTCACGATCGACGCCAACACCTGCTACGGCAGCGGCACCCGCGCCACCGCGACGACGCTGCGTTCGGAGCGGTTCGACACCCGCATCGGCACCACCGTCACCCCGCGGGTCGAGCGCTACAACAGCTTCCTGTCGGCCCATTACGATGTGACCGACAGCGTGACGCTCTACACCGAGCTCGCCTACTACAACGCCAACACCCAGCGCATTCAGCCGCCGACGATCAACCTCAACGCGATCGTGATCCCCGCGTCGAACTATTGGAACCCGTTCGGCCCGGTCACCTTCGCCAACGGCCAGGCCAACCCGAACCGCATCGCGAACCTCACCAATGTGCCCGCCGCCGGTCTGCCGGTGCGCCTTTCCACCTATCGCTTCCTCGATGCCGGCATGCAGACGGTGGACGTCAACAACTGGCAGTCGCGCATCCTGTTCGGTGCCCGCGGCCAGCTGGGCAAGTTCGATTTCGACACGGGCTTCCTCTATTCCGAAGCCTCGGCAACCGACACGTCGAACGCGATCGACATGACCAAGCTGCAGGCCAATCTCGCGCTGTCGACGCCTGCCGCCTATAACCCGTTCAGCGGCGGCTGCTCGGCCACGCCCAGCGTCGGCGATTGCTCGCCCGCATCGCAGGCAACGATCGACGCGATCAGCTTCGATCTGGTCCGCCGCTCGCGCACCCGCCTGTGGCTCGGCGATTTCAAGCTTTCCAGCCCCGACCTGTTCCAGCTGCCCGGCGGCGGGCTGGGTATCGCGATGGGCGTCGAGGTCCGCGGCGAAAGCCAGCGCGACGATCGCGATGCTAACCTCAACGGCACCCGTACCTTCACCGACATGGTGACCGGCGAGACCAACCTGTCCAACGTCGCCGCGGTCAGCCCCACGCCCAGCACCAAGGGCAGCCGCACCATCTACTCCGCCTTCGCCGAACTGGCCGTGCCGGTCGTCTCACCCGAGATGAACGTGCCTTTGGTCCACCGGCTCGATCTGCAACTGGCCGGCCGCTACGAATATTATAGCGACTTCGGATCGGTGGCGAAGCCGAAGGTCGCCGCCGCCTGGGACATCGTCGATGGCCTGCGCATCCGCGGCTCCTGGTCGATGGGCTTCCGCGCGCCGAACCTCGAACAGACCAAGACGGTGCAATATTCGCGGCTCGGTTCGAACACAGACTATTATCGCTGCGAAGCCGATCTGCGCGCCGGACGCATCGCCAATTTCAGCGCCTGCGCCCGCGGCATCAGCTATTCGATCTTCATCAGCGGCAACCCCGACCTGAAGCCCGAGACCAGCACCAACTGGAGCGCGGGCGTGGTGCTCGAGCCCAAGTTCATCCCCGCCAGCGCCGGCCGCCTGACGCTGACCGCGGACTATTGGTCGATCAATCAGGTCGGCATCGTCGGCCAGTTCGGTCCGCAGAACGCGCTGGTGCTCGATTACCTCCTGCGCCTGCAGGGATCGAGCAATCCCAACGTGATCCGCGCCGCGGCGACCGCCGACGATACCCCGGTCTTCACCGGCACCGGACTGGCGACTGCGGGTGCGGTGACCCAGATCCGCGATCAGTTCACCAATTTGCTGCCGCAGACGGTTCAGGGCATCGATCTGGCTTTGCTCTATAACGTCCGCACCGATTTCGGCCGGTTCAACCTGGCGCTGAACGCCGCGCGGCTGACCAAATTCTCGCGCGATACCCCGCCGGCGGTACAGGCGCTGTTCGATGCGCGTGCAGCGAATTCGATCAACGCCGCCACCCCGCTGACCGACTCCAGCGATCTGCTCGAGCAGCGCGGCCGTCCGAAATGGCGCCTGTCGGGCTCGCTCACCTGGTCGCTCGACGGGTTCACCATCGGCGCCTTCGCCAACTATATCGGCAAGGTCTACGACACCAACTTCCTCGACACGAACGGCAACCCCTACGAGCTGGACGGCCAGACCACGGTCAATCTCTATGTCCAGTATCGCGTGAAGGGCGGCGTCCTCGACGACACCCGCTTCCGCGTCGGCGCGCGCAACATCTTCGACGTTCAGCCGCCGATCACCGCGGATGGCTATCTCGGGTCGCTCTACGTGCCCTATGGCCGATATGTGTACTTCACCGTCAGCAAGAGGTTCTGACACGATGCGCCGGCTCGCTGCCCTGCTGATCGCCCTGGTCTTCGTCGCGGTTCCGGCCGCGGCGAAGGACCTGCCCCCGCCCGCCGAGACGATCGACCTCTGGTCGGGTTCGCCCCCGCCGGGCAGCGGCAAGCCCGCGGGCCCCGAAAAGATCGGCAAGGAAGGGGCGGCGACCGGCGCCTATTGGAACATCACCCAGCCACGCATGGAGATTTACCGGCCTGCCAATCCCAATGGCGCGGCGGTGCTGGTGATCGGCGGCGGCGGCTATTTCCGCATCCAGATCGGCAGCGCGGCCAAGCCGATCGCCGAGCGGCTGATGCGTCGCGGGATCACCGCCATCGTCCTTTACTACCGCCTGCCCGGCGATGGCTGGAACGACGATGCGCCGTTCCAGGACGGCCAGCGCGCAATGCGGATGCTGCGCTATGGCGCGACGCGTTTCGGGATAGATCCTGCCCGGCTGGGCGTGATCGGCTTCTCGGCAGGCGGTCATCTCGCCGGCATGCTGGCGACGCGCGGCGGGCATGATTTCTATCCGAAGCGCGACGCGATCGACGCCCAGAGCGCAATCCCCGCCTTTGCCGGCATGATCTATCCGGTCGTGTCGCTGCGCGCGCCGATCGACACCACCCGCACCTTCAAGGAACTGTCGGGCCTGCCCGATTTCGTGAACGCCTTCTCGGTCGAGGCGCAGGTGGGTCCGGCCACCCCGCCGGTGTTCCTCGCCCATGCCGCCGACGATCCCATCGCCGATGTCGAACACAGCCTGCGCATGTTCGCGGCGATGCGCGCCGCCAGGCGTCCGGTGGAAATGCACATCTTCGAGACCGGCGGCCACAGCTTCGGCGTGGGCAAGCCCGGCACGTTGGTCGCGGCATGGCCAAGGCTGTTCCTGACCTGGCTGGAAGCGCAGGGCGTGATCAAGCGCGAGGAGAAGGACTAGAGCTGTGCTCCGGCGAAGGCCGGAGCCCTGGCAATCAGCGGATCGCCCTGCGACCAACGCTCCGGCCTTCGCCGGAGCACAGCGATGCTGCAACGGGACATGCCCCAGCCTTCGCTGAAGGGCCACCTGCCCCAAGCGGACAGCCTTGCAATGTTGGATTCCCTCCTCTGAAATCGGCGCGCCGGATCACCACCCGGCCGCTCTTTGACATGCCGGCACAACGGCAGTGAATTTCTTCGACAGGGTAAGTGGCCGCACCGCTGCAACGCCTGGCGAAATCGCTTGAGCAGTGTGACTCTTGTGACTCTTCGCGGCGAACCTAACCCCGACAGGGTAAACGCCGGACGCACGAAGATGCGCCCGGCCGGGGGACCGGGCGCATCGCCATGTTCCGGATGGACCGGATCAGTTGTGCGTCATCGTCGAGTCTTCGCGCGGGAACGACCCATCGGACTTGCCGCCGTTCGCGGCATTGCCCGTGTTCGAGTTGCCCGAGCTGGACGACTGCTTCTTCGCGGTGTCCTTCACCTCACCCTTGCCCATGGCCGAGACGAGCACGTCGCCCGACGCGTTGCCGGTGAAATTGGACGCCGGCAGCGTCGCGATCCGGTCGCCGACCTGCATGCGGACCTGTTCGATCCGGCCGCGGGCATTGGTGGTGACGCTCTGGACGGTGCCGATCACCCGGCCGCGCGTGTCGGTGATATCCATGCCGGGCGCCACGTCGAAGCTGCCCGCGCCGCTCGCCGCTGCCGTCCCGGCCAGTGCCAGGTTGTTCAGCGATCCGCTGCCGTTTGCCGAACCCGAACCGCTGGCCGAGCCCGAAGCCGAGTTGGCGATGTTGCTGACGCGGCCGGTGGCGTTGCCCGCCAGATTGCCGGCGCGGTCACGGGCATTGCCCACGGTGCCGCGGGTGCGGTCGACCGCATTGGTGCCGGTCTGGCGAACCGTGCCGACGGTCGAGCGGACATCGTCGGTGCCGATCAGATCGGCCGATGCGCTGCCATTGGCCGAGGCATTGCCGTTGGCGTTGCCCGAGAGATTGGTCGGACGGCCCAGCGCGCGGGTGCTGTTGTCCAGCGTCGAGGTGGCCGTGGTCGTCGTGTCGGCATCGGCGCTGGCCTTGCCCTTCTTGCGGTCGACGCGCGGCGTGGCGCGGGTGGTGTTGGTGATGTCGCCGGTGGTGCGGGTGGTGCTGCGAACCGTATCGAGCGTGCCGGTGGTGCGGCCGCCGATGGTGCTGCCCAGACCGCCCATGCCGCCGCCGAGCGAACCGCCCAGACCGCCACCCAGGCCGCCACCGCCGCCCAGGATCTGCGCCGAGGCCGGAGCCGAAGCGAAAGCGATCGCGGCGACCGTTGCGAAAAGAAGAGTCTTCATGGGTTTATCCCTTTCCCGATTTGTCCGCGCTCCGGTTTCGGTGCGCTCAATTCGAGAACGGGGGCCGATGCGGATTTAATCCCGGCCGCTGCGATTTTTTTGGAAAATTATTTTCGCGGGGTGCGGCAGGTGCCGCAGACCAGGCCGCGGCCAAAGGATTTGTCGGGCCCGCGCGGCCCCAGATCCTGCGCCTCGCCATCCAGCTGGCGGATCGCCGGGCCATAGCGGCCAAGATCGGTGCTGCCATAGATGACCGCCAGCCGTGCCGCGACCAGCGGCGCCGCAAAGCTGGTCCCGCGCACCGAAACGGTCCGCCCGTTGATATCGAGCGTCACCATGTCCGCGCCCGGCGCGGCATAATCGAGATGATTGGCCCGCCCCGCCTCGATCAGCGCACGGTTGCGCCCGTCGACCCCGGTGACCGCGATCACCCCGGGATAGGATGCCGGAAAGGCAGGCGGCGCGGCCGGACCGTCATTGCCCACCGCCGCGACCACGATCACGCCCTTGGCCTGCGCCGCCGCAATGGTGCGCGCGAGCAGCGGGTTGAATGGACCGACCAGGCTGATCGTCACCACCGGTATATATTGCGAGACCATCCAGCCGAGTGCGCGGGCGATGGCCGTCGCGTTGCCGCCCGCCGGATCGCGGCCATAGACATCGGCCACGAACAGGCTTGCCGAGGGTGCCGCGCCGCGAACGCCCCCGCCGCCCGAGATCAGCACGGCGATGCCGGTCGCATGATCGTTCGGCACCGACCCGCCGGTCGCAAAGCCATGCTGGACGATGCGGGCATTGACCAGCCGGGCGTTCACCCCGCCATCGATGATGCCGACCCGCGCCTCGCCCGCCGCTGGAGCCGGAAGCGGACGCAGCAGCTGGGGGACACTCGCCTCCGCCGTGCCGCTGCCGAAGTGAAGCGGATCGGCCGACACCTCGACGCCGGGCGCTGCCTTTCGCATCTCCCGCAGCGCGCGGTCGACCGACATGCCGCGCGGCGCGGCGAAGCGGGCAAAGCCGATATCGACGCCCTCGACGCTCGAGCGCTCGATCAGCCGGAAGCCCGCCCGCGTCGCCGCGGCAATGGATGCATCGTCGGGAGCGGTCATCACCACTTCGCCCGCGCGCACCGGGTTGCCGGTCCGGTCGATCTCGATCCGGTCCGGATTGCGCCGGGCAATGTTGCGCAGCCGGGCAATCCGGTCCCGCGCAAGGCCGCTGACGTCCTGCACCACGCGATCGGTCAGCGGGAGCGAAGGCACGCCGATACGCGGCACCCCCAGGCCATCCGGCACCGAAGGCAGCGGCACCACCTGCGCCGCCGCCGCAAGCGGGGCGACCAGCGCCGCGAGCGCGATCCACCATCTCGATCTCATCTGCCGCATTCTAGACCCCATCGAAAAATCTGTCATTCATGCGGATTAAACGGGGGAGCCCGTCCGTTTCATCCATCGAAGGCAGAGATCGAGACCAAGGGAGAACCGGACAAGGTGGCGTTCGAGGACGAGATGCTGGCACTGTTGCCGCGATTGCGGCGGTTCGCCCATGCGCTCGCCCGGAACGCGGCCGATGCCGACGATCTGTGCCAGGCGGCCATCGAACGCGCGCTCAAGG
Organism: Sphingomonas sp. AOB5; assembly: GCF_029433115.1. Taxonomy (GTDB): domain Bacteria; phylum Pseudomonadota; class Alphaproteobacteria; order Sphingomonadales; family Sphingomonadaceae; genus Sphingomonas. Next base: position 7,573 of record NZ_JARNTV010000060.1, on the reverse strand, counting down.
CGCGCGATCAGTGGCAGCCGGGAACGCGACTGGATAGCTGGATATACCGGATCATGAGGAACCACTGGATCGATACCGCTAGGGCGCGGACGCGGCACGGCGAGACCTTCGTCGATGCTGAGCTGGGCGAGGGCATCGGCGATCGCGGCGACGCGGCGATCGAAGCCAATGTCGAGCTGGGCAATGTCGGCCGCGCGATGGCGACCTTGCCTGCCGAACAGCGCGAAGCGGTCGCGCTCGTGCTGGTCGAGGGCTTTGCCTATAAGGAAGCCGCCGAGATCCTCGACATTCCGATGGGCACCCTTACCTCGCGGCTGGTCCGCGGGCGCGAGGCGCTGATGGCGAAGCTGGGAGAGGCGGCATGAGCATCGATTCCGAGATGCTGATGGCCTATGCCGATGGCGAGCTGGACATGATCAGCGCCAAGCGCGTGGAGAAGGCGATCGCCGCCGATCCGTCGCTCGGCGAACAGGTCGAGCAACACCGAAAGCTCCGCGCGATGCTGAAGGGCGCGTTCGACCCCGTCGAAGCGGCCCCGGTTCCGGACCGGCTGGCAGCGATGCTGAAGGAATCGGCCAAGGTCGTCCCCATCGAGACGGCGCGGAAGCCCGCAATCTCGTTCCACTGGTGGCGCAATGCCGGCGCGGTCGCAGCGGCTTTGGTGGTCGGCGTGATGGTCGGACAGTTCGCCATGCCCTCGGGCGGTAGCAGCACCCAGGCGATGGCGAGCGCGGAAGTGTCGCGCGCGTTGGACGGCCAGCTCGCCTCGACCCAGGGCGATGCGGCGGTGAAGATTCTGGTCAGCTTCCAGTCCGCCGACAAAAGCTATTGCCGCGCGTTCGATGCCGGCGCGCAGGCGGGGATCGCCTGCCGCAGCGATCAGGGCTGGGAATTGCGCCAGCTGCGCACCACCAGCGACGCGCAGAAGACCGAGTATCGTCAGGCCGGATCGAGCGAGATCCTCGCCGCCGCGCAGGAGATGATGTCGGGCGATCCGCTGGATGCCGCGGGTGAAGCGGCAGCGAAGGCGAAGGGCTGGAAGTAGCGCCGGCTCAGAAGCTGCCCGGATACAGGCCACCATCCATCAGGATGTTCTGCCCGGTCACGTAACCGGCATGCGCGCTGCACAGGAACGCGCACATCGCCCCCAGCTCGGCCGGATCGCCCACCCGGCCGGCGACCGGATTGCCGGTCAGATGCTGCGTGATCGCCTTGGAATTGCGCAGGCGATTGGTGTCGAACGGGCCGGGCAGCAGATTGTTGATCGTCACCCCGCGGCCCGAAAATTGCGGCACCAGCCCGAACACGAAGTTGGTCAGCCCCGCCCGCGTCGCGTTCGACAGCCCGATCACCGGGATCGGCACGCGCACCGCGGACGAGGTGATGTTGACGATCCGGCCGAAGCCGCGATCTCCCATCGCATCGGCAGTCAGCCGGATCAGATCGATCGCGCTCAGCATGTTCTGATCGACCGCCTCGATCCACTGCGCGCGATCCCAGTCGCGGAAATCGCCCGGCGGTGGCCCGCCCGCATTGTTGATCAGGATATCGGTCTGGCCGAACGCACCGACCAGCGCCTCGCGCACCGCCGGATCGGTGACGCTGCCGGCAACGGTCTTCACCTCTACGCCAGTGACCCGGATCTCCTCCGCGGCAGCCTCCAGCGCAGAGCCATCACGGCCATTGATCACCACGTTCACGCCCTCACGCGCCAGTGCCGTCGCGCACGCCTTGCCCAGCCCCTGGCTCGCCGCACAGACGATCGCGTTACGGCCGCTGATACCCAGATCCATCTTCTCTCTCCCGGCCTGCCCCGGCGCCGCGGGGTCGCTTTCGCCAATCATGCCATGCGGCGCTTCATCGCGCCACAAGCATGCTTGCATGTAAGTTGGCTTCGTATAAGATGGAGTCGCAGAAAGGCTCAACCCCTTTTCGTGTCCGCACGAACGGGAAGCGCGAGCCGGGCGGCCGAACGAGCCGCAACGAGGAGGAGAGGATCCGATGAGCGGTACCGGCGCAAATCCCGAACATGCAGCGCTGCGCGCGCGCTATCTCGCCGAGCGCGACAAGCGGCTGCGCAAGGATGGCGAGACGCAATATCGCGACGCGGCCGGCGAGTTCGAGGAGTTTGCCCGCGATCCCTATGCCGAGCCGATCGACCGTCCCGCGCGTGACGAATGGGTCGAGGTCGCGGTGATCGGCGGCGGCTTTGGCGGCCTGCTGACAGCGGCGAAGCTGCGTGACGCCGGCATCGACGATTTCCGGATTATCGAGCAGGGCGGCGATTTCGGCGGCACCTGGTACTGGAACCGCTATCCGGGCGTCCGCTGCGACATCGAATCCTATTGTTACATGCCGCTGCTCGAGGAAGTCGGCACCATGCCGAAGGAGCGCTACTCGACCGGCGCCGAGATCTTCGCGCATTGCCAGGCGATCGGCCGGCATTACCGGTTGTACGAGAATGCGCTGTTCCAGACCAAGGTGACGCGGATCGCGTGGAACGATTCCGAGGGCCGCTGGAATATCGAGACCGATCGCGGCGACACGATCCGCGCACGCTTCGTCACCGTCAGCCAGGGGCCGCTCGCCAAGGTGAAGCTGCCCGGCATTCCCGGGATCAAGGATTACAAGGGCCGCATCTTCCACAGCGCGCGCTGGGACTATGACTATACCGGCGGCGACCAGCATGGTGGACTGACCGGACTCGCCGGCAAGCGCGTCGCGGTAATCGGCACCGGCGCCACCTCGGTGCAGATCGTGCCCCGCCTCGCCGAACATGCGAAGCAACTCCACGTCTTCCAGCGAACGCCCTCCGCGATCGATGTACGCAACAATTCGGAGACCGATGCGGACTGGTACCGCGCCCAGCCCAAGGGCTGGCAGCGCGCGCGGATGGACAATTTCCTCGCCAACATCACCATGGCGCCGAACGATGGCGATGTGGTCGCCGACCAGTGGACCGATTTCTGGAAGCGCTTCGCCGCGGGCATGAAGGCGCGCAAGCCCGACGAGGATCCGCACGATGTGATGCAGGTCGTCGATTATGCCAAGATGGGCGAAATCCGCGCGCGGGTGGACGCGATCGTCACCGATCCCGCGATCGCCGAGCGGGTGAAGCCCTGGTACAATTATCTCTGCAAGCGCCCGCTCTACAGCGACGAGTTCCTTCAGGCATTCAACCGCCCCAATGTCGAACTGATCGACACCGACGGGCGCGGTATCGAGCGGATCACCGAAACCGGGCTGGTGGTCGATGGCAAGGAATATCCGGTCGACCTGATCGTGTTCGCCACCGGCTTCGACGTCGGCGCCGCAGCGCACAAGGTCGGCGGGTACGAATTGATCGGCCGCAACGGACTGACGCTCGACGCGCGCTGGGCGAAGGGCGTGCGCAGCGTCCATGGCACGCAGGTCAGCGGCTTCCCCAATTTCCACATCGTCGGCGGCACGGCGCAGGGCACCACCGCCTTCAACTTCACCCACACGCTGGCGATGCAGGCCGAGCATGCCGTGGCGCTGATCGGCGAATGCACGAAACGCGGCGTGCGCACGCTGGAAGTGACGCACGAAGCCGAGCGGAAATGGGCCGCGGAGATGGATGCGAAATATATCGACCGCACCCATTTCTACGAGGACTGCACCCCCGGCTTCCTCAACAATGAAGGCAATTTCCGCGAGAAGCCGACCTTTATCAGCGCCACCTATGGCGCCGGCCCGATCGCCTATGAAGCGGTGATCGCCGAATGGCGGCGCAGCGGCGTGGATGCCGATACGGTGGTCACCTATCGCGACGACGCAAGGGCACGCGACGCGGCTTGAACCGGCACCGCGCGCGCGGTCAGGCCAGCGGCATCACCGTCGGCAACGGTTCCGTCCGCTCGCCGCGCTGGTCACGCAGCCGGTACCGGCTCTGATAGGCACGCCGCTGCTTGGTGACCTCGTACAGCACGATGCCCGAGCTGGTGCCGAGATTGAGGCTCTCGACCATCCCGAACATCGGGATGCTGACGCACATGGTGCTGCGCGCCACGGCCAGGTCGCTGATCCCGGTAGCCTCGCTGCCGAACCACACGGCCAGCTTGGTGAAGGCGGTATAATCGCCCTCGTCCAGCAGCACGTTGCGCTTGCCCTTCACATGCGGCGACGTGACGATCGACTCGAAGTTATTCGCCTCCAGGTGATCGAAGCACGCCTCGGTGCTGTCGAACCGCTTCACGAAGGTCCATTTGACCGCCGAGACCGACCGCTTGGAAATCGCCCGGTCGCCGCGCAATTCCTGCCAGTCGTCGGGCAGCTCGCCATGGGGATCGACGATATAGACCTTCTCGACCCCCAGCGCGTTCACGTTGCGGATCACGGTTCCGATATTCTTCATGTTGCTCGGATTCTCGAGCACCGCGATCAGGTTCTTGCACCGGAACGGCTTGATCGCATCGGCGCGCTTGCGCATCGACGTCTTCGGCTGGGTCTCGTCTTCGATCATGTCCGTGCTTCCTGTTGAAGCGCCGGTCTAGCTCGCCCCGTCCAGCCCCGCCAGCACCGCGCTCGCCACACCGGCGATGTGCGCTTCCGCCACCAGCCGTGCGCGTTCGGGTTGCTGCTTGGCGATGGCGTCGATGATCTGCTCATGCTCCTGCACCGCGTCGGACATGAACGCGCCGAAGCCCGCCGAATGGGTGATGAAGAAATCGCACATGTTGAAATTGCTGCGCTGCTTCTCGTCGAGCAGGGGCGATCGCGCCATTTCGTGGATCAGATGGTGGAATTCGCGGTTCAGCGCGGCATGCGCGGTGGCGTCGCCGGTCTGGCCGATCGCGATCAGCTGCTGCTGGATGCGGAGCAGGCTGGCGAACTGCGCGTCGGTGCGGCGTACCGCGGCCAGTTCGGCCAGCAGCCCTTCCATCCGCTGAAACATCAGGAAGAAGTCGGCAATCTCCTCGCGGCCCGGATGGATCACCTGGCATCCCACCTGCGGGATGATCCGCACGAAGCCGTCGGCCGACAGCCGGTTCAGCGCCGCCATGATCGGCTGGCGACTCGCACCCGTCTCGGCCGCCAGCTCCTTCACCAGCAGCCGGTCGCCGAACTGATAGCGCGCATTGACCAGGCGATCGATCACCAGATCGTAGATGCGGTTGTTCTTGCTCAACGCGGGCAGCCTTTCCTGCATGCAACAAGCCTCCCCTACTCCCCTTGCGGGGATGATCAAGCACTTGCCTGCGCTCGCTGATCCGTTTCTGCCCTAAACCATGCCCTCTTTACAATACATGCTTGCATGCTAGTATGACTCCAACAAAGGGAGAGGATTCGCGGCATGGCATTTCTGTGGCCCGAGATCGCAGATGGCAGTGTCCGGCTCGGCTATGTCGATGCAGGCGGTATCCGCACACGCTATCTGGAGGCCGGCGACGCGTCGTCCGACGAGGCGGTGATCTTCGTCCATGGCACCGGCGGTCATCTGGAGGCCTTCACCCGCAACCTGCTGCCGCATGCCGCCGCACACCGGACCATAGCGCTCGACATGATCGGCCATGGCTTCTCGTCCAAGCCTGCGCACGATTACGAGATCCGCCATTATGTGCAGCACCTGCTCGATTTCTGCGACGCCAAGGGGATTGCCCGCGCGCATCTGCACGGCGAATCGCTCGGCGGCTGGATCGTCGCCCAGTTCGCGATTCAGCATCCCGAGCGCGTCGCGACGCTGACGCTCAACACCGCGGGCGGGCTGAACACCGATCCGGCGGTAATGGAGCGCGTCTATAACGTCACGATGAAGGCCGTCGCGGAGGCCAGCCCGGCCACGGTCCGCGCCCGCCTCGAATGGCTGATGAACGATCCGGCCCGGGTCACCGACGATCTCGTCGAACTGCGCCACCGCATCTACACCCAGCCCGGTTTCGTCGACGCGATGAAGCGCATCCTGTGCCTCCAGAACATGGAGATCCGGATGCGCAACGTGCTGACCGACGAGAGCCTGTCGCGCATCACCGCGCCCTCGCTCGTCATCTGGACCGATCACGATCCGACCGCGCCGATCGCCACCGGCGAACGCTTCGTCGCCGCGATCCCCAATGCCGAGCCGCTGGTGATCATGACCGACTGCGCGCACTGGCCGCAATGGGAGAAGGCGGAGCAATTCAATGCGCTCCACCTCGATTTCCTGGCGCGCCATACCGTTCCCGCAAGCGTCGCGGCCTGAAGCCCATGCCGCTCCGCCTCATCTGCGCCAGCCACACGCCGCTGATGGACCATGTCGACGCCGATCCGGCGGTCGATGCCGAGGTGCGCGGCCATTTCGCGGCGCTGGGCGAGGCGGTGTGCGACTATGATCCCGAACTGGTGATCCTGTTCGCGCCCGATCATTTCAAGGGCTTTTTCTACGACATGCTGCCGCCCTTCACCGTGGGCGTGCGCGCCACGGCGATCGGCGATTACGATATCGGCGGGGGCGATTTCGACGTGCCCGAGGCGTTGGCGCTCGATTGCGTGCGCGCGATCCATGGCGAGGGTGTCGACGTCGCCATGTCGTACCGGATGCAGGCCGATCACGGCTTCGCGCAGCTGCTGGTGCTGCTGGGTGGTGCTGTGAACCGCTGGCCGGTGCTGCCGATCCACATCAACTGCGCGGGGCCACCGCTGCCGGGCTTCGCGCGTGTCCGCGCGCTGGGCGAAGCGGTCGGCCGCTGGGCGGCGGGCCTGGAGAAGCGCGTGCTGATCCTTGGTTCGGGCGGGCTTTCGCACGATCCGCCCATCCCCAGCATCGCCACCGCGCCGCCGCCGGTCGCCGAGATGCTGATCGCCGGGCGCAACCCGCCGATCGAGGCGCGCCGCGCCCGCGAGGAAGCCAATTTCGCCGCCGCACGCAAGCTGGCGCAGGGGGAAGGCCATACGCTGCCGCTCAACCCCGGCTGGGACCAGGACTTCATGGAAGCGCTGGGCCGCGGCGATCTCGACTGGCTCGACGGGCTGAGCGAGAGCGAACTGACCCGCACCGCCGGATGCGGCGGGCACGAGGTGCGCAACTGGGTCGCCGCCTATGCCGCGCTGGGTGCGGCGGGACCGTACAGCTCACGCAAAATCTTCTATCACGACATTGCGGCGTGGAACGCCGGCATGGGCATCGCCACCGCGGCGCCCATCCGCGACGAAGCGCCGGCCATGGCGGATGCAACCGCCGGGCGGACACAGGAGGGGAATCGATGATCCATTCGCTGAGGCATTTCGCGCTGACCGTGCCGGACCTGACCGCGGGCGCCGACTTCTATCAGAGCTTCGGCCTGGCGATGCAGGATCGCGGCGGCGCGCTGGGGTTCCGCTGCGACGGGCGCGACCATGACGAAGTGATCCTGGTCGAGACCGGGCGCGACCGGAAATTCCACCACCTTTCCTTCGGCGCCGATGCCGCCGGGCTGGAGGCGATCCGCCAGCGGCTGGAAGCGCGCGGGATCGAGCGGCTCGATCCGCCCGCGCCCGATGCGCCGGACGGGCTGTGGTTCCGCGATGCCGACGGCAATCTCGTCAACGTGACGGTGGCCGCGAAACAGGGCCAGAGCGCCGAGCCGATCCCGAGGGT
>NZ_JARNTV010000006.1 GCF_029433115.1 Sphingomonas sp. AOB5 | reverse complement strand
GAAGCCGCGGTGTGGCTGCATGGCGCCGCGGCGCGTGCGGCCGGGCCTGCTTTCATCGCCGATACGCTGATCGGCCATATTCCCCGGGTGCTTTCCGAATGTCTGTGAGTGATGATCTGGTCGTCCGTGTCGCGGCGCGGGGCGATGGCGTCACCGCCGATGGTCGACATGTGGCGATGGCGGCGCCGGGCGACCGGTTGACCCCCGAGGGAACGCTCATCCCCGGACCCAGCCACCAGACGCCGCCATGCAAGCATTTTCCCGAATGTGGCGGGTGCCAGCTCCAGCATCTCGACGATGCGGCGTGGAGCGGCTTCATCGCCGACCGGATCGCGGGCGCGCTGGGCCAGCACAGGATCGAGACCGAGATCCGGGCGCCATTGCTGTCGCCCGCGAAGACGCGGCGGCGCGCGACCTTGCATGCCGAGCGGCGCGGGCGGCAGGTGCATCTGGGCTTTACCGAGGCGAGCAGCCACAAGCTGATCGATCTGGACGAATGCCATGTGCTGCACCCCGATCTGTTCGCGATGATCGGGCCGATGCGCGGGCTGCTGGCGGCGATGATGCCGGGATCGCGCCGGGTGAACGTGCACATGACGCTGACCGATCAGGGGCGCGACGTGCTGATCGACGGGCTGGAAGCCGAGGGGCTGGCGGCGGCCGAGGCGCTGACCGGGTTTGCGCGGCGGCACAAGCTGGCGCGGCTGGCGATGGATGAGGGCTTCGGCCCGGTGCCGCGCTGGGAGCCCGAGCCGGTGACGATCACGCTTGGTGGCGTGCCGGTGCCGTTTCCGGGGGGGAGCTTCCTGCAGGCGACGCTGGAAGGCGAGGCGGCGCTGGTGGCGGCGATGCAGGAGGCTGTTGGCGATGCCGGGACGGTCGCGGACCTGTTCGCGGGGCTGGGAACCTTCACCTTCGCCTTCCCCAAGGCCAAGGTCTATGCGGCCGAGGCGGCGCGCGATCCGATCATGTCGCTGAAGGCCGCGGCGGGGATGGCGCGGCGCCAGGTGTTCGCAGACCATCGCGACCTGTTCCGCCGGCCGGTTTCGACGAAAGACCTCGACAATTTCGCCGCGGTGGTGATCGATCCGCCGCGTGCCGGGGCGAAAGAGCAGGTGGCCGAGCTGGCGGCATCTCAGGTGCCGGTGATCGGATTTGTTTCGTGTAATCCCAGTACCTTTGCACGCGATACGGAGATTTTGTGCAAAGGTGGATATCGGTTGGACTGGATTCAGCCGGTGGGGCAGTTCCGCTGGTCTACGCATGTCGAGCTGGCGGCGAAGTTTTCGCGTCAGGGGTAATCGGCTCTCACGAAATACAGGCCGTCCGAAGGCGCGTTGAGGCCGAGGGCGGCGCGGTCTCGGGCTTCGAGGGCTGACGTCATGTCGTCGGGGGTCCATTTGCCCTGGCCTACGAGGCTGAGGCACCCCACCATAGAGCGGACCTGGTGGTGCAGGAACGAGCGGGCCGAGGCGTAGACGCTGATGCGGTCGCCGGTGCGGACCACGTCGAGGCGGTCGAGCGTGCGCAGCGGGCTGTCGGCCTGGCAATGGACCGAGCGGAAGGTGGTGAAGTCGTGACGTCCCACCAGCCGCTGCGCCGCTTCGTGCATGGCGTCGGCGTCGAGCTCGTTGGCGATGCGCCAGGCGAGGCCCTTTTCGAAGGTGAGCGGCGCGCGGCGCTGGACGATGCGGTATTCGTAATGGCGGGCGAGGCACGAGAAGCGGGCGTGCCAGTCGTCCGGGACGATCTCGCACGCGTTGATCGCCACCGGATCGGGGCGGATGCGGGCGTTGAGCGCTTCCATCAGGCGGAAGGGGGCGATGTCCTTCGCGATCTCGGTATGCGCGCGCATCGCGAGGGCGTGGACGCCGGCATCGGTGCGGCCCGCGGCGTGGACGAGCGCATCCTCGCCGGTGATGGCGTGGAGCGCGTCCTCGATCGACTGTTGGACGCTGGGGCCATGATCCTGATGCTGCCAGCCCATGAAGGGGCGGCCGTCATACTCGATGGTGAGGGCGAAGCGGGTCAAAGCTGGGTTCCGGCGGGAATCGGGAAGCCGCGAAGCAGCTCCTGTGACGTCATGGCGCCGCGGCCTGCGCGCTGGACGAGAGAGGGGCGGATGGCGCCGGTGGCGCAGGCGATGGTGAGCGCCTCGTCGAGCGTCATGCCGGGCTGGCCGGGGGCGTCGAGGATCTGGGCAGCATGGACGCGGAAGCGTTCGCCGTTCAGTTCGAAAAAGGCGCCGGGAGCTGGGTTGAAGGCGCGGATCTGGCGTTCGACCTGTTCGGCGGGCTGGGCGAAGTCGAGACGGGCTTCGGCCTTGTCGATCTTGGGGGCGTAAGTGACGCCACCCTCGGGCTGCATAACCGCAGGATAGGCATCCAGATCGGCCAGAACCTGCACCATCAGCGCCGCACCCATCGCGCTGAGTTCGTCGGTCAGTTCGCCCGCCGTCTTGCCGCCGATCGGCGTGCGCCCTTCGAGGCGGACGGGGCCGGTGTCGAGGCCGGCTTCCATCTGCATGATGCCGACGCCTGTCTCCGTGTCTCCGGCGAGGATCGCGCGCTGGATCGGGGCGGCGCCGCGCCAGCGGGGGAGGAGCGAGGCGTGGACGTTGAGGCAGCCGTGTTTTGGCGCCTCCAGCACGGCGACGGGCAGGATCAGGCCATAAGCGGCGACCACCGCCACATCGGCGTTGTGGGCAGCGAAGGTCGCGATCGCGTCCGGCTCCTTGCGGAACGAGAGCGGCGTGTGGACCGGGATGCCGAGGGCTTCGGCGCGGGCATGGACCGGGGAGGGGGTTAGCGCCTTGCCGCGGCGGCCGCCTGCGCGCGGCGGCTGGCTGTACGCCGCCACGACGTCATGCCCCGCATCCACCAGTGCCTGAAGCACCGGCACCGAAAATTCCGGGGTTCCCATGAAGATGATCCGCATGGGGGTGCCCATAGCCATAATCGTCATCCCAGCGAAAGCTGGGATCTTTGGCGGCGTCTTTCCACCACCTCTTGAGACCCCAGCTTTCGCTGGGGTGACGACTGCAGGAGCGGTTTCCTTTTCGTTCCGCCATCGCTATCTCCCCTCGCATGGCATCCCCCGAGATCGAAGCGCTCACACAGGCCCTGTCGCGGCTGCCGGGCCTTGGGCCTCGTTCGGCACGACGCGCGGTGCTGCATCTGCTCAAGAAGCGCGAGACGGCGCTCGATCCTCTGCTGGCGGCGCTAGGGCAGGTCAGCCAGAAGCTGAGCACCTGCGGAACCTGTGGCAATGTCGATACCACCGATCCCTGCGCGATCTGCGCCGATCCGCGGCGCGATGCGCGGTCGCTGTGCGTGGTGGAGGAAGTGGCGGATTTGTGGGCGCTGGATCGCTCGCGGCTGTTCCCGGGGCGGTTCCACGTGCTGGGCGGCAAGCTCTCCGCGCTGGAAGGCGTGCGGCCGGAGGATCTGGCGATCGACAGTCTCGTCCGGCGGATCGCGGCCGGCGGGATCGACGAAGTGGTGCTGGCGATGAACGCCACGCTGGAGGGCCAGACCACCGCGCATTACATCGCCGAGCGGATCGAGACCTATCCGGTGCGCGTCACCCAGCTTGCGCACGGCCTGCCGGTGGGCGGCGAACTGGATTATCTGGACGAAGGCACGCTGGCCCAGGCGCTGCGCGCGCGGCGGCCGGTCGCCTAGGAGATTTCCCTTCCTTGCGGGGAAGGCCGGTCGCGACTAAATCCCCCGCATGGCTTTGTTACCTATCCTCGAAGTGCCGGATCCCCGGCTGCGTACCGTTTCCTCGCCCGTCGAGACGGTGGACGACGAACTGCGCGCGCTGATCGACGATATGTTCGACACGATGTACGACGCGCCGGGCATCGGGCTGGCGGCGATCCAGGTGGGTGTGCCCAAGCGGCTGATCGTGATGGACCTTCAGGAGAAGGAAGACGAGGAAGGCAAGCCGATCCGCGAGCCGCGCGTCTTCATCAATCCCGAGATCCTCGATCCGGCCGAGGAACAGTCGGTCTATACCGAAGGCTGCCTGTCGGTGCCGGACCAATATGCCGATGTCGAGCGTCCCGCGCGCTGCCGCGTGAAGTGGATGGACGAGAAGGGCGAGGCCCATGACGAGCTGTTCGAGGGCCTGCTCGCCACCTGCATCCAGCACGAGATGGATCATCTGGAGGGGATCGTGTTCATCGATCACCTGTCGCGGCTGAAGCGCGACATGATCATGAAGAAGCTAAACAAGGCGCGCAAAGCGGCCTGATTCCGCTGCCGCGGTCAGCCGATCGCGGCCAGCGCCTTCGCATGATCCGCGATGATCGCGCGCGTCGACGTGTCGCTGTCATAGACGCCGTACCAGCCCTGCGGCTCGTGCGGTGGATCGCCCAGCCACGCGGTGTCGCCAGAGCGGAAGCGATGGTCGCCATGTACCGCGCGGCCTTCGCCATTCCATGACCAGAAATTGCTGCCCGCAACCGGGCCGTCTTTCTGCGCACTGTTCAGGACGGCGGCATAAATCTGCTTGTAATAGAGATCCTTGAACGCCGTGCTTGCCTGCGGATCGTAACCGCCGCCGTCGCGCGTATAGCCGAATTCCTCGATCACCAGCGGCTTGCCCATCTGGCGCGCGAGCGTCTCGTGCTGCTCGAGATATTCGGCGACCTTCGCGGCGCCGGCGGCATGGGTGCCGGGCAGGTCCTTCGCATCGACCCAGCTCCAGTTGAGCGGCCAGATATGCGCGGTGAGATAGTCGATCTCGGGCCAGGCGTGCGCCGCGCGGAGTACCTCCATGCTCTCGACCGAGCCTTTCAGCCCCTCGCTGCCTGTCGACACGAGATGATCGGGAGAAAGCGACTTGATCAGCTTCGCGGTGCTGCGGATCCAGCGATTATAGGCAGGGCCGAGCTGCGCGGCGATCAGTGCATCGCCGCCGGGTCGCGGCTCGTTGGCGAGCTGCCATGCCATGATCGTCGGATCGCCGGCATGGCGCGCGACGATATAGCGGACCCAGTCGTGATAGAGTGCGACCGCCTCGTCCTGGGCATAGAATTGCGCGGTCATGTTCGGGAATTCCGGCCATGGGTGCGCGGGATCGTTCATGTCGATGAACTTCCCGCCATTCACCCAGGAGAGATAGGTCATCATCCCGCCCGACCATTCCCAGAAATTGGTCAGGTACAGCACCGCGTGCATCCCGCGCTGCTTCATCTCGGCCAGGGTGTAGTCGAGACCGGCGAGCAGATCGGGGTTCCATGCCTTGCCGCTGGTGCGGAAGGCGGGCTTGACCGAGTTTTTGAGCGGCGAATCCTCGGCTCCGGCGGCGATCCGCAAATTGGTGATGCCCATGCCGGCCAGTGTGTCGAGCTCGCGGCGCAGGCGGTCGCGATCGCCATAGGCTGCAGGGGCGCCGAGCCAGGGCAGGTACCAGAGGTTCGCACCGGCGAAGCGATAGGGCTTGCCGTTCAGGGTGAAGGTGGCGCCGGAGCGGCGGATGAAGGGATCGGGCGTGGCGGCGGTGGCACGTGAAGCAGTCAACGTTGTCGCAACGGCTGCTGCACTCGTCAGGATCGACCTTCTGGTGACCATTTCATCCTCCCCGATTTCGGCTTTGGGCGGGAGGATAGCGCGCTCTACGGCTTTGGGAAGCGCGATCGCGCCTAGGCTTCGGGCAGGCCGAGCGCCTCGACGATCCGGCAATCCGCGATGGTGCCGCGGCTGCATTGCGAGAGCAGGCGCGACAATTCCTCGCCCAGCGCCTGAAGATCGGCGATCTTGCGCTGCACATCCGCGAGATGCGCGCGGGCAAGCGCATCGACGGTGGCGCAGGACTGGTCCCGGCGATCGGCGAGGTCGAGCAGCGCGCGCACCTGCCCGAGCGGGAAGCCGAGATCGCGGGCACGGCGGATGAAGGACAGGCGGCCAGCCTCCGCCGCACTATAGGCGCGATAATTGCCGGCGGTCCGATCCGGCTTGGGCAGCAGGCCGATCCGTTCGTAATAGCGGATCGTCTCAACATTGGTGCCGGTCAACCTGCCCAGTTCGCCGATCGTGTGCGCCATGCAATCGCCCTTGTCCGTGTTCAGTGCCCGCCGAACCGCAGTCGTACGCCGCCGTTCAGCGTGAACCCTTCCAGCGGACCCCAGGCTTCGACCGTCCACCGGCCGTCGCGTGCGCGCGCTGGAAGGACCAGCGGATCGTAGCGGGTCTGGCGGACGTTGAGGAGATTCTCCGCGTTGATGAACAGGCTGACCTTGCCGAAGCTGATCTCGCCCAGCATGCCGAGTTCGACATAGGGGCGGCTGCGCGAGCGGTACGGATTGTCCTCGAGCGACTGCGGGCCGGTATAATAGGCCTCGATCCCGATCCGCCCGCGGCCATGCCGTTCCCACATCACGACCATCCCGGCGGTATTGCGCGGGGTGACCGGCAGCTGCCGGCGTCCGGCGCCCGCGGGATCGGGTTCGCTCGCCGCGATATGGACATAGCTGCCGGTGGCGGTGAAGCCGCGCCAGCGATAGCGCAGCAGGAACTCCGCGCCAGCGGTGCGGGTGACGCCGCGAAGGTTGAACAGTTCGACCGCCGGGCCGCTGAGGTTGCCGGTGTCGCGAAGGCGGACCGCATCGTGGAGGCGCGAGCCGAACAGCGCGATATTGGCTTCGAGCGGCCCTGCCTTGTAGCCGATATCGAACGACGCGGTTTCGACGGTTTCGGCGCGCAGACCGGAGAGCGGCGCCAGACGCGACAGCCCCGCCGCGTCGATCTCGGCTACGAAAGGCGTCGGCGCATAGAAGCCGCGCCCGATCGAGGCGCGCATGGTCAGTTTGCCCGGATTGTAGAGCGCCGATACGCGCGGGCTGAAATGGGTGCCGTAGCGATTGTGGAAATCGAACCGCGCGCTGCCGGACAGGGTCAGCACATCCAGCGCGCGATGTTCCACCTGTGCGAAGACGGCGGGAACGCTGTAGCTGTAATCGAACGCGGGGAAGGTGCGGGAGCGGTACGCGTCGCCCTGGAACGCGATCCCCGCGACCCATGGGGTGCGATCCGATCCGCCCGACAATGCGCCTTCGGTGAAGAGCGTGCGATGCCGGTCGCGTTCGATCGAGATGCCGAAGCGGTGCACATGGCGCTGCTCCATTCCCGATGCCCGCAACTGTATCGTCCCGATGCCTTCCACCGCGACCTTGCCGACCAGTCCGGCGTCGAACCGGTCGGTATCCTGCGCCTGCACGAAAGGCTGGCCGCCGGGCAGTATTGCGCCGGACAGGGTGCCGCCGGTGCGCTTCTCGGTCATCGCGCCCGCGGTGAGATAGAGGCTGTTGCCGCCATCATCTTCCCAGAACAGCCGCGACCGCCCGGTCCAGCGATCATAGGCGGGCATGTCGATCCAGCCGTCCGAATCGAGGTCCTGGCTGCTCTGGCGGTGGTATCCACCGACCAGCGAACCGCTCCAGTCACCGCCGAACGGTGTGGCGGCATAGGCGGTCAGGTCCTGCCCGTCGCGGCTGGTGATATTCGCGAGGAACTCGGCCTGCGGTTCGGCACCCGGGCGCCGTGAGACGAGGTTGATGACTCCGCCGAGTGCCGAAGGGCCGTACAGCGCCGATGCTGCACCCTTGATGACCTCCACCTGGCCGAGATCGGTCGGCGGGATCTGGAGCAGGCCGAACGACGCCTGACTGCCATAGAGCGGAAGGCCATCGGCGAGCAGCGAGGTGTAGCGGCCGTTCATTCCCTGCATACGGATGTTGGACGCGCCGAGCGCAGGCGCGGTGACCTGAACGCGAACGCCGCCGGTTTCCGCGACGAGCATCGAGATGTTGCCCGGCGTCATCAGCAGTTTTTCTTCGATTTCCTCGCGTCCGATAACCTCGACGCGGATCGGTTCGTCCTGCACGCGGCGGCCGGACCGGGTCGCCTGGACGACAATCTCCTCGGATTCCTCTTCGGCTTCCGTGGCGTCCTGTGCGTGTGCGGGAGAGATTTCAGCGCCGGTCGCAAGCAGCGCGGCGAGGGCGAGAGCAGCGGTGCGCTTTGGCTTCGGGTCGGGATTCTTCGACATGCGGGGCGCTATGCAGGCCGTAGTAACTACGGGGTCAAGCGCCGATTGCGGCGAATGGGGAAACGCCGCCGGCCAAGGGGGCTGGGCCGGCGGCGCCTTCGTCGGAACTCAGTCGAAAAGTTCCTCGAAGAAGGATTTCTTCCGCTTGTGCTTGTAGTGATCGCCGTAATGCGGGTGGCGATCGTCGTACTGCGGTTGCCGGTCATAGGACGGCTGGCGATCATATTGCTGCGGCGGGGGTGCCGCCGGAGCCGGAGCGGGCGCCATCTGGGCCGCGCTCCGTTCCATGATCTTGTCCAGTTCGCCGCGATCCAGCCAGATGCCCCGGCAGGTGGGGCAATGATCGATCTCGATCCCCTGGCGATCCATCGCGACGAGCTTGGTGCCGTCGACCGGGCAGGTGAAGTTGCCGGTCATGGTTTTAGTCCTCCTGCTGACCGAACAGGCTCAGCAGTAGCTGGAACATGTTGATCAGGTTCAGATAGAGCGACAGCGCGCCCATGATCGCCATCTTGTCCATCGACTCATGGCCGGCATAGGCGATGTACTCGCTCTTCAGGCGCTGCGTGTCCCAGGCGGTGAGGCCCGCGAACACCAGCACACCCACCGCCGAGACGACGATCTGAAGCGTCGACGAGCCGATGAAGATGTTGATCAGGCTGACGCCGATCACCGCGAGCAGGCCGATGAACAGGAAGTTGCCCAGACCGGTCAGGTTACGGTTCGTGGTGTAGCCCCACAGGCTCAGGCCTAGGAACATCGCCGAGGCGGCGAAGAAGGCGCTGGCGATGCTGGTGGCGGTATAGACCACGAAGATCGCGGCCATCGACACGCCCATCACCGCGGCGAAGGCATAGAAGGCGAACTGCGCGCCGGCGGTGGTCATCTTCTCGATCCGGAACTGGAAGAAGAAGATGAAGGCGAGCGGGGCGAACATCGCCACCCACTTCAGCGGCGTGCCGAAGATGAGCGCGAGCGCGGCCGGCGAGCTGGCGATGCCCATCGAGACGAGCGCCGTGACCAGCAGGCCGATACCCATGTTCCGGTAGATGCCGAGCATGTGCTTGCGCAGGCCCTCGTCGAAACGGGCCTGCGCGCCGGCGGCGGCATTGCGGTTGAAGTGGGAAAGGTTTTCCATTTTGACTCCTATGCGCTGCGCGCGCGGGCAACCGCGACACGCATCACGCGTCTCATATCGCTTGCATCGGGGAAGTGCCGGAACAGGCGGTCCTTGATCGCAAGGCGCTCCTTCTTGAGCCGCTTCAGCCGGAGCTGATCGGGGAGACGACGCGAAAGCTCGCGGCGGATCTCGCGGTTCAGGATCTGGTGCGCCGCAACCAGGCGCTGGATCAGGTCACTCATACTAGCCACTCCATCGATTGTTCATCGATCGAGCCGGTTCGGTGGTGAGGAGGTTTTCGGGCCTTGGGAGCCAAAACGAACCATGCACCGAGCTTGCTCGATGCGGTCCGACATCACGACGCTTCAGGTGAAGCAGCCGCCAGAGGGGCCCGGTCCCGCAGGAATCAAACTAGGGGGAGGGTGTTAAAGTTTCAAGACCCTGTCAGGAAGCTGTCGCGGGAAAGGGAAATTTCAAGGCTTCGGGGCTCCGCGAAAATCCTCACCCGGAGGGGGAGGGGGACCGCGAAGCGGTGGAGGGGGACGCCACAGGCGACGGCGCTCGTGGCGTTCCCCCTCCGTCAGCCTTCGGCTGCCACCTCCCCCTCTGGGGGAGGATTTGTCATTCTAGGCGAAATCGATGATGTGTCGGACAACGGCGTCCAGATCGGCGAGGATCTCGCGCGCTGGAATGCGCAGGGTTCGGACCCGTTTCCGCGCGAGCCAATCGTCACGCGCTTCGTCGCGTTGCGGGCGGTCGCCGCGATCATGCGCCTCGCCATCGATTTCGACGCAGAGGCGGACGGTGTCGCAGTAGAAATCGAGGATATAGGGTCCGGCGGGGTGTTGGCGGCGGAACTTCAAGCCGCCGGGACGCTTGCGGAGCGCTTGCCATAGCAACACCTCCGGCAGCGTCATCCCGGCGCGGAGTTTCTTGGCCTTCTGGATCGTCGGTCGGGGTCCACTCAGCTGCATCGCTTCCCCCTCCGTCAGCTTCGCTGCCACCTCCCCCTCCGGGGGAGGATTTTTACGCGTCCCGCAACCCCACGCCCATCGAGGCTCGGGCCTGGTCCGCTTCCGATGACACCACCGGATAGGCGCAGTAATCCGCGGCGTAGAAGGCGCTGGGGCGGTGGTTGCCGGACCAGCCGACGCCGCCGAACGGGGCCGAGCTGGATGCACCGTTGGTCGGGCGGTTCCAGTTGACGATGCCGGCGCGGATATTGGCCCAGAACTGGTCGTAGAGCTTGGGGTCCTGGCTCACGAGGCTGGCCGAGAGGCCGTAGCGGGTGTTGTTCGCCTCGACGATCGCTTCTTCGAACGTATCCTTGCGATAGACCTGCAGGATCGGGCCGAACAGCTCGACATCGGGGGCTTCCCGCGCGCCGGTCATGTCGATCAGGCCGGGGGTCAGGAACGGACGGCCCTCGATCGGGCGCTCCATGTGGCGCAGCGGGCGGCCGCCCATGGTGGAGAGCGTCAGGAAGCTCTCGGTCAGCATGTCGGCGGTGTCGTTGTCGATCACCGGCCCCATGAAGGGCTGGGGATCGGCATGGGGTTCGCCGATGATCAGGCGGCCGACCAGCTTGTTTACTTCGATCATCAGCGGCTCATAGAGCTTCTGGTCGACGATCAGGCGGCGCGCGGCGGTGCATCGCTGGCCCGCGGTGGTGAAAGCCGACTGCACGATCAGGACCGCGGCCGAATAGAGATCGGGCGTGTTCCACACGATGATCGGATTGTTGCCGCCCATTTCGAGCGCGAGGATCTTTTCCGGGCGCGTGGCGAACTGGCGATTGAGCGCGATTCCGGTGTTTGCGGAACCGGTGAACAGCAGCCCGTCGATATCGGGATGGCTGGCGAGCGCCTTGCCTTCGTCCGGGCCGCCGATCAGCAGACGGACACAACCTTCGGGAATGCCCGCGGCGTGATAGCAATCGATCAGGAACGCGCCGCTGGCCGGCGTCTTTTCCGAGGGCTTGAAGATCACCGCATTGCCCGCGAGCAGGGCGGGGACGATGTGGCCGTTGGGCAGATGCGCCGGGAAATTATAGGGGCCGAGCACCGCGAGCACGCCATGCGGCTTGTGACGCAGGGCGACGCGGGTGTTCATCGGCGCTTCGATGCGGGTCTGGCCGGTGCGCTGCGAATAGGCGGCGATCGAGATATCGACCTTGGCGATGACGCTCTCGACCTCGGTGCGGGCTTCCCAGATCGGCTTGCCGGTCTCACGCGCGAGCAGGTCGGTGAAAGCGTCCGACTTCTGCCGCACCACATTGGCGAAGCGGCGCAGTGCTTCGACCCGATAGGCGAAGGGCCGTGCGGCCCATTCGGCCCAGCTGCGGCGTGCATGCGCGACTTCGGTGTCGGCATCGCCGGCACGTTGACGCCACAGGACGGCGCCGGTCGCGGGTTCGGTCGAGAAGATTTCCTGGCCGGGCATTCGGTTCTGGTATTCGGCTTTCAGAGGTAGTTGCGGGCTATTGCACCAAAACGAAACGATACGCCACACCCCCAAAACGGGGATTTAGGCGAGTGCCTCTCCCATGCGCCGGATCGCCGCGACCTTGTCGTGGAGCGGACCCCAGTCGTCGCGTTCGTCGATGGCGGACCAGATCGCTTCGACTTCCTCGATGTGCATCGAGCAGGGTTGGGCGTCCGACCAATAGGGATGGTCGCGGGTTCGCGCCGGCACGAAATCCGCGATCAGGCGGCGGATTTCGTCGAATGCCGGGCCTTCGGGTGCGTTGCCGCCGAAGCTTTCGAAGAAGAAGCGGTCGATCGGCATTTTCGTCTCGCGCAATGTGCCGTCGATTGCGAGGACCAGTGCGGCGGGATTGGCCAGCGGCGTGGGGGCGAGGCCCAGGCGACGCAGCATCGCGGCGGTCAGCGCGGTCTCATAGGCATCGGGGAAGCTGTCGAGCGCGGCGATCAGCGGCGCTTCGTCGCTGACCAGCCGCAGGGCCGCGGCAAGCTGCATCACATTCCAGTATAGCGCCTCGGGCTGGCGGCCGAAGGAATAGAGGCCGGCATGATCGAAATAGGCGGCGGTGAAGCCGGGGTCCCATTCGGGGGTGAAGCGCCATGGGCCGTAATCGAAACTCTCGCCGGTGATGTTGATATTATCGGTATTGAGCACGCCATGGACGAAACCGGCGACCATGTAGCTGGCGGCCAGGTCGGCGCAGCGTGTGATGGCGCCTTGGAGGAGTTCGACCGGACCACCTTCGCTGCCATGGAGATTGGCGAGGACATAGGCGACCAGCGCTCGCATCGACTCCGCGTCCTTCTCGTACGCCAGCCGCTGGAACACGCCGATGCGGACATGGCTGTGGCTGAGCCGGACCAGCACCGCGGAGCGGGTGGGGGAGGGCTCGTCGCCACGATGGAGCGCTTCGCCGGTTTCGATCAGCGAGAAACTCTTCGAGGTGTTCACGCCGAGTGCCTGAAGCATTTCGGTGGCGAGGATTTCGCGCACGCCGCCTTTCAGGGTCAGGCGGCCATCGCCGAAGCGGCTGTAGGGCGTCTGGCCCGATCCCTTGGTGCCGAAATCCATCAGCCGGCCCGCTTCGTCGCGCATCTGGGCGAACAGGAAGCCGCGGCCGTCGCCGATATCCGGATTGTACGAGCGGAACTGATGACCGTGATAACGCAGCGCCAGTGGGCGGGGCAGGCTGCCCTCGAATGGCTGGAAACGGCCGAAATGCGCGATCCATTGCGCGTCGGTCAGGGTTTCGAGGCCGACCGTCGCCGCCGCGCGGTCATTACGGAAGCGCAGGATCGTCTGGGGAAAATCGGCCGGGGCGACCGGATCGTAAAACGGATCGCCCAGAGTGAGGATCGCCTGTTGCGGAGAGAAGTGCATACAGCGATATGGGGAGCGATGGGCGAACGGCGCAACCTGAATGGCTATTCCGACGGATATTGGTGGTCCAAGGACGGACTGCGGCTGCATTATCGCGACTATCCGGGGCGCGAAGACCGGCCGCCGATAATCTGCTTCCCCGGCCTGACCCGCAACGTGCGCGACTATGAAGGACTGGCCGAGCGGCTGGCGGGCGAGTGGCGCGTGATCCTGGTCGAGTTTCGCGGGCGTGGCGAAAGCGCGTTCGCCAAGGACCCGATGACCTATGTCCCGCTGACCTATCTGCAGGACGTCGACGCGCTGATCGACGAACTGAAGATCGACAAGTTCGTGGCGGTGGGCACCTCGCTGGGCGGGATCGTGACGATGCTGATCGCGGCGACCGACGGCGCGAAGCTGGCGGGGGCGGTGCTCAACGATGTCGGCCCGGATCTGGAACCCGGCGGGCTGGCGCGGATCCGCACCTATGTCGGCAAGGCGGTGCAGCACCCGACCTGGATGCACGCGGCGCGGGGCGTTCAGGAGGGGAATGCGGACGTCTATCCCGGTTTCGGGGTCGAGGACTGGCTGAAGATGGCCAAGCGGCTGTACCGGCTGAACAGCTCGGGCCGGATCGTGCTGGATTACGATATGAAGATCGCCGAGCCATTCCGCGTGCCGGGCAACGAGGCGGGGCCGGACATGTGGCCGACGCTGGACGGGCTGAAGGGCAAGCCGCTGCTGGTCGTCCGCGGCGCGCGATCGGATATCCTGAGCGCGGCGACCGCGGACAAGATGATCGCGCGGGTCCCCGGATCGGCGCTGGTGACGGTAGCGGATACCGGCCACGCGCCGACGCTGGAGGAGCCTGAGGTGGTGAAGGCGATCGACAAGTTGCTGGCCAAGGTGGCGAAACCGAAGACTGTCGCCTAAAGCACCCCGCCACGATGCCCATTCACATCCTTCACCTCCATTCGACCTTCAACCTTGGCGGTAAGGAAGCGCGTGCCGTCCGGCTGATGAACGCGTTCGGCGACCGGGCGCGGCATACCATCGTTTCGGCGATGCCGGACCAGCTTGCCGCGCGCGATGCGATCGACAAGGGTATCAAGTACGAAGTCGCGCAGGATCCGCCGCCGCTGACCGGGCGGCCCTCGGTCAAGCGGTACGAGGATATCGCGCGCTACATGCGGCGCTTCGATCTGGTGCTGACCTATAATTGGGGCGCGATCGACGGGGCGATGGCTGCGCGCGTGTTCGGCAAGGGCGCGCCGCCGATCGTGCATCACGAGGACGGGTTCAACGCCGACGAGGCGACCCGGCTGAACCCGATGCGCAACATGTACCGCAAGATCGCGCTGAAGGCCGCGAACGCGCTGGTGGTGCCCTCGACCGTGCTGGAAGGCATTGCGAAACAGCATTGGGGCATCGGCGCCGACCGGCTGCGGCGCATCCCCAACGGCATCCGCACCGAGCTGTACGCGAAGAAGCCCGACCCCAAGGCGATCCCGGGGTTTGAGAAGAAGCCCGGCGAGACGGTGATCGGCACGCTGGCGGGGCTGCGTCCGGTGAAGGACCTGCCGCTGCTGGTGACGGCGGTGGCCGGCATGAGTTCGCGGATGAAGCTGGTGATCGTCGGCGAGGGGCCGGAGCGGGCCGCCATCGAAGCGACGGTGAAGGCGATGGCATTGGAAGGCAAGGTGCTGATGCCCGGATTCCTGCCCGATCCGCATCGCTATGTCGGGCTGTTCGACATCTTCGCGCTGACTTCGCTGAGCGAGCAGGCGCCGATTTCGGTGATCGAGGCGATGGCGGCGGGGCTGCCGGTGGTTGCCTCCACCGTAGGGGATATTCCGCAGATGGTGGCGGAGGAAAATCGCAAGTATCTTTCGCCCGAGCGCAGCGCCGTGCTGTTCCGCGACCGCATCGAGGTACTGGCGCAGCATCCCGACGGGGCGAAGCATGTCGGCAAGGCGAACCAGGAGCGCGCTCGCGCGTTGTTCGGCGAAGCCGATATGATCCGCGCCTATGCGGCGCTCTATGGCGAGGCGATGGGCAGGCCGGGAATCCTCGGCTGACGTTAAACTGCTCGATTCCCAGCGCCGATGCGTCTAGCGTCGCGCGCGTTTTAGGTTGGAGGAACTGTGTTCAAGGGTCTTAAGCCCATCATGTACGGCGGCCGCGAGGTTTGGCCGCTGGTCGAGGGCGGCAAGGGCGTCGCAGCGACCAACCATGCCAGCGCCGGCGCCTGGGCTGCCGCGGGCGGCATCGGCACGGTCAGCGCGGTCAACGCCGACAGCTATGACGCCGAGGGCAAGATCATCCCGCAGATCTACCACGCGCTCACCCGCCGCGAGCGGCATGAGGAACTGGTCCAGTACGCGATCGAAGGCGCAGTCCAGCAGGTCAAGAAGGCATTCGAGATCGCCAATGGCAAGGGCGCGATCAACATCAACGTGCTGTGGGAAATGGGCGGCGCGCAGCGGGTGCTGCACGGCGTTCTGGAGCGGACGCGCGGGATGGTGACCGGAGTCACCTGCGGCGCGGGCATGCCCTACAAGCTTTCCGAGATCGCGGCGTCGTACAACGTCAACTATCTGCCCATCGTCAGCTCCGGCCGCGCTTTCCGCGCGCTGTGGAAGCGTGCCTATTCGAAGGCTGCGGAATGGCTGGCGGCGGTGGTTTATGAGGATCCGTGGCTGGCAGGCGGGCATAACGGCCTGTCCAATGCCGAGGACCCGCTGAAGCCGCAGGATCCCTATCCGCGCGTCAAGGAACTGCGCGACGTGATGCGCGAAGGCGGCATTCCGGACAGCGTGCCGATCGTGATGGCCGGCGGCGTCTGGTATCTGCGCGACTGGAACGACTGGATCGACAATCCGGAGCTGGGCCAGATCGTCTTCCAGTTTGGCACGCGTCCGCTGCTGACACAGGAAAGCCCGATCCCGAACGGCTGGAAGGACAAGCTGACCCAGATCGAGGAAGGCGAAGTGCTGCTGCACCGTTTCTCGCCGACGGGCTTCTATTCCAGCGCGGTCAAGAACCCGTTCCTGCGCAGCCTGGAAGCGCGCAGCGAACGCCAGATCGCCTATTCGACCGAGCATGCGGGGGATCACACCTTCCAGCTCGACGTGGGCGTGAAGGGCAAGAATTTCTGGGTGACCCGCAACGACCTGCTGCGCGCGCGCGAATGGTATGGCCTGGGCTTCACCACCGCGTTGAAGACGCCGGACAACACGCTGGTGTTCGAGACGCCCAGCGAAGTCGACATCATCCGCAAGGACCAGAAGGACTGCATGGGCTGCCTCAGCCAGTGCGCTTTCTCAAGCTGGGCGGACACCGAGACCAACTCGACCGGTCGCCTGGCCGATCCGCGCAGCTTCTGCATCCAGAAGACGTTGCAGGACATCGCCCATGGCGGCCCGACCGACGAGAATCTGATGTTCGCGGGCCATGCGGCTTACAACTTCAAGCGCGATCCCTTCTATTCGAACGGGTTCGTGCCAACGGTGAAGCAGCTGGTCGACCGCATCCTGACCGGCGACTGATCCCGAACTTCGGAAACGCGCGGCCTCCGCAGGGCGGGGGCCGATCGCGCCATTTCGGCATGGATGCCCGCTAGCCGCCAGCACAGGCGCTGCTATCTTCCGGAGGCTTTTTCCGGGGGATTTCTTATGCCTGCTCCGCAAGGTCCGACGCAGACCAACCTTGCCCACGCGATG
Organism: Sphingomonas sp. AOB5; assembly: GCF_029433115.1. Classification (GTDB taxonomy): domain Bacteria; phylum Pseudomonadota; class Alphaproteobacteria; order Sphingomonadales; family Sphingomonadaceae; genus Sphingomonas. The sequence goes on along the minus strand of NZ_JARNTV010000006.1, from coordinate 107,837 downwards.
GGGCTGGCAATGCAGAATGCGGTCAATCAGCAGAATCAGTCGGCGATACTTTCCCAGGCGGCCACGACCCAGTGCGTGATGTCGATGCTTTCGCTCGACTCCGCGGCGATCGCGCTGGGCGCGGTCAGGAAATGAGGTCGCGGCTGGTTCCGGCGTGAACCTCCAGACAGGGGAGATCGGTTTTATGAGCGACAGCAGCAGCATAGTACCCACCAACGAGTTGCTTGAGGCCGCCATGGCGAATGCGCTGGGGCTGGCGATGTACAATGCCGTCCTTGCCCAGCAGCAGAGCATGGTCGTGCGTCAGGCAGCTACCGCGATGGTATGCAGTGCGATCGTGACGCAGAATGCGACCGCCGGGGCAGTCACCAAGCCGCCGTCTACTCCTGCTGCGCCCGCTCCAACTACCCCGCCGCAAGCGGAGGAGCAGGTTGCGAAGAAGGGCGATCCGGCGGCCGCGGCTCCGAAGTCGCTCGCCGCTGCGATCGACGCGGTCGGCATGCCGCAGGCCGATTTCAACAGCATCAACGGCAAGGCCTATCAGTTCGTGGCGCTGTCGGTTGCGCTCGCGGTGCAGGATGCCGCTGATTATCTGCGCAGCGTCACCACCATCGCTGCCACTGCCAGCGGCGTGGCGCTGGCCAATATCACGAGCGAGGACTTGCTCCCGGAAGGCGAACTGATCGGGGCGGGATATACGCAGGCGGCAGTCGCGGCGGCGATCCTCAACCTGGACATGGTCGGCGGGGCAGCGGCAAATATACTTGAACGCTTCCCGCAATATGACGCGCCGCCCACGGGGGCGTGACTGCGGGCTAGAGCGATTCCAAGGTAGCGCAGACCACGGCCAGCGCGAAGAAGCCGGCGGCAACGATCCAGGTAACCGCCTGGGTTGTCGGGCCGTCCGGCTGGTTTACAGCTGACGGGAGCGATGCGATCGGGGCAGGTTGAGTCCTGTGCTCCTGTGGAGCGCGCACCTGACTGGCTGCGAAGCTGTCGTTTGCGGCTTTCAGCAGCGCGGTGAAGTTCAGCCGCTCGATCAGGCGGACGCCGAACGCCTTGCCATTCACCCAGACGGCGCGGCCGACCAGCACGAGCGAGGCCTTGCGGATCTCGATATAGTCGCCGGGCCTGGGCGGGCTGCTGCCGAGCAGCAGCATGCCATGGGGCGAGATGTTGCGGATGGTGACGTCGGACCAGTGATCGCGGCCGCGCATCTGGGCCATGACGATCACGGGCTGTCTCGATTCACGCGGCTGCATGACGTCACCCCCAGCGGAATTGCTAAGGGGAACTACTGAGCTTCAATTCTTACCGGGTTCTTGCCGGGGGTGGTTAACCGGATCCGAATTTCTCCGATCCGGAGCAGATCTGCGCCGGAATCAACGTAAACGCGTCAGATCCAGCCTTCGAGCACCTGATCGGGTGGGCGATCCCCGCCGGCCCAGACGCGGACGTTCAGGATCACCTTGGCACCCATCGCGTCGCGCGCCTCGAACGTCGCCGAGCCGAGATGGGGGAGGACGATGACATTCTCCAGCGCGGTCAGGCGCGGATCGACCGCGGGTTCGCCGACATAGACGTCGAGCCCGGCGCCCGCGATCCGTCCGCTTTCCAGCGCGTTGGCCAGCGCTTCGGGATCGACGATCTCGCCGCGCGCGGTGTTGATCAGCCAGCCATTAACCCCGAGCAGATCGAGGCGGCGGGCGTCGATCAGATATTCGGTGGCATCGGTATGCGGCGTGTGGATCGTCAGGATATCGACCGTCTCGAGCATCGTGTCGAGATCGGGATGCCAGGTGGCACCGAGCTGGGCCTCCAACACCTCGGGAACGCGGTGGCGGCCGTGATAGTGGATCTGCAGACCGAAGGCGCGCGCGCGGGCGGCTACGGCCTGTCCGATGCGGCCGAGGCCGAGGATGCCCAGCTTCTTCCCGCCGATGCGGTGGCCGCGCATGCCGGTCGGCTTCCAGCCGGTCCATTCGCCCGCGCGGACCAGCTTGTCGCCTTCGACCAGACGGCGCGGCGCGGCTAGGATCAGCGCCATCGCGATGTCCGCGGTATCCTCGCTCAGCACGCCGGGCGTGTTGGTGACGACGATGCCGCGCGCATGCGCCGCCTTCAGGTCGATATGATCGACGCCTGCGCCGTAATTGGCGATCAGCTTCAGCCGCTCGCCGGCACCTGCGATCAGTTCGGCGTCGATCGTGTCGGTTACGGTGGGGACGAACACATCCGTGTCTGCCATGGCCGTGGCCAGCGCCTCGCGGTTCATCGCGACGTCATCGCGGTTCAGCGAAACCTCGAACAGTTCGCTCATCCGCGCCTCGACCGATTCGGGCAAAGCCCGGGTGACGGTGACCTTGGGGTGCGAAGGGCGTGCCGAATGTGCCATTGCGGGCGGATTGGCCTCCTGCGAGGTCGCAGTCAACGGGTTGAAGCTGGCGGTGCGCTCGGGTTAGGGTTGCACTGCAGTATTTTGCGAGGGGGTCGCATGCGTTTGTGGAGCTGGATCATACTCGGCGCGGCTGCGCTGAGCCTGACCGTGCTCGACGCGGGCGAAGCTTGGGCACAGCGCAAGCCTCCCTATTTCGCGTCGATCGCCGCCGGCAAGGCGCGGATGCGCACCGGGCCGGGCCGCAACTATCCGGCAAGCTGGCTTTATCAGCGCGAGGACCTGCCGATCCGCGTGATCGACACCTATGGCGAATGGCGCAAGGTGCAGGATCCGGACGGCACCGAAGGCTGGATGCAGGTGAACCTGCTGAGCGACGCGCGCACCGCGATGGTGGTCGGCCGTATCGCCGAGCTTCGCGCCCAGCCGCAATTCGGCGCGCGGGTAACCTGGCGCGCGGCGCCCGGCGTGGTCGGGCGGATCAGCCGGTGCCGTCAGGGCTGGTGCTATTTCGACGTGCGCGGCCGTGGCGGCTATGTCGAGCAGAGCCATATCTGGGGGACCGACCCCAATGAAGTGGTGCCCTGAGCCTCAGCGGAACTGGTCGGCGAATTCCTTCACGAAGGCGACGCCCTCGGTATAGCTTTCGATTGGCCAGTCCCGGCCTTTGCCGTCGCAGATGACCGGCGCCATCACCCAATCGAGATAGCCGCGATACATCTCGCCCAGCGGGAAGCTGCTGTTGAGCTCTTCGCGATTCCAGTTCCGCATTGCGGAACCCATCTGCGAACTTTTGCGCGCTCCGCAATCGAAGGCGAAGGTCAGGCTCCAGTAATTGCCCGGTTGCCCCTGCCAGGCGATGATCGCGCGATAGGGGCGGGGGTTGCCCGCGCGCGGCTCGCTGACCAGCACGAGGATGTCGCGGTTCTCGCGGTCGGTCGCCATCGTCGGGTACATGGCGGTGACGGCCTGCGCGGCGGCGGGGCTGGTCGAAGCGAGCGTGACAGCGGCAATTGCAACAAAGGCAAGGCGCATCGGCATTTCCCCCGGAATGCTGGTGGTTACACCTCATCTTTAATGCAGATTTGCGTCAGGTCCACTCGGTTGGCCAGCGCATGATTTGCCAAGTGCGGGCGGGGCGCTAAGCCGGGCGCATGACCTTGATCGACATTCTCAAATGGTCTGCCTCGATCAGCGGCGTCACCGCGGCGCTGATGGTGTCGCTCGATCTCGGGCGGCGGGTGACCGGATGGGGGTTCGTGCTGTTCCTCTTTTCCAGCCTGTGCTGGATCGCAGGCGCGATGATGTCGAGCGACGAAGCGCTATGGTCGCAGAACCTGGCGCTGTTCGCGATCAATATGTTCGGCGTCTATCGATATCTGATCCGCAAGAAGAAGCCGAAGCCCGATGGTGCCTGACTGGATCTGGCCGGTCTTCCTCGGCGTGCTCGGCGCGGTGTTCGGCAGCTTTATCGCGACGATCGCGATCCGCTGGCCGCAGGAACGCTCGTCGGCTGGGATGAACCGCTCCGAATGCGATAGCTGCGGGCAGACGTTGCGCGGTTGGGAACTGGTGCCGCTGCTGAGTTTCGCAGCGCTTCGCGGGCGGTGCGCGCGGTGCCGGGCGCCGATCCAGGTGAGCCATGTGATCACCGAATTGCTGGGGCTGAGCATCGGGGTTTCCGCGGGACTGATGGCGCCGGGACCGGAAGGGGCGGCGGGCGCGGTGTTCGGCTGGCTGTTGCTGGCGCTGGGGGCGCTCGATCTGGCGGCCTTCTGGCTGCCCAATCTGTTCACCGGAGCCTTGGCGGCGACGGGGATCATGACCGCGTTCTCCGGCTTCGCGCCGCCGGTCGAGGAGCGGCTGATCGGCGGTATTGCGGGCTTCGCGACGCTGATGGCGGTGGCCGCCGCCTATCGCGGATGGCGCGGGCGCGAGGGGTTGGGCGGGGGCGATCCCAAGCTGTTCGGCGCGATCGGGCTGTGGCTGGGCTGGCAGTCGCTGCCGCTCGTGCTGCTGGCGGCGTGCATGCTGGGTCTGGGCGCGGTCGCCGCTTTGAGGCTTGGCGGAAAGCCGCTGGGCATGCAGGATCGGCTGCCGCTGGGTGTGATGCTGGCAGCGGCGGCATGGGTGACCTGGCTAGCACAGGCATATGAGAGGATGGCTTGATGCGGGATATTCTCGAGCGGCAGCGCAAGGCGTTCATGGCCGAACTGCCCGTGCCGCTGGACGTGCGCCGCGACCGGCTGAAGCGCGCCATTGCGATGGTGAGCGATCACGCCGCACGCTTCTGCGACGCGCTGAGCGAGGATTTCGGGCATCGCAGCCGCGAGCAATCGATGATCACCGATATCGCTGCGTCGGTCGGACCGCTGAAGCATGCGATGAAGCATATGGCACGCTGGGCGAAGGCGGAGCGCAAGCCGCTGATGTTCCCGCTGGGTCTGCTCGGCGCGAAGGGCAGCATCGAATATCAGCCCAAGGGCGTGGTGGGGATCATCGCGCCGTGGAATTTCCCGGTGAACCTGGTGATGAGCCCGCTGGCCGGCGTGTTCGCGGCGGGCAACCGGGCGATGGTGAAGACCAGCGAATATACGCCGGTGGTGGCCGCTCTGTTCGAGGAATTGGCCAGCCATTATTTCGCGGTGGAGGAACTGGCGTTCGTCAGCGGCGGACCGGACGTGGGCAAGGCGTTCGCCGAGCTGCCGTTCGATCACCTGCTGTTCACCGGCGCTACCGGCATCGGCAAGCATATCCTGCATGCCGCGGCCGATAATCTGACGCCGGTGACGCTCGAACTGGGCGGCAAGTCGCCGGTGATCGTCGGGCGCAGCGCCGATATCGCCCAGACGACCGAGCGCGTCGTGCTGGGCAAGATGATGAATGCCGGCCAGATCTGCCTGGCGCCGGACTACATGCTGGTGCCGGCGGAGAAGGAGGACGAGGTGATCGCGGGTCTGAAGGCCGCGGCGTCGACCCTTTATCCCTCGATCCTGGCCAATCCGGATTACACCTCGGTCATCAACGACCGGCATTATCAGCGCCTGACCACGTGGATCGACGATGCCCGCGCGCGCGGCGCGGAAGTGATCGCGGTCAATCCGGCGAACGAGGATTTCACCACCTCCAACTCGCGCAAGATGCCGCTGCACATCATCCGCGGCGCGACCGATGACATGACGGTGATGCAGGAGGAGATTTTCGGGCCGATCCTGCCGGTGCGTCGCTACGACACGGTCGAAAGCGCGGTGGAGGAAGTGAACCGGCGGGATCGTCCGCTGGCGCTCTATTATTTCGGCAAGGATGCGAACGAGCGGCGGCACGTGCTCGACCGGACGATTTCGGGCGGTGTCACCACCGACGATGTGATCTTCCATGTGAGCATGGAGGAACTGCCGTTCGGCGGGATCGGACCGTCGGGCATGGGCGCCTATCATGGCGAGTTCGGGTTCAGGACCTTCAGCCATGCGCGCAGCGTCTATCGCCAGCCGCGAATCGACGTGGCGAAGCTGGCCGGGCTGAAGCCGCCCTATGGCGCAGCGACTCGCAAGGCGATCGCGCGGCAGATGAAGGGCTGATCCTCTCCGGGGAAGTGAGCGCCGGACGGAGACGGGAGAGGGGGATGTCTCACGTCCGGCGCTCCCCGATTCGTCCTCCTATGGGGGAGGTGGAGGACGAAAAAAAATGGCCGCCCCGGAGGGCGGCCTTTGAAAGGTTTAGGAGAGGATGCCTGAAAGGCCCGATCTTTGTGCGCCGCAGCAGATGATTCCGCAATTGCGTAGTGTTACCGGTAGCATTGCAATTTTTGCAATCGTACGTTGCATTCGGTGGATTTCCCTCCGCGCGACTGGGAATTGGTGGATTCCGGGCCGCGCGTTGCATTGCCGTCCGCCCCGTACCACGGTGAAAAAATGACCACGCTGAAGCTCGACCAGTTCCTGCCCTATCGCATGTCGATCGCGTCCAACGCCGTGTCGGACGCCATCGCGACCGCCTATCGCGCGCTGTTCGACCTGAAGATCTCCGAATGGCGGCTGGTGGCGGTGCTGGCCGAAGACGGGGCGATGAGCCAGCAGGCGCTTTGCGGGCGCACGCGGATGGACAAGGTGACGGTCAGCCGCGCGGCGATCGCGCTGGCGGAGCGCGGACTGGTCGAGCGCACCCCCAATCCGGAGGATCAGCGATCGCATCTGCTGGCGCTGAGCAAGCCGGGCTGGTCGCTGTACGAGCAGGTCGCGCCCAAGGCGCTGGAGCTGGAACGGCGGATCTTCGAGGGGATCGACGCTACGGAACTGGCGCGTTTTCGCGACATGCTGGCCAGGATCGAGGCCGGCGTTGTCGCGCTCGATCCCTGAGTTCCGCAAACTATCGCGCCAAATGATGCACTTGGCGCATGATCTGGACCCATTTCCATATTGGATCGTTACGCATGCGGGATGTCCGCTATAGGGGCAGCCGGAGGAGGCACGTGCGGGTCGGTTTGAACGGGGTTGGTGTCAAAGGGGTTTGCGCTGCGCTGCTGGCCGGCGTGGCGTTCGTGCCGGATATGGCCTGTGCCCAGATCGGGCAGCCGGGCCAGCCGGGGCAGGGCGCCCCGATGCCGGCGCCTGCGCCCACGCCTGCTGAAGGAACACCACAGGACGAAACCATCGTTCCCGACACGCTGTTCGAAGCCGCGATGCCGCCCATCGGCGACGATATCGATGCGCCGCTGAACCCGATCACGCCCGTCCCCAATGCCGAGGCACTCGACAAGCTGGCCGCCGGGATCGAGGGCAAGCTGGAAGCGATCAAGCCCGACGAGCCGGAATTCGCCGCGGCATTGCCGCCGCTGTCCGAATTCGCGCTGGCGCCGCCTGCCGAGGTGACCGGCGTGAAGGACGGCAAGACCGTTGTGTTGTTCTACGACTGGGAAGTCGCGGGTCTCGAGGAGATCGGCGCCGAAGCGCGGTTCCGCGAGCTTTCGGCGCTGCGTCGCGGCAAGGGCAAGGCTGCCAACTCCGCGATGGTCTCGGCGCGTGCGAGCGAGGACGAGCGGCTGGCGGTGCGGCTGATGCAGTCGCTCGGCTATTATGATGCGACCGTGATATCGACCATCGAGCAGCGGCCGCAGAATTCGGGCAAGCTGGTGGCGGTGGTGACCGCGACGCCGGGCCCGCTCTACCGGATCGGAACGATCAGCGTGGTCGCCGACCCGACCGTGCCGGCCGACCTGATCCTGAGCGAGCTTCCGCTGAAGACCGGCGATCCGCTGGAGGCGGACCGGGTGCAGGGCGCCGAGGCCAATGTGAGCCTGCGCCTGCCGCAGCGCGGCTATCCGTTCGCGCAGGTGGGCGAGCGCGATATCCTGCTCGATGAGGAAGCGCATACCGGCGATTATACGTTGCCGGTCGATACCGGCCCGCGCGCGAGCTTCCGCGGGTTCCAGACCGAGGGGCGGCGGCCGGTATTCGATACCGATCATATCGCGATCCTTGCGCGCTTCCGCCGCGACCAGCTCTATGACGTCCGCCATGTCGACGATCTGCGCGAGGCGCTGATCGCGACAAGTCTGTTCTCAACCGTGTCGGTCGAACCGGTGCGAACCGGGGAGAAGGGGCCGGATGGCACCGAATATGTCGACCTGCTGGTGCGCCAGACCGCCGGGCGGCCGCGCACCCTTGCGGGCGAGCTGGGCTACAGCACCGGCCAGGGCATCAGGCTGGAAGGCAGCTGGACGCACCGCAACCTGTTCCCGCCCGAAGGCGCGCTGATCGTCAGCGGCGTGGCGGGCACCAGCGAGCAGGGTGCCAGCCTAACCTTCCGCCGCTCCAACTGGAGGCAGCGCGACCGCACGCTGACCCTGGCCCTGTCGGCCAATCGCAGCAATTTCGATGCGTATGAATCCTTCACCGGCGCTTTCTCGGCACGCATCTCGCGCGATTCCACGCCGATCTGGCAGAAGCGCTGGACCTATTATTACGGCTTCGAGATCGTCGGATCGAACGAAGACCGGTTCAACTTCAACCGCAACGCACGCGATCGCGGGACCTATCTGATCGGAGCGCTGCCGGGGTTCGTCGGCTATGACACGTCGGACAATCTGCTGAACCCGACGCGCGGTTTCCGCATCAAGGCCAATGTCAGCCCGGAGGCTTCGGTGCGCGGCGCGGCGCGGCCCTATGCGCGGCTGATGCTGGAAGGCACGGCCTATTATCCGGTGACGCCCAGCATCGTGATCGCGGGCCGGGCGCGGGTGGGGTCGATCCCGGGCATCGCGCGCGACGATCTGGCGCCGTCGCGGCGTTACTATGCCGGCGGCGGCGGATCGGTGCGCGGTTTCGGCTATCAGGAGCTCGGGCCGCGCTCGCCCGACGGCAAGCCGGTGGGTGGTCGCAGCCTGACCGAGTTCGCGATCGAGGCGCGCTATCGGTTCGGCAATTTCGGGATCGTGCCGTTTATCGATGCGGGTCAGGTCTATGAGGGCCTGTATCCGACCGGCAAGAATATGCGCTTCGGTGCGGGTATCGGCGGGCGGTTCTACACCAATTTCGGGCCGCTGCGCGTCGACGTCGCCACGCCGATCAACCGGCAGCCGGGTGAGTCGCGCATCTCGCTCTACATCTCGATCGGGCAGGCCTTCTGATGGTTCCCGATACCCCCGAACAGCCCGTCGAGACCGAAACCGTCACGGTCACCGAACCCGTCCGCGAGCGTGCGCCGGTGTGGCGGCGCGTGGCGAAATGGGCTGCCATCGCGGTGGTCGCGGTCGCAGTGCTGCTCGGGGCGACATTGTTCGCAATCAATACCGGGCCGGGCCGGGCGTTCGTCGCGCGGCAGATCAGCAATTACACGACCGAATCCGGGCTCAATATCCGCGTCGCGCGGATCGAGGGGTCGCTCTACGGCGCGCTGGTGCTGCGCGATGTCGAGGTGCGCGACACCAAGGGTGCGTTTGCCAAGGCGCAGACCATCTCGCTCGACTGGCGGCCGTTCCGCTATCTCTCCAACCATGTCGATATTCGCTCGGTTGCCAGCCCGCTGGTGACGTTCGACCGGATGCCGGCGCTGAAGCCCGTTCCCAGCGATCCCAACGCGCCATGGCTGCCCGATCTCGATATCGACATCGCCAAGCTGGACATCGCGCGGATCGAGATCGGGCCTGCGGTGACCGGCAAGCGGCATATCGCGAAGCTGAGCGGCAAGGCGCATATCGCGGGCGGCCGCGCGCAGGTCGACGCCAATGGCGGCACGCTGAGCGCCGCCGGTATCGCGGGCGGCGATTTGCTGTCGGTGAAGCTCGACGCGGTGCCCGATCAGAACAAGCTCGATTTCGACGTGCGGCTGAACGCGCCCGCCAACGGGCTGGTCGCGGGGCTTTCGGGTGTGGATCAGCCGCTGACCTTCTCGCTTACCGGCGACGGCAGCTGGAAGAGCTGGAAGGGGCAGGCCGTCAGCACGCTGGGTGGCGCCGAACTGGCCGATCTGGCGCTGACCGCGAAGGACGGCACCTTCTCTGCACGCGGGCTGACCAATCCCGGCCTGTACCTGAAGGGGCCGGTCGAGCGGCTGGCTTCGCCACAGCTCGACGTGTCGCTCGATGTCGCCTGGGCGGATCGCAAGGCGGCGACCAAGCTGCACCTGCGATCGAGCGCGCTCGACGTCACCGCGGACGGCCTGCTCGATTTCGCTGCGAGCCGGTTCGGCAATTTCCGCACCGAAGCGATGCTGCTGACGCCCGGCGCCATCGCGCCCAATCTGAACGGCAGCGATGTGCGGTTCGCAATGCTGCTCAACGGGCAGTTCGCGGCGCCGGTGGTCGATTACAAGCTGCAGGCCTCGTCGCTAGGGTTCGGCGAGACGCGGGTCGAGAAATTGTTTGCCGAGGGCAAGGCGCGGGTGGATGCGGATCGTATCCTGGTACCGATCCGGGCCAAGGCCGCGCGGGTCTCCGGACTGAACGCCGCGGCGGGCGGGCTGGTGACCAATCTGACCGTGGAGGGCGATCTCGCCATTTCAGGCGATCAGCTGCTGTCCGACAATCTCAAGCTCAAGTCCGACCGGATCGACGCGACCGCGGTGATCGCGGCGGATCTGGGCAACGGCCATTATGCCGGCGCGCTGAAGGGCCGGGTCAATGATTACGAGATCGACGGCGTGGGCGTGGTCAACCTGACCACCGATGCCGAACTGTATGCGCCGCAGGGCGGGGGCTGGGGCATTCGCGGCCATGTCGCGGGTACCAGCGTGAAGCTGTACAGCGACGGCGTGCGCAATTTCCTGGGCGGCAATGCCAGCGCATCGGCCAAGGTCGGGTTCGATCAGAACGGGATCGTGACCTTCACCGAACTGCGCCTGCTTGCGCCGCAATTCCGTATCACCGGCGGATCGGGCCGTTATGACCCGAGCGGCAGCCTGTTGCTCAATGCCGATGGCGTTTCGACCCAGTACGGGCCGATGACCGCGCGCATCACCGGATCGCTGAGTGCGCCGGTGGTGGCGATCCGCGCGCCGCGGCCGGGCGTGGGCGTCGGGCTGGTCAATCTCGAAGCACTGGTGAAGGGCAGCCCCAGCGGCGCCTATGCGATCGATGCCAAGGGCGACACCGATTACGGGCCGTTCACCGCGAGCGTGCTGGTGCAGACCGGCAGGTCGCTGAGCGTCGATATCCGCACCGCGCGGTTCGCGGGGATGGATATCAACGGGAAGCTCCAGCAGGTTCCGGCGGGACCGTTCGCCGGACGCCTCGAATTCGCCGGATCGGGTGTGACCGGCAGCGCGCAGCTTTCGGCGCAGGGCGATATCCAGCGTGCCGATTTCGATGCGCGGGCCAACAATGCGCAGATCCCTGGCGTGGCCGAAATCACCATCGGACGGGCGGTCGTGAAGGGCATGGTGCTGCTGACCGAGACGCCGCAGGTAGTGGCGGACGCGCAGGTCGCGGCGATGCGCAGCGGCGGCTTCACCATCAAGACCGCGCGCGTGAAGATCGATTACAAGGGCGGCAGCGGCACCGCGCAGGCCTATCTCGACGGATCGTCGGGTGTGCCGTTCAAGGTCGCGGCCAACGCATTGCTGCGCCCTGACCAGTGGCTGGTCGCGGTGGACGGCAAAGGCGGTGGCGTCGGCTTCCGCACGCCCAAGGGATCGCCGGCGCGGATCACCTTCGAGGGCAAGACCTATCGCCTGATGCCCACCCGTATCGCGTTCGATCGCGGCAGCGCGCGGATCGCGGGCACCTATGGTTCGGGCCTGACCTTTCAGACGCGCGTCGATGCACTCGATCTGGCGCTGGTCAACGCGTTCGTGCCGGGGCTTGGCGTCGGCGGATCGGCCACCGGCAGCCTCGACTTCTCCCAGCCCACGCCGAGCAGCTTCCCGCAGGCGAACGGGCGGATCGAGATTGCAAACTTCACCCGATCCAGCCTGTCGCAGGTGTCGGTACCGGTGAACGTGGTGTTCGTCGGCAAGCTGACCCCCGATGGCGGCGATGCGCGCGCGCTGATCAAGCGCGGCGACACCACCATCGGCCGGATGGTGACGACGCTCAGCCCGCTGGGGCCGAATGCCGGAAGCTGGCAGGAGCGACTGCTGGCCGCGCCGCTCTCGGGCGGCATCCGCTATAACGGCCCGGCGGCGGTGATCTTCTCGCTTGCGGGCCTGTCCGGCCAGCATGTCGAGGGGCCGATCGGGATTGCGGCGGACTTTACCGGCCGCGTGCGCTCGCCCGATTTCAGCGGCGTCGTGCGCGCCAGCAACCTGGTCTATGAGAACGAGACTTTTGGCACCCGCCTGTCGAAAATGAGCATCGACGGCACATTCAACGACGACCGGCTGGTGCTGAACAGCCTGAGCGCGGTCGCCGGGTCGGGGACGGTCAAGGCCAAGGGCACGATAGGCCTGTCCTCCGACGCGGGCTTCCCGATCAACATCACCGCCGATCTGGACAATGCCCGGCTGGCGCGCAGCGATGCGCTGTCGGCGACCGCGACGGGGCAACTCACCATCACCAGCGACGCGAATGGCGGCAAGATCAGCGGGCGGCTCGAAATCCCTGACGCGCGCTATGAAGTGATCCGTCAGGGTGCCGCCGACGTGAGCGAACTGAGCGGCGTGCGACGCAAGAGCGACGTGTTCAAGACGTCCGAACAGCGCGCCCAGGCGGCTGCATTCGGGCGGTTCGATCTGGACCTGCGCATCACGGCCGAGAACGAGATGTTCATCAACGGCATGGGGCTGGAGTCCGAATGGCGCGCCAATCTGTTCGTGCGCGGCACCAACACCGATCCGCAGATCACCGGCACCGCCAATCTGGTGCGCGGCACCTATGAGTTTGCGGGCAAGCGTTTCACCGTCAATCGCGGCACGATCCGCTTCGGCGGCGGCAACAGCTACAATCCGGCGATCGACATCAGCGCGACCACCAATGCCGAGGGCGTGACCGCGATCCTGAACATCACCGGCACCGCACAGGCGCCGCGGATCAGCTTCACCTCCACCCCGGCGCTGCCGCAAGAGGAGGTGCTGTCGCGGATCCTGTTCGGCAGCACGGTGACCAATTTGTCGGCGACCGAGGCGATCCAGCTTGCCGCATCGCTGAACGCGTTGCGCGGATCGGGCGGTTTGAACCCGCTGGGTCAGCTGCGCTCGGCGGTGGGTATCGACCGGCTGCGCATCCTTGCCGCCGACGATACCAGCGGACGCGGGACGGCCCTGGCGGCGGGGCAGTACATTACCGACGATATCTATATCGAGGTGATCACCGACGCGCGGGGCTTCACCGCCACCCAGCTGGAGATCGCGCTGAGCCGGGCGCTGTCGATCCTGTCGCAGACCGGGTCGTTCGGCGGGTCGAGCGTCAGCATCCGTTATTCGCGGGATTACTAGTCCCCCTTCCGCTTGCGGGAGGGGTTAGGGGAGGGCATGTCTCGAACGGGGGACGCAAGCCCTCCCCCGACCCCTCCCGCAAGCGGGAGGGGAGAATAGGCTTGGCTCCGCTACTTACATTCGTGTAAGCATGACGGAAAGCGGAGAGGCGAATGACTGAGCATTTCGATGTCGTGGTGGTGGGCGCGGGGCTGTCCGGTGTCGGCGCGGGCTATCATCTGCAGAAGAATTGCCCGGACCGCAGCTATGTGATCCTCGAAGGCCGCGAGCGGCTGGGCGGTACCTGGGATCTGTTCCGCTATCCCGGAATCCGCTCGGATTCGGACATGTACACGCTCGGCTTCTCGTTCAAGCCATGGACCAATGCCAAGGCGATCGCCGACGGTCCGTCGATCCTGAGCTATCTCGAGGAAACCGCCGCCGAGAACGGCATCGACAAGCATATCCGCTATCGCACGAAGGTGAAGAGTGCGGCTTGGTCGACCGCGGACGCCGCATGGGACGTGGTGGCCGAGAGCGAGGGCAGGGAAGTGCGCTTCACCTGCAATTTCCTCTTCATGTGCACCGGCTATTATAATTACGCCCGCGGCTATACGCCCGATTTCGAAGGCGTGGCGGACTTCAACGGCCAGATCGCCCATCCGCAATTCTGGACCGGCGATATCGAATACAAGGACAAGAAGGTCGTCGTGATCGGCAGCGGTGCGACCGCGGTCACGCTGGTTCCCGAAATGGCGAAGCAGGCGGCCAGCGTCACCATGCTGCAGCGTTCGCCGACCTATGTCGTATCGCGGCCGTCGGAAGACGGGATCGCCAACCGCCTGCGCAAGATGCTCCCGGCGATGACCGCCTATGGGATGACCCGCTGGAAGAATGTGCTGCTCCAGCAATTCTTCTTCCGCCTCGCGCGCAAGCGGCCTGAGAAGGTGAAGGAGCGGATGCTCCAGATGGTCCGCGACGAGTTGGGGCCGGACTATGATGTCGGCACCCATTTCACGCCGAGCTACAATCCGTGGGATCAGCGCGTGTGCCTGGTGCCGGACGCCGATCTGTTCCAGTCGATCCGCGAGGGCAAGTCGACCGTGGTGACCGGGCATATCGACCGGTTCGTGCCCGAAGGGATCAAGCTGCAGTCGGGCGAGGTGCTGCCGGCCGATCTGGTCGTGACCGCGACGGGACTCGAGCTTCAACTGATCAGCGATATCCAGCTGAGCGTGGATGGCGCCGCGGTCGATCTGAGCAAGGCGACCACCTACAAGGGCATGATGCTGTCCGACGTGCCCAATCTGGCGCTGTCGTTCGGCTACACCAACGCCTCATGGACGCTTAAGGCGGACTTGACCTGCGAATATATGTGCCGCCTGCTCAACGCGATGAAGAAGCGCGGCATGCGCCAGATCACGCCACGGCTGGCCGGTGCGGTCGAGGAGAAGCCGTTTCTCGATTTCACCTCCGGCTATGTCCAGCGCGCGATGGAGAAGTTCCCGCGTCAAGGCACGCGCAAGCCGTGGATGCTCAACCAGAATTACTCGCGCGACCTGATGGCGCTGCGCTTCGGGTCGCTCGACACCGAAATGGAATTCTCCAATCCGGTGCCGGCAGGCGTGAAGGCGGCTTAGGCGTCGGGTTCGAGCATGCGGTGGAGATGGACCACCACATAGCGCATTTCGGCGTCGTCGACGGTCTTCTGCGCCGCACCCCGCCACGCCTTTTCGGCGCTGGCATAGTCGGGGAAGATGCCGACCACGTCGAGCTTCGACGGATCCTGGAAATCGAGCGTCTGCGGATCGGTGACGCGACCGCCGAAGACGAGATGGAGTTTGCTCATACTGACCTTCCGGGGAGAGGAATTTCACCTCTCCCTTAGCAACTGCAGCATGGCGCTCAACCCCGCATCCGCCGGATATCGACTATCACGCCTTCGCAGCAGCGCCCTTGGTGGCTTCCAGCACATTCTCGATCAACTGGCTGACCTTCTCCTTGGTCGCGTCGCGATTGGGCAGCAGGCCCTCGATCTCGGCCCGGCCGGTTTCCTTGACCGCCTTCACCGTCTCGCTGGTCCGTTCCGCCAGCTTCTTGCCGACCGGGGCCAGCGCGTCGCGTTCGCGCGAGGAACGCGGCAGCAGCGCGCCGACCAGCGCACCCAGCGCCACGCCGCCCGCCAGAAGCGCCAGCGGATTATCCACTGCGACGTCGATCGCGCTCTTGTTCTTCCGGCTGGTCATGATGGCTGTCCTTTCGTCGATTTGCGGCGTCGGGGCTTCAAACCCGCCTGCGGCTTTGGAGTTGCATCGGCCGGTTTCTTCCGCCCGGCCAGAATATCGGAAATCCAGTTGCGCGACATGACCAGCCCGACCGCGCCGGCCACAGCCGCCACGGCAAGCGGGCGCTGCCGCACCGAAGCGGCACCCTTGCGCGCAATGGAAAGGGCACCCTCGGCGGCGCTGCCGATCGCGTCATGGGCGAGGGTAGAGGGCTTCAGCCGCTCCTGCACTTCGCCAAGCGTCCCGGTCAGCCGCTGGCGGGCCGCGATAGCGCGGGCGCGGGCGGCTTCCAGATCGCTCATTTGAGCAGTCCGAAGATGCGCTTGATCGATCGCCATGCGAACGTACCCAATATCCATGACGCGCCGAAGGTAATCGCGACCACGATCAGCGTCGCGAAACCGGGGCCGACCAGCGGCGACAGCGTCAGCACCAGCCCGACAATCAGCGCGATCGACGCGGCCATCATCAGCGATGCGGCCGCGGCGCCCATCCACAGGCTCGACCGCGCCTCGTCGATCTTGGTCTCGGCCAGCGCGCGATAATAATCGAGTTCGGCCTGGCCCAAGCCCTTGGCGTCGTCGATCAGGCGGCCGAACAGCTCGCCATAGCCTTCGTCGGTACCGGTTTCTGGGCCGGTTTCCGGCTCGCGATCCTGTTCAGCCACCCCCGGTTATGCTCCGTCAGGCCTTGGCGGCCGGTTCGTCGTCGTCACCATCGGCAAGGTCGGCCGCGGCGTCGATGCCCGACTTGATCAGCCGTGCCAGCACGAAGCCGATCGCGGCAGCCGCGCCGATCGCGATCACCGGACTCTTCTTCACGAAATCGGTGGCGTCGGCGACCAGATCGTCGACTTCCTTGCCGCGGATCGTGTCGGAGAATTTGGAGATGCCGTCGGCGGCCGAACGGGCATATTTGCCGTACTGCTCGCCCAGCCGCTCATCCACATCGGCAGCGGCGCCGTGCATCAGCTTGGCGACCTCGTCGAGCGCGCCGGTGGCCTTGTCCTTGTTGTCCGCCGCGAAATCGCGTGCCTTGTCGGCTGCTTTGGTGCCGAGCTTGCCGGCTTCCTCGCGGATCGTGTCCGCGGCGGTGCGCTTCGTTTCGGTGGCGGTTTCGGCCGCTTCCTTCACCAGCGTGTCGCCCGTCGTTCCTTCAACCATGCCAAGGACCTTTCATGTGTTTGCAACGACAACCACAGCCGCAATCGCGAGTTCCATGCGAAACGCGATTTGACCCGGATGCGCGTCAGCCTCTAGAGGCTCGCGCGCACCCATCGACCTCCTAAGTAGGGAGACCATTTCGTGACCGCAATCATCGACCTCCACGCCCGCCAGATTCTCGACAGCCGTGGCAATCCCACCGTCGAGGTCGATGTCATGCTCGAAGACGGCAGCTTCGGCCGCGCCGCAGTGCCTTCGGGTGCGTCGACCGGTGCGCACGAAGCGGTCGAGAAGCGCGATGGCGACAAGAGCCGCTGGCTGGGCAAGGGCGTTCAGGGTGCGGTGGACGCCGTGAATGGCGAGATCGCCGATGTGGTGCTGGGTATGGATGCCGAGGATCAGGTCGATCTCGATCACGCGATGATCAATGCCGATGGCACCCCGAACAAGGGCCGGCTGGGCGCGAACGCGATCCTGGGCGTCAGCTTGGCGGCGGCAAAGGCGGCGGCGGATGCGCGCGGCCTGCCGCTCTATCGCTATGTCGGCGGCGTTTCGGCGCATGTCCTGCCGGTGCCGATGATGAACATCATCAATGGCGGCGAGCATGCCGACAATCCGATCGACTTCCAGGAATTCATGATCATGCCGGTCGGCGCGGCGAACATCGTCGAGGCGGTGCGCTGCGGGTCGGAGATCTTCCACACGCTGAAGAAGAAGCTGCACGAAAAGGGTCTGGCGACCGGCGTGGGCGATGAAGGCGGCTTCGCACCGAACCTCAGCTCGACCACCGACGCGCTCGACTTCATCATGAGCAGCATCGAGGCTGCGGGCTACAAGGCCGGTGACGATGTGATGCTGGCGCTCGATTGCGCCTCGACCGAATATTATCGCGACGGCGCGTACAAGATGGTGGGCGAGGGCAAGACCCTGTCCTCGGCCGAGAATGCCGACTTCCTCGCCGAGCTGTGCGCCAAGTATCCGATCATCTCGATCGAGGACGGCATGGCCGAGGACGATTGGGAAGGCTGGAAGATCCTGACCGACAAGCTCGGCGGCAAGGTCCAGCTGGTCGGCGACGATCTGTTCGTGACCAATCCCAAGCGGCTGAAGCAGGGCATCGACGGCGGCTATGCCAATTCGCTGCTGGTGAAGGTCAACCAGATCGGCACGCTGACCGAGACGCTGGAAGCGGTGAACATGGCGCATCGCGCGCGCTACACCGCGGTGATGTCGCACCGTTCGGGCGAGACCGAGGATGCGACCATCGCCGATCTGGCGGTCGCGACCAACTGCGGTCAGATCAAGACCGGTTCGCTGGCGCGTTCGGACCGGCTTGCCAAGTACAACCAGCTGATCCGCATCGAGGAGGAACTGGGCGATGCGGCGGTTTATGCCGGGCGTTCGATCCTTCGCTGAGCTATTCTAGACTCAATTCGCCGCAAAAACGGTAATTTAAGCTGATATTAAGCTGCCCTATGGCTTGATTAACCCTGTTCGTTAGGCAAGAATCGGGTCCATGGGGCGCAAATCGAAATTCTGGACGATGGTTCGCGGCGCGGGTCTTCCCGCCGTGGCCATCGTTACCATGGGCTTTTTCGGCTATAATGCCGTCTTCGGTCCCAACGGCGTGATCGCGCTGAAGGACGTGAAGCAGGAAGTCGCGGTGCGCACCGCCGAATATCAGACGCTCGACAAGCAGCGCGCGGTCCTGAAGAACCGCGTCGACCTGCTCGCCCAGGCCAAGGGTGCCGATCCCGATCTGGTCGAGGAACTGATCCGCAAGCAGCTCAACGCCGCGCGGCCGGACGAGGTTATCGTCAAGTACAAGTGACGCCGGGGTTCGCTGAAATCCCTCCATTGGCGGCATCCTCGCGAAAGCAGGGATGACGAGTTGCAGCGCCTCTTGCTATGGTAAGCGGTGTCATTCGTGAACCTGCTACCCTATTGAAAGTGCGTCCGATGCCGCGTTGACGTTGCGTCCGGGCTAGGTTCGCGCCTATAGGCACCCCCCTGACACCCCCTCCCCGGGAAGAGGATCGACTGATCGTGGCAAAAACGCCGGCGAAGAAAGCCCCAAGCCAACCTGCAGTATCCAACCGCGAACGGCCAAACGAACCGGATAGGTACAAGGCGACCAAGGAAGAGCTGCTTGGTTTCTACAAGCAGATGCTGCTCATCCGCCGCTTCGAGGAGAAGGCGGGCCAGCTCTACGGCCTCGGCTTCATCGGCGGCTTCTGCCACCTCTATATCGGCCAGGAAGCGGTCGCGGTCGGCCTTCAGTCGGCGCTCGACGGCGAGAAGGATTCGGTGATCACCGGCTATCGCGACCATGGCCACATGCTCGCTTACGGCATCGATCCCAATGTGATCATGGCCGAACTGACCGGCCGCGCTGCGGGTATCTCGCGCGGCAAGGGCGGTTCGATGCACATGTTCTCGACCGAGAAGAAGTTCTACGGCGGCCACGGCATCGTCGGCGCGCAGGTCTCGCTCGGCACCGGGCTGGCGTTCGCGCACAAATATAATGAGGATGGCGGCGTCGCCATGGCCTATTTCGGCGATGGCGCGTCGAACCAGGGCCAGGTGTATGAAAGCTTCAACATGGCCGAGCTTTGGAAGCTCCCGATCATCTATGTGATCGAGAACAACCAGTACGCCATGGGCACCAGCGTCAACCGCTCGTCGAGCGAAGACCAGCTGTACAAGCGCGGCGAGAGCTTCCGCATTCCCGGCATCCAGGTCGACGGCATGGACGTGCTGGCGTGCCGTGGCGCTGCCGAGGAAGCGCTGGCATGGGTCCGCAGCGGCAAGGGGCCGATCATCCTTGAGATGAAGACCTACCGCTATCGCGGCCACTCCA
Organism: Sphingomonas sp. AOB5; assembly: GCF_029433115.1. Lineage (GTDB taxonomy): Bacteria > Pseudomonadota > Alphaproteobacteria > Sphingomonadales > Sphingomonadaceae > Sphingomonas. Next base: position 88,289 of record NZ_JARNTV010000006.1, on the reverse strand, counting down.
TGTCCGATCCGGCCAAGTATCGCAGCCGCGAGGAGGTCCAGTCGGTCCGCGACAAGTCCGACCCGATCGAGGCGGTGAAGCGCGAACTCGAAACGCTGGGCGTCAAGGAAGAGGATCTGAAGCCGATCGAGGCCGAGATCCGCAAGCTGGTCAACGAATCCGCGGACTTCGCCGAGTCCGCCCCCGAGCCGGATCCGGCCGAGCTGTATACCGACGTGCTGGTGGAGTCCTACTGAGATGGCGATCGAACTGAAGATGCCGGCGCTGTCGCCCACCATGGAAGAAGGCACGCTCGCCAAGTGGCTCGTCAAGGAAGGCGACACGGTGAAGTCGGGCGACATCCTCGCCGAGATCGAGACCGACAAGGCCACCATGGAATTCGAAGCCGTCGATGAAGGTACGATCGCGTCGATCGTCGTTGCCGAGGGTACAGACAATGTGAAGGTCGGCACCGTGATCGCGACCATCGCCGCCGAGGGCGAAGATGCTGCGGCTCCGGCGCCCACGCCGGCGCCTGCTCCCAAGATCGAGACTCCGGTCGTTCAGGCCGAGGCGCCTGCGCCGAAGCCGGTCGAGGTCAAGGCCACGGTCAGCGATCCGAGCATTCCCGCGGGCACCGAGATGGTGAAGACCACCGTCCGCGAAGCGCTGCGCGACGCGATGGCCGAGGAAATGCGTGCCGATCCGCGCGTGTTCGTGATGGGCGAGGAAGTCGCCGAGTATCAGGGTGCGTACAAGGTGACGCAGGGCCTGCTCGACGAGTTCGGCCCGAAGCGCGTGATCGATACGCCGATCACCGAATATGGCTTTGCCGGCATCGGCACGGGCGCGGCGATGGGCGGGCTGAAGCCGATCGTCGAGTTCATGACGTTCAACTTCGCGATGCAGGCGATCGACCACATCATCAATTCGGCTGCCAAGACCAACTATATGTCGGGCGGCCAGATGCGTTGCCCGATGGTGTTCCGCGGCCCGAACGGCGCGGCCAGCCGCGTCGGCGCGCAGCACTCGCAAAACTATGCCCCCTGGTACGCCAGCGTCCCCGGCCTGATCGTGATCGCGCCCTATGACGCGGCCGACGCCAAGGGCCTGCTGAAGGCCGCGATCCGCAGCGAGGACCCGGTGGTCTTCCTCGAGAACGAGCTGATGTACGGCCGCAGCTTCGACGTGCCCAAGATCGACGATTACGTCCTGCCGATCGGCAAGGCGCGCATCGTCCGCGAAGGCAAGGACGTGACGCTGGTCAGCTATTCGATCGGCGTGGGCATTGCGCTCGACGCGGCTGCGACGCTGGCTGAGGAAGGTATCGACGCCGAAGTGATCGATCTGCGCACGCTGCGCCCGCTCGATACCGCGACGGTGCTGGAGAGCCTGAAGAAGACCAACCGTATGGTGGTGGTCGAGGAAGGCTGGCCGGTCTGCTCGATCGCGTCGGAAATCCAGTCGGTGGCGATGGAGCAGGGCTTCGACGATCTCGACGCCCCGGTGCTGCGCGTCACCAACGAAGACGTACCGCTGCCCTATGCCGCGAACCTCGAAAAGCTCGCGCTGGTCGACGCCGCACGCGTGGTCGCCGCGGTGAAGAAGGTCACCTATCGCTGATCCCGATCCCCGCGCTTGACCGCGCGGGGCGTAGGAGCCAGTTTCGCGCCACCGCAACCGTCCTGGTTGCGGTGGCGCTTTTTTGCGCCGGCTCCTGATGCCGGAATGCGGTTCCGGATATTCCATGGACGATATCGAAGCAGGGATAGCCTCGATCGAGGGCGAGCTGCGACGTCTTGCCCCGCGCTATTTTCAGGGCAGCGGACGGAATTGCGAATTATACTCCACGCTGTTCCTCTATTCCGAGCTGGACCTGGGGCCGTTCGCCTGGCGGTTGCGGAACGACCCGGGCGACTCCCTGGCCCCGCGGTTCATGCTGGCCAAGGCAGGGTGGGAAAGCAGGGTCGCGCCCTATCGCCTCGATCCGGACGGGATTTCGCGATCGCTGCGTCACCTGATCGAGCAATTCGACCGGGTGAACGCGCTGATGCTGGATCAGCTACCCGTTCCGCCGCTGACCTGAGGCGAGGTGCAGCTCGAGATCGCCGCATTCTCGCTATTGTAGATGCGGGTATAGTCGCGTGCGTCGCGGACCATCATCGAAGCGTATTCGGTCATGTTGGCCGAGGGCGCGAGCGACGATTTCACCAGCGGCTGATATTCGTAATAGACTTCGACGAACATCGTGCCGCCGCCTACCGGCGCGATCGACTGGCGCCCGGTCGGGCCCATGCCGTCCATGTTGACCCCGCGATTGGTGCCAGTGGTGACGCCATAGGTACCCCAGGTCGAGGCGTGCGAGGTCAGTGTGCCGCGGCAGCGCTGCCACGTGATCCGGTATTTGCCGCTATTGTTTGGATCCGGCTCGAGGCTGGAGATGAGGACGCGGCCATAGGTGTAGAGGTTCAGTTCGCCCGCCTGCAGCCCGGCGCCGGTCAGCAGATCGTTGATGTCGGTCTCGCTGATCGTCTTGGCGGTCAGCTGTCCGCCCGAACCGATGCGCGCGGCGTTATCGGCCAGCTGCAGCGCGATCTGGCTGACGCGCATGCGGGTGATGATATAGTTGGTCAGCTCCGCGCCGGTCAGGCTCAGGACCAGCAGGATCGGCAGCGAGAAGGCGAATTCGAGCAGCGCGAGGCCGCTCGTGTCGCGGCCCAGCCGCTTGCCGGTGCGCAGCAGTTTCGCGAGCGTCTTCATGATGCGGGGCAATTCCTGACGGTCGGGGCGGCCTGATCGCCATAAGGCTGGTTGCGCAGCACGGTGGACGCGGTGACGGTGGTCGTGTTCGATCCGCCGACGAAGCGGTAGAGCGGGAAGAAGCGCGGATAGCTGACCGACACGGTGTAGACGACCGCGTCCTTGGCGCTGCCCTGGCCGGTATTGCCGCTATTGTCCCAACGGCTGTTGTTGTTGGTGTCCTCGTACGGCTCGCTACGATCGCAGGTGCCGTTGCCGTTGGTGTCGGTATAAGGCTCGTACTGCGCCACCGACGCGGCCGAGAAGGTACGGTAATATTTGCGTGTGATCGTGGTCGTCGCGTTGTTCGCCAGCGCCGAGACCTGATCCTTCACGCGATTGTCGAGCACCAGCTGCTGGTTGCTCTCCAGCCCGCTTTCCAGCGTGGCGTCGCGTGCGGTCTTCTGGACGATGCCCTGCAGCACCGATCGCATGTACAGCGTGTGCGCGACGTCGAACGCGCCGACGAGCATCAGGCACATCACCGGCGCGACGATCGCGAACTCGATGATCGTCGCGCCGCTTTCGTCACCGGCAAGCCGGCGGCGAAAGCGTGCGAACAGATGGGCGGCGCGGCCGATCACCGCGTCAGCCTCAGCTGGCTGATCTGCGATGCGATCGAGCTGAAGGTCTGCTGCAGGTCGGCCGAGTTGCGCGCAGTGAAGAAGCGTCCATCGGTCGCGCAGGTGCGCAGCATCGTCTCGATGGTCGGGTTCGACACGCCGAACCAGATCACCCACAGCGTGATATTCTTGTTCTTGATCGCGGTGCACAGCGCCGCCGCGCGCATGTTGACCTGCTGGGTCAGCGTGCCGGTGGTGGAACAGCCATCGGTCGGCGCGGTGTTGGCGGGCGTCTGACGGCGGTCCCACCAGGCGATGCCATAAGCGGTATAGTTGGTCGTGCCGGTGCAGGCGTCACCGTCAGTCATGAAGATCATGTGGCGGGCGATGTCGCCGCCGCTCGGTGTCGTCGCGTTTTCCGACGCGAAGATGCCTTCGGCCGACATGAAGCGCGCGCCCCAGATCAGGCCGATATCGTGATAGGTGTTGCCGGTCGGCGTCAGGCTGTCGACATAGGTTTCGAAGTTGCTCGCCGAATTCCAGGTCTGCAGCTTGCGCGCCTCGCGCGGGCAATAGGTGCTGGAATAGTTCACATATTCGTCGGTGGTCGTGGTCGCCGCCGTCTGCAGCGAGCCGGTATAGCCCCAGCCGCTATAGCTGACGTTGCGGTTGTAGATGATGTCGGGCAGCACCGGCCCCCACAGCGTGTCGGGATCGGACTGGTTGGGCAGTTCGTCGATGTTGAGATCGTGTGCACCGGAGGGGATCGTGCTGAAGTCGGTCGCGCGCACGGTCGTGCGTTCCTCGATGCACCCGTTCCAGGTGATCGTCTTCATCGCACCCTGGGTACCGACCGCCGACTGGAAGCTGCTGTTCCAGCTGGTGCCGTTCTTCAGGCCGCTGATGTCCTTGTCCATCTTGTCATAGGTGTAGTTGTCGAACACCTCGCGCGACGTGGTCGTGCCAGTCGAGGTGTAGCTGTAATAGCGGTAGTAATAGCCGCTGCTCTCGCGGTCGTAGAAACGGCAGCGGCCGTCGCTCGAGCGATAGTCGCGGAACGAGAATTCCATCCAGCTGGCGCTCTGGCGCGTGTTCCAGGTGGTGGTCTTGGGGTTGGTACCGGTGGTGGCTTCGTCCCGGCGGCCCGATTCCGAACCCGAGAGGGTCATGACGGTGGCCGGCACCTTCGACTGGCAATTGCTCGTGCTGGTCGCGGTGGTCTGGGTGCTGCTCGCGGCATTGTCCCAGCTGCCCCAGCTACCCTGGCTGTTGCTGGTGCCGGTCTGCGTCGTCGCGCTGTCGCTCCACGTGGTCGTGGTTTCGGTGCGGAAGTTCGCCTTGCGCGACTGATAGGGCCAGGTGTTCGCGAAATAGCTGGTGGGGAGCAGCTTTCCGACGTTCACATTGGTCGAATAGGGCATGAAGCCGAAGCGGATCTGAACCGACGCGGCGACGCCGCCGCCGGCAGGCGTGCTGGCGCAGGTCGCGGTGGTGTCGAGATTGGCGACGACTTCGTAGAAGCACTTCACCGACTTCTTCAGCGAGGTGATCTTGTCGTCGGTGTCGGTGGAAACGGCCTTGTCGTCCATCGATCCGGTGACGTCGAGGACGAACATCACGTCGGTGTTGGGCAGGCGCATTTCGGCGTCGCAGGTGACGGTCAGCGTTTCGGTGGTGCGGCCGAAGATGCGCATCAGCGTCATCGGCAGCACGGCCGAGGCCGTGCCGGTCACCTTGCCGCCGCTTTCGCTGTAGGTCTTGGTCAGCGTATCCGCGCCATAGGGGCTGGCCTGGATGTTCGAATCGAAGAATTTCTCGGCCGCGGTGCGCGGGGCATAGTTGCTCTGGCTCCACACGCCGCCGCCCATCGCCTTGCGGCCCGCAAGTGCGCCGGCGTCGCAGGCGTGTTGCAGGCGCGTCTTGACGATGTACATGCGGCTGATGTCCACGCCGCCACCGACCATGCCCGCAAGGGGGATCAGCGCGATCGCCATCATGGCGAGCGTGTTGCCCTTCTTGTCGCTGCGAAGGCGCGACAGGAACGTGGGCACGCGGTGCAGATTGGGATCCCTTGAAGCCGACATGTCTTTGAACCTTCCCCGATCAGGGGCAGCTATGCCCGCAGCAACGTTAATTTCGTCTCAATCCGGGCGGTTAAACCGCGATTACCCGCGGCCTCCGGCGGTGTGCGTAGCGCCATGACGTCACCCGATCCGGAACGCGCGCTTTTGCTTGCTTACGCACCCGAAACGGGGCGCGGGGCACTGGCCGCGCTGCTCGCGCTGGACGATGCGCTGGCACAATTGATTCAGACGACCAGCGAACCGGCGCTCGGACAGATCCGGCTGGCATGGTGGCGCGAACGCATCGAGTCGCTCGACGTGACGGCGCCACCCGCCGAGCCGGTGTTGCAGGGACTGGCGGCCGAATTGCTGCCGCGTGGCGTGGGTGGCGCGGACCTCGTTCCGATCGTCGATGGCTGGGAAGTGCTGATCGAGGACAGCCTGGACGGCATGGCCCTGAAGCGCTTCGGCGAGGGGCGCGGCACGCTGTTCAGGGCAGCCGGGCAGGCGATGGGTGCGCAGGGCGATCCGCTGGCGCAGGCCGGGCAGGGATGGGCGCTGGCCGATCTGTCCCGGCATCTGGGTACGCCGGGCGAGGCCGATGCGGCGCGGACGCTGGCCCGGCCGTTGCTTCAGGCGGCCACGGGTGCGCGGTGGAGCGGCAAGGGCAGGGCGCTGGGGGCGATGGCGCATCTGGCGCTACGCGATCTCGATCTGTCTGCCGGAGAGGCGCCGCCGGTCGGGTCGCCGCGCCGACTTTTGCGTCTGATTTGGCACCGAATGTCTGGCCGCTAGGGCAAGGCCGGGTTAGCCTGCTTGCCACTAGGGAGCGGGAGACGGACCATGTGGCGCTATTTCGCGGGCGGGGCAGGGGCGCTGGTGCTGGCGTTCGCGGCGATGTTCCTGTTCCGGGGCAGCGCCGCGCCGGAGGTGAAAGTGCCGCCCGCGCCGGTCGCGGCAGCCGGCGAGGTGCAGGAGGCGCTGCCGGACGAGGCGCCGCGTGCCGCCGACAAGACCCGCGAGCAGAAACGGTTCGACCGGCTCGACAAGGACAAGAACGACGCGGTTAGCCGCGACGAGTTCCTCAATCTCCGCCGCCGGGCCTTCGCGAAACTCGATACCAATGGTGATGGCAGGCTGAGCTTCGACGAGTGGGCGGTGCGCACCACGACTCGCTTTGCCGGGGCGGATAAGGACAAGTCGGGCACGCTGACCCGCGCTGAGTTCGCGACGACCGCGCCGAAGCGGCGGCCTGCCCAGCCGCGCTGCGCCTGTCCGAAGCCCGCGGCGGCCAAGAAGGCGCCTTCCGCACCGGTCGAGGACGAAGGTGAGGGCGGCGAGGAGTGAACCCTCGATATTCTCCCTCCGGGGGCGGACTTTAGACGACGGCCCAGCCCTTGAACGCTTCGCGCGCCCGGCTGGTGTACATCAGCTTGCGGTCGGCCTTCTTGCTCCGGCCCGGGATCGGGGGGAACAGGCCGAAATTGACGTTCATCGGCTGATAGGTCTCGGCTTCCGCGGCCCCGGTGATGTGGCCGAGCAGTGCCCCCAGCGCGGTCTCGACCGGCGGCGGGGGCAGCGTCTCGCCCTTCAGTTCCGCAGCGGCGAACCGGCCCGCGAGCAGCCCGATCGCCGAGCTTTCGACATAGCCCTCGCATCCGGTGATCTGACCGGCGAAGCGGATATGCGGCGCTGACTTCAGCCGCAGCGTGGGATCGAGCAGTTCGGGCGACTTGATGAAGGTGTTGCGATGCAGCCCGCCCAGCCGCGCGAACTCGGCGTTCTCAAGTCCCGGAATCGTCCGGAACAGAGCGACTTGCTCGGCATATTTGAGCTTGGTCTGGAAACCGACCATGTTCCAGAGCGTCCCCGACGCATTGTCCTGGCGAAGCTGGACACAGGCATAGGGCCAGCGCCCGGTGTCGGGCCGGTCAAGCCCCACGCCCTTCATCGGGCCGAAGCGCAGTGTATCGACCCCGCGTTCCGCCATCACTTCGATGGGCATACAGCCCTCGAAATAGGGGACATTCTCCCATTCGCGAAACTCGGTCTTTTCCCCCGCCATTAGCCCGGCGTGGAAGGCCAGATACTGGTCCTTGTCCATCGCACAGTTGATGTAATCCTTGCCCGTTCCCTTGTTCCAGCGCGACTGAAACCAGGCCTTTTCCATGTCGATGCTCTCGAAATGGACGATCGGTGCGATGGCATCGAAAAAGGCGAGTTGGTCCTTGCCGGTCGCGGTGCCGATGCTGCCGGCCAGGCTCTCGCCGGTCAGCGGGCCGGTGGCGACGATGGTGAGGCCGGATTCGGGCAGCGTATCGATCCGCTCGCGGACGATGGTGATGTTGGGATGGGCCTCCAGTGCCGCCGTGACGCCATCGGCGAACCCATCGCGATCCACCGCCAGCGCGGAGCCGGCGGGCACCTTGTGGATGTCGCCCTGCGCCATGATCAGCGAGCCGAGATCGCGCATTTCCTGATGGAGCAGGCCGACCGCATTGCGCTCGGCATCGTCGCTGCGAAAGCTGTTCGAACAGACGAGTTCGGCAAGCCGATCGCTCTGATGTGCTGGCGTCATGCTGCCGCTGCCGCGCATTTCGGACAGGCGCACCTTGAAGCCTGCATGTGCCAGCTGCCACGCAGCTTCCGATCCGGCGAGGCCGCCGCCGATAATGTGTACTTCGTGAGTCATTGCGCAGGCCGATAGCGAACCGCGCCGCTGCGGGCTATGCTCGTCTGACATGGAGGGGCATCGATGAAGTTGCGCAATGCCGTGCTGATCGCGGCGCTGATCGCCGGGGGCAGTTTCTACCTCACGCATTGGTTCGACGTGATCGAGCCATGGAAGACGGCGTGGAAGGGGCTGGGCGTCGGGTTGCTGGCGGTATGGGCGGCGATGAAGGCGCGTTCGACCGATGGCTGGTTGCTCGCCGCAGTGCTGGCGCTGGGTGCGCTGGGCGATGTGTTGCTGGAGGCGGTAAGCCTCACCGTGGGTGCGGTTGCTTTTCTTGCCGGGCATCTCGTCGCGGTCGGACTGTATCTGCGCAATCGCGAAAAGCCGGTGTGGCCGGCGGCATTGATCGCGGTCGTAGTCGCGGGGATCAGCTATGCGCTGCCCGCCGATCGCGCCGCCGCCCCGGGGATCGCGCTCTATGCGCTCGGGCTCGGCGCGATGGCGGGGACGGGCTGGGCCAGCCGCTTCTCGGCGAATGGCGTTGCGCTGGGCGCGTTGCTGTTTGTGATCTCGGATCTGCTGATCTTCGCTCGCCTCGGCCCCATGGCGGATAGCAGCCTGCCGGGACTGCTGATCTGGCCGACCTATTTTGCCGGACAGGTATTGATTGCGCGCGGGGTCGTCAGAACATCTGAGTAATTTCGAAGATTTCGTATAATGTTCTGCCCGAATCGGGAGATGGGCGATGGACTATCAGCTGAACATTACGATCGATCCCGTTGGTCTGAACATGATTTACGGTGCCAATTTGGCGGTCGTCATGGTGCGGAGTTGGGAATCGGATCCCGATTCTCCGCTGACCATCGCGTGGCAGATGTTCCAACCTTTAGAGATGAATCAGATCGACTGGAGCGACAGTTACCAGGTCTACGCCACCAACACCCAGCCCTTGATCGGCGCCCAGATCGAGATGATGGCGACGGCACCGGCCCAGCTGGGGTGGAGCTATACCTACGCGGATGGCCAGTTCACCGGGAGCGCAGGCGGCAGCGATCCCCAGGGCGTTGAAATCACCAATCAGCAGGACCCGGAATTGGGCCTTGGCCTTGTACAGGCGGCCAGCGTCAACAACGTGCAGGTCGAGTTCCCCACCAGCTTTCTTCGCGTGCTCGGCGGCGAATCGGCGACGATCACGCCGTACGAGACGATAACGATCTTCGTCGCGCCGATGACGAACAGCGGGTCTGTCATCCAGTCACCGCCGCCGAATGCACTGATGGTGGAATTTTCACCGCAGAGCCCGACCGCGCAGATCGGCTTTAACGACGCCACCAACAGCTTTTATCTGCAGCAGCCGAGCTAGGTGGCATAGGGGCAGGTTCCCGAGGGACGAGCGATGATTGCGTGGGGCGTCGTGACGTCGCTTGGCAGGGTGGAGGCGCGGCCATGACCTATCAATTGAACATCGCCTTCGATCCGGCTGGGCTCAAGGCCATCGACGAAGCGAAACAACTGGTTGCGATCTCGAAGATACTGCCCGGCGAAACCCGGATCTGGCTCGTGCTACATCCCTTCGAGATGAACAGCATCTATTGGGTGGACTTCGCGGTCGAGGCCTCAATCGAAAGTACGCCCGTTGCTGTTGGCGGCGGGCAACCGCATCCGCCGGTCCTGCTGCGTTCGGAGATGAGCGGCAGCGGTCCGGCGCTGATGCCGGCCAGTTCGCTCGATACGCCCAGCGGTGATGCGGAACGCGTCGCGATCTTTCTCACCGGTTCGGGCCATGCCGATACGGCGATCCCGGCAGATGCGCTCATGGTCGATATCAGCCCGGACGTGCCGGTGAGCGTTGCCTATCTCGACGCGACCCGCGGCTTCGCGGTGATGTCCTAGCCCGCGACCGGTAGCCGCACCGTGCCATCCGCCTCGCGGTGGATCGGGGAATAGGCCGTCACCGCCGACAGCGGCAGCGGCGCGTAGAGATGGGGGAATAGTTCGCCGCCGCGCGAGACTTCCCATTTCACGGCGTCGCCCAGCGCTTCGAGATCGACTGCGGCGATCCACAAATCCTGCCGCTCGGCGAAATGCTTGTCGACCGTGCCCTGAAGCTGGGTGCAGGTGGAGAGGTGGACATAGCCATCGGCGAGATCGACCGGCGCACCGGCGAACATGCCGTCATGCTCCAGCTTCTCCATCTCGTCGTCGCTCAGGATCTTGTAGGCGGTGGTTTCCATGGGCCTCTCCTAGCGCAACAACCCTTTGGCTTGAAGGAAGGTTTCGCGCACGATAGCTTCAAGAAGAGGCAGGGAGAGGTGTATGAAACCGAAGGCAATTTTGAAGATCGCCGTGGCGGGGGCGGCGTTTCTGGCGGCAGCTCCGGCTTTCGCGCAGGGTACGAATCTCAAATTCTCGCAGAATTCGCGTAACGGCGTTTGCTATTTCAGCGTGCAGGGTCCGAACGCGCCGGGCACCGACAAGCCGATGACCTTCGAACTCAGCTATCGCGTGCGCGACGGCAATATGGGCGTCGGCGTGCTGGTGAACGGCTGGCCCAAGGCGCAGGCGGCCGATCCCGAGGCCAAGCATCCCGTCACCGTGATCTTCGACAGCGGCAAGACCATAGCGTCCCGCTCGGGCGGCTATGCCAGCGGCTTCAACGATCGCGTTTGGGGCGGCTGGGGGGCGGAGAATTCGGCGCCGGTCTTCGCGCTGACGAAGAATGCGAAGACCGCCCGCGTCGAAGTCGACGGCATGAAGCTCGGGCCGTTCGACCTGCAGATGAAGGGGCTGGCCTACACCTCGCTCGACGATTGCGCCAAGCGGGTGCGGGCAGGGGGACAGTAGTCAAAACCCTCTCCCGCGAAAGCGGGAGAGGGGCAAGAAGAGGCTTACTCCGGCGAACCCTCGGCCAGATCCTCGCCGGTATCGGCGTCCGGCGTCGGTTCGCCCGCGACGGCGCCGTCGCCCAGATCCGCTTCGGCTTCGTCTTCGCTTTCCTCGATCCGCGCGGCCGAGACGACATGTTCGTTGTCGGCCACGTCGAACAGGCGCACGCCGGCCGAGCCGCGGCCGATGACGCGGGTGTCGCCCACGCTCATGCGGATCAGCTTGGCCTGATCGGTGACCAGCATCAGCTGTTCGCCATTATGCGCCGGGAAGCTGGCGACGACCGGGCCGTTGCGCTTCAGATTGTCGATATTGGTGATACCCTGGCCGCCGCGATTGGTGCGGCGATATTCGAAGGCCGAGGAACGCTTGCCATAGCCATTGGCGCAGACAGTGAGGATGAACTCCTCCGCTGCGGCAAACCGCGCCATCTCTTCGTCGCTCAGCTTCTGCTCGGGCTCGGGCTGACCTTCGCGCCGTTCCTTCCACGGGGCTGCGCGGAGATAATCCTCGCGCTCCTCGGGCGACGCAGCGAAGCCGCGCAGGACCGACAGCGAGATCACTTCGTCGCCTTCCGCCAGCTTCGCGCCGCGCACGCCGGTCGAATCACGGCTCTGGAACTCGCGCACATCGGTTGCGGCGAAGCGGATCGCCTTGCCCTGACGGGTGGCGAGCAGGACGTCGTCTTCTTCGGTCAGCAGCGAAACGCCGATCAGGCGATCTGCGGATTCATCCTCGAACTTCATCGCGATCTTGCCGCTGGTGCGGATGTTCGCGAAGGCATCCATCGAGTTGCGGCGCACATTGCCCTTTGCCGTGGCAAACATGACGTGGAGCGCACCCCACTCATTTTCGTCCTCGGGCAGCGGGAGCACGGTCGAGATGACTTCGCCCGCCGCCAGCGGCAACAGATTGATCATCGGCCGCCCGCGCGTGGCCGGGCCACCCTCCGGCAGGCGCCACACCTTCATGCGATAGACCTTGCCGTGGTTCGAGAAGAACAGCACCGGCGTGTGCGTCGATGTGACGAACAGGTTGGTGACGACGTCCTCGTCCTTGGTCGCCATGCCGGCGCGGCCCTTGCCGCCGCGGCGCTGGGCACGGAAGGTCTCGAGCGGGGTGCGCTTGATATAGCCTTCCATAGTCACGGTAACGACCATGTCCTCGCGCTCGATCAGGTCCTCGTCCTCGATCCCGTCGGCAGCGGCGGCGATCTCGGTCTTGCGCGGTGTGGCATAGAGGTCGCGGACCTGCGTCAGCTCCTCGACCATCACTTCGTACAGGCGGGCGCGATTGCCGAGGATCTCGAGCAGTTCGGCGATCACCTCGGCCAGCTTGGCCAGTTCCTCGCCGATCTCGTCGCGGCCCAGCGCCGTCAGGCGGTGCAGGCGCAGGTCGAGGATCGCGCGGACCTGAATGTCCGACAGGCGATAGCTGTCACCGGTGATGGCGGTTTCGGTGGCTTCGACCAGCTGGATATAGCCGGCGATCTCCTCGATCGGCCATTCGCGGGCGAGCAGCCGTTCGCGGGCGACGACCGGGCTGGGCGAGCCGCGGATGATCCGCACCACTTCGTCGAGATTGGTGACCGCCACGACCAGGCCGAGCAAGATGTGCGCACGGTCGCGCGCCTTGGCCAGCTCGAACTTCGAACGGCGGGTGATGACCTCCTCGCGGAACTTGACGAAGGCCTCGATGATGTCGCGCAGGTTGAGCAGTTCGGGGCGGCCGCCGCGGATCGCGAGCATGTTCGCCGGGAAGCTCTGCTGCGCCGGGGTGTTCCGCCACAGCTGGTTGAGCACCACGTCGGGCGTGGCGTCGCGCTTCAGGTCGATGACGATGCGCACGCCTTCGCGGCTCGATTCGTCGCGAATGTCGCTGATGCCTTCGATCCGCTTGTCCTTGGCGGCCTCGGCGATCTTCTCGACCAGCGCGTTCTTGCCCTGCTGGAACGGGATTTCGGTCAGCACGATCGAGCGGCGCTCGCCGCGCTGCTCGGTGGTGTGACGGCAGCGGACGAGGATCGAGCCGCGGCCCTGCTGATAGGCCGAGCGGCAGCCCGAACGGCCCAGGATGATCGCGCCGGTCGGGAAATCCGGGCCGGGAACGATTTCCATCAGCTCTTCGACCGAGATGCTGCCATTGGCGATATACGCCAGGCAAGCGTCGATCACTTCGCCCAGATTGTGCGGCGGGATGTTGGTCGCCATGCCGACCGCGATGCCGCCGGCGCCGTTGACCAGCAGATTGGGGAAGCGCGCGGGCAGCACCGCGGGTTCGCTCTCCGACCCGTCATAGTTGGGAATGAAATCGACCGTATCCTTGTCGATATCCTCGATCAGATAGGTCGCGACCTTCGCCAGACGCGCTTCGGTGTAGCGCATCGCGGCCGGCATATCCGGGTCCATCGAACCGAAATTGCCCTGACCGTCGATCAGCGGCACGCGCATCGACCAGTCCTGCGCCATGCGCGCCATGGCCATGTAGATCGAGCTGTCGCCGTGCGGATGGTATTTACCCATCACGTCACCGACCAGGCGGGCAGACTTGCGATAGGGGCGATTCGAAAGGTAACCGCCCTCCTGCGCCGCGTGCAGGATGCGGCGATGGACCGGCTTCAGGCCGTCGCGAACGTCGGGCAGCGCGCGCGCCACGATCACGCTCATCGCGTAATCGAGGTACGAGGTCTTCATCTCGTCGACGATCGAGATCGGGGTAATGTCGGAGGGGTCCGCGAGGACGGTCTCGTCGGTCAAGATAGCTGGTTTCCGATGGTTTGTTTCAGTGTTGTGGCGGCTCTAGCGGGGCTGGAACCACATGCCAACCCTCGCGTGCGCGCGTACGCGTACGCGTGAGACAGGGCGATGACCTACAGGAGCGCGCGGCAGGCGGTGGCGATGGCGAACGGGTCGCCAAGCGCCGCCGACGCGGCGATTTCGCGCGACGTCTTGGCCTGGATCGTCCGCATGTCCCGATAGCCCGCGGGAACGATCCGCTCGCCCCTCAATCGCCCCTGAAACGCGAGTCGCGCGGCCTCGGTAGCGGCGATGTCGGGATCGCCCGGATCCTCCCAGCGGCGGAGCATGCCCGCGAAAAAATTGAGCACGCCGAAGCACATGAAATCGCGGTCCAGCGCATTTGCCGGCAGGGTCGGCCGCGCCGGTCGCGCAAAGCGGCGCTCGCATTGCGGCAGCAACTGGGCGGCGGCTTCCGTATCGGGAAGCGACTGGGCGGTCTCGACGGCGCGGGCGGAGAGCCGCATCATCAAGCCATCGGGCGCGCGCCCGGGTTCCATGGCGATGATCGTGTACAGGCCCATCCGCCCGCTCCACGCGAACCGGTCCTTGCCCGTGGGTATCGAGACCGAAGTCATGGCATAATGCGCTCGCGCACAGGTCATGCCGGCCTTGGCCGAATCGGCCTCTAGCGTGGCGGTCTGGGCGGTCAGGCCGAGCAGGATGGTCGCAAGCATGTCAGGTGTCCCGTTCAGCCCGGATAGGCGGCTTCGCAGGCCTGGAAAATCGCCCGTACATTGCCGTGCTCGAGCGATGCGGTGAGGACCCGTCCGAACTCACGCGGGATATCGTTCGCCGTGCGGATGCCATGTGCGTTGTAATCTGCGTCGCTGATAAGGTCGGCATAGAAGGGCACCCGTCCCTCGACCCGCTTCTTCTCGCTATCGTCGCCTGACACCCGCGCCGATTCGCTGGCTAGGCCGAAATAGGAGCCGCTGACGAAGGTGCACATCGCGCCGCGCTCGTACGCATCGCCGGGCAGCGTGGCCGTCTGCGCGAAAGCCTTCGGGAAACGTTTGCGGCATTCGGCGATCACCGGCTTTGGATCGCCGGTCATGGCCTGAGAGCGGCGGTACATGTCGCCGCTATTCGCGCGCAGCCGGTCCGCGAACGTGCCGTCGCTCTTCTGAACGCTGGTGGCCAGCATCGAGAGGTACATGGCCGGCACCGAAATCTCGGTCGACATCGTAGTCGCAGACTTGCGCAGCGCCGCGCCGCAAGTGAGCGCGGCCTCGCCGGTATCGGCGGACAGGGCAGCGGTTTGCGCCGAAAGCGCGAGCAACAAGGTCAGCATGGTGATTGTCCCCCCGGATCCGGTTCAGTTGCCCGACTGGGCGATGCAGCTCCGCGCGATCGTCTCGAAATTGCCGAGATCGAGCGAAGCCACCACCTGCTTGCCCAGCGCGTCGATCAGCGCGGGTTCGCCGGAAATGCCCGCTTTGCCCAGCACGTCGGGCGACAGCCGCCCGGCATAGGCCTGGAATGCGGGCTGATAGCGCGTGACATCGCTCGAATCGCCGGTGTCTTCCGCCTTGCCCTGCGCTGCGCCCATCAGCACGCCCAGCGCCGCGAAGCACATCAGGTCGCGGTCGATCGGCCTGCCGGGCAGCTTCGGCGCAACGGTCTTGCGGGCGAGGGGGAAGCGGCGGTCGCATTCCACCATCAGCGCCTTGGCCTGTTCCGGCGCGGGAACGGGATCGTTGCGCAGGCTGTCGGTCACTTCGGAGATGCGCGACAGGAACGGCGTGCTGCCGCCCTCGGCCTTTACCGCGTGGCTGACATAATAGAGCAACGTCGAGACTTCAGTCATGTCGTTGCCGGGATCGCCGCGCGTCACGGTGGTCACGGCGACGGCACAGGCGCGGGCGGCCTTTACGGCTTCCGGATCGGGCGCGGGCGCAAGTGTCTGGGCAAGCAAGGCGAGCGGAAGCAACATGGACGATTCCCTTTCGGCGCACCCTATGCCGCAATCCGTGCCGCACGCTAGTGCCGGGGCGGACCCGAATTCGTTCAATGAACGTTAACGGGACGCCTGCCACGCGCAGAGTGCATCGGTGCGCTTGAATGGGGGCGGACAGGCCTTTAGAGGGTGCCCGATCCCTACGAAGCGGCGATCCGTACAGGAGAGAATTTAGATGAAGATGGTTTCGAAGCTGGCGATCGCCTCGGCTGTTGCGCTCGGCATTGTCGCGATGCCCGCGTCCGCGCAGCGCAACAAGAAGGAAGAGCCGGCACAGGGCCAGCCGCCGGTGAAGGTCAGCGAAGAGTTCCGCAAGCATGCCGCTCCCGCGGAAGCTGCACTGAAGGCTGGCGATTGGGCGACGGCTGAGCGTGAACTGACCGCGGCGGAAGCCGTTGCGAAGACCGACGACGAGAAGTTCTTCACCTCGCTGATGCGCATGCCGATCGAGATCCACAAGCAGTCGCGCCCCGGCATCATCGCCGCTGCTGACGTGCTGCTCGCCAGCCCGCGCACCCCGGCCGCCAATCTCGGCCTCTATAATTTCTATCGCGGCCAGGCGACCTTCCAGTCGCTCGAAGCCGGCAAGCGCGCGCCTGCCGAGCCGTTCTTGCTCAAGGCCCGCGAACTGGGTGTCAACGAAGTCGATGTGCCGCTGATGCTGGCGCAGATCTATGACGAGACCAATCGCCGCCCGCAGGGCGTCATCGAAATGGGCAAGGCGATCGAGGCTTCGCGCGCCAAGGGCCAGAAGCCGCCCGAGAGCTGGTACCGCTGGGTTACCTCGCGTCTCGCCGCGGCCGGCGATCGCAGCGCCACTGCCGACTGGCAGATGCGCCACCTGCGCGACTATCCGACCGTGTCGAACTGGCGTCAGGTGATCATCAATTACCGCAACGGCGCCGACAAGCAGAACCCGGATCGCGTCGAGCGCATCAACCTGTACCGCCTGCTGCGCGGCACCGGCGCGCTCGCCGATACCAACGACTATTTCGAATATGCCTCGGCGGCGCAGATCGGCGGCCTGCCCTGGGAAGCGATCTGGGTGATCGAGGACGGCCAGAAGAACGGCAAGGTCTCGAAGGACGATGCCGACTTCAACCGCGTCTACAACGCGTCGAAGACCGCAGCGGCGAACGAAGGTTCGCTCGATTCGCTCGCCAAGGCAGCGAAGACGGGCCGTGACTTCTCGGATGTGGCCGATGCCTATCTCGCCTCGGGCAACTATGCCCGCGCGCTGGAACTGTACGACACCGCACTGAGCAAGGGCGGCGCCAACACCAACGCAGTGAACCTCCATCGCGGCGTCACGCTGGTCAATCTCGGCCGCAAGGACGAAGCCAAGACCGCGTTTCAGGCGGTTACCGGTGCCGGCGCACTGACCGACATCGCGAAGTTCTGGCTGCTGTGGATGGAACTGCCGCCGCTCACCGCCTGAGCCGGCTGACAGTCGAAGAAACGGGAAAGGGCGGCCGCGAGCCGCCCTTTTTCGTGTCAGGCCGAAACCGGCACCCCGGGCAGCGCCTTCGACGTGCGGATCGTGAAGCTGGTCTTCACATGCTCCACATTCGGCGCGGTGGTCAGCCGGGTGGTCAGCATGTTCTGGAACGCCGGCAGGTCGGTCGCGGCGATCTTCAGGATGAAGTCGATCTCGCCGTTGAGCATGTGGCATTCGCGGACTTCGGGAATTTCGGCGACCAGCATCTCGAACGCGCGCAGGTCGTTCTCGGCCTGGCTCTTCAGGCTGACCAGCGCGAACACGGTGAGGTTATAGCCCAGCTGCGCGGGCTCCAGCGCGGCGTGATATCCCTGGATTGCGCCGGCTTCCTCCAGCGCGCGGACGCGTCGCAGGCAGGGCGGCGCGGTCAGCCCGACGCGCTCCGCCAGCTCGACATTGGTCATGCGGCCATTTTCCTGAAGCAGCGCGAGAATACGCATGTCGATCTCGTCAAATCGCATTTCGCGCGCCCACTCCCGGTTTCAATCGTGCTGAGACACCGGGTTAGGCATAAGATTATTACAACGCAACGGATTTGTCCCACATTGCGACGTGCCGAAATGAGGAGGTTCACAACCCCGCCCAACGAGTTAAGGAATCGTTACGGCGCGCGTTTCAGGCGCCAACAGGGGTGGGCCGGTTGCGCTTCGACGATACTCTCGAGACGGTACTTGCGGGGGATCTCGGCACGCCTGTGGGCAAACAGTCTGCCTGGCGCCAACTCGTTGATTTGATTGGACGCGGCCGCGTCTATCCCGATCCCCGTGCGCTCTCCCTGCTGCGTCGCCTGCGTGGCGAAATCCCCGCTTCGGTGCGCGCCGCCAGCGCCCGCGGCCTGGAATATGCGACCCCGCCCGCGCCGCTGGTCCGCCTGTTCGCGCTGGACGAGATCCGGGTGGCGCTGCCGGTGCTGCGCAACGCCCGGCTGACCTCGACCGAATGGGTCCAGTTGCTGCCCGAACTCGCGCCCGCCGCCCGCGCTGTGCTGCGAAATCGCCGCGATCTCAGTCCGATGGTCCGCCGCGCGCTGGAGACTTATGGCCCGATCGATTTCGTCCTGCCCGACGAATCGGTGAAGGAGATCGAGGAAGTCGCGGTCGAAGAGATCGTCGAGGTTCCGTCCGACGATGTGATGCCAGTCGCGCTGCCCGAGCCGGAACCGGTTGTCGAGGAAGTGCCCGCCGAAGTCGCGATTGCCGACGAAATCGCTGTCGAGGAAGCGCCGGTCGCCGAGGCGCCCGAGCCGGAGCAGTTGATCGACTGGACCGATGTGATCGCAGCCCGCCCTGCCGAGCCGGCATCGGTGCCCGCACCGGTGGTCGCAACTCCACTCGTCGAAATCCCGGTCGAAGCCGAGCCGGAACCGGTTGCCGAAGTCGAGGAGACGGTCGAAGAAACGGTCGAACCCGCAGAAATCGAATCCGCTTTGGATATTGCCGAGATCACCGCTCCCGAACCCGTACAGGCGCCGGTCCAATCCGTCGATGCGCTGTTGGCGCGCCTCGAATCGGTGCTGCCGCCGGTCGAGGAAGCGCCGGTTTCCGTGGTTCCCGAACAGGTTGCCGTAGAAGAGGATCTGTCCTTCGTCGCACTGGCCGGAGTCGCGGCTTCGCTGGCCGCTCCGGCGATCGTCGCGGCAATCCCGGCCACTATGGAGTCGGTGCCGATCCAATCCGGGACAGTCGAGGCAGAGACGCCCGAGCAGCCGATTGCGGAAGCCGCCGAACCGGCTCAGGAACCGGCGATGGCTTCCGCCGATACTCTTGAACCCGAAGCGCCGCTGGCCGCAATTCCCGAACAAATTCAGGAATTTGCAGATCTCGATGGCGAGGAGCAGGTCGAAGGACCGTTCCAGATCTCCGAAGTCGTGGCGCGGCTCGATTCCTTCTGGAAGGACCGTGAGGAGGGCACCGAAACGCGCCCCGCACGGCCGATGGCACCTGCCCAGCAGTTCCGCTTCGAAACCGATGCCAAGGGCGTGGTCCGCTGGGTCGACGGCGTCAGCCGCGCACCGATCGTCGGCCTGTCGCTCGACCTGCAGGCGACGCCCGCGGGCGGATCGAGCGTCGATGGTGTGGCCGCGGGCGCGTTCCGCCGCCGCGCGGGCTTCTCCAATGCGCGCATGGCGATCGAGGGCGAATCGGATGCATCGGGCGACTGGCTGATCTCGGCCATTCCGGTGTTCGATCCGGCCAATGGCCGCTTTACCGGTTATCGCGGCACCGCCCGCCGCCCGCGCATCGACGAGCGCGCCGATCCGATTCGGATGGTGCCGCCCGCGACCCCCGCCGATTCGCTGCGCCAGCTCGTCCACGAACTGCGCACGCCGACCAACGCCATCGCCGGCTTTGCCGAGATGATCGAGACGCAGATGCTGGGTCCTGTCTCCGATCCCTATCGCGAGCGGGCAGGGGTGATCCGCGGCCAGGCGCGCGAACTGCTCGGTGCGATCGACGATCTCGATCTCGCCGCGCGGATCGACAGTGCCGCACTGTCGCTGGTGCCCGCGCCGATCAAGCTGCGCCCGGTGCTGGCCGGCATCGCCGACGATCTCGCCCAGCTTGCCGCGCTGCGCGGTTCGGGCATCGCGCTGCCGATCGACGACCTGTCGGTCACCGGAGACCGGCGCGCGGTCGAACGGCTGCTGGCGCGGCTGATGGCCACGCTCGTCTCGGCCAGCGGCCCCGGCGAACGCATCGGCGTGCGCATGGCGCTCGATGCCGACGAGGTCGTGGCGATCACGCTCGACCGGCCCAAGGCGCTGTCCGACTATCCCGGCGATTCGGTGCTCGGCATCGACGACGAAGCTGGCGACGCGACCTTGCTCGGCACCGGTTTCGCGTTGCGGCTCGCCCGCAACCTGTCGCGCGAACTGGGCGGTTCGCTGGTGATCGAGCCGGAAAGCTTGACTTTGCGCCTCCCGGCATCCGTAAACACTCAGGTGGGCCAGGCACATCTGAGCTGATTATGGGGAGCGATACGCCAAGCCGGCCGCAAGGCCGGGCAGGGTATCGCGTGCCCGCGCCGCTGCCTGACGATCTGATCGTATGGCCTGCCGAGTTCGGCACCCGCTTCACCGTGTTCGTCGATACCGAAGAGGAATTCGACTGGACCAAACCGCTCGACCGCGCGGAACGCGGGACCGAGGCGATGAACGCGTTGCCCGATGCGCACCGGCGATTCGCCGAACGCGGCGTGCCGCTCAACTATATGATCGATCACCCCATCGCGACCTGCCCGCGATCGGTGGATATCCTCAAGGCCTGTCTCGCCGATGGCGTCTCGTCGGTCGGCACCCAGCTTCACCCCTGGGTGAACCCGCCGCACGAGGAAACCGTCAGCGGTCCCAACAGCTTCACTGGCAATCTTCCGGTGGCGTTGCAGGCGGAAAAGCTTCGAGTCCTGACCGAAGCGATCGGCACGGCATTCGGCGAGCGACCGCTTGCCTATCGTGCCGGGCGCTACGGCATCGGACCCGACACCGCCGCGCTGCTGGCGGCGGAAGGCTATCGGCTCGATAGCTCGATGCGCTCGGGCTACGACTATTCGTCCGAGCGGGGTCCCGATTTCTCCGCGATCCCGAATCACGCATTCCGGCTGGGCGAGTTGATCGAACTGCCCTTCACCACCGTGAATACCGGCCTGCTCCGCGCTGGCGGGGCGGGGCTCTACCGCGGCCTGAGCGGTATCTCCCATGGCCGCGGCATCGCTTCGCGGCTGGGCCTGTTCTCGCGCGTGTCGCTGACGCCCGAGGACATGCCCCAGCACGAAGCGCTGGAGGCGGTCCGCGTCGCGCTGGGCGAGGGGCTGCGCGTGCTCAACTTCTCGTTCCACTCGCCATCGGTCGATCCCGGCCGCACGCCCTATGTGCGCGACGCGGCGGGCCTGGCGGTGTTCTTCCGCTGGTGGGATGCGGTGTTCGACCTGCTCGATTCGCGCGGCGTGCGTCCCGCATCGCTGGCGGAGGTGCTGGATGCCGCTGGTGGGCCCGGCAGGACTTGAACCCGCAACCTAGCCGTTATGAGCGGCCAGCTCTAACCAATTGAGCTACAGGCCCCCCAGCGAGACGCGGCGATAGCGGATGCGCGGGGCCTGCCGCAAGAGACGCTATGCGCGCCCGATTTTCTGGTCTAAGCGCGCTGTCCGCGTCGGGGAGTGGCGCAGTCCGGTAGCGCGCCTGCTTTGGGAGCAGGATGTCGCAGGTTCGAATCCTGTCTCCCCGACCATTTTCCTTCAGATCAATATCTCGAACCGCGCGCCGCCCAGTGCGTCGTCCTTCAGTTCGATGGTGCCGCCATGCGCGAACACGATCTGGCGGACCAGGTTCAGGCCTACGCCGGTGCCGGTTGCGCGGGTGGTGAAGAAGGGGAGGAACACGTCGCGGCGCAGGGCCTCGGGCACGCCGGGGCCGTTATCGCCGACCGCGATGGCGACTTCGCCGCTCGTCAGCCGGCGCAGTTCCAGCAGCACCTTCGGCGCATCCGAATGGCCAGATGCGGCTTCGCCCGCATTGCGCAGCAGATTGATCAGTGCCTGTGCCAGCAGGTCCGGATCGGCATCCACCGCGAACACCGAGGGTTCGAGGATCAGATCCAGCACCACGTCCGGTCGCTCGGCCTTGAACAGCCGCGCCATTTCGGCCGCGAACGGCGCTGCCTCGAACTTGCGGCGTTCGATCACGGGTTCGCTCGCCACCTTGCGATAGCTGTTGATGAAGCGCGCCAGCCCCTCGGCGCGGCGTTCCAGCGTCGAGACGGCGATCCGCGCATCGTCGAGCCGCGGATCCTCGATCTGCGAGAGCAGGGTCGATGTGGTCGCGGCGAGCGACGTGACGGGGGTCAGCGAGTTGAGGATCTCATGCGTCAGCACCCGCACCAGGTCGGTCTGGGCCGCCATCTCGACTGCGTTGAGCGTTTCCTGGATCGGCTGGACGATCACCACGCGGGCGCGGCCGCTCAGCCGGGTCAGTGCCGCCGAACGCACGATCGCGCGCTTGGCGCGGCCATTCAGCGTCAGGATCAGCACTTCCTCGCGCAGCGGCGCATCCAGATCGAGCCGGCTGGCGAAGGTGGCGCCATAGATGCGGAAATCCTCGGGCGTCATGCCCTGATGTTCGGTGAACAGCCGCCGCGCCGCCTTGTTGGCCAGCGCGATGCGGCCCTCGTCGCCCAGCGTCAGCAGCGGCACCGGCGTGTCGTTGACCAGCGCCTCGAGGAAGCCGAGCTCGTCGCTGGCGGTCCGCCGCTCGTCACGCAGCTTGTGGATCGCCGAATCGAATGCCTGGCCCATCGCTTCGAAGCCCGAACCGGCGCCGCGATCGAAATGCACCGAATAGTCGCCGAAGCGCAGCGCCTCGACGAAGCGGGCGACTTCGAAATTGGTGCGCTGGACATGGCTCCACAACAGCCAGCAGGCGCCTGCCGCGATCATCCCGGCAATGATCCGCGTCGCGCCCAGGCCCGGGGTGGTCAGCGCCCAGGCAAAGCCGATCAGCGCAATCTGCACCAGCACCAGCCGGAGCAGCAGCCGGATGGTGAAGTTATAACCCATGTTTTTCCATGCGGCGGTAGAGCGCGGCGCGCGACAGCCCCAGTTCGTTTGCGGCGAGCGAGATGTTGTAGCCGTGCTTGGTCAGCGCGGCTTCGACCAGCTTCCTCTCCACCCGGTCGAGGTTCAGGTCGTCGCGTTCGGCCGCGACCACGGCTTCCTGCGCCACGCGGGGGCCACCCGCACTCAGCGAGAAATCCTCGGCTTCCAGCACGCCGCCGCGCCCGAGGATCACCGCGCGCTCGACCGCATGCCGCAGCGCGCGGACATTGCCCGGCCAGTCATGCGCGGTCAGCGCCGCCAACGCGGCGGTAGACAGGCGAGGGGTCTCGCGGTCGTAGCGCCGGGCATAATGTTCGAGGAAATGGGTGACCAGTTCGGGCACGTCCTCGCGGCGCTCGCGCAGCGGTGGCAGCACGATCTCTACGGTGTTGAGGCGGAAAAGCAGATCCTGCCGGAAATGGCTCTCGTCGTTCAGCCGGCCGTGCGACAGGTTGGTCGCGGCGATCACGCGGATATCCACTGGCACGGACTTGTTCGCGCCCACCGGCGTCACCCGGCGCTGTTCCAGCACAGTCAGCAATTTGGGCTGGAGGTGCAGCGGTAAATTGCCGACTTCGTCGAGGAACAACGTCCCGCCGTCGGCCGCCTGAACCCGCCCGATCCGGTCGCTGCGCGCATCGGTGAAGGCGCCCTTCACATGGCCGAACAGTTCGGAATCGATCAGGTCCTGCGACACCGCGCCCAGATCGACGGTCAGCATCGGCTTTTCGGCGCGCAGCGAGTGGCGGTGCAGCGCGCGGGCGACCAGTTCCTTGCCGGTGCCGTTCTCGCCCAGGATCAGCACGTTCGCGTCGGTCGGCCCGGCGCGCTCGATCAGCGAATGGACCCGCGCCATCGCCGGCGAATTGCCGAGCAGGGGAGGACCGTCGCCCGGCGCGGCGCTGGCCACCACCAGCTTGGCCCGTTCGGTCGCTACTGCTCCGCGCGAGCGGCGCAGGGTCGCGGCGGTACGGACGGTCGCCAGCAGCCGCTCGTTCGACCAGGGCTTGGCGACGAAATCGGTCGCGCCATGCTTCATCGCCTCGACCGCGATCTGCACCCCGGCATGGGCGGTGATCATCACCACCGCCATGGCCGGATCGCGCGCCAGCAATCGCGCGAGCCAGGCCAGCCCCTCACGTGCATCGGTCGCGCCGCGGGCGAAGTTCGCGTCGAGCAGCACCACGTCGGGCACCCGCCGCCCCATCGCCGCCATCGCCTCGTCGGGCGAACGCGCAGTCAGCACCTCGGCGAACAGCGTCTTCAGCAGCAGGCGCGCCGCCAGAAGGATGTCGTCATCGTCGTCGACGACCACGCATAGATCGAATTCCGGCCCGCTCATGTCCGCTCCCGTACAGACTCTGTCCGTTTCCGGACAATCAAATTGCGTGCCAGACCGGCGCGAACCTCCGGCTTCCCTCCAAAACCGCGTTTGGCACGGCTCCTGCTTTTATCCTTCCCGACAGCATGCAGGTGGCTGCGGAGGAAGACCATGCAGAGCGGACAGAACATCAGAATCTGGGGAAGGACGGTGCTGCTGCTGGCGGCCGCGCTCCTCGCCGCCATGTCGTTCAGCACGCAATCGGCGGGGCTTCAGCTCGCAGTGACCAATCATGGCGTGAAGTTCGAACTGACCGCAGCATTCGTCCGGATCGCGTTCGATATCGGACAGTCCTGTTCGAAATCGGACAGTTGCGGGGGCCTGCTGGCATGAGCGTGCTCAACCTCAAGCGTCAGGCCGAGACGAGCGGCGCGGTGTCCGGCAGCGGCATGGACAAGGTCGTCGCGCGCCGCACGATCCCGCTGACGTGGAAGATCGGTGCGGGCGCGATCCTGATCCTGATGATCGCGGCGGCCTTTTTCTGGTTCGCGCCGGGCAGCGGCAGCCAGACCGTCGATGCACGCCGCATGATCGTGTCCGAGGTCCGTCAGGGCAATTTCGACGATTTCATCCCGCTGCGCGCCCGCGTCACGCCGCTGCTCACCGTTTATATCGATGCCGTCGAAGGCGGCCGGGTCGAGACGATGCTGGTCGAGGACGGCGCCACCGTCGAGAAGGGCCAGCCGATCGCGGTGCTCTCCAACGCCGAGCTTCAGCTCTCCACGCTCGCCCGCCAGACCGAGGTCGAGCAACAGATCAACAATATGCGCAGCCAGGAATTGCTGCTCGCCCAGACGCGCCTCGCCAACGAGCGCGCGATCCTCGAGGCCGAACTCGCGGTGCAGCGCTCGCGCCGCCAGTACGAGCGCGAAAAGCCGCTGGCGCAGCGTGGCTTCGTCTCGGGCAAGCAGTTCGCCGATACCGAGGACGAATATGCCTATCAGCGCCGCCGCCTTGCCGCGCTCCAGCGTGGGCAGGCCAGCGACGAGCGGCTTCAGGGCAGCCAATATTCGCAGCAGCAACAGGCGGCCAAATCGATGCGATCGGGGCTCACCATCGCGCGCGCCAATCTCGATGCGCTCCAGCTGCGCGCCCCGGTTGCGGGCAAGCTCTCGGGCTTCTCGGTGCAGGTCGGCCAGTCGCTTCAGCGTGGCCAGCGCGTCGGCCAGATCGATTCGCCGGGCCGCAACAAGCTGATCGCCGGGGTCGATGAATTCTATCTCGGTCGCGTCCGTGTCGGCCAGCAGGCGCAGGTCGAGTTCGGCGGGAAGAATTATGCGGTGAAGGTCACCAAGATCTATCCGCA
This sequence comes from Sphingomonas sp. AOB5, assembly GCF_029433115.1. GTDB lineage: Bacteria > Pseudomonadota > Alphaproteobacteria > Sphingomonadales > Sphingomonadaceae > Sphingomonas. The sequence goes on along the minus strand of NZ_JARNTV010000006.1, from coordinate 62,796 downwards.
GGTGCAGAACGGCCAGTTCGAGGTCGACCTGCAGTTTGTCGGTGAGGAGCCCACGAACCTCCAGCGCGGCCAGACGCTGCAGGCGAAGCTCACGCTGGGCGATCCCGCCCCGGCGCGGCTGATCCCCAATGGCGCCTTCTACAACGAGACCGGCGGCGCCTGGGTGTTCGTCGTCTCGCCCGACGGCCGCAGCGCGGTGAAGCGCCAGGTCCGGCTCGGCCGCCGCAACACCGATTTCATCGAAGTGCTCGACGGGCTCGATCCCGGCGAGCGCGTGATCACCAGCCCCTATACCGGGTTCGCCGACAAGGATCGGCTCGACCTGACCACCAGCTGATCCACGGAGGAAACCAGATGCTTCACATGCGCAATCTCTCGCGGGTCTACCGCACCGACATGGTCGAGACGACGGCGATCGACGCGATCGATCTCGATATCGAGCAGGGCGAATTCGTCGCGATCATGGGGCCTTCGGGCTGCGGCAAATCGACGCTGCTCAACCTGATCGGCATGCTCGATAGCCCGTCCAGCGGCTCTTACGTGTTCAACGGTCAGGAAGTCGCGGGGTTGAGCGAGAGCAAACTCTCGAACACGCGAAAGGCGAATATCGGCTTCATCTTCCAGAGCTTCAATCTGGTCGACGAGCTCTCGGTCCGCGAGAATGTCGAGCTGGCCTTGCTCTATCACGACGTGTCCGCGTCCGAGCGCAAGCGCCGTGCTGACGAGGTGATGGATCGCGTCGGCATCGCCCATCGCGCCAAGCATCGCCCCAGCCAGCTTTCGGGCGGGCAGCAGCAGCGCGTCGCGGTCGCCCGCGCGCTGGTCGCCGAGCCGAAGCTGATCCTTGCCGACGAACCGACCGGCAACCTCGATACCCAGCATGGCGAGGAAGTGATGAAGATGATCCAGCAATTGAACGCGGAGGGATCGACCATCGTGATGGTCACCCACTCGCCGAGCCATGCCGACTACGCGACCCGCGTCGTCAACATGCTCGATGGCCGCATCCTGCAGGAACGCCGCCGCGCGGCTTGAGGCCCGGAAAGAGGCCAAGGTTCAGGGAAGGAATAGACCCATGTTGCGCAATTATCTGGTCGTGGGCGTGCGGGCGCTGATGAAGAACCGCACCTATGCGCTGATCAACATCCTCGGGCTGGCGATCGGCATGGCCGCGTGCCTGATGATCCTGCTCTTCGTCCGCTACGAGTTCAGCTACGACAAGTGGCTGCCGAATGGCGAGAATGTCTACCAGATCCAGAGCTGGTATCAGGGCGAGCAGACCGGCGGCGATCCCGAGCTTCAGATGACGCCCTATCCCACCGGTGCGGCGATGAAGAAGGATTTCCCGCAGATCGAGAACTGGGTCTATGCGATGAACACCACGCCGGTGTTCCGCGACAATGGCCAGGTCGTGACGCTGGAGGACTTCCTCTACACCAATGGCGATTTCCTGAGCGTGGTGCCGCTGCCGCTGCTCCATGGATCGGCGAATGCGCTCAGCCAGCCCAACACGGTGGTTCTGACCCAATCCGAGGCGGTGCGCCGTTTCGGCACCGACAATGTCGTCGGGCGCACGATGAGCGTGATCAGCCGCGGCAAGACGCGCGATTTCCGCATCACCGGCGTGCTGCGCGACATTCCAAAGAACTCGCACCTGAAGATCAACACGATCGCGCGGCTCGATTTCGAAGCCTATTACGCGGATAATCTGCGCAACCTGCAATGCTGGGGCTGCCAGAATGGCTGGATCTGGGCGAAGCTGAAGCCCGGCACCGATACCAAGGCGATGGAGGCCCAGTTCCCCGCCTGGGAGAAGCGCAACATCCCGATCGAGATGAACGGCGATGCGCGGTTCGATGCCGGCCGCGAGCAGGACTGGAAGCTGGTCAATGTGGCCGACATCCATCTGGGCGAGGCGCAGGGCGGGGCGATGACCCCGGGTAACGACAAGCGCACCATCATCACCTTCGCGATCATCGCGCTGCTGATTCTGGGCATGGCGATCGTGAACTTCACCAATCTCGCCACCGCCCGTGCCAGCCAGCGTGCCCGCGAAGTGGCGCTGCGCAAGGTGCTGGGCGCGACGCGGCGCCAGCTGATCTTCCAGTTCATCGGTGAATCGGTGCTGATCTCGGTGATCGCGATGATCATTGCGCTGACCTTCGTCGAATTGCTGATGCCCAGCCTCGCCGCGTTCCTCGAGGCCGATATCCCCGTCTATTATTTCGGCGCGGGCGGGATCCTGTTGCCGGTGATCGGCCTGATGCTCGCGGTTGGCGTGCTCAGCGGCATCTATCCGGCATTCTTCCTCTCGCGCTTCCAGCCGGCGACGGTGCTCAAGGCCAACAAGTCGGCGGCCGAGGCATCGGGCACCGGCGTGCTGCGCAACGTGCTGGTGATCGGCCAGTTCGCGGTGTCGATCGGGCTGATCATCTGCACTGCAGTGATCTTCGGCCAGACCGTCTACGCCCGTACCGCCGATCCCGGGTACAAGCGCGACCACCTGCTTCAGGTGGACGAGTTGAGCCGTTATGTCGTGCTGGGCAAGGGCGAGACGCTGGTTGCGCAGGCCCGCCGTATCCCCGGCGTGAAGGCGGTCGGCCGCACCGATATCGGCATCGCCACGCCCAACAACAATAATACCGGCGTGATGGTGCCCGGCCAGGCCGATCCGGTCTCGATCGGCAATTATGCCGCCGATCCCGGCCTGAAGGACGCGATGGGCCTGGAACTGGTCGCGGGCCGCTGGTTCGACGATCGCCCGGTGGACGACATGACGCGGCCCTATCCGCAGAATCTCGAGGTCGAGCGCGAGCTGCAGAAGCGTGGCGCCAACGTGGTGGTCAATGAGCTGGCGGCCAAGCGGCTTGGCTTCAAGACGCCGCAGGAAGCCGTAGGCAAGACGCTGCGCGCTTCGATGCTCGACAACAGCATCGGCCTGTTGCCGATCACCATTATCGGCGTGACCAAGGATGCCCGCTTCCGCTCGATCCGCGATCCGCTCGATCCGCTGTTCTTCTACTCCACCCGCGACGGGCAGAGCTACATGATGGTCCGCTTCGATGGCGATCCGGCCCAGCTCCGCTCGCGGATGGAGGCCATGTGGAAGGGCGTGGTCAACGACGTGCCGTTCAACGCCAAGTTCAGCGACGACATCATGCTCGAACTCTATCGGGCAGAGGATGCGCGAGCGAAGAGCTTTGCCGGGTTCGCGGTGCTGGCGGTGATCGTTGCCTGTCTCGGCCTGTTCGGTCTCGCTGCCTTCACCGCCGAGCGCCGCACCAAGGAGATCGGTGTGCGCAAGGTGCTGGGCGCACGCACCTCGGACATCGTGAAACTGCTGGTGTGGCAATTCTCGAAGCCGGTGGTGATCGCCAACATCATCGCATGGCCGGTCGCCTGGTGGGTGATGCGCGACTGGCTCAACGGCTTCGATGCGCGGATCGGGCTGGGGCCGGCGCCATTCCTGTTCGCCGGGCTGCTGGCGCTGGCGATCGCGGTCGGCACGATCGGCGCGCATGCCTTCCGCGTGGCACGCGCCAATCCGATCAACGCGCTGCGCTACGAATAACGCTTGAGAAGCCGATGGGCGGGAGGCCCCTATCTCCCGCCCATCGTCCTGCCGTCCGGGATTTGCCGCGCCACCTGCCTCGGTTGGCGAATCCCGGACGGTTTCATTGTGTCACAAACTCCGGACAAACAAAAAGGGCGCCCCCGCGGGGGCGCCCTTCTCGTATCGCTGTTCCGGCCCGGAAGGACCGGAATGCAAAATCAGAGCGTGTTGGCTTCCACCACGTTCGCTTCGACCGGTGCAGCAGCGTTGTCGACAACGGTGTTCGAGGTGACGTCGATATCGACGACGTTCTCGACAACAGTGTTCTCGACGACGGTGGTGTTGTTGGCGGTCGGCTGGCAGGCGGCGAGAGTCATCAGGCCGGCGGCAGCAGCAACAATGAGGACCTTCTTCATTTCATTGCTCCCAATGGAAACGTTCAAGTTTCGCGGCCGGCCCGAATGCCGACGCGAAGATCGATGCAATAACGGTCGTTACGCCTGCGTCAATTGCAATTCGATGGCCGGAATGCGGCGCGCCCTTCGGGTCGTCGCAAACTGGGTCTTCCGCATTGCAAAATAAAGGCTTTCCAACGCAAAAGGGGCGCCCCGAAGGACGCCCCTTGATCGTTCCCGGCGCCAGGCGCGCGGGAAGGAGATTACATCGCGTTCGAGACGTTCTCTTCGACGACGTTCTCGACCGGAAGCTCGGTGTTCTCGACGGTGTTGGTGTAGTCGGAAACGTTGGCTTCGACGGTGGCGTTCTCGGTGGTGTTGGTGGCGCCGCCGCAAGCAGCGAGCGACAGCAGGCCGGCCGAGGCCGCTACGATGAGGATCTTCTTCATTTCATTGCTCCCAATGCAAACCCAGTCACCCCCCCCGAGGCTAAACCCCATGGCGTGACGGGTGATTGCATACCGCACCGCGCCATAGGGTCAATCGTAAATTGAGCCGAACAGGCAGAATTGGACATAATTCTGCCCAAATTGAGACATGAGTCTGCCTTGGAATCCGCCGGACGACCGTCAATCCCCTCTAAAGACCGGGGCGCGGGGGCACCGGTCCGATCTCCTCGGGCGCATTCGCGACGATCGCCAGCATCGCGGTCCAGGCCGCGACATTTTGCCGCAACTGCTCAGGATCGATCTTGTCCAGCGTGTCGTCGGGCGTGTGGTGCAGGTCGAAATAGCGGGTGCCGTCCTGCGCCAGATCGACCGCGGCGACGCCCAGCTTCATGATCGGGCCGACATCGGCGCCGTCGCCGGCAATGTCGCGGCCGCGGGTGATGCCCAGCGGGGCCAGCGCCACCGCCAGCCGGTCCGCGATCGGCGCCGCGCTTGCCGGCAGGTTCACGTCGAACTTCCAGATCCGGTCGGCGCCGAAATCGGATTCGGCGGCCAGCACATGCTTGTCGCCCTTGTGCGCTTCGGCATAGGCCTTGCCGCCGAAGATGCCGACTTCCTCGGCACCGAACCATACGACGCGAATCGTGCGGCGCGGCTGGCCGGAATCCATCACCCGCTTGGCGGCGGCGGCGGTGATCGCCACGCCCGCGGCATCGTCGAACGCACCGGTGCCCAGATCCCAGCTGTCGAGATGGCCGCCGATCAGGATGATGCCCGCATCGGGATCGCTGCCCGGCACTTCGGCGATGACATTGCCCGATTCGCGCTGGCCGACGAACTGCGGGGTGAGCGTCAGGCGGATACGCACCGGCTGGCCGCGCTTCAGCACACGCTCGAGTTGTTCCGAATCAGGGATCGAGAGCGCGGCGGCCGGGATCGGCTTCACGCCCTCGGGCCAGCTGGTGCCGCCGGCATGCGGATTGCGGTGATAGTCGGTGCCGATCGAGCGGATGACGATCGCGACTGCACCCTTTTGTGCCGCGATTCCGGGGCCGGTGCGGCGTGCCTGCCCATAGGGGCCGTAGGACGAACCGTCCTGCGTGGCGTGCATCGAGTGGCTGACGAAGGCGATCTTGCCCTTCAGGCTCCCTTCGGGCGCCGCCTGCAGATCGGCCAGCGTCGGAAAATAGACGATCTCGGCCTCCAGCGGCTTGGCGCCGGTCGATCCCGAATTGCCGAGCGCAGTGAGGATCAGCGGCTGGGGGAAAGGCGAGACGATCTCGGCCTTCTCTTCACCGCGCACCCACACCGGCATCATGTACGTCTCGATCCGGACATTCTGGAAACCCATCGCCTTCAGCTTCTCCACCGCCCAGGCGCGGGCGCGGGCCTCGGCTTCGGTGCCGGCAAGGCGCGGGCCGATCTCGGTGGTCAGCCCTTCGGTGATGTCCCAGGCATAATTGTCCTTCAGCGCGGCATCGCGCAGCTCGGCGGGCGAGGTCTGGGCAAGGGCTGAAGCGGGCAGGGCGAAGGCGGCGATGGCCGCGAGCAGGGGGAGGCTACGCATGGCGGCATGGCTATCCTTCCGGGCCGGATTTGCCAATCGGCATCTGCCGCTTGGCGGCGGCACGCCGAACTGCCACTAGTGCCGCCCATGACGCCGCGCCCCGAAGCCATCGAAGCCCTTCTCGTCCAGGCGCAGGGCAATCCCGCCGCCTTGTACCGTGTTGCCACGCTGATGCGCCGGTCGGGCATGGAGACGCGTGCGGTGGCGCTGTGCGGCGAGGCGATGGCGGGTGCCGATGCCAGGCTGCGCGGCGAAATCCGCCGTTTTCTGGGGGAGGGCGTGCCCGAATGGCATTTCGGCATCGTGCGGGATCATGTGCGCAACGCCGCCTATGACGCCGCGATCCGCCGCGCGGTGAAACCCGGCATGCGCGTGCTCGAAATCGGCACCGGCACCGGCATCCTTGCGATGATGGCGGCGCGGGCAGGGGCCGCGGAAGTCATCACCTGCGAGATGAACCCGGCCATCGCCGAGGCCGCGCGCGAGAATATCGCCCGCAACGGCTATGCCGACCGCATCCGCGTGATCTCGAAGCATTCGGATGCGCTCGATCTCGCCACCGATCTGGGTGGCAACCGCGCCGACCTGCTGGTGTCGGAGATCATCAGCAACGACATGATCGGCCAGATGGTGCTGCCCGCGCACGAACGTGCGGCGCGTGATCTGCTCGTTCCCGGCGCACCGGCGATACCCGCACGCGGCACGATGCGCGTCGCGCTGATGGAAGACATGCAGGATGGCGGGACGAAGCTGGGCGAGATCGACGGGTTCGATCTGTCCGCCTTCAACCGGCTGGCGCCGCAGGTGCGACCGATCCATCCCGGCGCGACCCGCATCGCGCTGCGCAGCGATTCCGCGGACCTGTTCCACTTCGATTTCTCCGGCACCGCGCTCAAGCCCGACGCCGCCTCGGTCGAATGCCGCTCGACCGGCGGACGCGTGACCGGCGTGATCCAGTGGATCGCGCTCGCGATGGATGGCGAGACCGATTACGAGAACGCACCCGCACCGCGTGCCACGGCCTGCTGGTCGCCGCTTTACTATAGCTTCGCGCAAGCGATCGAGACCGCGCCGGGGCAGATCATTCGGGTCCATGGCGATCATGATTGCCGCAATCTGACGATCTGGTCCGACTAGCGGCCTCGTCCGCCGCGCGCGCGTTGCCAACGCGCCGCCCCGTCGCTACATCGCGGCCAAATTCCTGCAGACCATTTTCGTAGAACGGAGCTTCCCGTGGCCGCTCAATACGCCTTCGTCATGAAGGACATGACCAAGACCTTCCCCGGCGCCCCCAAGCCGGTGCTGAGCAACATCAACATCCAGTTCTATCAGGGTGCCAAGATCGGCATCGTCGGGCCGAACGGCGCCGGCAAGTCGACCCTGATGAAGATCATGGCCGGCGTGGACAAGGATTTCACCGGCGAGGCATGGCCCGGCGAGTATATCACCGTCGGCTACCTGGAGCAGGAACCCCAGCTCGATCCGACCAAGACCGTGCTGGAAAACGTCAAGGAAGGCGCGCGCGAGACCGCCGATCTGGTCGATCGCTTCAACGCGATCTCGGCCGAAATGGGCGATCCGAAGGACGACACCGATTTCGACGCCCTGATGGAAGAGATGGGCACGCTCCAGGAAAAGATCGACGCGGTCGATGGCTGGACGCTCGACAACCAGCTCGAAGTGGCGATGGAGGCTCTGCGCTGCCCGCCGGGCGACTGGCCCGTGGAGAATCTTTCGGGCGGTGAAAAGCGCCGCATCGCGCTCACCCGGCTGCTGATCCAGAAGCCGTCGATCCTGCTGCTCGACGAACCGACCAACCATCTCGATGCCGAAAGCGTCGAGTGGCTGGAAAACCATCTGAAGGAATATGCCGGCGCGGTGCTGATGATCACCCACGATCGCTACTTCCTCGATAACGTGGTCGGCTGGATCCTCGAGATCGATCGCGGCAAATATTTCCCGTACGAGGGCAATTACTCGACCTATCTGGAGAAGAAGGCCAAGCGCCTTGAGCAGGAGGACCGCGAGGAATCCGGCCGCGCCAAGGCGATCAAGGACGAGCTGGAATGGATCCGGCAGGGGCCGAAGGGCCGCCAGACCAAGTCCAAGGCGCGTATCGCCAAGTTCGACCAGCTGGTCGAGCAGCAGAAGAACCGTGCGCCGGGCAAGGCCCAGATCGTCATCCAGGTACCCGAGCGTCTGGGCGGCAAGGTGATCGAGGTCGAGAACATCTCCAAGGCCTATGGCGACAAGCTGCTGTTCGAGAATCTCTCGTTCACGCTGCCCGCGGGCGGCATCGTCGGCGTGATCGGCCCGAACGGCGCCGGCAAATCGACTCTGTTCAAGATGATCACCGGTCAGGAAACCCCGGATTCGGGCACCATCGAAATGGGCTCGACCGTGCGTCTGGGCTATGTCGACCAGAGCCGCGATCATCTCGATCCGTCGAAGAATGTCTGGGAGGAAATCTCGGACGGTCTCGATTACATGAAGGTCAACGGCCACGACGCCTCGACCCGCGCCTATGTCGGCGCGTTCAACTTCAAGGGCGCCGACCAGCAGAAGAATGTCGGCAAGCTCTCGGGCGGCGAACGCAACCGCGTGAACATCGCCAAGATGCTGAAGCGCGGCGGCAACGTGCTGCTGCTCGACGAACCGACCAACGATCTCGACGTGGAAACGCTGGGCGCACTCGAAGAAGCCATCGAGAATTTCGCAGGCTGCGCCGTGGTGATCAGCCACGACCGCTTCTTCCTCGATCGCCTGGCGACGCACATCCTGGCGTTCGAAGGCAATTCGCACGTGGAATGGTTCGAGGGGAACTTCGAGGCGTATGAAGAGGACAAGCGGCGCCGTCTGGGTGACGCTGCGGATCGGCCTACTGCGCTTTCGTACAAGAAGCTGACGCGGTGATGACGAACCGGGCGCTTGCGTAATGCCTCGCAAGTCGCCCGGCTTCGGCGAAACGCTCGACCAGTGGCTGGTCGCCGAGGGACTGGTTCCGTCCGACGACAACGGCGCGTCCGCCATCGCCGACGTTCCCCGTGTTCGCGCCATGCTGATCGAGGCCGCGCGCGAACGCCGCGTACTCAGCTATTCCGAAGCGCTGGGCGGGCTGGGTCTGCGCTTCACCCGGCCCAAGATGCGCGCCTTTTGCAAGACTCTCGACAAGATCGACGAGGCGGGCGCCGCCGCGGGCGAACCCGGCCTTGCGGTGCTGGTGGTCCGCGAAAGCGACCGGTTGCCGGGGCAGGGCTGGTGGACCGGCGCGCGCGAAGCCCATGGGTATGAGGGCGAATGGACCGGGCCGGAGGCGGCTGCGCTGGTAGCGCGGTTGCAGGCCGTTGTGTTCGAGCATTGGGCGGGATGAAGACCCGGCTGGCGATACTGGCGCTGGTCGCGCTGATTTTCGCCACGCCCGTTCTGGCGCTGTTGTGGATGACGGCGGTGCCCGGCCGTTCGCATGAAGGGCCGCTTCCGGCGCTGACGCCCGCGCAGGTCCAGCTCTCTACGCGGCTCAGGACCCATGTCGAGGCGATCGCCCGCGAACCGCATAATCTCGGCCATCCCGAAGCGCTCGAACGCGCGGCGACCTATCTCGAAGCGACGCTGGCGGGGATGGGCTATGCTGTGATCCGTCAGCCATTCGACGGCGGCCGCGCCCGCAACCTCGAAGTCGTGATCGATCCGGCCGATCCCAAGGCACCCACGCTCGTGGTCGGCGCGCATTACGACAGCGCGTTCACCGCGCCCGGCGCCAATGACAATGCGACCGGCACCGCCGCCGTGCTGGAACTGGCCCGCACCCTCGCCGATCTGCGCGGCAAGGCCGCGGTCCGCATCCGGCTGGTGCTGTTCGTCAACGAAGAACCGCCCTTCTTCCAGACCGACCGGATGGGCAGTCTGGTCCATGCCAACCGGCTGAAGGCATCGGGCGAGCGGGTGGACGGCATGTTCTCGCTCGAAACGCTCGGCTATTACAGCGACCGGCCCGGCAGCCAGCGTTACCCGTTCCCGCTGAGCCTGCTTTACCCGGACACCGGCAATTTCGTCGCCTTTGTCGGCACGACCGGTTCGCGCAATCTCGTGCGGCGCACCGTCGGCGCCTTTCGCGCGGTCGCACCCTTTCCCAGCGTCGGCGGCACGGCACCGGCCTTCGTACAGGGCATCGACTGGTCGGATCACTGGGCGTTCGAGCAGAACGGCATTCCGGCGCTGATGATCACGGACACCGCGCCATTCCGCTATCCGCACTATCACCGCCGCACCGATACGCCCGACAAGATCGACTATGACCGGCTCGCCCGCGTGGTGACCGGGCTGGAGCAGGTGATCCGGCGCTGGCGCGCTGCGGATTAGGGCTGGACCAGCCCCGTTACGCAGCCGCCTTCGAGCTTCACCGTGCCGACCTGTTCGGGCTGACCGGCGATCTGGGTGCGGATCGTCACGCTGTCCTTTTCCGATGCCGGGGTGGCGTCGATCAGCTTCAGCTGCGCACCCCGTTCGCCGATCATGCCCAGCGTCTCGACCAGGTCGAAATCGATCTGCTGCGACGGGCTGAGATAGCGTGAGCCGGCCTTCACCATCGTGCCCAGCACGGCCTGATCATTGGCATTGATCGCCGCGAAGAACGAGCGGGTGGTCGCTACATCGGTCTTCGCCGGCTGGGCGACGGGTACGCAACTCGCGGTGACGGCAAGCAGGCTGAGCATCAACGGCATCGAATCTCTCCTCGTTTCCGGAAAGGTGGTGGCATTTCCGTGGCTTGTCGAGCCTGCCTGAACGTGCAGCTGCGGCTGGACCCCATATCGCCGGAGACGGAGCCTTCCTCCCATGATAGGAACGGGCAACGAACCCGGAGAGAATGATGCGGAAATTGGCGACGATCTTTGCGCTGGCGGTGCCCCTGTTCGCGGCCGCCCCCGCGGCGGCGCAAGGCTATACCGAATGGAAGGACGGTCCCTGGAACGTCTACCAGATGGAGCCGAACGACTGCTGGATCGCCTATACCCTGCCCGAGGGTGACGACCTGACCTTCCAGGCCACCAGCGCGGATCGCATGATGTATATCTGGGTCGAGCGGCCGGGCTGGACCTTCGCTGCGCCGAACCAGGAATATCCCCTGCGCGTGCGGTTCGGCAATGTCGATCGCCGCGAGACCGGCGGGGGGCTGGATACCGATCCCGGCGTTTCGGCGCTGCTGGACGAGATGCAGCCGCAGGAAGTCGAAGCGCTGCTGACTGCGCCTTCGGTCGTGGTGACCGTGCGCCAGAACGACAATTTCGAAGTCCGCTTCAGCCGCGCCGCGCAGAACGAGTTCCGCAAATGCATCGCCAGCATCGGCGGCGTAGGCGGTAATCCGACGCGCTAACGCCGCGCGGCGGCGCTAGCCTCTCGAACCTTCTCGAACTCGAATCCCGGACGCCAGCGCGGCCATTCGCGACTGTTGGCCAGCCTGCCGCCCATCGCGAGGAACAGGTCGACGTCCTGTGCCGCGGCGGCGAAGTTCCAGCTCGCGTCCCAGGCGTCGCAGGCCTGATGATAGCATTTCATATAGCCATCGAGCCAAGCCTGCCCGGCGGTCAGTCCGCCCTCGCGCAGATCCGGCGCGCCGCCCAGCTGCATCAGCAGCAGCGCGGGCACGCCGCGCCGTGCGACCGGGAAATGATCGGCGCGGAAGAACAGGCCGCGTTCCGAAAAGGTCTCGGGTGCCACCACCCGGTCCTGCGCTTTGGCCGCGTCCGCCAGCAGATCGTCCAGCGTGGAATTGCCGTTGCCGACCAGCACGACATTCTTCGAGAAGCCGCCGGTATTGAGGATATCCAGCGTCAGGTTCGCGACGGTCTTTTCCAGCGGGTAGAGCGGATGGCTGCCATAATATTCGGAGCCGAGCAGTCCGCGCTCCTCGCCCGTCCATAGCGCGAAGACCATCGTCCGCTCGGGCCGCTTGCCCGCCTTGAACAGCCGGGCCAGTTCCAGCACCCCGGCCGTGCCCAGCGCATCGTCGTTCGCACCCGGGCGCACCGTGCCGTCGGCGGCCTTGCCATAGGCATCCCAGTGCGCGCCGAACATCAGCGTCTCCTGCGGATATTTGCTGCCGGTCAGCTTGGCGATCACATTGGCGGTCTGGATGCGCTCGACATTCACCTTCAGATCGGCGGTGAAGCGCACGCCCTTCAGCTCGACCGGTGCGAAATCCGCCTGCCGCGCCTCGATCCGCAGCGCGTCGAGATTGAGGTTGGCCTTGGCGAACACGGCATTGGCCACGTCATGTTCGATCCAGCCCTGCAACGGGATGCGCAGGTCGCCTGCCGCGCGGACAATGTCGTAATTCTCGCCATTATTGGCGACGACGGTAGACCAGCCATAGCCTGCGCCGCCGGTATCATGGACGATCAGCGCCGCCACCGCGCCGCGCCGTGCGGCCTCGTCGAACTTGTAGGTCCAGCGGCCATAATAGGTCATCCGCCGGTCGCCGAACTTCCCCTTGGCGCCATCGTCCGCCGTGGCCTCGAAATCGGGATCGTTGACCAGGAAGACGGCGACCTTGCCCTTCAGATCGACGTCCTTGAAATCGTCCCATCCGGCCTCGGGCGCATGGGTGCCGTAGCCGATGAACACCATCGGCGCGTCCACCGCGATCTTCTCCTTCGCGCCCACCGTAGTGACGCTGATCGTCTTGCCCTGTTCGGCCGCCATGTCGCCGAACGCCATGGTGCCGCCGGTGATCTTGGTGTGCACCATCGGCACGCGCTGGACATAGGTGCCGTCCTCTCCGCCCGGCTCCAGCCCCAGCGCCTTGAAGCGCTCGGTCAGATACGCGACCGTCTTCGTTTCGCCCGGCGTGCCCGGCCCGCGCCCCTCGAACTCGGGAGAGGCGAGGGTCTTCACCATCTCGGACAGCCGTGCCGGGTCGGTCTTGGGCTGCGGCGCGCTGGCCGCGGCCAGCAGCAGCAGGGGGAGGGACAGGGCAACGGACAGGACGGGCAAACGCATTACTTACGCTCCAGCAAACTCACACCGACAATCGCGATCCATGCGGCGACGAAGCCGGGCACGATCTCGTACAATTGCTCGCTCCAGCCGAGCTGGATCCACGCGATCACCACCGCGGCGCCGACGATCATCCCGGCCATCGCGCCGTTCCGCGTCATCCGTTCCCAGGTGAGGCTCAGGATGATGACCGGCCCGAACGCCGCGCCGAACCCGGCCCAGGCATTGGCGACCAGCGACAGCACCGACGAGTTCGGGTCCCATGCCAGCACCAGCGCGATCACCGCGACCAGCATCACCGAAAGCCGCCCGGCGGTCACCAGCTCGCGCTGGCTCGCGTCGCGGCGCAGGAAACGGCGGTAATAATCCTCGGTCAGCGACGCGGATGTCACCAGCAGCTGTGCCGCGATGGTCGACATGATTGCGGCGAGGATCGCGGCATAGAGGAAGCCGGTGATCAGCGGATGGAACAGCAGCTTCGCAAGGATGATGAACACCGTTTCCTTGTCCGCGATCGGGATGCCCTTGATCGCGGCATAGGCGAAGCCGCTCATGCCCACGCCGATCGCGCCGATCAGCGCGACGGTCATCCACACCATGCAGATGTTCCGCGCGATCGGCATTTCCTTGACGTCGCGGATCGCCATGAAGCGGACGATGATGTGCGGCTGGCCGAAATAGCCAAGGCCCCAGGCGAGTGCGGAAACCACGCTCAGCACGCTGGCGCCCGCGAACCAGTCGAGCCGCGCCGGGTCCGCCATGCGGATCGCGTCCGCCGCCGGCCCGATTCCGCCGATCTCGCTCAGCGCGATCACCGGCACCAGGATCATCGCGACGAACATGATGCAGCCCTGCACGAAATCGGTGAGGCTCACCGCGAGGAAGCCGCCGAACACGGTGTAGAGCACCACCACCGCCGCGGTGATGAACAGCCCCGGTGCATAGGCCTGGCCGAACGCGCTTTCGAACAGCTTGCCGCCCGCGACCATGCCGCTGGCGGTGTAGATGGTGAAGAACAGGATGATGACGGTCGACGAGACGAGCCGCAGATTGTCGCCATTGGCCCAGCGCTTGCCCAGATAATCGGGGATGGTGAGGGCGTCGCCCACTTCGACCGTGCGGGTCCGCAGCCGTGGCGCGACGATGATCCAGTTGAGCCAAGCGCCGGCGATCAGGCCCACCGCGATCCACCCGGCCGAGAAACCGGTCGCGTACAACGCGCCGGGCAGGCCCATCATCAGCCAGCCCGACATGTCGGAAGCACCCGCCGCCAGCGCGGTGACCGCCGGGCCGAGCGAACGGCCGCCCAGCATGTACCCGTCGATATCGCTGGTCGATTTGCGCCAGGCATAGACGCCGATGCCCAGCATCAGCGCGAAATAGATGCCCAGGCTGATGATCACGCCGGTTTCCATGTGCGTTCCCCCCTAGTTGATCCGCTTTACGAACATCCGCCCGTCGCGCAGTTCGGACTGGAAGTTCGGCACCTTCTTCATCAGGTCCGAAAGCCGCTTGAAGCCATAATTGCGCACGTCGAAGCTCGAGCGGTTGCCCGCGAGCGATCCGATCTCGGACAGCGCCGCGAAGCCGCGTTCGTCTCGCTTGGCGGCGTTATAGGCGTCGATCAGCAGGGTCAGCAGCGCGGGGTCCACGCCACTCTCGGCCTTGGCTGGTGCGGCGGGCATTTCCGCCTCGTGCGACTTGGTGAGTGCTGCGACATCGATGAAGCGGGTACAGGCTTCGCGAAAGCCCTCCGGCGTCTTCATCGTGCCGAAGCCATAGACTGGGATGCCCTCCTGCCGGATGCGCATCGCCAGCGGCGTGAAATCTGAATCGGACGACATGATGCCGAAACCGGTGACGCGCCCGCCGAACAGCAGGTCCATCGCGTCGATGGTCATCTTCATGTCGGTGGCGTTCTTGCCCTTGGTCAGGTCGAACTGCTGATACGGCTCGATGCCATGGCTCAACGTCTTGTCCGCCCAGGTCTTGAGCGCAGGCTTCTTCCAGTTGCCATAGACGCGGCGGATATTGACCGTACCCAGCTCGGCGAGAACGGTGAGTACCGGATCGAGCGATGCGGGCGAGGCATTGTCCGCGTCGATCAGCAGCGCAATATTGCCCGAAGCCGGTGGGGCTGCTGCCATCGAAACGCTCTCCTCGGCGTCCGGCCGGAAAGCGGCCGGGCGCCCGACACCGCTACTGCGATGCGAGCGCCCGGGGCAAGTTCAATCAGGCTTTTCCGAGCTTTGCGTCGACGCTCAGCGTCCCGCCGCCCGCCGCCGCGAGATACAGGAAGATGAAGCAGTAGAGCAGGATCGTCTCGCCGCCATTGTTGATCGGCAGGAAGTCCTTGGGCGCATGCGCCATGAAATATCCGACCGCGCTCATGCCCGATGCGATGAAGGCCACCGGGCGGGTGAACAGGCCGATCACGATCAGCGCGCCGCCGACCAGCTCGATCACCCCCGCGCCGGTCAGCAGCGGGTTGAGCGGCATGGGGAAGGGCGGAAAACCGAGCAGCTTCGAGGTGCCGTGCTGCATGAAGGCGAGGCCGGACATGATGCGCAGCACGCTGAGCAGCCAGCCGGACCAGCTTGCGGGAATGGGCATGGGAAATCCTTCCATTGTGACGATGGCGAAACGTCACACGGACGGCGGTATCGGTCAATAATACCAAGGGAAACCCAGCGTTTCCCTTCATATGAGCCCTCTCCCATCTTCATGGGAGAGGGTTGGGTGAGGGTCTTCTTCTTCTGCCTTGCCCAGGCCGAAGAAGAAGACCCTCACCGCTGCGACTAGGCAGCAAGCTGCCAAGTCTCGCTGCCTCTCCCGCGAAAGCGGGAGAGGGGGTCTCATCAAATGCTCGCCGTGAACCGCTTGGTGAACCCCTTGCCCGGCTTGTCGGTGTCCGGCACCGCGGAGACGTGATCGACCCGCGCCAGCGGCGGGCCTTCGCGGCATGCATCGACCAGTTGGCCGATCGCCTCATCTTCTCCATCCGCCAGTATTTCGACCCTGCCGTCGCTCAGATTACGCACCCAGCCGACCAGGCCGAGCTTCTTCGCGGTGCGGATCGTCCAGTCCCGATAGGTTACGCCCTGCACACGACCCGACACGATGATACGCTGTGTCGCCATCTTCCCCTCGCTATACGCTCCCGCCGGAATACGCCCCGGCCGGATCACGCTAGCAGGACGGGCGAATAAGACAGCCAGGCAGGGCCGCGACTTACCGCAAACCCGCCATTTTCCGGCGCTTTTCAAGGATAAGTGACGGTCATCACCTCATATTCACGCTCGCCCGCAGGCAGCATCACGCGGCGCAGATCGCCCACCGCGGCCCCGCGCAGGGCCCGCGCCAGCGGCGAATTCCACCCGACCCGTCCCGCGCCCGCCTCGGCCTCGTCATCACCGACAAGCGTGAGCGTGCGGTGATTGTCGTCCTCATCGGCAATGGTGACCGTCGCGCCGAAGAACACGCGGCTGCGGTCCTCCTGCCGGCTGGGATCCACCACCTTTGCCGCCTTCATCCGCTTCGAGAGCCAGCCCAGCCGCCGGTCGATCTCACGCAGGCGTTTGCGGCCATAGATATAGTCGCCATTCTCGGAGCGATCGCCATTGCCCGCGGCCCAGCTGATCGTCTCGACCAGCTTCGGCCGCTCGCCCGAGAAGAGCGCGTCATACTCGGCTTTCAGCGCGGAATATCCGGCAGGAGTGATGTAGTTGGGGCGGTCCATAAGCCTCGATCGTCGCCCCAGCGAAGGCTGGGGCCTCCAGCCGTAGCGCACCTGCCTCACGAGATGCCAGCCTTCGCTGGCATGACGGAACGGGATCAACCCGGCTGGTTCTTCCCCAGATACCAGCTAAGATTGTTCGGCCCCTGACTGCGCGCGCGCTGCGGATTCATAAGGTCGTAGACCACCGCATTCTCCAGCACGCGCTGGACATAATTCTTAGTCTCGAAGATCGGGATCAGCTCGACCCAGCGGACCATGTCGGCACCCGGCAGGCGCGGGTCGCCATTGGCGCGGATCCACTTGTTCACATTGCCCGGCCCGGCATTGTACGCCGCCACCGCCAGCGGATAGCTGCCATATTGCCGGTACATCTGCTTGAAATAGGTCGATCCGAGCTGGATGTTGTAATCGGTATCCACCGTCAGCGCGTCGCGATTATATCCCAGCCCGATCTTGCCCGCGGTCTCGCGCGCGGTGCCCGGCATCAGCTGCATCAGACCGCGTGCGCCGGCATGGCTGATCGCGGCGCGGTCGAACTGGCTTTCCTGCCGCGCGATGGCGTGGATGATCGTCCAGTAATCCTGATGTGCATCGGGGACCCGCACCGAAGGATATCCCGCCGCGGTATAGTCCGAGAAGCCGTTCTGCAGCGCGCTGCGGCCCACCATCACGCCCAGATCGGGCCGGCCGATGGAGCGGCTCAGTTCGGCGGCGAGCAGATGATCGGTATCGCTGGTCGCGTCCGCCGCGATCTGGCGGATGAACATGCCCTGCTCGTCATAGCGGTTGAGCGTGCCGAGCAGCTGCGCCGCACGCACCGTCTCGCGCTTGTAGAAAGCGTCGCGCACCGCTGGATCGCTCACCCGCCCGACAAAGCTGGGCGGCGCCTTGAGCGGCTGGCCGGTCCGCTCGAGCGAGAGCTGGCCGTAATAGAGATCGGGGAAGCCGCCTGCCTTCTGGTAGAAACCGTTGGCGACCGCGGTCTGCCCGGCCGCCTCGGCGGCGCGCCCGGCCCAGTACAGTCCCTTGGAATTGGTCTGCGGCGTCTTCGATCCATGGCCATAGCGATCGAACATGCCCACCGCATCGGCAGGCCGGTTCAGATTGTAGAAGGCCACGGTGCCGGCCAGCCAGGTCAGGCTGGTATAGTCGTCGCGCTCGCCATAGGGCCGGTCGCTCACGTCGGTGCCTGCCGGATAGGCGTCGTCCACCTGGCTCGCGATGCGATAGGCCAGGTCGTACTGACCATCGGCCTGCGCCCCGCGCGCGGCGGTGAGCAAAACTTCGTACCATTTCTCGACATTTGCCGGGCGCGCCGAAAGCCGCCGCGGCTGGCCGAGATAGGAGCGGGCGGCCATGCCCTGATTGTTGGCGCGCAGCCAGCTTGCCCGGTCGGCGATATAGCCTGCATCGCTGCGGCCCGCAGGATCGACCAAAGCCGCCTTCTCGGCAGCGTCCGGCGCGTTCAGGCGGAACGCGATCCGAGCATCGTACAGCGCGCGCTTGCCCTGCGGCACCATGCCCAGCAGCCGCGACGCAGCCGTGGTGGAACCGTTCCAGATCAGCAGGTCGGCGCGGACGTCATGATCGTCGGCCGTCAGCACGCCGGGGAAGCGCGCCAGCAGCGCGGTTTCGTCCACCGGCCGCATCGATCCTTTGCGCCATGCCTGCCGCGCCTGATCCTCGGCCTCGCCGCGCCGTCCCGACGCCAGCAGCGCCTCCGCAAAGCGCAGCCGCCCGGCGGAAGTCAGCGGCGGGAAGCGATCGAAGTAGCGGATCGTCAGCCCGGGCGAATTGGCGCCATCGGCCAGCACCGTCTCGGCGGCGGCGCGGCGGCTCGTCTCGCCGGGCCAGCCGGGATGGGCGATCAGGAAATTGGCATAGTCGGAGAACGGCCAGTTGTCCGACTGCTGCAGGCGGCGCCACTCGTCGAGCGCGGGGGCGAGCTGGTCGCTCTGGATATAGGATGGCGCGGCGTTCGGGATCCCGCTCTCGATGGCAGTGCGATACCATTCGATCTGCCCCTGCGTCATCTGCGAGGAGACGGCGAGGGTGGAGACGCCCACGAATAACGCTGCGCTCTTGATCACGGGAGCAAGCATGCTGGACATGATACGGAATCGGAGCCTATTGGCCACCCCTGATTTCAAGAATTAAGGACATTTTCGGGACCATGTTCTCGGGTTCTATTCCTGCGCTCGTCACGCCGTTCCGTAACGGCAGTTTCGATGAAGCATCCTATCGCGATCTGGTTGAATGGCAGATTAGCGAAGGTTCGGCGGGCCTCGTGCCCTGCGGCACCACCGGCGAAAGCGCCACCATGCCGAAGGACGAGCATTTCGAGGTCGTCCGCGTCTGCGTCGATCAGGCGAAGGGCAGGGTGCCGGTGATCGCGGGCGCGGGATCGAACGACACCGCCGTCGCCATCGCCAACTGCAAGGCGGCGAAGGAAGCCGGCGCCGATGCGGTCCTGATGGTCCCGCCCTATTACAACCGCCCAAGCCAGGAAGGCATCTTCCGCCATTTCGAGGCGGTTCAGGCGCAGTGCGACCTGCCGATCATGCTCTACAACGTGCCCGGCCGCACCGTGACGGATATCCAGCCCGCCACCATGGCGCGGCTGGTCAAGGCGTTCCCCGGCAAGTTCCCGGCAGTGAAGGACGCCACCGGCAACCTCACTCGCGTCAGCGAACAGCGCGCGGGCTGCGGCGCCGACTTCATCCAGCTTTCGGGCAATGACGAGACCGCGCTGGCGTTCAACGCGATGGGCGGGGTGGGGTGCATCTCGGTCACCGCCAATGTAGCGCCGAAGCTGTGCGCGGAGTTTCAGGCGGCGATCGCGGCTGGCGATTATCCCAAGGCGCTGGAATATCAGGACAAGCTGTTCCCGCTTCACCTCGCCATGTTCACCGATGCCTCGCCGGGTCCGGTGAAGTACGCGCTGGGCAAGGTCCGCCCGGGTTTCCCGCAGGAACTGCGCCTGCCGATGACCCCCGCGGGCGAAGCAAGCCGCACCGCGGTGGACGCGGCGCTGGCGCATGCGGGATTGATCTAGCAGGCGGCGAACGCCCGGCCGTTATTTCACCCGGGCGTTGGCGGCGGTCGCGCGCCCGGTGATCATCCGGCAGGGGGAGCGCACTTCCGTCCGCTCGAACTTGACCATGCAGCCATCCTGGAATGCCAGATAATTGTAGATGCCGGAGCCGGAAAGCTTGTCTCCGTTCCGCACCCAGGTCGCGAATTTCCACGGGCCCTGCATCAGTCCGTTCGAGAAGCGCCCGATATGATCGGCGTAGAGTTCCTCGCCGTCCTGCGTGAAATAGATGCCGAGTTCACCTTCTCCCTCTGCCAGTCCGTCCTTCCCGCATGCGCCGGACCAGCTGA
Source organism: Sphingomonas sp. AOB5 (assembly GCF_029433115.1). Taxonomy (GTDB): domain Bacteria; phylum Pseudomonadota; class Alphaproteobacteria; order Sphingomonadales; family Sphingomonadaceae; genus Sphingomonas. The sequence continues at coordinate 42,716 of NZ_JARNTV010000006.1, read as the reverse complement.
TTTTGGTGACGTGGCTGTTCACCAACCCATAGACCGCACCCGCGTTGATCACGACCTTGCAGTTGCCGGCAGGCTGGACGATCCAATGGTTGGCGTACTTCGTGTTGACCTGAGCCGATGCCGTGTTCGGCAGTACGAACAGGATCGGAATCAGCAACAGCCCCAGAACTCGCAACATCGGTTTATCCCCCCTGTCTCGATACCCTCATATTGATGATTGTATGACACACCTTGCCGGTCAAGCATGGGGCGGTGGCTGAACGGGACGATCAGGCTTTCCCTTTCCCCCCCGCGTCCCTACATCGCCCGGATCATGTCCCGTCCGCTTCCCACGAAATTCGAGAAAGTTAAGACCGTCGCCGAGAACCGGCGCGCACGGTTCGATTATTTCATCGAGACCGTTTACGAGGCGGGCATCGCGCTGACCGGCACCGAAGTGAAGTCGCTGCGCTTCGGCGAGGGATCGATCGCGGAGAGCTATGCCGAGGTCGGCGATACCGGCGTGTGGCTGATCAACGCCAACATTCCCGAATTCTCGCACGGCAACCGCTATAATCACGAAGCCAAGCGTCCTCGTAAATTGCTCCTTCATGAGCGCGAGATAAACAAGCTCCATGGCGCAGTGGCGCGGGAGGGGATGACCCTGGTTCCGCTGTCCATCTATTTCAATGGACGGGGACGCGCGAAGGTCGAGCTCGCGCTCGCCAAGGGCAAGAAGACGCATGACAAGCGCGAGACCATCAAGGAACGGGACTGGAAGCGGGACCAGCAGCGGATCATGCGCGATCGTGGCTGATGAACCCCGGTTCCGGCGTGGATGGGCGTGGTTCGCATCCCAGATGCCCACGCGCGAGGAGCTCGAGAAGAGCCGCATCCTCCGCCCGATCGCGCATCGCGTGCTGCATTCGTCGCTGTGGCGCTTCACCCGCCGTTCGGTCCCGCGCGGCGTTGCGCTGGGCCTGCTCGTCGGCATTTTCCTGCTGATCCCGGGCCTGCAGATCGCGGGCGCGGCGCTGCTGGCGCTGCCGTTCCGCGCGAACGTGCCCATTGCGGCGGCGATGACCTTCCTCAGCAATCCGGCGACAACGCCGTTCATCCTCTATCTGTCGATCTGGTGGGGCAATTCGCTGCTCGGCCGTCATGCCGATCTGGCGGGCCTGATGACGCTGATCGATTCCGGCGCGCCGATTTCGGCGTGGGCGAGCTGGTTCTTCTCCGACGCGGCACCGTCGCTGCTGCTCGGCCTGACCATCATCTCGGTTCTGTGCGCGGTGGTCGGCTATATGCTCAGCATCTTCGGCTGGCGCTGGTGGATCGCACGAAAGTGGAAGAAACGGCAGGATTTACGCAACGAACGTGCGTTGAATGCCCAATTTCTGGAATAGTTTAACCCGCTGACCGGCTCGATTGACGAGCCGTGATAGCGAGCTAATACGGCGCATCCTTTTTCCAGGGGAATGATGATGCGTTTTGCCCTCCTCGCCACCACGATGCTCGCCGGTTCGGCGCTGCTCGCTTCCTGCGCCACCAACGAAGCCCCGGCCCCCGCGCCGGTCGCGGTCGTCGAGACGCCTGCTCCGGCGCCCGAGCCTGCCAAGCCCGCGCCGCAGATCGGCTCGTTCGGCTTCGACGAAGTCGGCATGGACAAGGGCATCACCCCCGGCGACAGCTTCTACAATTATGCCAACGGCAGCTGGGCGAAGAACACGCCGATCCCCTCGGATCGTTCGAACTACGGCATGTTCACCGTCCTCGCCGACCTGTCGCAGAAGCGCACCCAGGGCATTCTCGAGGAAGTGAAGGGCGATCCCAATTCGAAGATCGGCACCGCCTATTCGACCTATCTGGATACCGCCGCGATCGAGGCGAAGGGCCTCACCGCGATCCAGCCCTGGCTCAATCAGGTAAAGGGCCTGAAGTCGAAGGCGGGCTATGCCGCGCTGGTCGCGCAGGCGGACCGCAACGGCGTGGGCATTCCGTTCGGCAGCTATGTCGGCCAGGACGACAAGAACCCCGAAGTCTATGCGCTGAACCTGTTCCAGGGCGGCCTGGGCATGCCGGACCGCGACTATTATCTCTCGCCGGATGCCAAGCAGGTGGCGAACCGTGCGGCTTATGAGAAGCACCTCACCAATGTTCTGACGCTGGCCGGCGAGCCGAACGCCGCGGCGCGCGCCAAGGCGATCCTCGCCTTCGAGACCAACATCGCCAAGGTCCACTGGACCCGCGTCGACAGCCGCGACGCGACCAAGACCTACAACAAGATGACCGTCGCCGAGCTGACGAAGAAAGCCCCGGGCTTCGACTTCAAGGGCTATTTCGCGGGCATCGGCGCGAACGTCGATTACGTCCTCGTCTCGCAGCCCAGCGCGGCCACCGGCATCGCCAAGCTGATCCAGTCGACCCCGATCGCGGTGCTCAAGGATCAGCTGCTGGTCCGCAGCCTCGATCGCTTCTCGTCGGTGCTGCCCGAGGCGTTCGACAAGGAGAATTTCGCGTTCTACGGCACCACCCTGTCCGGCACGCCCGAGCAGCAGGCCCGCTGGAAGCGCGCGACCGACTGGACCTCGGGTGCGCTCGAGGACGAAGTCTCGAAGATCTACGTCGCCAAATATTATCCGCCCGAGACCAAGGCGGTGATGGACGAGATGATCAAGAACATCATCGCCGCGATGGGCCGCCGTATCGACGCGCTCGAGTGGATGTCGCCCGAAACCAAGGTGAAGGCCCATGCCAAGCTGGCCGCCTTCACCCCGAAGATCGGCTATCCGGATCGCTGGCGCGACTATTCCAGCCTGAACATCGTTTCGGGCGATGCGCTGGGCAACGTGATCCGCGCCAACAACTGGGCGCATGAGGAAAATGTCGGCCATCTCGGCAAGCCGCTGCAGCGCTGGGAATGGGGCATGACCCCGATGGAAGTGAACGCCTATGCCAATTTCGGCATGGTCGAGATCGTCTTCCCCGCCGCCATCCTCCAGCCGCCCTTCTTCGATCCGAACGCCGATCCGGCGGTGAACTATGGCGGTATCGGCGCGGTGATCGGTCACGAACTGAGCCACCATTTCGACGATCAGGGCGCGAAGTACGACGCTTCGGGCACGCTCACCGACTGGTGGACCCCGGCCGATGTCGCGGCGTTCAAGTCGCGCACCGATGCGCTGGTGGCGCAGTACAATCAGTATGAGCCGCTGCCGGGCCTGCACGTTCAGGGCGCGCTGACGCTGGGCGAGAATGTCGGCGATCTCGCCGGCCTCACCGTCGCCTATGACGCCTATCGCCATTCGCTGAACGGCAAGCCGGCGCCGGTGATCGACGGCTATTCGGGCGACCAGCGCTTCTATCTGGGCTGGGCCCAGGTGTGGCGCCGCAACTTCCGCGAGCCGGCGATGCGCCAGCGCGTGCTGACCGATCCGCACAGCCCGTCGGAATTCCGCGCCGCGGTCGTGCGTAACCTCGATCCCTGGTACGCAGCCTTCGCCCCCCAGCCGGGCCAGAAGCTGTTCCTCCAGCCCGACCAGCGCGTCCGGATCTGGTGAAGTTCACGAACTGAACTGAAAAGTGCAGGGGCCGCCCCGTGAGGGGCGGCCTTTTGCTTGTCTGGAACGCGGAGCGAAACTGTGCCAGCTTCGGATATGGACGTCGGCAAGCTGATAGAGACCGAAATCGCGCCGACCCTGAAGGCGCTGGGTTTCTTGCCCGTATCGATAAAGTCCGATGTCTGGCGATATGTCGGTCGATACTTCGAACTGCTCTTTTACTATGATCCTCGCGGTGAACTCACGATCACTGTCAACGCGACGAGTGGGGGGGCGCAAGTTCCACTTTGGATGATGCTCGGCAAAGCGGATGCGGATTGGCCGTTTGCGAGCTCAATTGTCGGCGGCAGCGAAGAATGCCTTGCAGCGGGGCTGCGGCGGCTGGCTGGGCTGATCCAGCGACACGGTACTCTGCTCACGTCGCAGGATGATCAATTGCTGCCACGTCTGCGTGAAGTGCAGCTTGAGCTTGCGAAGGAGGGCTGGCGAAATCACGACCGTGATAGAGCGCTCGCAGCTGCTGAGCAGCTATGGAAAGCCGAGCGCTACGTGGAATATATTGCTATGCTTGATCCTTGGGAAAGAGATCTCTCCGCGGCCAAAGCCGCCAAGCTTGAATTTGCCCGCCGCAAGATCGCTTGACCCGTCAAGCCCAACCGAACATCGGTAAGTCCATGGCGACCATTCCGGCATCCTCCTCCGCATCCAGACCGATGATGCCCTTGCTGGCCGCGATCCTCGCCGGGTTCGCGGCCGCGGCCGTCGTCCTGCTGTCGCTGAACGAGCGCGCCATCGCGATCGGTTTCGTCGCGGCGGGCATCCTCGCTGCCGGCGCCATCTTCGCCGCGCGCCGCCTGTTGCAGCAGGACGAAGCCCCGGAAGCCGTGATCGACTGGTCGGTGGCACAGGCGCTCGCCGCGGCCAGCGACGATGCGCTCGCCGTCACCGATCGCGCGGGGCGCCTGGTCTGCGCGAATGACCGCTACGAAATCCTCTTCGCCGGCTTCCCGACTCCGCCGGGCCTGCCGGTCAACGATGCCGCCAATCAGCGCCTTACCGAAGCGGGCCACACCGCCTGGCGCGACGGCGAAGCGCGGCTTGAGGGGATCGACGTGTTCGGCGCACCCGTCGCCGCGCGCATCGCCCGGGTTGGCGATGAAACGCTCGTCTGGCGCTTCATCGGCGTGCAGGCGCTCGATCTCGCGGCGCAGGTCGAGGCGCTGATCGCGGGCCATACCGGCGACCGGATGGGCGGGGCGGGGATCATGACCGTGATGGTCTCGCCCGAAGGCCGCATCCGCTCGGCCAATCGCGTGTTCCGCGCCCGCGCCATGGGCAATAGCGAGGCCAATGTGGAGGGCCGCGATTTCGCGCGCCTGCTCGTCACCGACACCAATGGTCTGGTCCATTTCGAGCGCGAGGGGCTGACCGGCACCCCGCTGCGCGTGCTGCAGATCCCGTTCCTCGATGGCGAGGATGCGCCAATGCTCGTTGCCTTGCTCGACGAGGAGCCGGGCCATGCCGTCACCCCGGCGATCGGCGCCTCGGCCAGTGCGCATGTCCGCTCGCTGATTGCGCTGCTGCCGTCGGGCATCGCGCTGGTCGATCGCGACGGCCGGTTCGTCAGCATGAACGATGCGTTCGTCCGCGCCGCGCGGATCAACGCTGCCGCGCCGCCGCTCTATCCGGGCGATCTGGTGGTGCGTGAGGACAAGGGCGCGCTGGCCGATGCGGTGCGCAAGTTCGGCAGCGGCGCGCCGCAATCGGTCGAGATGACTGTCCGCTTCACCGATGCGCCCGACGAAGGCGTCGCGATCAAGATCGCCGGTGCGCGCGGTCTTGGCGATGCGGCGGTGCTGATCAGCCTCAAGGATTCGGGCGAGGAGGGCAAGCTCAAGCGCCAGGTCGCGCAGGCTACCAAGATGCAGGCGGTCGGCCAGCTCGCCGGCGGCGTTGCGCACGACTTCAACAATATCCTGACCGCGATCATCGGCCATTGCGATCTGATGATGTTGCGCCATTCGCCCGGCGACAGCGATTATGATGACATCCAGCAGATCCGCGCCAATTCGAACCGCGCCGCGTCACTGACGCGCCAGCTGCTCGCCTTCTCGCGCCAGCAGACGCTGCGCCCGCAGGTGCTTCAGCTGCCCGACGTCATTTCCGAGGTTTCGAACCTGCTCAAGCGGCTGCTCGGCGAAACCGTGCGCCTCGAAGTGAATCACGGCCGCAATCTGGGGCCGGTCCGCGCCGATCCCGGTCAGCTCGAACAGGTGATCGTCAATCTGGCGGTCAATGCGCGCGACGCGATGCTTTCGAAAAGCCCCAATGGCGGCGGCACGGTGACGATCGAGACTGCGGGGGTCACCGCGGCGCAGGTACGCCAGATGGACGACGATATCCTGCCGGTCGGCGATTATACCGCGCTGCGCATCGCCGACACCGGCACCGGCATCCCGCCCGAACTGCTCGGCAAGATATTCGAGCCGTTCTTCACCACCAAGGAAGTCGGCAAGGGCACCGGTCTCGGCCTCTCGACCGTTTACGGCATCGTCAAACAATCCGGCGGCTATATCTTCGCCGACAATATCCCGGAGGGCGGGGCGGAGTTCGTCATCTACCTGCCGGTCCATACCGCGCCCGAAGCGACTGTTGCCAAGGCGCCGCTTCCGGCCAAGGAAAAGCCCGCCGACACCTGGGGCAGCGGCACCGTGCTGGTGGTCGAGGACGAGGACATGGTCCGCGCCATCGCCGAACGCGCGCTCAGCCGCCAGGGCTATACCGTGATCACCGCCGAAAATGGCGAAGTCGCGCTCGAATTGCTCGAGACGGTCGAGAAGCCCGACCTGCTCGTTTCGGACGTCGTCATGCCGCTGATGGACGGCCCAACCATGGCCCGCCATGTCCGCGCAAAATATCCCGATCTGCCGATTCTGTTCATGTCGGGCTATGCCGAGGAACAGCTGCGCAAGTCGATCGATCTCGATAATGTCGCCTTCCTGCCGAAACCCTTTTCGGTTCAGCAGCTTGCGGAAGCCACTCGGGACGCCTTGGCAACGAAATAGGCTTGGCGCGCGGAATCGAATCTGCAAAACGTTCCGCCATGCCTGGCCCGCACAATATCCTGATCGTCGAGGACGAACCCCTGATCGCGATGATGCTCGAGGATTTCCTCGAAATGCTCGATCGCCAACTGGCGGGCAGTGCCGACAATGTCGCCGCCGCGCTCGATCTGATCGCCGCGGGCGGGATCGATGCAGCGATCCTCGACGTGAATCTGCGCGGCGGGGAACAGAGCTGGCCGATCGCGGACAAGCTCGCCGAACTCGGCATCCCCTTCGTCCTCGCCACCGGCGGCAGCGGCGATAGCGTGGCGGAGGCGCATCGCGACCGTCCGGTGCTGTCCAAGCCCTTCACGATGGACGCGGTGGAAAAGGCGCTCGACGCGCTGGGCTGACCGCTACTTCCCCGGCGGCACGAACGCCCCGCGCCGCCAGATCGGGTCCGCCGGACCTTCGGGATCGCCGCTCACGCCCTTCAGATAGCCGAACCGCGACGCGATCACCCGCTCGTCCGTATCCAGCACGCGCGCGCGGCCATGCATGAAGCGGCTATTGTCGAGCAGCAGCAGGTCGCCGTCCTGCCAGCACACTGCCTGAGTCAGCTTCCTGCTGGTTTCCTGGATCGCCGCAACCCATTCGTCCGGCACGCGGCGGCCATTGGCCAGCAGCGGATAGTCGAGGTTGCGGTGCATCTCGCGCGCGAACAGCAGGAAATTGGCCAGCACCGGTTCGTCGCCGAACAGCGATCCGGGCAGGGCAGGCCGGGTAAACACGCTGACCACGCCATTCTCGCGCCGGATGAAGCGGAACGGGCATGCCGCGGGCGGATTGGCGAGTTGCTCGGCGCTCGGCGTCTCGGTGCCCAGCCAGAACTCCAGCACGCGGGTCGACACGTTCCGCATGTAGAGGAAGCGCTGCCGCAGCAGCCCGTCGCGCACTTCGGCCGGCAACGCGCGGACGATCTCGCGGCCGTCGCAGATCGTCGTCTCGCCCCCGCTCGATGGCGCGCGGACGCAATAGAAGAAGCAGATATCCGGCCGCCACGGCGCGCGCGACATTTCCGAATGGAGCGAGAAGGGATCGCCGCCCCGATCGACCGACTGGATATTATGTTCCGGATCGATCAGATCGCGATTGGGCGCTTCGTTCATCACCCAGCTGCTGCAAAACGGATCGCTGAACGCGCGGAAGGCGGCGACGTCGGGCGCGAAACCGCGGATCAGCACAGCGCCATGGGTCTTCAGCGCCGCTTCGACCGCGGCCATCGGCACGTCGGCGAGGCTGCCTGCGCCGGTCGCGTCGCCGATCGCCAATGCGCTGCCATGCTCCGGTGCGCGAATGTCCGTTATCATGCCCACATGCCCTCATGGCATCGCCGTGCGGATCATGCCAGCGACGTATTGGACACTTTTTGTTCCATTTTGGCTGTTCCGCTCTTGTTCTTGTGGAACAAACGCGATACGAGGCGTTCCAACAGCAAACGAATGGTGGACAACTTCACGTGGCGAGGGCATCGAAAATGGCAGCATCCCTGAAGGTCATCGACAACAAAATGGCACCCCCCACCAGCGAAAAGCAGAAGGCGCTCGACGCCGCACTGGCGCAGATCGATCGCGCCTTCGGCAAGGGCAGCGCGATGCGCCTCGGCTCGAAGGAGACGATGCAGGTCGAGGCGATCTCGACCGGCTCGCTCGGCCTCGATATCGCGCTGGGCGTCGGCGGCCTGCCGCGCGGCCGCGTGATCGAAGTCTATGGTCCGGAAAGCTCGGGCAAGACCACGCTTGCTCTCCATGTCATCGCCGAAGCGCAGAAGGGTGGCGGCACCGCGGCATTCGTCGACGCCGAGCATGCGCTCGATCCGGTCTATGCCAAGAAGCTGGGCGTCAACATCGACGAACTGATCGTGTCGCAGCCCGACACCGGCGAACAGGCGCTCGAAATCGTCGATACGCTGGTCCGCTCCAACGCGATCGACGTGCTGGTGGTGGACTCGGTCGCTGCGCTGGTTCCCCGTGCCGAGATCGAGGGCGAAATGGGCGACAGTCATGTCGGCCTTCAGGCCCGCCTGATGTCGCAGTCGCTGCGCAAGCTGACCGGCTCGATCAGCCGCTCGCGCTGCATGGTGATCTTCATCAACCAGCTGCGCATGAAGATCGGCGTGATGTACGGCAATCCGGAAACCACGACCGGCGGCAACGCGCTGAAATTCTACGCGTCGGTCCGTCTCGACATCCGCCGCACCGGCCAGATCAAGGACCGCGACGATATCATCGGCAACACCACCCGCGTGAAGGTGGTGAAGAACAAGGTCGCCCCGCCGTTCAAGCAGATCGAATTCGACATCATGTATGGCGAAGGCATCTCGAAGATCGGCGAGATTCTCGATCTCGGCGTCAAGGCCGGGCTGGTCGAAAAGTCGGGCGCCTGGTTCAGCTATGACAGCATCCGCATCGGTCAGGGCCGCGAGAATTCGAAGACGTTCCTCAAGGAAAATCCGGACGTCTGCACCCGTCTCGAATCCGCGATCCGCAACCGCACCGCGCAGGTCGCCGAGGAAATGATGACCGGCCCCGAGCCGGATGCCGAGGGCAGCGAAGACGATCTGTAAGACCGGCCCCGCGTGCGCGCACGCGTAGCCAGTGTGACTCTTGTGACTCTGTGAGATGTTTTTCGGCCGCTCCGGCGCTTGATGCGTGAGGGCAGCGGTCACGGGCAGGTCCCATCGGGAGGCCCGGCGCGTTGCCTCGCGCCGGGCCTTTCCGGCGTCAAAATTCCTCTCCCTTTGGGAGCATCGGGTCGGCCATGCCCCCGGCATGGCCTAAACAGTGCGGGGCACTGTTTACCCGATGCTGAGGGAGCCGGCGAAGCCGGCGGAAGGTGAGGGTGAGCCGCGAGCCTCGCGGAACCGCTTGAGACGCTCCCCGATCCCGCTACGCTGCCCCAAACAGGCGAGAGGATCCGGCCCCATGACCATCACCGTCCACCATCTCGAGAATTCCCGCTCGCAGCGCGTCCTCTGGCTGCTCGAGGAACTTGGGCTTCCTTATGAGGTGGTCCGCTACGAGCGGAACAAGAAGACCATGCTCGCTCCGCCCGAGCTTCGCGCGGTCCATCCGCTCGGCAAGTCGCCGGTCATCACCGATGGCGCGAACACCATCGCGGAGACTGCGGCGATCGTCGAATATATCGTCGAAAAGGCCGATGGCCGCCTCGGATCGCCTGCACATCGCGAGGATGCGCTGCGCTACCGCCACTTCATGCACTATGCCGAGGGTTCGCTGATGCCGCCCTTGCTGGTCAAGCTGGTGCTGACCCGCATCCCGATCTTCGGCAAGGCCGGTCAGAAGCGCATCCAGCCGATGATCGACGTCCATCTCAACTGGATCGAATCCGAACTGGCCGGCCGCGACTGGTTCGCCGGCGACAGCTTCACCGCCGCCGACGTGATGATGAGCTTCCCCCTCGAAGCCGCCGTCGCCCGCGCCGGTGCCACCGAAGGCCGCCCGCACATCGCGAAGTGGCTCAAGACCATCCATGCCCGCCCGGCCTATCAGGCCGCACTCGCCCGCGGCGGGCCGTACGCCTACGCCTGACGGCATCTGCTTCTCGACCGAGCCGGAACCACCGGCTTGAAATGTTGGATTTCATCCGCTCCAAACGGAAAGAGCCGGCAGCCTTGCGGCCGCCGGCTCTTTGAACCTTCAAACCAGATCCGCGGTTACGACTTGGCGCCGTAATCCTCGAAACTGTCTGCATTCGCGGTCCCGACCGGCGTGCCCGCGACGGCAACGCTGAGTTCTGCCGGCTGCGGCGGATCGAGTTGACCCTCCCAGCGCGCCACGACCACGCTGGCGACCGCATTGCCCACCACATTGGTCGCGGTGCGGCCCATGTCGAGGAAGTGATCGACCGCCAGGATCAGCAGGATGCCTGCTTCCGGAATGTCGAAATGCGCCAGCGTACCGGTGATGACGACCAGGCTGGCGCGCGGCACGCCGGCGATGCCCTTGCTGGTGACCATCAGGATCAGCAGCATCGAGATCATCGTCGGCCAGTCGAGATGGATGCCATAGGCCTGTGCGATGAAGATCGACGCGAAGGTCATGTACATCATCGAGCCGTCGAGGTTGAACGAATAGCCCAGCGGCAGCACGAAGCTGGCGATCTTGGGCGGCACGCCGAACCGGTCGAGCGCGTCGAGCGTGCGCGGATAGGCGGCTTCGGACGACGCGGTCGAGAAGCCCAGCAGGATCGGATCGCGCAGATAGCGGAACAGCTGTCCCGTCCGCCGGCCGATCACGAGGAAGCAGGCACCCAGCAGCACCGCCCACAGGATCGCGAGGCCGATATAGAAGCTGCCCATGAAGTAAGCGAGCTGGCCGATCACCTCGACGCCCTTGGTCGCCAGTGTCCGCGCCACGGCGCAGAACACCGCGATCGGCGCGAACATCATGACATATCCGGTGACGGTCAGCATCACCTGCACCAGTGCTTCCATGCCGCGCACGATCGGCGCGCCCTTCTCGCCGACAGCCGCCAGACCGACGCCGAAGAACAGCGAGAAGATCACGATCTGGAGGATGTCGTTCTTGGCCATCGCGTCGAGCGCCGAGGTCGGCACGATGTGGATGAAGAATTTGGCCACGTCGAAGCCGGAGCGATCCACGCCGCTCGACGCCGCGATATCGGGCAAAGGCAGGTTCACGCCGACGCCGGGCTGCAGCACATTGACCAGCACCAGGCCGAGCGAGAGCGAGATCAGGCTGGCCGTGACGAACCACAGGAACGCCTTGGCGCCGACCCGGCCGATCGCGCTGCCGCCGCCCATATGGGCGATGCCGACCACCAGCGTGGAAACGACCAGCGGCGCGATGATCATCTTGATCAGATGCAGGAACATCTGGGTCGGGATATCGAGATAATAGGCGGCCTTTTCGAGCACGGCCTTCCCGGCATCGCCCTGCGGCGCGTAGGTGATGTTCAGGCCATAGCCGATCAGCCCGCCCAGGATCAGGCCGGCTATGATGAACCAGGTAAGTCGCTTGCCCACGCGGGAATCCCCCAAAATCAGTTATTGGCGCGCAAGGAAGGGGATTGTTGCCGCCGGGTCAAGGACCGTATCGCTTGGGGTCAGGAGGATCGACATGTTCAACCGCCGCGCTCTGCTCGCCGCCGCTGCCACCGCCCCGCTGCTCGCGACGCCGGGCCTGCTCCGCGCCGCCGAGCCGGACCTGTCCGATCTGAAGGACCTGACCGGCGGCGCGGTCCCGATCGGCCGGGACGAACGCCGCGCCCGCATCGCCCGCGCACAGTCGCTGATGAAGGCCAACGGCATCGGCGCGGTGCTGATCGAACCGGGTTCGTCGCTGATCTATTTCACCGGCGTCCATTGGTGGCGCAGCGAGCGGCTGACCGCCGCGATCCTGCCGGTCGAAGGCGATCCGTGCATCGTCACGCCCTTTTTCGAGGAGCCGTCGGTCCGCGAATCGCTCGGTATTCCGGCCGAAGTCCGCGTCTGGCAGGAGCATGAGGATCCGCTCGCGGTGGTCGCGGGCTTCCTGAAGGACCGCAAGCTCGCGAACCGTCCCATCGGGATCGAGGAGACGGTGCGCTTCTTCGCGGTGGACGGGCTGCGCAAAGTGCTGCCCTCGACGCGGCTCGTTTCGGCGAACCCGGTCGTGCGCGGCTGCCGGATGATCAAGACCGCGCCCGAGATCGCGCTGATGCAACTCGCCACCGACGTGACCATCGCCGCCTATCGCTGGACATATCCGCGGATCGAGGCGGGGATGAGCAACACCGATATCGGCGCACTGATGGCCGCGGCCACGGTCAAGCTAGGCGGTGGTGTCGAGTTCAACCTGATCCTGCTGGGCGAAGCTGCGGCCTATCCGCACGGCACCGGCAAGCCGCAAAAGGTGGTGAAGGGCGAAGTCGTGCTGATGGACTGCGGCGCCAATGTGCATGGCTATCAGTCCGACGTCTCGCGCAGCTTCGTCTTCGGCGATGCCAGTGCCGAACAGCGCAAGGTGTGGGACCGGATGCGCCGCGGCCAGCAGATCGCGTTCGAGGCGGCAAGGCCCGGCGTGCCCGCGGGCAGCGTCGATGACGCGGTGCGCAGCTACTATACGTCGCTAGGCTATGGTCCCGATTACAAGCTGCCTGGCCTGTCGCACCGCACCGGGCACGGCATCGGCATGGACGGTCACGAGCCGATCAACCTCGTCCGCGGCGAGAAGACTCCGCTCGCCCCGGGCATGTGCTTCTCGAACGAGCCGGGCATCTACATTCCGGGCAGCTTCGGCATCCGTCTGGAGGATTGCTTCCACATGACCGGAGCCGGGCCGAAATGGTTCAGCCAGCCGCCCGCTTCGATCGAGCGGCCGATGGGCTGAGCGCCGCGCGGGCCTGGGCAAGATCGCGCTGCGAGGCGGCGTTGTTGCCGAGCTTCGCCTGAGCCTTGCCGCGTATCTCCAGCGCTGCCGGATCGTTGGGCCGCAGGTTCAGCGACGCGGTGGCTTCGCGAACCGCACCCGCCGCATCGCCCTTGGCGAGCAGTGCCGCGGCGATGTCGCGGCGGACCGGGTACCACCAGATCGGCGGATCGGAATAGGACTTGATCGGATCGACTTCCTCGATCGCCGCGGCCTTGCCGAACAGCTTGGCGGCACGGTCATACCGCCCTTCGAGCATCGCGGCGCGGCCTTCCAGCACGTACCGGCTGATCCGCAACACGCGGCTGGCAACGCCGCTCTTGTCCCCGGCCAGCCTGCCCGGCACCGCCCGGGCCTCGGCACGGATCGCCTTTGCATCGCCCTTGCGCGCCAGTGCTTCGCCGCGGGCATAGTGCCACAGCGCCTGTGCCGCGGCATTCTCGTCGCTGGGCCGCGGGATCGCCAGCATCTCCTCCACCGGCGCGAACTTGGCCACGGTGACGAAGGCCTGGCCCAGCACGAGCTGCTGGAAATTGCCCAGCTTGCCCGATCGCTTCGACATTTCGATCATCGGCCGCGCCAGCGCGAGGCCGGTGGTGGCGTCGCCGGACATCAGCGCGCCGCCCATGCCGAAATGCACATTGTGGCCATGATAGATGAGCGTCCACACGCCATCCGGCTCCGGCAGTTTCAGCCGCTTCGCATTCTCGATGCCCAGATTGACCGCGCGCAGGTTCGACGTCGCGGCATCGGCATAGCGGCCGATCCAGTAATAGGTGTGCGACGGCATGTGTACGAGATGGCTGGCCGAGGGTGCGACGCGTTCCAGCCGGTCAGCGAACACCTCAGCTCGGGCAGGGTATCCGGCGATCTCGGTCGCATGGATGTAGAAATGGATCGCGGGCGCATAATCGTCGTCGCGCTTCAGCACCGTCTCGAGCAATTCCACCGGCCGCGCCAGTTCGGCCGCCCAGTCCTTGCCCGACGAGGCGAGCATCAGTGCTTCGGCCGCCAGCACGTTCACCGCGTCATTGTCGGGGTGCGCCTTGGCCAGCGCGTCCATCGCGGTGGCATAGGCGGCAGCGTCGACCTTGCCGGCCGGATAGCGCTTCACCATCGCTGCAATCAGCTCGCGCTCCAGCGGCGGCGCGCCTTCGGACAGGCTTTGCGCCCGGGCCGCGATCTTGGTCAGTTCTGCGGCTTCGGTATCCGACACGCCATAGTTGAGCGTCGGCCCCTTCGACCACGCCTCGCCCCATGCGCACATCGCGCAGTTCGGATCGATCCGCACCGCTTCCTCGAACGCCTTGATCGAGGCCTTGTGCGCAAAGGCGTGGCCCAGCTGGACGCCATTGTCGAAGAATGCCTGTGCCTCGGGCTTCGCAGTGCGGATCGGGAACCCGCCCTGGCCATAGCCGGTGAGCAATTCGGTCTTGTCCGCGGCCGGTTCGCCGGGGCCGCCGCCGCAATATTGCATCAGGCTGGCGAGATCGAAGGGCTGCTCGGGCGGCGGTGCCGCGCTGGTGAGCAGCAGCAAGGTCGGTGCGATCATCCAGCTGCGCAAATCGATATCCCCCGTGGCCAGATTGCAACGATAGCTGCAGGATCGCATTGCTGCCACCCCACCGCTTGTCGATGAAGTGTTGCTCGCCTAAGTCGCATCCATGACGTCCACCAACGATATCCGCCGCTCGTTCCTCGACTATTTCGAAGGGCAGGGGCATGCCCGCGTCGCATCGGCGCCGCTCGTCCCGCACAACGATCCCACGCTGATGTTCGTCAACGCGGGCATGGTGCCGTTCAAGAACGTGTTCACCGGCCAGGAAACGCGTCCCTATTCGACCGCGACCTCGTCGCAGAAGTGCGTCCGCGCCGGCGGCAAGCACAATGATCTGGACAATGTCGGCTACACCGCGCGGCATCACACCTTCTTCGAAATGCTCGGCAATTTCTCGTTCGGCGATTATTTCAAGGAACAGGCGATCACTCACGCCTGGACCCTGCTGACCAAGGAATGGGGCATCCCTGCGGAGCGGCTGACCGCCACCGTCTATCACACCGACGATCAGGCGTTCGACCTGTGGAAGAAGATCGCAGGGCTCCCTGAGAGCCGGATCATCCGCATCCCGACCAAGGATAATTTCTGGGCGATGGGCTCGGACGGTCCGTGCGGTCCGTGTTCGGAAATCTTCTACGATCATGGCGATCACATCTTCGGCGGCCCTCCCGGTTCGCCGGACGAGGATGGCGATCGCTTCGTCGAGATCTGGAACCTCGTCTTCATGCAGTTCGTGCAGGAGAATGACGAGATCATCGGCGACCTGCCCAAGCCG
Organism: Sphingomonas sp. AOB5; assembly: GCF_029433115.1. Classification (GTDB taxonomy): domain Bacteria; phylum Pseudomonadota; class Alphaproteobacteria; order Sphingomonadales; family Sphingomonadaceae; genus Sphingomonas. The sequence continues at coordinate 27,348 of NZ_JARNTV010000006.1, read as the reverse complement.
AGCATCGACACCGGCATGGGGCTGGAGCGCGTTGCGGCGGTGCTTCAGGGCGTCACCGACAATTACGATACCGACACGTTCAAGGCGCTGATCGCCGAGAGCGGCGCACTGACCCGCACCGCGACCACTGGCGACAATCAGGCGAGCCACCGCGTGATCGCCGATCACCTGCGCGCCTCGGGCTTCCTGGTTGCGGACGGCGTGCTGCCCGCCAACGAGGGCCGCGGCTACGTCCTGCGCCGGATCATGCGTCGCGCGATGCGCCATGCGCATATCCTGGGCGCGAAGGAACCGTTGATGCACCGGCTCGTCCCGTCGCTGGTGACCGAGATGGGTGCGGCGTTCCCGGAACTGCTCCGTGCCCAGCCGCTGATCGAAGCGACCCTGCTGCAGGAGGAAACCCGCTTCCGCCAGACGCTGTCCAACGGCCTGCGCCTGCTCGACGAAGCGACGCAGGGCATGGCCGAGGGCGATACGCTGCCCGGCGCGACCGCGTTCAAGCTCTACGACACGTTCGGCTTCCCCTATGACCTGACCGAGGACGCGCTGCGTGGTCAGAACCTGCTGGTCGACCGCGCCGGTTTCGACGTGGCGATGGCCGAGCAGAAGGCCAATGCGCGCGCCGCCTGGAAGGGCTCGGGCGCCAAGGCCAGCGAAGACGTGTGGTTCGACATCGCCGACGAACTCGGCGGCACCGAATTCACCGGCTACACCTCGACCACCGGCGAAGGCCAGGTCGTCGCGCTGGTGAAGGACGGTGCGCGGGTCGAAAAGGCCGGGGCGGGCGACAGCGTCATCATCCTCACCAACCAGACGCCCTTCTATGGCGAATCCGGTGGCCAGATGGGCGATGCGGGCGTGATCTCGAACGACAAGCTGCGCGCGCTGGTGGACGATACGTCCAAGCCGCTCGGCCGCTTGCACGCGCATCATGCGACCATCGAAAGCGGCGAGATTGCGGTTGGCGACAGTGTCCAGCTCAGCGTCGATGCGGTGCGCCGCGATCAGGTCCGCGCCAACCATTCCGCGACTCACCTGCTCCACGCGGCGCTGCGCAACCGGCTCGGCGCGCATGTGACGCAGAAGGGCAGCCTGGTCGCGCCGGATCGCCTGCGCTTCGACTTCTCGCACCCCTCGGCGCTCAGCCCCGAGGATATCGCGGCGATCGAAGCCGAGGTGAACGGCCATATCCGCGGAAATGACGGCGTCACCACGCGCCTGATGACTCCGGATGACGCCATTGCGGCGGGCGCCATGGCGCTGTTCGGCGAGAAATATGGCGATGAGGTCCGCGTGCTCTCGATGGGCCATACGGATGACGCGCACTACTCGGTCGAGCTGTGCGGGGGCACGCATGTCAACGCGCTGGGCGATATCGCGATCTTCAAGATCATCTCGGAAAGCGCAGTCTCCTCCGGCGTTCGCCGGATCGAAGCGCTGACCGGCGATGCCGCGCGCCTGTGGCTGGTCGCCCGCGACGAGCGGCTGCGCGAGGCTGCGTCGGTGCTGAAGTCCTCGCCGGAGGAAGTCCCGGCCCGCGTCGCGGCGCTGATGGACGAGCGCAAGCGGCTCGAACGCGAACTGGCCGAGGCGAAGAAGGCGCTGGCGCTGGGTGGCGGTGGTGCGGCGGCACCGGCCGGTCCGGAGCAGGTGGCTGGCATCAATTTCGTCGGGCAGGTTATCGACGGACTCGATCCCAAGGCGCTGCGCGGTGCGGTGGACGAAGCCAAGGGCCGGATCGGCTCGGGCGTCGCAGCCTTGGTCGCGGTGAACGAAGGTCGCGCCTCGGTCGCGGTCGGCGTCACCGACGATCTGGTCGCGAGCCTGAGCGCGGTCGAGCTGGTCAAGGTCGCGGTCGCCGCGCTGGGCGGGCAGGGCGGCGGTGGCCGTCCCGACATGGCTCAGGGTGGTGGACCCGATGGCGGCAAGGGCGCCGAAGCGCTCGACGCGGTCAAGGCTGCGCTGGCGGAGGCCAAGGCCGCCGCATGATCGAATTGGCAGCGCTGGCGCTGATCGCCGGCCAGACGACGCCCGCTTATGCGGAAGCGCTGCGCTGCGACGCGCTGACGACCATCGAGGCCGCACGGCTGGACGTCGGTTCGCCGGATCATGCCGCGGTGTTCGATGCATCGGTCGAGTGGCACATGGCGGTGGTGCGCCTTGTGGTGCTCCAGCAGATCGCTTCCGAGCGCTACGGCCAGGATCTGGGGGCCGCGCTCGATACCGCACGTGCCGATCTGGCTCGTGGTAGTGCTCCGGTCCGTGACGAACTGGCGGCGTGTATCAAGACGGCCCCGCCGATCCCGCGCTGAGCGTCAGGGCTCCCAACCGACGGTATAGCCGTCCTCGGGCCGTACCCAGAGGAAGCTGAGCTTCATGTCGGCGCGCGGCGTGCCGTCGATCTCCGCTTCGGAGACCATCAGATCGCCTTCCGCGCGGAAGCAGGTGCAGATCTTCCTTCCGAAATTCTCCTGCAGCCCGTCGATCATGCGATCGATCAGCGGCGCCGCGTCCGCCGGGGACATGGGCTGCCCGTCGATCCGGACCGTCGCCGCCAGAATATCCTCATGGCGCAGGACGCCGCACACTGCCTCGCCCTCCGTCGTCCCCTCCGAACTCATCTCCATGGTGACCAGCGGCGCGGCCGAGATGATCACGGTGGTCGTGTTGCGATGGCCGGTGGGCGTCGGCGTATAGCGGGTCATCGCGAGGCACTTCTTCTTCGCGACGTTCGGCATCGTGCATTGCAGCTTGCCCTCGCGCGCCGGCGCCAGCGGATCCGGCGCGGACTGCACCAGCGCCATCAGCAGCAATCCGCCGAGGATCACGCTTCCGCTTCCCTCCGCACGCGGCGGATGCGCGGTTCGCGTTCCATGCCGACGGCTTCCTTAATCGCCTTGCGCATCTTGTCGCGCTCCTCATGGATCGAAGCGATCACCGGGCCGACCGCGATGCCCAGATCGACGAGCAGCGCCTCGGATAGCTGGAGCGAGCTTTCGAGCGTCTCCGGCACCGCGTCGGTCGCGCCGGCCTTGTACAGCTCTGCGGCATGCGTCGCATCGCGGGCGCGAGTGATGATCGGCAGGTCCGGCACCCATCCGCGCACGCGGCGGGTGAGTCGCACGGTCAGCACCGGATCGTCCATCGTCAGGATCAGCGCCTTGGCATGGCCCAGGTTCAGCCGGTCGACCAGTTCGCTGCGCGTCACGTCGCCGAACAGCACCGAATAGCCTTCCTTGCGGGCGGCGTTCACATTGTCGATGTCCGCATCGACGCCGATATAGGGCAGGCCGTGACGTTCGAGCATGTCGGCCACGGTGCGGCCGACGCGGCCAAAGCCGATCACCACCGTGCCGGGGCCGGCTGCGTCGATTGCGGCTTCGGGCGAATCCTCCTGCGCCTCGCGCCGCTCGATCAGGCGCGACACCAGCTGGCCGCCCTTGGCGAGCAGCGGCGTTGCGGTGAGGCCGATGGCGGTCACCGTGGTCCAGAAGGCTGCGGTGGTGCCGCCGATCAGGCCCGCGGCAGCCGCGACGCCCAGAACGATCAGCGTGGTTTCGGACGGGCTGGCCATCAGCACGCCGGTTTCCGCGGCAGTGCCGGTACGGGCGCCGGAGAGCTTGAGCAGCCCGGTGGTCACCGCGACCTTCACCGTCATCACCAGCACGACCGCGCCGAGCAGTTGCGCCCAGTTGGCGAGGACGAACTCAAGGTCCAGCCGCATGCCCACGGTGAGCAGGAACACACCGAGCGCGAGGCCCTTGAACGGTGCGGTGATTGCTTCGACTTCGGTGTGATATTCGGTTTCGGCGATCAGCAGGCCCGCGATCAATGCACCGACGATGGGCGAAAGGCCGGATGCGGCGGTGGCGAGGCTGGCGACGATCACCACGAGCAGGCTGGCCGCGAGGAACAGTTCCGGGCTCTTGGTCCGTGCCGCCTGTCCGAACATGCGGGGCAGCAGGAAGCGCCCGCCGACGAACAGGATCGCGACGGTCACCGCGCCCTTGCCGAGGATAAGCAGCAGCGGCCACCAACCAGCCTCGCTCGCTGAGGGTGCCATCGCGCCGAGCAGGAAGATGATCGGGACCAGCGCGAGATCCTCGAACAGCAGCATCGCGAACGCCGCCTTGCCGACCGGGCTGCTCGTCCCCGCAATCGGCACCACCAGCGCGGTGGAGGACAATGCAAGCGCAAGGCCCAGCCCGATTGCGCCGCCTGCGCTCAGCCCGGTCAGGTAAATCGCAGCCGCGAGGATCAGGCCCGCGCCGAACAGTTCTGCCGCGCCCACGCCGAACACCAGGGTTCGCATCGCCCATAGTCGCTTGAACGACAGTTCCAGGCCGATCGAGAACAGCAGCAGGATGATGCCGAATTCGGCGAACGGCTCGATCGAGTGCGGATCGCTGATCGTCAGATAATAAAGCCAGGGCTGGCTGCCGACGAGCGTGCCGAGGCCTGCCGGTCCGACGAGGATGCCGACAAGGATGAACCCGATCACCGGGCTGACGCGGAAGCGGGCAAAGGCCGGAATGACCAGCCCCGCCGCACCCAGAATCACCAGGGCGTCACTGAAGCTGCTATTTTCCAGACTGAGCATGGCGCCATTAAAGCGGCTCAGCGCGGGCTTGTCATGGGGAACAGGGCAAAAAACCTGCCCTTCGCGCAGATATTGTTACGGACGCGGTGCCGGAGCGGTTGTCGCCTTGGGTGCGGGCAGGGTGAAGCTGCGCTGCGGGCGGCTGCCCGGCGCGGGTTCTACGGTCACCGGCAGCGGCGTGACGGCAGGTGGTTCCTTGCGGCGGACTCCGCTCAGCCCGCTCGGGCCGGTGGCGTTACCATCGGGCGAAACCGGTGCGGGTTCGGCGGGCACCGCGGCAGGGCGGGCCAGCGGCTGCGCGCGCATGCACTGGACCGGGCTGGGCCGCTGATACTGTTCGCAATTCCACAGCGCCTTGGCGAAGCCCTGATTCTGGTCGCGCAGATAGCTGAACGACATCGACGCGACCTGCGACGAACCCAGCGGCAGGTTACGCGGCGTCTTGGCCGGATCGGCCCAGGCCATGAACTTGCAATAAGGACGGTCGCCACAGGTGCGGATGGCCAGGCTGGCGAAATCGTTGGGGCTCATGCCCTTCGGAATCGTCATCAGGAAGCTGTTGCCGTCCGGCTGCGGGCCGGGAACGTCGCCGGCCTTGATCGCCTCGGGGTTCACCGATGCGAGCGGATCGAGCGATTCCGGCGTCGCGGTCGTCAGCGCCAGCGACGGATCGAGCGGCGCGCCGGTATGGGCGGTCGAGATCAACGCCATCTTGCCGATATTCGGTTCGATCCCGGCATAGGCACGGGTGAAGGCAGGCGGGGTGCCCCACCAGCCGGTCCAGCGGAAGAAGAGGTGGGTGTGCACCTCGGTGATCTTCTCAAGGCTGGCGCTCCAATAGGGCACGACCCAGTCGGTATGGTAATGTGTGGCGTGCCCGACCGGGGCATAGACCGACCCGTTCAGCGCCATGCGGGCGACGGCCTGCGCGCGGACCCATGCCGCGGCGGTCGGCTTGTAGCGGAACATCGCGCCGTCGCAGGTGAAGGTGAACTGGCAGCCGGTGGTGCGCTCCTGCCCCTGGAACACCACGCCGCACACCGTCTTGGGGAAGGCGGGATGGCGCATGCGGTTCAGGATCACCTGAGCCACCGCGCGCTGGCCGATCGCGTCGTCGCCGGCTTCGTAATAGACGCCGGCCGCAAGGCAATCGATCGCGCGGGCCTGGCTATCCATGGTGCCGAAGATGCGGAAGGCGCGGGCGGCCGGGTTCGGCTCGGTCGAGAAGGGGATGGCGTCGTTGATCGTCTTGGCGTCGGTCGGCGCGACTTCCTGCAGCTTGACCGGCTCGACCGTGGGCAGCTCGTTGCGCGGGACCACGCGGGTGGCGAGCACGACGCGGGGCGGCTTGTGGACCACGGTGCGCGGGGTATTCGCGACGATCAGCGCAGGCAGCGCCAGTGCGGCGAGTGCGATGACCAGCAGGATGCCGAGCAGCGGCAAGCTCACGCCGAAGCGGCGCGCAAGATCCGAAGGCTGAAGGAAGGTCGTCGCCATGCGCAGCCGTTCGTCTCAGCAGTCGGCGGTCGGGTGCGAAGGAAACGAAGGTACGCGCAACTTGGTGCTCCTGGGCGGAGTGAGGACGACGCCCATAACGCACAAAGATGACAGTTGGAACCATGGCGAAATAATCGCCATGGAATCAAGTTAGTGGATAATGCCGCTCAGGCTTATTCGGGCCAGAAGCCGGTGGCTTCGCACATATCCCAGTGATCGGCGGCGCCCAGGCGGCAGGCCGCGCTCGATCCGCCCTTGCACTGCATAATCTCGCGCTGATAGCGCTTGTAGCAGCTTTCTGGCTTGGCCGGCACGGAAGCCGCTGCAACCTGAACCGGCTTCACCTCGGCAGCCGCCACCGGCGCGAGAATGGCGCTTGCCTCCGCCCGGCTCTGTTCGAGCGTCGGAGTCCCCCCGTTGCCAAAGGCAAGCGGCCAACCAAGAAATACCGCCAGCATCACACTGACGCAGATCATCGCGTTACGCACGTGAGTTCCCCCCGGAATCCCCGACTCGCGTACGATACTGTTAATCTGGAATTAATGTCGAGTCGGTTCAGCTCTCCGGAAGGAAGTCCGGAACGCTCAAATAACGCTCACCTGTATCATAATTGAACCCTAGCACCCGCGTTTCGGCGGGCAGGTCGGCAAGCTTCTGCTGAATCGCGGCAAGAGTCGCACCCGAAGAGATACCGACGAGCAGCCCTTCTTCACGCGCCGCGCGGCGTGCGAAATCCTTCGCAACTGCAGCATCGACCTTGATCACACCGTCGATCGCGTCGGTATGCAGGTTCCGTGGCACGAAACCGGCGCCGATACCCTGGATCGGGTGCGGCCCGGGCTGCCCGCCGGAGATGACAGGCGACAATTCCGGCTCGACCGCGAAAACTTTTACGTTCGGCCACGTTTTTTTCAGTGTCTCGGCAACGCCGGTGATGTGTCCGCCGGTGCCGACTCCGGTGATCACGACGTCGATCGGCGAATCGGCGAAGTCGCTCAGGATCTCCTGCGCGGTGGTCCGCGTGTGGACTTCGATGTTGGCCGGGTTCTCGAACTGCTGAGGCATCCACGCGCCCGGGGTCGATGCGACGATCTCCATCGCCCGCTCGATCGCGCCCTTCATGCCCTTTTCACGCGGGGTCAGGTCGAAGGTCGCGCCATAGGCCAGCATCAGGCGGCGGCGTTCCAGCGACATGCTCTCGGGCATGACGAGGATCAGCTTGTAGCCCTTCACTGCCGCGACCATCGCCAGGCCGACGCCGGTATTGCCGCTGGTCGGCTCGACGATGGTGCCGCCGGGCTTCAGGCTGCCATCGGCTTCCGCGGCTTCGACCATCGCCAGCGCGATGCGGTCCTTGATCGATCCGCCGGGGTTCGAACGCTCCGACTTGATCCAGACTTCGGCGTCCGGAAACAGCTTCGAAACGCGGATATGGGGCGTGTTACCGATCGTCTCGAGGATCGTGTTCGCCTTCATGTGGTCATCTCCTTGGGGGGTATTTCGAGATTGGCCGGTGGATCGAATGTACGCGCCCGGCGCAGTTCGGGGAAGAGCCTCGCCCACAGCAATGTGACAAGGATCGCGCCGATGCCGCCGCCAACGACTGCGGCGACCGGGCCGATGGCCCAGGCGAGGAAGCCGGATTCGGCCTCGCCCAGTTCGTTCGACCCGGAAATGAACAGCGTCGAGACGGCGCCGACGCGGCCGCGCATCTCGTCGGGCGTGTAGAGCTGGATCAGCGACTGGCGGATATAGACCGAGATCATGTCCGCCGCGCCCAGCACGAACAGTGCGGCGAGCGCCAGCAGCACCGCCGGTGCGAAGTCGCTGCCGATCGCGGAGGGGCCGAGGATCGGGACGAGCAGTGGCGCCGACAAGCCGAATACGATGGTCGCCGCGCCGAAGGTGGCGACGCCGACCAGCATCTTGCGGCCCACATCGGTCTTGAGCGGGCGCAACGAGAAGAGCAGCCCGACCGCGACGGCGCCGAGCGCGGGGGCGGCGCGAAGATGGCCGAGGCCATCGGCGCCGACCTGAAGGATATCGCGGGCATAGACCGGCAGCATCGCCGTCGCGCCCCCGAGCAGCACCGCGAACAGATCGAGCGAGATCGCGCCGAAGACGAGCCGGTTGTGACGGACATAGCGGAGCCCGTCGATCATCTGCCGCCAGGGGCTGGCTTCGCTGTCCACGACGGTGCGCTCGATCCGGCTGATCAGCAGCAGCATCAGCAGCGACAGCAGGAACAGCCCTCCGGAAACGGCATAGGGCAGCCATGCGCTGGCCGCGTACATATAGCCGCCCAGCGCCGGGCCGATCACGCTGGCGGTCTGCCAGGCGAGCGCGCTCATCGCGATCGCGGTGGGCAGCAGCGCCTTGGGCACCAGATTGGGGGCGAGCGCGCCGAGCGCCGGACCGGCAAAGGCACGCGCGACGCCGAGCAGCGCGGCGATGGCGAAGATCGCCGGCAGGGTGACCGTCTGATGCCAGGTCAGCCAGGCGAGGCTGAGCGCGCAGAATGCCTCGAGCGCGACCGATGCGCGGGCGATCCAGCGCCGGTCGATCCGGTCGGCAACCCAGCCGCTGAACAGCGACAGGAACAGCAGGGGCAGGAACTGGGCCACGCCGATCAGCGCGAGCTGGGCGGCAGCGGCCTTGATGCTCATCGTCTCGCGGGCGATGTCATAGACCTGCCAGCCGATGATCACGACCATCGCCTGCTGTGCCAGCGAGGCCGAGAAGCGGGCGATCCAATAGGCGCGGAAATTGTGGATGGCGAAGGGATGGGCGGCTGCCATGCCCCGCCTCTAGGCGCTTCGATGACGGAACCGCAACGAGCGTTTGTGCCAAGCCTCCAACTTTGCCTTTCGCGGGCCCGTGTACGGTGCCAGCATCACACCCACGATATCGGGAGAGTGACAATGCGAGTCGGATTATTGGCAGGGGCCGCGCTGCTGGCGCTGGCCGGATGCAGCGGTGGCGGCGGCGCAGGCAACAACAGCAGCGCGGCGGCCGAAACGCCTGCCGCCGCGGCCGATTGGGGCAAGTTCCGCGACGCGACGATCGAGCGCTGGTTCGTGCTCGACCCCTCCTTCGCGGTCTATCAGGGCCGACACGATTTCGACGGCAAGCTGCCCGACTGGAGCGCGGCCGGGCTGAAGGCCAAGGGCGATTTCCTGCGCGACACGATCAAGCAGGCCAAGGCGTTTACCGGGCTGACCGGCGACGATGCGTTCGAGCGCGACTATGTGGTGCAGGTGGCCGAGGGTCAGCTGTTCTGGCTGGAGGATGCCGATCAGCCGCACAAGAATCCGAGCTTCTATGTCGGCGGTGGGCTCGATCCGAACACCTATGTGTCGCGCGAATATGCCGGGGCGGACGTGCGGATCCGGGCGATGACGGCGTTCCTTCAGGGCGTGCCGGCGGCCGCGAAGAATATTCGCGCGAACCTGAAGGCGCCGATGCCGGTCAGCTTCATCAAGTTCGGCCGCGCAGCGTTCGGCGGCTTTGCCGACTATTATTCGGGCGATGCGGTGGCGGCGTTCGCTTCGGTGAAGGACCCGGCGCTGCAAAAGGCGCTGAAGGAAGCGGGCGAAGGTGCCAGCAAGGCGATGCGCGAGCTGGATGCCTGGCTCAAGACGCTCGAAGCGACCGCGACGCAGGACTATGTGCTTGGCGCGGATCGTTTCTCGCGCATGCTGAAGGCGACCGAGGCGGTGGACATGCCGCTCGACCAGCTCGAAGCGGTCGGCCAGGCGGACCTGAAGCGCAACCGCGACGCGCTGATCGCCGAATGCGCCAAATATGCGCCGGGTGCGGACATTCCCGGCTGCATGGCCAAGATGAATTCGGAGAAGCCCGAGGGCGGCCCGGTGAAGGCGGCGACGGCGCAGATTCCCGAACTGCGTGACTTTGTGGTGAAGCACGATCTCGTCACCATCCCCGGCACCGAGCAGGCGCTGGTGCGGGAGAGCCCGCCCTATAACCGGCAGAACGCCGCGTACATCGATCCGCCGGGACCGTTCGAGAAGGGCATCCCCTCAATCTATTATATCTCGCCGCCCGACCCGAAATGGTCGCCGCAGGAACAGGCCGCCTATATTCCGGGTGAGGACGACCTGCTGTTCACCACCGTGCACGAAGTGATGCCGGGGCATTTCCTCCAGTTCGTGCACGCGAACCGCTCCAAGTCGCTCTTCGGGCGGTTGTTCGTCGGGTACGCCTATGCCGAGGGCTGGGCGCATTATACCGAGGAGATGATGTGGGAAGCGGGCCTGCGGGACGGCGATGCCGCGACGCATATCGGCCAGCTTTCCAACGCGCTGCTGCGCAACTGCCGGTTCCTGTCGGCGATCGGGCTGCACGCGCGGGGCATGACGCAGGAACAGTCGGAAACGATGTTCCGCGAGCAATGCTATCAGGATGCGGGCAACGCCCGGCAACAGGCGGCGCGCGGCACCTATGATCCGGCCTATCTCAACTACACGCTGGGCAAGCTGATGATCCGGCGGCTGCGTGAGGACTGGACCGCCAAGCATGGCGGGCGGAAGGCGTGGAAGGCGTTCCACGACCAGTTCCTGAGTTATGGCGGCCCGCCGATCCCGCTGGTGCGCCGCGCGATGATGGGCGAGGACGCGCCCAAGGCGGTGTTCTAGGTTCAGGTCCCTCGACCCGGCTCAGGGCCGGGTTGAGGTGCCGGGACCGCGAAACTTCACACTAACTTCACACTGATCCGCACTTCTCGCTCCTGGCGGCAGCACCCGATACAAAATGTCAAAGAGCGGCGGAGCAATGCCTCGCCCGAGCAGCCAAGCAGGCGAAATCCTACATTTCAACCGCCTAGCGGACCTGTGGTGCAGGCTGGGCATCCTCCGTTTCCTCTTTCGCCGGATTGCGGATCGAGGGGCGGAGGCGCGCGATGCTGCACAGGCCGGCGATCAGCGCGAGCCCGGCACCGATCAGCGGCGGGGTCGATCCGTCGCCGATGCCGAGCGCGAGCAGGGTGGCGACCAGAGTCGCGCCGATGGTCTGGCCGACCATGCGCGTGGTCGATACCAGTCCGCCGGCCGCTGCGGCGCGCTCGATCGGGACCGAACCGATGATCAGCCGGGCATTGGGCGACAGGAAGATGCCGAAGCCTGCGCCGGTCAGCGACATGCGCCATGCCAGATCGATCCAGGCCGGATCGGCGGGCAGGAATGCCATCGACACCAGCCCGGCAATGGCCAGTGACATGCCGATCCCGCCCATGATCCCGGCCGGGTAGCGATCCGACAGCCAGCCGGCCATCGGTGCGACGAACAATGTGGTCAGCGGCCATGGCGCGATCGCGGCGCCCACTTCGGTCGGCGAGAAGCCGAACTCGTGCTGGAGGCGGAAGGGCAGCGACAGCAATAGCGTCATGGTGGCGACGAAGGCGGTGAACGCGCCGATCACCGAGAGCGCGATCACCGGGCGGCCGATCAGGTCGACCGGCAGGATCGGCACCGCCTCATGCCGCTCGCGCCGGACGAACAACACGCCGATGAAAATGCCGGCGAGCACGATCGCTGCGCTGACCACGGGGCTGTCTCCATGGACGGCACTTTCGAGGCCGCCGATGAACAGGCCGAACATCGCCGCGCACAGCACCGCGCCCAGCACGTCATAGGGTTCGGCGCGGGCGGGCGGGTCGGGCAGGGCACGGCCCAACGCAAGGCTGATCACCGCGAAGGGCAGGGCGCAGGCGAATACCCAGGGCCATGGCCCGAAGGCGAGGATGATGCCGCCAAGCGTCGGCGCAAGCGCGGTGAAGCTCGACACCACGACCGAATTGACGCCCATGCCGCGTCCCAGATGCGCCTGCGGATAGATGCGCCGGAGCAGCGCCACCGAGACGCTGAGCACTGCCGCCGCGCCCGCGGCCTGCACCGCGCGGACGAGCAGCAGGAAGGGCAGGCTCTTGGCGAAGAAGCAGAGCAGGGTGGCGATGGTGAAGACGATCTGGCCGAGCTGGTAGAGCCGTTTCAGCCCGATGCGGTCGCCAAGGCCCGACATGGGCAGGAGCAGCATCACCAGTACCAGCTGATAGATGGTCACCACTGCGACTGCGGCCGAACTGTCGACGTTCAGGTCCTGCGCGATAGTCGGCAATGCGACGGTGGCGATCGCGCCGTCGATCACCACCAGCGCCGTGCCGAACGAGATCGCCGCGATGGCGACGAGGCGGCGGGGCTGGGGCAATCCATCGGTCATGCATGCGAACCTTATGGGCGGGGTTGGAACCGCGGGCGGTGATGCGGGTTCTTACGCCAACGAAATCAAGTTTTTAGGAGTATCGAGATGGGCAAGGGCATTCTGCTTTGGCTGTTGGGGATTCCGATCCCGATCATCATCCTCCTGCTGATTTTCTGGCACTGACGCAATCGGTGGCGAGTCGCCACTATTTTGCGGAGTAACCATCAAGGCATCTTGCTGCGATGCAGCATAATCCCTATGATAATGCCATGAATTCGACGAGCGAGCCGGACGCGCCTGAGGCGGCAGCGAACCCCACCATGACTCTGTTCGAGGCACTGGTGCGCCGCCGCTGCGTGTCCGTGACCTATAACCGCAAGCGCATGATCCTGGCGCCGCATATCCTCTATACGCGCCGGGACTCGCTCTACATGGACGCGGTGACGGTCTCGCTCGAGGGCATGCTGCCGCGCGAAGTGAAGCTGGGCACGTTCAAGGCCGATGGCCTGAGCGAAGTGAAGCTTGTCGAGCGCGGGTTCGAGATCAATCCGATCTTCGAGCCCGAGGCCGAGAAATATGCCGGCGTGACGATGATGAAGGTCGAGCCGGAAAGCGCCGACGCGGCCTGACGGCCAACCCATTTCATGGCTTCGAAGTATCAGTGCTCCGGCGAAGGCCGGAGCGGTGGTCGTATGGTGATCCGTTGATTGCCAACGCTCCGGCCTTCGCCGGAGCACTGATCTATCCATGCGCAACGACCCCCTTACCCTTTCGGGGTCGCAAGAGTCACAAGAGTCACACTGACATGGCGCGCGGCGCCACGCATCGATTTGCTGTCGGCTATTACCCTGTGCGGGAAATTCTTGCGGGTGCTACAACCTGTCAAAGAGCGGCCGGATAGTGATCCGGCGCGCTGACTGCAGCAGCCGAAATCCTACATTGCAAGCGGTGCCGGGAGGCTCAAACGATCTCGTCGGCGATCAGGAAAACCGGGTTCTCCACCCGGCTGGCGAAATCGCCCATAATCCCCTGGATCACCGCGCCGGGCATGTCCTCGCTGGTGAAGCCTTCGAAATCCGGAATGTCGAAGATCTCGATATAATCCATCTCCGGTTCGCCCTCGCCGATCAGCAGGCCGCGCACGCGGTGATTGGCGAAGGAGGCGACCCGCGAGATGCCGCGCATCGTGGGATAATCGGTCGTCCGCACCCACGCTTCGAACTCGTCCTTCGTGACGCCGGGCACGAGCCGGTATTGCAGGATCACCTTGGCCATGACGCTCTCCGTTTCACGCGACTGTGGCGTGCGGGTGGAGGGCTGGCAAGGCTTGGGGCGCCGCCACGATGGCGGCGCCCCGATCCCTCAGCGGCAGCGGATCTGCTGGTTCTGCTGATTGTTGGCGTTACGCTCGATCGCCGAGCCGGCGACCGCGCCAACCACCGCACCAAGCAGCGTGCCCGCGGTGCGCGAATGGCCGCCGTCGATCAGGTTGCCGAGCACGCCGCCGGCCACCGCGCCGACGATCAGGCCGGTCGTGCCGTCGTTGCGCTTGCAATAATAACGGCCGTCGCGGCCGCGATAGACGCGCTCGTCGGCGGTCAGGACGCGCTCCTGATAGCGCGGGCCTTCGCGATAATATTGGGCGGCGTCGTAATCGCCTTCGTCGCGCTGGTCGTAGCGATCGTCATAACCGCCGCGGGGCGGGTTATAGCCGCCGCGCGGATCATTGTAGCGCGGATCGCGGCGGGCGTTGCGATAGCGCTCCAGCGCCTGCTGATAGAGGGCGAGTTCGTTCTCGAAGCGCTGCTGCGCGGTGTTGAAGCGGGATTCTTCCTGCTGCGGCGTGCCGTAAGCCGGGCCGCGCTGGGCCATGGCGGGCGCCGAGACGGTGAGGCAGGCCGCGGCGAGCGCTGCGAAGGGGGCAATGGTCTTCATAAAGGTCCTCTCTCTGGCGACTGGCGCTGGTAACGATACGGTTGAGCCATAGGCTTCGTTCCGTGTTGTTACATAGGTGGAATATGATCCGGCTTCACCAAACCTAAACGCTCGCTCCGGTATCGGGGAATGTCACCGCAAGAACCGCGGGACGATGTGTGAGCAGAGTAATGGGTCGAGGCTCCTCTCCGGGCAAGGATCCCGGTGCTGTGGAAGCGGTCAATCGCCGGTCCTCCCCGCTCGTCCGCGCGCCCTGGGCGACGGCTGCTTCGCGCGACGCCGCCGTCCGCGACCAGCATTCGCGGCTGCTGCGCAATTACGAGGATATGGAGCTCGGCTGGTTCTGGTCGACCAATGCCGAAGGCGAGATCACCTATGCCAGCGAAGCGGCGAGCACCAGGCTGACTGGCGATCCGGCGGGACTGCTGGGGCAGGACCTGATGTCGATGTTCCGCTCGCCCGATGGCGCGGACCGGCGGCGGACCCTGCCGTTCCAGCTGATCCGCCAGTCGCGGTTCGAGCATGTGCTGGGGCTGATCGAGGTCGAGGGCGAGGAGCGGTGTTGGTCGCTGTCGGGCGAGCCGCAGACCGACGCCAAGGGGAATTTCGCGGGCTATCTGGGCCATGGCACCGATGTGACCAGCGAGCATCGCTCGGCACTGGCCAGCTCGCGGCTGGCGCTGCTCGATCCGCTGACGGGACTGGCCAACCGGGTGCGCATGGCGAACCTGCTGGAAGGCATCGTTGCGGCGATGCGGGCGCAGGTGCGGCCGTGCGCGGTGATGCTGGTCAATCTGGACCGGTTCAAGCAGGTCAACGACACGATGGGCCATCCGGTCGGCGACGCGCTGCTCAAGCAGGTCGCGACCCGGCTGACCAAGATCGTCGGCGATGCCGAGAAGGTGGGCCGGATCGGCGGCGACGAGTTCCAGATCCTGTTGCAGGACTCGCACGATCGCGGCGCGCTGGGCGAGATGGCGACGGCGATCATCGAGGGGCTGTCGCAGCCCTATTCGATCAACGGCAGCCGTTGCATCGTCAGTGCGTCGATCGGGATCGCGGTGACGCCGTTCGACGGCGCGACTGCCGAGGAAGTGATGCGCAACGCCGATCTGGCGCTGTACGCGGCCAAGACCGGCGGGCGCGGCGGGTACCGTTTCTTCTCGACCGAGTTCCTGAAGGCCGCCAACGAGCGGCGCGAGCTGGAGCATGACCTGATGGACGCGCTCGCCAAGGGCGAGATCGCGGTCCACTATCAGCCGGTCGTCAGCGCGAAGACCAACCAGGTCAGCGGGTTCGAGGCGCTGATGCGCTGGAACCACCCCAAGCGCGGCCGGATCTCGCCCGCGGTGTTCATCCCGATCGCCGAGGAAGCGAACCTGATCCCGGCGCTGGGCGAATGGACGCTGCGCCAGGCGTGCAAGGATGCAGCGAGCTGGCCGGGCGATCTGCGCGTGGCGGTCAACGTCTCGCCGATCCAGTTCGCCAATGAAGGACTGCCGCAGATCGTGATGAGCGCGCTGGCCAATTCGGGGCTGCCCCCCGAGCGGCTGGAGCTGGAGATCACCGAGAGCGTGTTCCTGGGCGACAGTTTCGAGACCGATGCGCGCTTCTCCGCACTCAAGCGGCTGGGCGTGCGGCTGGCGCTCGACGATTTCGGTACCGGCTATTCCTCGCTCGGCTATCTGAAGACGGCGCCGTTCGACAAGATCAAGATCGACCAGAGCTTCGTGCGCGGCACCACCGAGGAAGGCGCGCGCAACCAGGCGATCATCGCCGCCATCGTCGCGCTGGCCAATGCTCTGGGGATGGAGACCACCGCGGAAGGCATCGAGAGCTTCGACCAGCTCGAGACGATGCAGGCGTTGCACGTCAGCCATGTGCAGGGCTTCCTCTACAGCCGCGCCGTATCGGCCGAGGAGCTGAAGACATACATCCATGAAGGCCAGTGGGTGATCAAGCCGAGCGGCCCGGCCAAGCAGCGCCACAGCCGCCACGCGACCTTCCGCAAGGTGGGTGTGATCCACGACAATCACTATTACGCCGCGGTGCTGCGCAACTTCTCGGCATCGGGCGCGCTGATCGACGGGATCGTCGACGTGCCCGAGGGTACCCAGTTCGTGATCGATCTGGGCGACGGCCAGCTGATCGTTTCCACCGTGCGCCGCGCGATGACCAGCCAGCAGGGCGTGGAATTCGAGCAGCATCTGGTGGACGATGGCAGCGGCGGGCTGTGCACCCGGCACCGCGTCTCGCCGCATCTGCTGGCCGCGGCCGGACTGACCGGTGACCCGACCAACCCGAACAGCAATCTGGTCGCCAAGAATGGCGACGGGCAGCTGACCCTGCCGGCGTTCCATACGCTGACCGAATGGAAGGCGGCGATCGACGGGACCTACGTCTGAGGCCTGCCGTCGACCGGCGTCAGCGGCAGCGTATCTCGTGGTTCAGCCGGTCATAGGCCTGGCCTTCGATCTTCGCGACATAATCGGCGACCAGCGTGCCGACGGTGCGCGAATGACCGGCCTTGATCGCATCGCCCAGCATATAGCCGTCGATCGCACCGGTGAGCAGCCCGGCGGTGCCATCGGGGCGGCGGCAATAATAGCTGCCGTCGCGGCCGCGATAGACGCGATCGGCGGGGGCAAGGATGCGCAGCGTGTATTTCGGGCCTTCGCGATAGCGGGCGGCGGGATCGAAACCGCCTTCCTTGCGCTCGTCCGCGAAATGCGGGGCCTGCTGCGCCAGCGCGGGGCTGAGCGCGAGCATGCCGGCGAGCGGCAGGGGGAGGGGGCGGAGGAGCGCGAACATCGCATGACCGATGCACGCATAGCGGCTTGCCGGGCGTTAAGCGGGGGATCCGGAGGAATACTTGGTAAGGGCCGTGGCTTGAGGCGGACCGCCGCCTGTGCTGAGTTCCGGCCATGAACTTCATGAACCTGCTCAAGTCGCTCGACGATCTGCTGTTCGAGATCATGGGCTGGCTCGTCTTCTATCCGATCACCTTCTGGCGGACGATCCGGCATCCGTGGAAGATGATGGACTATGCCAGCCGCGAGCTGCGCGCGGAGGAAGACAAGCAATATGACGACACGCTGAGCCCGCCGCTGTTCCTGCTGCTGACGCTGTTGCTGGGCCATGCGGTCGAGCTGGCACTGGTCGGGCAGAGCACGCTGATCGCGGACAAGCACGGGCTGGCGGCGCTGGTGAGCGACGATACCAGCCTGTTGCTGCTGCGGTTGCTGATCTTCAGCATCTTCCCGATGATCATGGCGCTGCGGCTGGTGCGCAAGATGAAGGGCGGGGTGAGCCGCGAGACGCTGCGGCGGCCCTTCTATGCGCAATGCTATCTGGCCGGGCCGTTCGCGCTGCTGGTCGGCTTTGGCGGGCTGGTGAGCCAGCTTGGCTGGTCTTGGACGCATGGCGCGGGCCTGTCGCTGATCGCGGTGGCCTTTCTCTGGTATGGCGGGTTTCAGGCCCGCTGGTTCTCGCGCAAGCTGCATGTTTCGATCTGGCGCGGCTTCTGGATCGCTTCGGTCGGCATGATCGAATGCGTGGTTGCGATCCTGCTGGTGGCGCCGCTGCTCAGTTGAGCAACGACGCCGCGTTCAGCATCAGAACTGGCCGCCGCCACCGCGCCAGTTGCCGGCCTCGCAACGGCCGTTGAAGGGCTGGGGGCCACGGATCGTGATCGCACCGCTGCGGCGGTCGATCGTCACCGTCGGACGGTTGAGACCGTTGAGGCGATAGCGTCCGGTGATGCGGTCGGGCCCGATTACGAGATCGGTCAGATCCCACCAGCCATTGTCGCCGCCCGAGCGGATCGCCGGGACCATGTTGCCGCCCAGATGGATGCGGCCGCGGCCATGCCAGATCTCGATCTGGATATCCGATTGATAGCCCTGACGACCGAGCCCGGTTTCCGAATAGGGTTCGAACTTGTGGCTGTCGTAATTGTAGCGATAGCCGGAGCGATAGTCGGTCGTGACCTTGGTGCCGCCGCCGAAGCAGATCAGGGTGAGCGAATTGTCGCCATTGTCGCCATAGCCGCCGCCGGGGCCGGGGCCGTAATCGGGGCGGCCGCCGCCCGGGGGTGGGCCGTAGTCGGGACGACCGCCCTGGGGCGGGCGGTTGTCGGACGGCGGGCGCGGACCGCCCTGTTGCGAGCAATTGGCGTCGGGTACGCGATTGATGCTGGCATAGCGGCCGTCGCGGGTGGCGATGCTGACGCAGGTGCGGCCGTTCCACCAGAAGGTCCAGGAAGTACCATCGGTGCGCGAGGAGCCAGTGTTGGTGTAACCGCGCGACTGCATCTGGGTTTCGCCCCCGGCAGCGCGCGCGCCGACCAGATCGGCGAGTTCGGGTGGGGTCTGGGAGGACTGGGCCATTGCGGGTGTGGCCAGCGTCGCGAACAGCGCTGCGGCCGGAATCGTGAAAGCGGTGTACTTCGCCATCATGTGTCTCCCGTTTTGGTCCCACCCCGGTAGACCGCTTGTCTAGCCGGGGTGGCATTGCGCAACAATTTTTGTGCGGGGTTAACTCGCTTTAGGAATGCCCGGATGAATGTGAGATTCTTGCACGATCTCAGCCACCGGTGCGGATGCGTCAGTCTAGACGCCCAATATCGGCATCATAACGCATATGGCGAATGAAATGCCTTGCGAATTCGGTCTGTATCTGCATCTTTCTGTTGAGCGCGTCGAGCAGAACCGGGTCGATAGGTTGCCATATCTTCGCCGTTTCGGTGGGCTCGCAAGTTGGTGACTATATCGGAATTCATTGATCTAGGAATTCTCGATTGTGTCCCCGGCGGTATCATCCCAAAGCATCTCGATTGGAACGACCCGATCGTCGTTATCCACCACGCAAATATGGGCGGAAGCGATCTTTTGCGAACGGAGTGCTCTGCCAACGCTACGCATAACTTCCTTCGTATCCCTATTGGGAAGAAGATGAATAAGTTCGCAACCTAAAGGTGTGAGGGCGTAAATCTGACAAGATATCTGCAATCCAGGATCGCCTTTCAGTGATAATACTAATTCTCCTTCCTGAAGGAATATGAAGCCGTTAGGAGAAAAATTCCACCTTTGTTCAAGTCCTGATCCGGAACCAATGTTTATAAGGCCGGCGGCTTCCAAATGTAATAGCGGAGTGATATCTTCATTATATTTGGATAGAGATTTCGGCATAAAATCATTCATAAAAAAGCTTGCAATGCTTTCGAACAATATTGCGTCTGCTTGAGAAAACTCCGATAGAAATCGGAGTGTTCTAACCGAAAATCGACCAGGTTTGCGGATTTCCCCGGATAAAACTCTACTCCAGACACTCCTCATTCTATCTGTAGATGCGTCCTCGATATATCGCTCGAAAATATTCAACCAATCGTCATCAAGCTCTTCTGGAGTAATATTTGATGCTGTATTTTCTGATATGGATTCCTTTAGAAGAAGGATCGATTCAGAAACCACAGCCTCTCGGTTGTCTTGCCTTCTGTATTCTTTGCGGACTAGCGTCTCTACTGCCCGTCGAACGATGTCGGAATCACCAGATGCTTCGCTCGCAGCAACCGATGCAATCGAAGACTCGACGAGCGCTAATGCAGCTGTCTTCGTCTTAATTTGTGCCGTTTTTTGCTCGATTAGCGCTACTGGATAATCAACAGCTGCACCGATCAGACGATCAACCGCCTTGAGGCTCGAAGGTATGAGAGCCTTTGGAATACCAACAATCCATGTCGATGCGCCAGTTGCAACAGCTGGAACAGAGCTATCGGGATCTGACATAGACTGGCTCACTCGTATTCAAGACTTGGTCAACGCTACCCCACCGTAACAAACGAATCCATCACCCGCTTCCGTCCCGCAGTCTCGAAGTCGATCTCCAGCTTGTTCCCCTCGATCTCCACGATCGCGCCGTAGCCGAACTTCTGGTGGAACACGCGCATGCCCAGGGACAGGTCGTCGCGGGGTTTGGCGCCGAAACTTACCGCGGAGGCGCGGCTTTCGAGGACGCGGGGGGCTTCGCGGGTGAAGGTTCGGCTGGTGAAGCTGCCGCCGGGTTGCTTGGGGTCGTAGGCGCTGGTGGTGCCCGCGGCGCGTTGCCAGCCGGGGCCGCGGCCGGTGCCTCTCGCGACGTCGGCGAAGGGATCGCTGCGGTCGCTCCAGTTGGCCTGCCATAGCGAGGCGCCGCCGGTCATGGTGGATTCGCTGGTGTGGTGCTCGGCCGGAAGCTCGGCGACGAAGCGGCTGGGGATGCTGCTGGTCCACTGGCCATAGATGCGGCGATTGGCGGCGTGGAGGATCGTCGCGAGGCGGCGGGCGCGGGTGATCGCGACATAGGCGAGGCGGCGTTCCTCCTCGAGGCTGGCGAGGCCGCCTTCGTCGAGCGAGCGCTGCGAGGGGAAGATGCCTTCCTCCCAGCCGGCGAGGAAGACGGTGTCGAATTCCAGACCCTTGGCCGCGTGGATGGTCATGATGGTGACCTTGGGCTCATCGGCCTGGGCTTCG
This sequence comes from Sphingomonas sp. AOB5, assembly GCF_029433115.1. GTDB lineage: Bacteria > Pseudomonadota > Alphaproteobacteria > Sphingomonadales > Sphingomonadaceae > Sphingomonas. The sequence continues at coordinate 6,591 of NZ_JARNTV010000006.1, read as the reverse complement.
TTGTCCATCACGAGGCTGACATGCTCGAGGAAGGCGGTGAGGGACTCGTATTCCTCCATCGCGCGGACGAGTTCGTTGAGGTTTTCGAGGCGCCCGGCGGCTTCGGCGGTGCGATCGGCCTGCCACATCGCGGTATAGCCGCTCTCGTCGAGGATGATGCGGGCCAGTTCGGGATGGGGCAGGGTGTCGCCCATCGCGCGCCAGCGGGCGATGTCGCCGACAAGGTTGCCGAGGCTGCGGCGGGCCTGTGGCGTCAGTTCGTCGGTATCGAGGATGCGCGCGGCGGCGACGGTCAGCGGAAGCTGTTCGGCACGGGCGAGCATATGGACTTTCGCCAGCGCCTTGTCGCCGAGGCCGCGTTTGGGCGTGTTGACGATGCGTTCGAAGGCGAGGTCGTCCGCCGGCTGGGCGACGGTGCGCAGATAGGCGAGGGCGTCGCGGATTTCGGCGCGTTCGTAGAAGCGGAAGCCGCCGACGATGCGATAGGGCAGGCCGATCGCGATGAAGCGGTCTTCGAACTCGCGGGTCTGGTGCTGGGCGCGGACGAGGATCGCCATGGCGTCGAGGGAGAGGCCGCCGCGTTGCGCGCCTTCGATCTCCTCGCCGACGCGGCGGGCTTCCTCGGGCCCGTCCCACACGCCGAGGACCTTGACCTTCTCGCCTTCCGAATGCTCGGTCCACAGCGTCTTGCCGAGGCGGCTGCCATTGTTGGCGATCACGCCCGATGCGGCGGCAAGGATGTGCGGCGTGGAGCGGTAATTCTGCTCGAGCCGGATCACCTTCGCGCCGGGGAAGTCCTTTTCGAACTTCAGGATATTTTCCACCTGCGCGCCGCGCCAGGAGTAGATCGACTGGTCGTCGTCGCCGACGCAGCAGATGTTCTTGCGCTCCTGCGCGAGGAGGCGGAGCCAGAGATACTGGACGCTGTTGGTGTCCTGATACTCGTCGACCATGATGTAGCGGAAGCGCTGTTGATATTGCTCCAGCACGTCGCGATGCTTGCGCAGGATGACGAGCATGTGGAGCAGCAGGTCGCCGAAATCGCAGGCGTTGAGGGTGCGGAGGCGATCCTGATAGGCGGCGTAGAGGCTTTTGCCGCGGCCATTGGCATATTGCTCGCTCTCGCCGGCATCGAGCATATCGGGCGTGAGGCCCTTGTTCTTCCAGCTGTCGATGAGCCCCGCGAGCTGGCGGGCGGGCCAGCGCTTCTCGTCCAGTTCCTCGGCGGTGATGAGCTGTTTCAGCAGGCGGAGCTGATCGTCGGTATCGAGGATGGTGAAGTTCGACTGGAGCCCGACCAGCTCGGCATGGCGGCGGAGCATCTTCGCGCCGATCGCGTGGAAGGTGCCGAGCCAGGGCATGCCCTCGACCGCATCGCCGACGAGGCGGTGGACGCGCTCCTTCATCTCGCGCGCGGCGCGATTGGTGAAGGTGACCGAGAGGATTTCGCTGGGATAGGCCTTCCGCGTCCATAGCAGATGGGCGAGGCGCGCGGTGAGCGCGGCGGTCTTGCCCGTGCCGGCGCCGGCGAGGACGAGGACCGGGCCTTCGGTGGTGAGCACGGCTTCGCGCTGCGGCGCGTTGAGCCCGCGGAGATAGGGCGGATCCTGGGTATCGACGGGGGCGGACATCGGCGAACAGTTAGGGAACGCGCGCCGGGGTGGCAAGCGCCGAGGAGTGGCCATGGAGGCGGGCGCGTAACGATCCTCATATTGTCATCGATATGTCATCACACTGTCACACGTCCCAGCCAGAGGCGGCGCATCATGGCGCTCGCACTTGACCAGGCCCCACAGGCTGAAACGCCCACGGCCCCTCGATTCGATTACGAAACCCACCCCCTCGCAAAGCTGCTCTTCGCCGGTCTTCTGATCGGCGGTTTGCTTTTTGCGGGATGGAGCGTGATGACCGACACGGCGATGGCCGGGGAGCATCTCGCGCTGGGCGTGTTCGCATTCCTGGCGGTGGCGCTGCTGATCGCGCTGGGATTCGAGTTCGTGAACGGGTTTCACGATACCGCGAACGCCGTTGCGACGGTGATCTACACAAATTCGATGCCGGCGCATTTCGCGGTCGTTTGGTCGGGCTTCTTCAACTTTCTGGGCGTGATGTTCGCCAGCGGCGCAGTCGCTTACTCGATCATCACGCTGTTGCCGGTGGACCTGATCCTCAACGTGGGCAGCGCCGCTGGCTTCGCGATGATCTTCGCGCTGCTGCTGGCGGCCGTGCTGTGGAACCTCGCCACCTGGTATGTCGGCCTGCCCAACAGCTCGAGCCACACGCTGATCGGATCGGTGCTGGGCGTGGGCTTTGCCAACCAGCTGATCCAGGCCGGTTCGCGCGGCGGCACGGCTGGCGTGGACTGGAGCCAGGCGCAGAAGGTGCTGACGGGCCTGTGGATGGCGCCGCTGATCGGCTTCTTCGCCGCGGTGCTGCTGTTCTTCGTGCTCAAGATGCTGGTGCGCAATCCCAAGCTGTACAAGGCGCCGGAAGGCAATACGCCGCCGCCCAAGGGCATCCGCGCGCTGCTGATCCTGACCTGTACCGCCGTGTCGTTCAGCCATGGATCGAACGACGGCCAGAAGGGCATGGGTCTGATCATGCTGATCCTGATCGGCTGCGCGCCCACCGCCTATGCGCTGAACCGCACGCTGCCCGCCAGCGAGACCCCGGCCTTCGTCCAGAGCGCAAATACCGCGACCGCCGTGTTCGACGCGCGCAGCGGTACGATCGACATTCCGGTGGATCAGGCCCGCGCCTCGCTGACCAGCGCGCTGCAGAACCGCAAGATCGAAGCGCCGCAGACCTTTGCCGCGCTCGAGTCGCTGTCGCGTGACCTGACCGCGCGGGTGCAGGGCTATGGCTCGCTGAGCGCGGTGCCGGCCGAAGCGACCTCGAACGTCCGCAACGACATGTATCTGGTGCTCGACAGCCTGAGGCTGGTCGACAAGAAGCCGCCGTCGGACTTCACCGATAGCGACAAGGCTGCGGTGAAGGGGTTCCAGTCGAAGCTGGAAGCCGGCACGCGCTTCATTCCGCTGTGGGTGAAGATCGTGGTGGCGATCGCGCTGGGCCTTGGCACCATGATCGGCTGGAAGCGGATCGTGATCACCGTGGGCGAGAAGATCGGCAAGAGCCACATGACCTATGGCATGGGCGCGTCGGCCGAGATCGTGGCCGCGGCGACGATCCTGTCGGCGGACCGTCTGGGCCTGCCGGTTTCGACGACGCATATCCTGTCCTCGGGCGTGGCCGGTGCTTCGGTCGCCAATGGCGCGGGGCTTCAGGCGAGGACGCTGATGCAACTGGCTGCGGCATGGCTGCTGACGCTGCCGGTGGCGATGGCGCTTTCGGGCGGTCTCTACTGGCTGCTGCTGACGGCGGTTCAGGCGAGCGGCGCGCACTGATCGCCCAAGCATTCGCAAGTTTCGGGAAGGCCGGGTTCACGCCCGGCCTTTCCTTTTGTGGCGTCCGGTGGCCGCTTTTCCGGCGCGGCCGGGCGTGCGCCGTGGAACCCGAGGTTGGTGTGGATCGTGTTTGCGCGATGATCGCGAACCATGATCGGAAGCCGGCCCGTCTGCCGGTATTGGTCCGGACCCTGTGCGGCCTTGCCGCTGTGGCGCTGGTCGCCGCCTGCTCGCCGCAGGGCAATGTCACCAACGGCGCCGAGGATGTGCCGGTGATCACCGAGGTGAATATCGGCGAGGCTACGGGCACGGTGCCGCTGCCCGACAATGGCGCGCCCGCCGGGAATGTTTCGAGCGAGACGGAAGGTGGGGATGGATCGGCGATCGTGCTTTCGACGCTGACTGCTGTGGATATCGAGGGTGCGAAGCTGGACGGCGAACTGGCGTGCAGCTTTGCGACTTCGACGGGGGTGTCCCCGCTGCTGTTGGCGAAGGGCAATGCCGGGACCAAGGATCCGTCCTTCGGCGTGGTGAAGGTCGGCGATTATGTCGAGGCGGTGAGCGCGCCGGGCGGGTTCAATGCGATGGTTCGCGGGGCGACCTTTGCGGGCAAGGGCAAGACCGTCCGCATTGCACCGACGGGTGCGAAGGTGGTTGGCGGCGGGGAGTCGCCGGCGGTTCCGGCGACGCTGACCTATGATCGCGCGGATGGCGCGAAGCGGGTGATCGAGGGGTTTTGGACCTGCGGGCCGTGACGCCGACCCGTCTTATCCGGTTGTGACAAAGTAGCTGTGCTCCGGCGAAGGCCGGAGCCGTGGCGATCTGTTCCCAATCTCTCCAACGCTCCGGCCTTCGCCGGAGCACGGCGGAGAGTTAACCCAGAAGGCGCGAGGTATATTCCAGGCTGAGCACGAAGCCGTTGGTGTCGGCGCGGACATCGGCCTTGATCCGGTCGACCGGGTTCGAGAACCACACCAGTGCACCGGCGGCGATTGCGAACAGCACGCCGACGGCCAGTCTTTTCCTCGTGTCGTAGTGCATTCCCGCCTCCCTTGCGTCGATGCAGGCCTGTTCGGCCGGGTGCATGACGGATAGGTTCGCTTGGCTGTCGCGCAGATGAACGAGGCTTGACCCCGACCCCTGCAATCGCGACGACGCGCAGCATGGGAGAGGCGAATTGACCGCAGAAACCGTGCCCGCGTCGCATCGGCGCATCCTGTCCGCGAGCCTGGTCGGCACCGCGGTCGAATTCTACGACTTCTACATCTATGCGACCGCGGCGGCTTTGGTGTTTCCGGCGCTGTTCTTCCCGGCTGAGGATCCGGGCGTGGCGACGTTGCTGTCCTATGCCAGCTTCAGCATCGCCTTTTTCGCGCGGCCGCTGGGCGGGATCGTGTTCGGCCATTTCGGCGACCGGATGGGGCGCAAGTCGACCCTCGTCGCGTCGCTGATGCTGATGGGCGTCTCGACCGTGCTGATCGCCTTCCTGCCGACCTATGCGATGATCGGGATCACTGCGCCGATCCTGCTGTCGATCATGCGGTTCGGGCAGGGCTTTGGCCTTGGCGGCGAATGGGGCGGGGCGAGCCTGCTCGCGGTCGAGAATGCGCCGAAGGGCTGGTATTACCGCTATGGCAGCTTCCCGCCGATGGGCGCGCCGGTGGGCTTCATCGCCGCCAATGGCTTTTTCCTGATCCTGGGCATGATCCTCACCGACGACCAGTTCCGCGACTGGGGCTGGCGCATCCCGTTCCTGGCGAGCGCCGTGCTGGTGGGTGTGGGCCTGTGGGTGCGGCTGAAGATCACCGAGACGCCGGACTTCGTCGAGGCCCAGCAAAAGGCGCCGCCGCCGCGGGTGCCGATCGGCGAGCTGCTGCGCGATCACCTGCGCCCGACACTGGCGGGCACAGTAGGCGCGGTGGCCTGTTTCGCGATGTTCTACATCTCGACGGTGTTCATCATCGGATATGGCACGAAGACGCTGGGCTATGACCGCGAGACGTTCTTGGCCGTCGAGCTGGTCGCGATCCTGTTCATGGCGCTGGGCATCGTCGTCGCCTGCACCTGGGCGGACAAGAGCAAAGCCGGGGGCAGCGGCGTGCTGCGCTGGGGCTTTGTCGCGACGATGGCGGCGGGTCTGCTGATGAGCGCGCTGATGATCGGCGGGACGCTGTGGAGCGTGTTCGCATGGCTGGCGCTGGCGCTGTTCGTGATGGGGCTGGTCTATGGCCCGCTCGGCGGCTGGCTGCCCAGCCTGTTCCCGGCGCGGGTGCGCTATACCGGCGTGTCGGTGACGTTCAATCTGGCCGGAATCATCGGCGGCGGGCTGACCCCGCTGATCGCCGAGACTTTGGTGAAGCAGGGCGGGATCGGACTGGTCGGCTATTATCTGGCCGCGGCCGGGATTTTGAGCACCATCGGGCTGGCGTTTCTGCCGAAGCGGGTGGTGGACTGATTCCGTCACCCCGGCCGAAGTGCCGGGGTCCACTCAGCCTCGCGGGCTGACCCATGAGCCTCTTGCTTCGCCCTCGTCTCCCGGTGGACCCCGGCACTTCGGCCGGGGTGACGGCTATTGGGTGGTGCGCAGCAGGGTCAGGCGGGCCTTGCCGTAGACGCGGGTGGCGTCGATCTCGAAGCCGGCGATCTCGACTTCCTCGTCCTTCTGCGTCTCGATGCTGACCCATGTCGCCGGGCCGGTCCAGCCGAGGCGGGCGAGCTTGTCGAGCGCGACTGATCCGGCACCGGTGCCGTAGGGCGGGTCCATCAGGATCAGGTCGAGCGGTTTCGGTGCGGGGCCGAGGGCCATGACCGAGGTAGCGCGGATATCGGCCTTTGCACCGAGCTTGGCGACATTGGTCTTCAGCGCTTCGAGTGCGGCCTTGTCCTGCTCGACGAACAGGCAGGTGGCCGCGCCGCGCGACAGCGCCTCGAGGCCGAGCGCACCGCTGCCCGCGAAGAGATCGGCGACGGCCAGATCCTCGAAGCTGCCAACGCGGCTGACCAGCATCGAGAACAGCGCTTCGCGGGTGCGGTCGGCAGTGGGGCGGGTGGCATCCCCCTTCGGCGCGACGAGCGGACGGCCGCGCCATGTGCCGGCGATGATGCGCATTACTTGCGGGTCCGCGGGGTGCGCGGCTTGCCCGAGGGCTTGCCGCGGCCACCGGAGGGGCCGCGCGGGGGACGG
>NZ_JARNTV010000059.1 GCF_029433115.1 Sphingomonas sp. AOB5 | reverse complement strand
GTCGACAAGGTGAACTGCCCGCCCGTCAACTGCATCCCATCGCCGGAATCCCCGGCAAAACGGACCACGACAGCCTCTTGCGGCGGGTGGGCCGACGCTTCTTCGGGCGTCAGCGTATGAGCGGCGGTTGCCATGGACTTCTTCCTGCGAACTTTATCGTTGCCGCGCTGTACGCCTCACATGCGGTTCACCCAAAGTAGAAAATCCCCTCATGCTTGCAAAGCTTGCTTTGCAACGGCCTGTCCCACCGCCAGGATCGAAGCGACATGGCGCTCGGCGACTTCCATCGCGTCGAGGCCATATCCGCCGCCCAGCGCGCTCGCGACCGGCACGCCGCGCGCCGCGAAGAAGCTACCGATCCAGCGATCCCGCGCATCCAGCCCCTCATGGGTCAGCGCCAGCCGCCCCAGCCGGTCCCCGCCGAACGGATCGACCCCGGCCTGATAGAGCACGAGCTCCGGCTCGAAACTGTTGACCAGCGGCGGCAGGCTTTCCGCCAGCGCCGCCAGATATGCCTCATCCCCGGTTCCATCGGCCAACCCGACATCCAGCGTCGAGACCGCCTTACGCACCGGAAAGTTCTTCTCGGCATGGATCGAATAGGTCGCGATGCCCGGCCGCCCGGCGCAGAGCGAGGCAGTGCCGTCGCCCTGATGCACGTCGCAATCGACGATCAGCACGCGCGAAACCACGCCCTGCTCGACCAGCCGCACCGCGACGATCGCCAGATCGTTGAACACGCAAAAGCCCGCGCCGGTATCTGCCAGCGCATGATGGCTGCCCCCGGCAGTATTTGCGGCATAGCCATGTTCCAGCGCCAGCAGCGCCGTCAGCCAGGTCCCGCCCGGCACCATCTGCGCCCGCTTCGCCACTTGCGGCGTCACCGGAAAGCCGATGCGGCGCTCCTTCTGCGGCGGCACCCGGACTTCCAGCACCTCCGCGACATAGTCCGGATCGTGCACCGCCTCGATCCATTCGCGCGGCATCGCCTCGGGAACATGCCATTCGAACGCATCGCCGCGCGCCAGAAGCACGTCGCGCACCAGCCCGTTCTTGTTCCACTGATAGGTGCTGCGCGCGGGCGCAGGCGCGACATAATCGGGGTGATGGACGACGCGGATCATGCCCGCGCCTACATGTCGTGGAAGCTGTGATAGCTCGAATAAAAGTCGTTATCCCAGGCAAAGCCGGTGAAGCTCATCCCGATATGCTGCTCCAGCCCCTCGACATGGTGCCACCAGCCGATCGGCAGGAACACCGCATCCCCCGGCCCGATCTCGCATTCCAGCACAGCCGGCCGCCCCTCGGCGGCGGGACCGGGCAGCAGTTCGTCGGTCTTCCAGCTGCTGAAGCAATGCCGGTGGTTGCGCATCAGCGGCGTATCATGGCTGGCCACCATCCGCACGCGCTTGCGGCCCGTCATCTGGATCAGCAGATTGTTAGTCAGGTCATGGTGCCACGGCGTGATCGTGCCCTTCGGCCCGATCCAGATAAAGCCATGCTGCGCGCCGCCTTCGTGGAGCAGTTCCGGCATCTCGCCGATATCGCGATAGAAGGGCGCGAACACCTGACGGTTCTGGTCGCTGTTGTTCGCAGTGACATAGAAGTCGTTGCTCGGCTCGGGCGAGGCCAGCAGCCGGGCCAGTTCGTCGAACGGGCGGAAAGCGCCATGCGCACCGGCATTGCCTTCATAATCCTGATCGGCTTCGCGGTTCCACTGGACCCGCACCTCCCGGCTGCCCAGCGTCTGCGCGAAATAGTCGAGCGACCATTTCTCCCGCGCCGCCCAGTGATCGAACAGGCCACGGATCACCGCCGGCCGATGCGCGCGATAATGGTCGCGATAGAATTGCGCGGCATCGGTCCGTTCGAGCACCGGGATCTCCATCCCGTGCGGATCGTTCGCCGCCAGCCGCGCGCGGTTCTGCAGCACCCATTCCCATTTATCGAGCCGGTGGGCCAGCCGCTCCGCCGCGCGGAGATAGGGACTCTTGAGCGCCCGCAATATCTCGGCCTGCACCAAAGCCAGCGGCACGCCTCCGGCCGCAAGCTGCTGCGCCAGTTCTTCCGGATCGGCGCCGTCGAGCAGCCTTTCGCCGATCAGCTGACGGAAATCGTCATTGACCACCATCGTGGCGCCGCGCTGGGCCTGAGCCTGTTTGCGTTTGTTGGCCTTCGCCATGATCGCTTCCCGAATCGTCCTGCCGCTGCATAGCCCAATGGGAATTGCCGCGCAGGGTTGATATGGGCGGCGCATGACCGATCGATCCGCTCTCCCCTATCGCCCCTGCGCCGGCGTCATGCTGATGAACCGCGAGGGCCGCATCTTCGTCGGCCAGCGCCTCGATTCCACGCTGGAGGCCTGGCAGATGCCGCAAGGCGGGATTGACGAGGGCGAGGACGCCTATGAAGCCGCCGTCCGCGAACTGTGGGAGGAAACCGGGGTCGAGGCCGGCAAAGTCGAGCTGATCGCCGAGGCGCCGGACGAGCTGTGGTACGATCTGCCCGACGATCTGATCGGCAAGGTGTGGAAGGGAAAATGGCGCGGCCAGCGGCAGCGCTGGTTCCTGTTCCGCTTCCTCGGCGACGATGGCGACGTGAATATCGCCACCGCCCATCCCGAATTCCGCGCATGGCGCTGGTCGGAGCAGGCCGATCTTCCCGAACTGATCGTTCCGTTCAAACGGGATCTTTACCGACAACTTCTCATCGTCTTTGCGGAACCGCTTGCCGCCGCAGGATAATGCAGGCCTGTTCGTGACGGGCGGATAACGATATCGGAACGACCATGCGCGCCTTGCTTCTCGCCATTCCGCTTCTGCTCGCTAATGCGAGCGATCCCGACACCATCCCGGCGCCGGTCCGGGCGATGCTCGACGCCGCCTTTGCGTCGGGCAACGAGAGTGAAGTTGCGACGATCGTGAAATATGCCCGCGGCGCCTCGCCCGAACATGCCGAGACGATCAACAAGCTCGCCGCCGACTGGCGCAGCGAACGCCGCCGCAACAACGAGCGCCGCATCCGCGAGGCCGGGCTGTTCGATCTGATGAAGGGGCGCGCCGAGCTGGGCGGATACCGGACCACCGGCAACACCAACAATGTCGGCCTCAGCGCCGTGGTGGAGCTGCGCCGCGAGGGGCTGGAATGGCGCCACAAGCTGCGCGTGCAGGGCGATTATCAGGAGAGCCTCGGGATCGTCACCCGCGAGCGCTATATGGCCTCGTACGAGCCCAACTGGAAATTCGACGAGCGCGCCTATGTCTATGGATCGGCGCTGTACGAGAATGACCGGTTCCTCGGCTTCAACAACCGCTTCTCGCTCTCGGCAGGCGCAGGCTACAGCGCGATCAAGAAGCCGCGGCTCCGCCTCGATCTCGAGCTTGGCCCGGCCTTCCGCCACACGGCCTTCACCAACGGCAAGGTCGAAAGCTATCCCGCGGCGCGCGGATCGGTCGATTTCGACTGGAAGATGACGCCCGGCATCTCGCTGCGCCAGAATGCGTCGGCCTATGTTCAGGACTCCAGCAGCACGGTGACCAGCAAGTCGGCGCTGGTGGCACGGCTGATCGGGCCGCTTTCCGCGCAGCTTTCCTATACGCTGCAATATGAAAGCAAGCCGCAGCCCGGCCGCGACACCACCGACACCACCAGCCGCGCGGCGCTCGTCGTGGATTTCTGATACCGGGCGCGCTACGACCCGATGATGAGTGCGATTTCTGCAATCGAAGCCGCCGCGATCGAGCGGATCGGCGATGCCCCGATTCTCGAACGGACCCAGAAATGGGTCGCGGTGAACAGCGGCACGCGCAATCTCGCGGGTCTCGCCACCGTGGCGGATATGCTGGCGGACAGCTTCTCTGCCCTTCCCGGCGAGCTTGCGCTGATCGAACCGGCTCCGGTCGAGAATGTCACCGCCGATGGCCGGGTGCACGCGCTAGACCATGGCCGCCATCTCCACCTCTCGGTACGCCCCGATGCGCCGGTCCAGCTATTGCTGACCGGCCATATGGATACGGTCTACGGCGCGGATCACCCGTTCCAGACCGGCGTCTGGCGTCCGGACGGAACGTGGAACGCGCCGGGCTGTGCCGATATGAAGGGCGGTCTCGCGCTGATGCTCACCGCGCTCGAAGCGGTCGAGGCCAGCCCGCTTGCTTCGCAAATCGGTTATGAGGTGCTGGTCAACTCGGACGAGGAGACCGGTTCCTTCTCCTCCGCTGCGTTGATCGAGGGTGCCGCGCGGGGCAAACTCGCTGCGCTCACCTACGAACCCTCGGCCCTGCCCGATGGCACGCTGGCCGGCGCGCGCGGCGGGACCGGGAATTTCTCGCTCGTGGTGCATGGCAAGAGCGCGCATGCCGGCCGCAATCCCGACGAAGGCCGCAACGCGCTCGTCGCCGCTGCGGATCTCGCGCTCCGCCTGGCGGCAGCGCGCGCACCGGGCCTCGCAGTGAACCCGGCGCGGATCGAGGGCGGAGGGCCCAACAATGTCGTCCCCGATCTCGCCATCCTGCGCGTCAATTTCCGGCCAAAGGATGCCGCCGCCATCGCAAAGGCGCAGATCGCGCTCGATCAGGCGATCGCGGTCGTCGCGGTCAAGCATGACGTCCGCATCGAGTTGCACGGCAGCTTCAACCGCCCGCCCAAGCCGATCGATCCCGGCGCGGAGAAGCTTTTTGCGCTGGTGAAGCAGGTCGGCTCCGATCTCGGGCTGCACATCACCACGAAGGACTCTGGCGGCGTGTGCGACGGCAACAATATCGCCGCGTGCGGTGTCCCGGTCGTCGACACGATGGGCGCCCGCGGCGGCGCGATCCACTCCAGCGACGAATATCTCATCCCGGAGAGTCTTCCGGAGCGCGCAGCGCTCTCCGCGCTCACCATCCTTCGCTTAGCCGAACGGGGCCTGTAATGACCTTCATCATCCGCGCCGCGCGCGAAGACGATCTCCAGCATCTCTATGAGATGGCGAAACTGACCGGCGGCGGTTTCACCAACCTGCCGCCCGACAAAAAGTCGCTCCGCGCCAAGCTGGAACGCAGCGCCGCCTCGTTCGCCCGCGACGATACCAGCGTGGCGGACGAGCTGTTCGTGCTGATGCTCGAGAATATCGTGACCGGCGAAGTCCGCGGCACCTGCCAGATCTTCACCCGCGTCGGCCAGCACTGGCCCTTCTACAGCTACCGCATCGGCATCGACACCAAGTACAGCCAGGAACTGAACCGCACCTTCCGCTCCGAACTGCTCAACCTGACCAACGATCTGGGGGGCTGTTCCGAGGTCGGCGGCCTGTTCCTCCATCCCGGCGAACGCGCCGGGGGTCTCGGCATGCTGCTCGCGCGCAGCCGCTACATGTTCATCCGCAACCATCGCGACCGCTTTGCCGACCGTATCCTCGCCGAGCTGCGCGGGGTGATCGACGAGGCTGGCGGGTCCCCCTTCTGGGACGGCGTTGCCGGCCGCTTCTTCGGCATGAATTTCCAGCAGGCCGACGAATTCAACGCCATCCATGGAAACCAGTTCATCGCCGACATGATGCCCAAGCATCCGGTCTACACCGCGATGCTGCCCGAAACCTCGCGCGCCGTGATCGGCCTGCCCCATCCCAGCGGCCGCGCCGCGATGCGCATGCTCGAAGGCGAGCATTTCTCGTTCGAGAATTATATCGACATCTTCGACGGCGGCCCGACCATGACCGCGCGCACCGATCATGTGAAGACGATCCGCGAGGCGAAGACCGGCAAGGTCGTCGCGATCGACAAGGGCGGCCAGGCAGCCCTCGTTTCCTCCGGCCGCCTTGCCGATTTCCGCGTGACTCAGGCCCAGGTCAGCGCCGTGGACGACCGCGTGATCCTCGACCCCGACGCTGCTGAGGCGCTCGGCGTCGCGGTCGACAGCGAGGTCACCTATGTCGATCGTTGAAATAAACTTCGACGGCATCATCGGACCCAGCCACAATTATGCCGGGCTGAGCTTCGGCAATCTCGCCGCGACCAAGAACCGGGGCGGCATCTCGCACCCCCGCGCCGCCGCGCTTCAGGGCATCGCCAAGATGCGCGCCAACATCGCGCTCGGGCTGACCCAGGGCATATTGCTGCCCCATGCCCGCCCGAACCATGGCTGGCTGGAAAGCCTCGCCACGACCCACGCCGACGCCGCGCCGCACACCCGCGCGCAGGCCATGTCGGCTTCGTCGATGTGGGCGGCCAATGCCGCGACCGTCTCGCCCGCTCCCGATACCGCAGACGGCCGCTGCCACCTGACCGTCGCCAATCTGCTCACCATGCCGCATCGCAGCCACGAATGGCCCGAAACGCTGGCCCAGCTCCGCCTCGCCTTCGCCAACCCTGCCTTCGCGGTGCACGGCCCGGTGCCGACGCCGTTCGGTGACGAAGGCGCAGCCAATCATATGCGGCTGTGCGTCAGCCATGACGCGCCCGGCGTGGAAGTGTTCGTCTATGGCATTGCCGGCGGCCCCTTCCCTGCGCGCCAGCACCCGGACGCCAGCGCCGCCATCGTCCGCCACCACCTGCTCGATCCCGCGCGGACTTTGCTCGTCCAGCAATCCGAGGAAGCCATCGCCGCCGGCGCCTTCCACAACGATGTGGTCGCGGTCGCAAACGGCCGCGTGCTGTTCACCCACGAACAGGCATTCGCCGATCGCGAAACCTTCTACGCCGATCTCCGCACCGCCCTGCCCGAGGTCGAGATCGTCGAGGTCCCCGCGGCAAAGGTCAGCCTGGCCGATGCGATCAGCTCGTACCTGTTCAACGCCCAGCTCGTCACCCTGCCCTCGGGCGAAATGGCGCTGATCCTGCCGAGCGAAGCCCGCGACACACCGAGCGTCTGGTCGTGGTTGCAGGAGCATGTCGCGGGCAACGGCCCGATCCGCCGTCTCGAAGTCGTCGATGTCCGCGAATCCATGGCCAATGGCGGCGGCCCCGCCTGCCTGCGCCTGCGCGTCGTCGCCGACCCTGCCACGGCCGATCCCCGCTTCCTGGTCGATGATACGAAGCTCGACGCCATCGCCGCGGTGATCGAGGCATATTGGCCCGAAGTCATCGCACAGGAAGAAATTTCCGATCCCGCACTGGTCGAAAAAATCGAGAATGCGCGCATCAAGCTTCTCGAAACGCTCGGAACTGTCGAGTTAATTGACAGGTAACCATAGTCGTTAAGGCGGAAACCGCGGAAATCCTCACTTGGCCCGCACCTTGCGTAAGATATGGCCATGTTCCGCAGGATCGCCCGCCTCTTCACGATCAAGACCAAGTTCGAGGCTTTCCTCGTCATCTACGGTCTCGGCACCGGCGCGGTCGAACGCGGGCTTCACTATCTCGACAAGTTTCCGGGGATCGGCGGCTGGATGCTGTTCTTCGTCTGCCCCATCGCCGTGTTCATGGCTGGCGGCAAGATACTGGACGGCATCAGTGCCGCGGAATGAAATGCGCCGAACCCGATTGTATCGCGTTGACGCGCACGTTACCCGGCTAAGCGCTCTCTCGGGCAGGAGATTCTAGTGCGGCTTTTCCCCGGCATGTTCATTCCCCTCGCGGCCCAGGCCCTGCTTGCAGCGGTCGTGCCCGGCGGCCTGCTGGTGTGGAACATGCACAATGGCCAGCAGATCGAACTCGCCCAGCGCGATCAGGAGCGGCTGGAAGGCTTCGTCTCTACCGCGGGCGAAGCCCTCGCCGCGGGCAAGCCGCTCAGCCGCCTGATCCCCGAACTCGATCAGCGCGATCCGCGCCTCGCCGGCCGCATCCAGCTCGCCAACGCCGATGGCAGCCCGATTGCCGGCCCGGCCAGCAGCAACCCGCCCCGCGCCGAACGCCCGCTGAAACTGAATGGCCAGACCGTCGCGCTCGCCCGCATCGTCCGCGAACCGACGCTGACCGACAGCGACCGCAACTTCCTCGCGACCCAGTATCTCGGCATCGCGGTGATCGTCACCGGCCTGTTCGCGCTGCTGCTCGCCGCCGCCTATGAGTTCGCCCGCCGCTGGTCCAAGCCACAGCTCGAACTGTACCGGCTCAGCCGCGAGATCGTGCATGGCGATCACGACGTCGATATCGAGGAGCGCGGCCCCGCAGAGGTCGTCGCCACCTCGCGCAACCTTCAGCGCATCGCCAGCCAGTTCAGCCGCCTCGAAACCGCGCGCCGCACCTGGCTCGTCTCGATCGCCGACGAACTGAAGCGCCCGACGGAAAGCCTTGCCGTCCATCTCGACAAGCTCGCCGCGGTCCAGCATCCGATCAGCGCCGACCTGGCGACGGGACTTGAGGAAGACCAGCGCCGCCTGTCGCAGATGGCCGAGGATCTCAGCGCCGTCGCCCTTGCCGATCTCGGCCGCCTGCCGGTCAATTTCAGCCAGGTCGATCCGCGCGCGCTGATCCACAACGCGATCTGGGGCAACGCCAAGCGTGCCGAGGGTCAGGGCGTGAAGCTCGAGACCAGCACGCTCCCGCAATATACCATCTTGGTGAAGTGGGACGGCGCCCGCATCGAGCAGCTGTTCGGCGCGCTGATCGACAATTCGCTGCGCTACACCCCGCGCAACGGCCGCATCGTGCTGGGCCTCGAAAGCTCGCGCGACGCATGGCGCCTGATCATCGACGACAGCGCGCCCGGCGTCGACGTGATGCTCGCCCAGCGCCTGTTCGAACCCTTCTACCGCAGCTCGGACCGTCCCGAGGATTCGGCCGCGGCATCGGGTCTCGGCCTCGCCACCGCCCGCGCCATCGTCGAAGCCCATCACGGCCGGATCGAAGCCAGCCGCTCCCCCATCGGCGGCCTGCGCGTCACCGTGATCCTCCCCGCCGAACCGCCGCGGGCCTGATCGCGTATCTCGAACCCTGGGCGCTTCGTCCCGTTTGACAACTGGCTGTGCTCCGGCGAAGGCCGGAGCGTTGGACGTATCGCAGTCCGTTGACTGCCGGCGCTCCGGCCTTCGCCGGAGCACAGCTCATTTCATGGCAACTTCTCGCAGAGGACAGATTTCAGTCCGCTCTCCCATGCGCGGAGGAACGAGAGATTGGCGGGCTATATCCGTCAGCTATTGACATTGTTCCCATTTTGTTCTACAAACCATCTCCTCGAAGCTTCGAAACAAAATCCGGCATCCCAACCACCTGCATCGCCAAGATGCGGGGCGCCTCAACGCGACCATTCGCGTGCGGGCGTGCACAAGCGGGCGAGCGCCCGCCGCGATGCCATTGTGACTCTTGTGACTCTTCGCCGATCACCCGATCGGCGGGAACGGAGCGGCGTTGCCAATCGCGCTTGATCGACACCTCCCCACCCTGCTACCGGTGTCATAACAATATCGGGAGAGGTTGAATGGCAAGGCTGTTGCGCTGGCTGCTGGCGATCTGTGCGCTGGCCACCCTCTCCGTCCCCGCCCAAGCGCAGGATCGCGGCAAGATCCTCGACACGATGAAGCGCGCCACGCGGTTCATGGTCGAGAAGGCCTCCACCAATGGCGGCTATGTCTGGGCCTATACCGAGGATTTCTCGCGCCGCTGGGGCGAGATGGAGGCCTATCCGACGATGATATGGGTGCAGCCCCCGGGCACGCCGACCATGGGCCATCTGTTCCTCGATGCGTACCATGCCAGCGGCGATCCCTATTATTACGAAGCGGCGGAAAAGGCCGCGGCGGCGCTGATCGCGATCCAGCTCGATAATGGCGGCTGGCACTATTTCGGCGATTTCGGCGGTCAGGCTTCGACGAAGCAATGGTATGCCACCATCGGCAAGAACGCGTGGAGGCTGGAGGAATTCCAGCATGACTGGGGCAACGCCACCTTCGACGATGCCGGCACGTCCGAAGCGATGCAGTTCCTGCTGCGCCTCTATGTCGAACGGCACGATCCCAAATATCTGCCCCCGCTCAAGAAGGCGCTGAACTTCGTCCTCGACAGCCAATATCCGATCGGCGGCTGGCCCCAGCGCTGGCCGCTCCGCCACGATTTCTCGCATCACGGCAAGCCCGATTACACCAGCCTGATCACCTTCAACGACGATGTCGCGGGCGAAAACATCAAGTTCCTGATCTATTGCTATCAGGTGCTGGGTGGCGACGAGCGCGTGTACGACGCGATCATCCGCGCGATGAACGTCTATCTGGTCACCCAGCAGGCCGCGCCCCAGGCTGGATGGGGTCTGCAATATACGCTGGACCTCAAGCCGGTCGGCGCGCGCACCTATGAGCCGGACGCGCTGGTCACCCACACCACCGCCGCCAATGTCCGCTCGCTGATGGACTTCTACCGCCTGACCGGCGACGCCAAGTTCCTCGCCCGCATTCCCGAGGCACTCGACTGGCTGGAATCGGTTCGCCTGCCCGCCGATCAGGTCAAGAATGGCCGCGCCTATCCGACCTTTATCGAGATCGGCACCAATCGCCCGCTCTATGTCCATCGCCGCGGATCGAACGTCGTGAACGGCGAATATTATGTCGATTACGAACCCGCGGGCACCATCACCCATTACAGCGCCTGGCGCGCGATCAACGTCCCCGCGCTGCGCGCCGAATATGAGAAGCTCAAGGCAACTTCGCCCGCCGAGATCGCCAAGGAGTCGCCGCTGCGTCCGGGCAATGCCCGCCCGCTGCCGCGCTATTTCCTGATCGATGCGGTCGAAACCTCGGACCTCAACACCGCCGACGGCAAGCGCACCCCGGCCGCACTGATCGGCTCACTCAACAAGGCCGGCTATTGGCCGACCGAGCTGCGCGCGACCAGCAACCCTTACGCCGGCGACGGATCGAAGACCCCCGCCCCCGGCGATTTCGGCGGCACCCGGGTGGGCGACGCTACCGACACCTCACCCTTCATCACCGACAAGCCGGTGATCGGCATCTCCACCGGCACCTATATCGACAATATGAAGGTGCTGATCGCGGCGCTGAACCCGCGCTGATCGCTGCTTGACCTGAACGCCTCCGCCCCGCATCGCTTGGCCGATGGGGCGTTGGCATTTCTGGGTCGATCGCGGCGGGACCTTCACCGATGTCGTCGCGCGCACGCCCGATGGCGCGATGGTCACCGCCAAGCTGCTGTCCGAAGATCCGGAGCGCTATGACGACGCCGCGGTCGCCGCGATCCGCCAGCTGACCGGCGTCCCTTCAGGCCCCCTGCCCGATGCCGAGATCCGCATCGGCACCACCATCGCCACCAACGCGCTGCTCGAACGCAAGGGCGAGCCGGTCCTGCTCGCGATCACCAAGGGGTTCCACGACGCACTGGTGATCGGCACGCAAGACCGCCCGGACATCTTCGCCCGCCGCATCGATCGCCCCGCGCCGCTCCACGCCGAAACCATCGAGATCGACGAACGCGTCACGCACGAAGGCGAAACCCTTCGCCCGCTCGATCTCGACGCCGCCCGCGCTGCCTTCACCGAAGCCCATGCCCGCGGCCTGCGCGCCATCGCGATCCTGCTGCTGCACGGCTATCGCCACCCCGCGCACGAAGTCGCGCTGGCCGCACTGGCCCGCGAGATCGGTTTTACCCAGATCTCGGTCAGCCACGAAGTCGGCGCGCTGATCAAACTGGTCGGGCGTGGCGATACCACCGTGGTCGATGCCTATCTCTCGCCGGTGCTGCGCCGCTATGTCGAAGGGCTGGAGGCGGCGCTGGAAGGCACTTCGCCCCTGTTCATGCAATCCAATGGCGGCCTCGCGCCCGGCCGCGGTTTTCGCGGCAAGGACGCGATCCTGTCCGGTCCCGCGGGCGGTATTGTCGGCATGGCCGAGACTGCGCGCCGCGCCGGGTTCGAACGCGTCATCGGCTTCGACATGGGCGGCACCTCGACAGACGTCTCGCTCCACGCCGGCCATTATGAGCGCGACAACGAGACCATCGTCGCGGGCGCCCGCATCCGCGCCCCGATGCTGCGCATCCACACCGTCGCGGCCGGCGGCGGATCGGTGTGCAGCTTCGACGGCGGCCGGCTGAAGGTCGGGCCGGAATCCGCAGGCGCGGTACCCGGCCCCGCCGCCTATCGCCGCGGCGGTCCGCTCACCGTCACCGATTGCAACGTCGCACTCGGCAAGATCCAGCCGGAATTCTTCCCCAGCGTCTTCGGCCCCGAGGGCGACCAGCCACTCGACCGCGATGCCGCGCTCGCCCGCCTGTCGGAAGTCGCGGCGCAAGCAGGCCTTTCACCGCAAGCCACTGCCGAAGGACTGGTCGCCATCGCCGTCGCCAACATGGCGAATGCGATCAAGTCGGTCTCCATCGCACGCGGGCATGACGTGACCCGCTTCACCCTCGCCAGCTTCGGCGGCGCGGGCGGCCAGCATGCCTGCCTCGTCGCCGATGCATTGGGGATCGAAACGGTGATGATCCATCCGCTCGCGGGCGTGCTCTCCGCCTATGGCATCGGTATCGCCGCCCGGCGCGAAGTCCGCGAACGCACCGTCGAACTCCCGCTGGACGATCCCGGCCTCGAACCCGTCGCCACCGCACTCGGCCTCGAAGCCCTCGGAGCGCTCGGCGAGACCGCGCGGCTCGAACTCACCGCCCATCTGCGCACCAAGGGCAGCGACAGCACCATCGAGGTGCCGCTCGAACAGCCCGATGCGATGCAGGCGGCGTTCGCCACCGCCTATCGCCAGCGCTTCGGCTACGATCCCATCATCGCGCCGATCGTCGACATGATCCGCGCCGAAGCCATCGCCGAAACCGGCGAAGCGCTCGCCCTTCCCGCACCGCCCGAAACCAGCGCGCCACCCGTCGCGACGGTCGAGACCTTCATGGCCGGTGCAACGCATGCCACCCCGGTCCATGACCGCGCGGAACTGGCACAGGGCGCGATCCTGGAAGGCCCCGCGCTCATCACCGATCCGGTGGCCACCACCATCGTCGAGCCCGGCTGGCGCGCCACGATCGATGGCGAAGGCAGCATCATCCTCACCCGTGCGATCCCCCGCGCGACAGCCACGCTCGGCACCGCGCTCGATCCGGTGCGGCTGGAGATCTTCTCAGGCCTGTTCATGGCCATCGCCGAGGAAATGGGCGCCGCGCTCCGCCACAGCGCGTCGTCGGTGAACATTCGCGAGCGGCTCGATTTCTCCTGCGCGCTGTTCGACGCGGCCGGAAACCTGATCGCCAACGCCCCGCATATCCCGGTCCATCTCGGATCGATGGGCGAGAGCATCCGCACCATCCTGACCCGCCGCACCAGCGACGGCCGCGGCATCCTTCCCGGCGACGTCTACGCACTCAACGCCCCCTATGACGGCGGCACGCATCTGCCCGACATCACCGTGATCCAGCCGGTATTCGTCGATGGTAGCGACACCCCCGCCTTCTTCGTCGCCGCCCGCGGGCATCATTCGGATATCGGCGGGATCAGCCCCGGATCGATGCCACCGAACAGCCGCAGCATCGACGAGGAAGGGATCATCTTCGACAATGTCCTACTTGTCGAAAATGGCCGCCTGCTCGAATCCGAGACCCGCGAACTGCTCGCCTCGGGTCCGCATCCCGCTCGCAATATCGACCAGAACATCGCCGATCTCGCCGCCCAGATCGCCGCCTGCGCCCGCGGTGCGGAAGGCCTGCGCCGCACCTCGGCCGAATATGGCGTCGCGGTGGTTCAGGCATACATGGCCCATGTCCAGGACTATGCCGAACAAGCCGTCCGCCGCCTGATCCCGCGCCTGAGCGACGGCAGCTTCGCATACGAGATGGACAGCGGCGCGATCGTGCAGGTCGCGGTTACCGTGGACCGCGAGACGCCCGCCCTCACCTTCGACTTCACCGGCACCAGCGACCAGCAACCCGACAATTTCAACGCACCCCTCGCCGTCGTCCGCGCCGCAGTCCTCTACGTCATGCGCACGCTGATCGACGAAGCCGTGCCGCTCAACGACGGTTTCCTCCGCTCGGTCACGATCCGGGTGCCGGAGGGCAGCATGCTCAATCCCCGCTATCCAGCGGCGGTGGTCGCTGGCAATGTCGAAACCAGCCAGGTCGTGACCGATGCCTTGTTCGGCGCGCTGGGGGCATTGGCGGGGTCGCAGGGGACGATGAACAACTTCACCTTCGGCAATGCCCGCCACCAATATTACGAGACTATCGCGGGTGGCTCCGGCGCCGGCCCCGGCTTCGAAGGCACCGCCGCCGTCCAGACCCATATGACCAACAGCCGCCTGACCGATCCCGAAGTGCTGGAGGCCCGCTACCCGGTGCTGGTCGAGCAGTTTGCCATCCGGCGCGGCTCGGGCGGCGAAGGCGCCCACAAGGGCGGCGACGGTGCGATCCGCCGCATCCGCTTCCGCGAAGCGATGCGCGCTGGGATACTCTCCAACCGCCGCCGCGTGCCCCCCTTCGGTCTCGATGGCGGCCAATCCGGCGCGCCCGGCATCAACCGCATCGAACGCGCCGATGGCAGCGTGGAAACCCTGTCCGCCACCGCCTCTGCCGAAATGGCGCCCGGCGACGTGTTCGTGATCGAAACCCCCGGCGGCGGAGGCTTTGGACGCTGATGGAATATCTCCCGCTTCTCGGCATTCTCGTCGTCGTCGCGGGGTTCGCGATGCGGCTGAACGCGATGCTGGTGGTCACCGCCTCGGCCTATGTGACCGGTCTGCTCGCGGGCAAGGACCCGATCCAGGTCACCGAGATTTTCGGCAAGGCGTTCAACGACAATCGCATCCTCGCCATCACCTGGGTGGTGCTCCCCGCGATCGGATTGCTCGAACGCTACGGCCTGCAACAGCGCGCCCGTGCGGTGATCCTCGGCTTCCGCAACGCCAGCGCGGGCAAGCTGCTGATCCTCTATCTCCTCTATCGCCAGATCACCGCCGCGATCGGCCTCCATTCCACCGCGGGCCATCCCCAGACCGTCCGCCCGCTGGTCGCTCCGATGGCGCTGGCCGCCGCCGAGAAGCAGCAGGGCGAGCTGGACGAAGCGACCACCGAACGGGTCAAGGCGCAGGCTGCGGCGACCGACAATATCGGCCTGTTCTTCGGCGAGGACATCTTCTTCGCCATCGGATCGATCGTGCTGATCCAGGCAACGCTCGCCCCCTACAGCATCGAACTGACCCCGTTCGAACTGGCCAAATGGGCGATCCCCACCGCTATCGCCGCCTTCCTGATCCACGGCCTGCGCCTGCTGCTGCTCGACCGTCAGCTGGGGAGCCGCAAGCCATGATCACGCTCGAATGGCTCTATGTGCTGGTCGGGCTGATGTTCGCTGCCTTCGCCCTGCTCAACGCGCTCGACCGCAGCAATGCGAAGCGCTTCGGCAATGCCGCCTTCTGGGGTCTGATGGCGGTGAGCCTGCTGGCCGGTTCCTATATCGGCAATCTCGCGAACGGCTTGCTGGTGCTGGGACTTGCCGGACTGGCAGGCTTCGGCGCGCTGGGCCGCGGATCGCCGCCCACCACTTCCGATGCCGAGCGCGAAGCCTCCAGCGCCCGGCTCGGCAACCGCCTGTTCCTGCCCGCGCTGATCATCCCGCTGACCGCGCTGATCGGCACGCTGGCTTATAATTACACCCCGCTCGGCGCCTCGGGCATCTTCCAGCCCAAACGCGAGACCTACATCCTGCTCGGCCTCGGCGCATTGCTCGCGGTCGGCGTCATCTTCGTCTGGCTCAAGCCCCCGGCCAGCGCGCCGCTTCAGGAAGGCCGCAGGCTGATGGACTCGATCGGCTGGGCCGCGGTGCTGCCCCAGATGCTCGCCGCACTCGGCGTCGTCTTCGCGTCGGCAGGCGTCGGCACCGTCATCGGCAGCACCGCCAGCGCGATCATTCCGGCGGGCAACATCTTCCTCACCGTCCTCGTCTTCGCGCTCGGCATGGCGATGTTCACGGTGATCATGGGCAATGCCTTCGCGGCCTTCCCGGTGATGGCCGCCGCCATCGGCGTGCCGCTGCTGATCCAGCGCTATGGCGGTGACCCGGCGGTGATCGGCGCGATCGGCATGCTGGCGGGCTTTTGCGGCACTTTGCTCACCCCGATGGCCGCGAACTTCAACCTCGTCCCCGCGGCATTGCTCGAGCTGAAGGACCGCAACGGCGTGATCAAGGCACAGGTCGCCACCGCCCTGCCCCTGCTCGCGGTCAACATCGCCCTGATCTACCTGCTGGCCTTCCGATGACCCACCTCACGCCCGAAATCGCGGGCACCTTCGCCCGGCTGACGCTCAGCCATCTCGAGCAGCAATATCCCTACAAGATGGATCTGGTGCTGAACGGTCCGGAGGATGCCAGGCCACCGATCGCGCATCACCCGATCTTCCATGGCAGCTTCGACTGGCACAGCTGCGTCCATGGCTGGTGGCAGATCATGCGTCTGATGCGCCGCTACCCCGGCCTGCCCGAAGCCGCCGAAATCCGTGAGCGCGCCGACCGCCTGCTCACCCCGGAGAAGGTCGCGGGCGAACTCGCCTTCCTCTCCCGCCCGATGTCGGCCGGGTTCGAGCGGCCCTATGGCTGGGGCTGGCTGCTCGCGCTGCACGGCGAACTCGCCCGGCACGACGCGCCATGGGCCGCCGCACTCGAACCGCTCGCCCGCGCCTTCGCCGCGCGCTTCCACGCGTTTCTACCCAAGCTGACCTACCCGATCCGCGTCGGCACCCATTTCAACACCGCCTTCGCGCTGATCCTCGCGCGCGACTGGGCACTGGTACACGATCCCGAACTGGTGCCGCTGATCGACACCAGCGCGACCGGCTGGTTCTTGGAAGACCGCGATTGCCAGGCATGGGAGCCGGGCGGCGACGAGTTCCAGTCGCCCGCGCTGATCGAGGCCCTGCTGATGAGCCGCGTCCTGCCCGGGACGGATTTCGCCACATGGTTCGATGCCTTCCTGCCGCGCTGCGCGGAGGGCCAGCCGTTAACATTGTTCACGCCGGCCCATGTCTCGGATCGCGACGACGGCAAGATCGCGCATCTCGACGGACTGAACCTCAGCCGCGCATGGTGTTGGCGCGGACTGGCCGCCAAGCTCGGCCCCCAGCATCCCGCCGCGGCCGTCGCCATCGCGGCGGCCCAACGCCATCTCGACGCCAGCCTCGGCCATCTGGACGACAGCTATATGGGAAGCCACTGGCTCGCCACCTTCGCGCTGTTGGCGATAGATCATCCCTAGGTAATATTACATAAGGGCCAACCCATAAGTAGAACACGAATAAATATAACGGATTTCATCCTGAATATATCCACTTCGGATAAATCCAGTTGATTCATTGTATTACTACCTAAGCAGCATTTAAAGTCGCCATAACTGCAATCTGCGACACCGATACCCGAAATTAGTTCAAAAGGGTGTGTCAGGTGTCACTGATCGGGCGGATCGTGATTGCAGTGTTTGGGGGATGCAGCTTGATGCTTGCAGCCGTACCCGCACTCGCGTCCGGCCCGGCAGGCTCCATCATCCCCAATACCGCCACCGTCAGCTTCAGCATCGCGGAGCAACCGGCCACCATCGCGTCGAACCAGGTGACGTTCCGCCTCGGCGAAATCCTCGATCTCCAGCTGACCCCTGCGGTCTCCAGCCTGTCGCTCGGACAGGGGCTGACCCCGGTCGCGTTCACGCTCACCAACACCGGCAACGGGCACGAGCCGTTTACCCTTTCCGGCCGCCTTGAGGGCGTCGACGCCACGGTCGAGGCATTCGCGATCGACATGGACGGCGACGGCCAGTTCGACCCGGCGCACGATCTGCGGATCGAACCCGGCGCCGCGACCCCGCCGCTCGCCCCCGGCGCCTCGATCCGCTTCCTCGCGCTGGTCCGTGCTTCGGCTCCGGCAACCGGCGGCAAGCTGATCGTCGCGACCCGCGCCGTCACCGGTTCGGGAACACCGGGCACCGGCTATGACGGCCAGGGCGACGATGGCTGCGACGCGGTCGTCGGCGCGACCACCGCTTCCGCCGAAGCCAGCGTCACGATCACCATGGCCTCGGGCGATCCCGACAACGTCTCGGTGGTCAAGTCCCAGTCGGTCGTCGCGCCCAATGGCGACAGCCTGCCGGTCCGTGGCGCCACCGTCACCTACACTCTCGAAACCCGCTTCGGCGGGAGCGGCGCCGTCCGTGATGCCCGCCTTGCCGATACGATCCCTACCGGCACGGCCTATGTCCCGGGCAGTCTGCGCCTGGACGGCGCCGCACTTACCGATGCCGGCGGCGATGATGCCGGCAGCTTCGACGGCGCGGCCATCCGCGTCGCTCTCGGCGACATTGCGGGTCCGGCCGTCCGCACCATCCAGTTCCAGGTCAAGATCAAGTGAGGAGCACGTCCATGCCTGCAATCCTGAAGTCCGGCGGGGCGCTCGCGCTGCTCGCCATTGCCGTGCCCGCGCTCGCGGTCGGCAACCCCGTTACCATCACCTCGCGCGTGCTGGCGGAAGTCCGCAAGCCCGCCGCCGACGGCACGACCCGCGTCGAACTGGCCGCCCCCGGCCACGTCACGCCGGGCGACCGCGTCGTCTATCAGATCACCGTCCGCAATTCGGGCAGCCAGGCCGCGCGCGATCTCGTGATCGCCAATCCGGTCCCGGCCCAGCTCGCCTATGCCGGACCCTCGCAAGGCTCGCCCGCGCCCGAAGTATCGGTCGACGGCCAGCGCTTCGCCCCGATTGCTCAACTGACCGCGCGCGGCGCGAACGGTCAGCTGCGCGCAGCCACGTTGGCCGACGTCCGCGTCGTCCGCTGGCGCCTCGCCTCGGTCCCCGCCGGCGGCTCTGCCAACGTCTCGTTCCGCGCCATCCTCAAGTAACTCGTAAAAGGGTAAGTTCGTCATGTATAACAAGCTCAAGCTGCTGGGCGGCGCGGCGATCGTTTCGATCTTCGCTTCCCCGGCCTTCGCGCAGGAAACCCCTGCAGGTACCAGCATCAACAACCAGGCGACCGTGACCTATTCGGTCGGCGGCTCGAACCAGTCGAGCACGTCGAACACCGCGACGTTCGTGGTCGACAAGAAGGTCAACCTGGCCGTCGCCGAAGTCGGCGGCACGGCGACCAAGGTCTCGATCGGTTCGACCGATCAGGTGACGACCTTCACCGTCACCAACCTGACCAACGCCACGCAGGACATCCGTCTGACCGGCGACCAGCAGACCGTGTCGATCCCGCTGCTCGGCACCGACGATTTCAACGTCACCAATATCCGCGTATTCGTCGACAGCAACGGCAACGGCACCTATGACGCCGGCGTCGATACCGCGACCTATATCGACGAGCTGGCGCCCGATGCGACCGTTACGGTCTTCATCGTCGCCAACATCCCGAACACCGCGGGCATCCACACTGCGATCGTCGGCCTGAAGGGCACGGTTGCGGCTGGCGGCACTTCGGGTTCGCTCGGTGCCGATCTGGTCGCCACCTCGCTGCTCACGCCGGATTCGCCGACCACGGTGGACATCGTCTTCGCCGACGACGCGAACCTGCTCGATCAGCTGCGTGACGGTTCGCAGTGGGCATTCGACGCGTACACGATCGACAGCGCCGCGGTTACCGGCACCAAGACCGCACGCGTCGTCAGCGACCCATACAACCTTCTGGTCAACCCGAAGGCCATTCCGGGCGCGACGGTCGAATATTGCATCAGCGTCGCCAATGCCGGTCCCGGCATCGCCACCAGCGTCGCGATCAGCGACGCGATCCCTGCGAACACGACCTTCGTGTCCGGATCGATCGCGGTCGGCGGTCTCGGCGTCGGCCAGTGCCTGCTCAACGGCACGCCGGAGGACGACAACAACACCGGTGCCGACGAAACCGACCTGTATGGCGGTTACTATGACAGCGGCACGCACACCGTTCACGCCACCCTCGGCAGCGTGCTGCCGCTGGTGCCGCTGAACATCTCGTTCCGCGTGACCATCAACTAAGACCAAAAAAGAGGCCACCCCCCGGCTCCCGGCGCGCCGCCCCCTGCGCGCCGGGAAACGGAGAACCCTTATGCTCCGCATCCCCTTCCCCCTCCGTGCCGCGCTGGCCATGCTTGCGCCGATCGCCGCGCTCCTGCTCCCGCAGGCGGTGAGTGCACAGACGCGGATCGCGAACACGGCCTCGCTTACCTATTCGACCAATTCCGGCGATCGCACGCTCCCGTCCAACACGGTCGAGCTGACGACGGCCAAGTATCACACCAAGATCACCTTCCGGCGCCTGCCGACCGACTTCGTGATCGATTACAGCCAGCTCAAGTGCCAGCCCCAGCCGATCCTCTACACCCCGCAATGGATCAGCGCCGAGGAACTCGCCAAGGCCGCCCCGCTGCGCTCGCTCAACATCGACAATCCGATGATCGTCGTGCTCGAAGCGCCGGGCGAGAATTACGATCCGACCAAGATCGAAACGACCCTGCTCCATGCCGATTCGGGCAAGCGCCAGGGCGATGCGGTGATGTTCGAAACCGGCCCGAACACCGGTATCTTCGCCGGCGTCTTCCCGCCCAGCACGCTGCATTCCGGCGACTCGACCCGCTCGGCCTGCGATCTGACGCGCGACAATAACGGCTTCCTCACCCTCTCCTTCTCGGAAGATGACGACAGCTATGGCTCCACCGCCAGCCTGCTGATCGATCCGCTGGGCCATGTGTTCGATTCGCGAACCGGCAAGCCGATCAACGGCGCCACCGTCACGCTGATCGACGATGCGACCGGGCTGCCGGCAACGCAGGTGTTCGGCGACGACGGCATCAGCGCGTATCCGAACCAGGTCATTTCGGGCCAGACCCTCACGGACTCCAGCGGCTGGCGCTATGTGATGGAAGACGGCGACTTCCGCTTCCCGCTGCTGCCGCCGGGCAACTACCGCCTCGTAGTGACCCCGCCCGCCGGCTACACCGCCCCGTCGATCGTCGCGCCCGCCGCCATGGCCGCGCTGCGCGATCCACATGGCGATCCCTTCACCATCGTCGCGGGTTCCTATGGCGGCGTGTTCACCCTCTCCACGCCCGATCCGGTCCGCATCGACCTTCCGATCGACCCGGAGCGTCCGGCGATCCAGCAGGTCGCGGCACCGCGCCTCACGGTCGAGAAGATCGCCTCGGTGCGCGAGGCCGAGATCGGCGACTTCATCCAGTACCGCCTCGAGATCCGCAATATCGGCACCGATGCCGCGACCCCGCTGACCGTGACCGACACGCTGCCCCGCGGCCTGCGCTATCGTCAGGGATCGAGCCGTGGTGCGCCGGAGCCGGCGGTCAGTTCGGATGGCAAGACCATCGTCTTCACGCTCCCCAACCTCGCGGTCGGCGGTCAGGTCCAGATCACCTATCTGGTCGAGGTCGCTCCCGGCGCCCCTCCGGGCGATGCGGTCAACAATGTGATCGCGCGCGCACCCAGCCAGGCCGGGCCGGTCAGCAGCGCCGCCAGCGCCCCGGTGCGCATCCGCCGCCCGCTGATGACCGATGCCTTCACCGTGATCGGCCGCGTGACCGAGGGCAACTGCCTCGATCCCGAGCGCGGCCGCAAGGGTGTCGCCGGCATCCGCCTGCTGATGGACGATGGCAGCTATGTCGTCACCGACAAGGACGGCTTCTATCACTTCGAAGGCGTCGCCCCCGGCACCCGCGTCGTCCAGCTCGACCGCGCCAGCGTGCCGCGCACCCATGAGCCGGTCACCTA
>NZ_JARNTV010000058.1 GCF_029433115.1 Sphingomonas sp. AOB5 | reverse complement strand
GCGAGGGCGGCACCGTCTCGGTGATCCTGATCGGCCTGTCGCGGTTCGAGACGGTCAACACCGCCGATGGCCGCGCGGCGGGCGATGCATTGCTGCGCGCGGTGTCGCGGCGGCTGGCCGATGCGGCGCGGGAGGCATTGGGCCGGCGCGCGGTAGTGGCACGAATGGGCGGATCGGAATTCCTGGTCGCCAGCGACGATGCCGATGCGGAGACCATCGCCGCGGCCTCCGCGAAGTTCGAGCATGCGCTGGAGCGGCCCTTCGTGGTCGGCGGCGACTTCCTCCCGCTGGGCGCGAAAATCGCATCGGCGACCAGCGTGGAGGGCGACACCGCCGTCGCGCTGCTGCGGCGGACCAGCGAGGCGCTGTTCGATGGTCACGCGCCGCGCGAAACCTCCGGGCCTTCGCTCGAAGTGCTGGCGGGCGATCTGCGGCATGCGCTGGAGCGTGAGGAACTGAGCGTGCTGTTCCAGCCGCAGGTCTCGATCGCGACCAAGATGATCACCGGCGTCGAGGCGCTGGCGCGCTGGCATCATCCGCAACTGGGCGAGGTGGGTGCCGAGGCGCTGTTCGCGGCGGCGGCACATGCCGGTCTCGAAGCTGCGGTCAGTGATCATGTCCAGCGGCGTGCGCTCAACGAAGCAGCGCGCTGGCCTGCGAACCTCGCCAAGCTGCGCCTGTCGATCAACGTCACCGCGGGCGATGTCGGCCGTTCGGGCTTTGCCGACAGCCTGCTCGGCCGGATTGACGCGAGCGGTTTTCCCCGCAACCGCCTGACCATCGAGATCGTCGAGAGCGGGATCA
Organism: Sphingomonas sp. AOB5; assembly: GCF_029433115.1. Classification (GTDB taxonomy): domain Bacteria; phylum Pseudomonadota; class Alphaproteobacteria; order Sphingomonadales; family Sphingomonadaceae; genus Sphingomonas. Next base: position 20,910 of record NZ_JARNTV010000058.1, on the reverse strand, counting down.
TGGAGGATCTGGGCGACGCCGCGCGCCTGCTGAGCGAGTTGCGCAGCGCGGGGTGCCGGGTCGCGGTCGACGATTTCGGGACGGGCTATTCAAGCCTCGCCTATCTCAAGGCACTGCCGCTCGATTATCTCAAGATCGACCAGCATCTCAGCCAGGACATCACCGGCAGTGCACGCGATCGGGTGGTGGTGCGCGGCGTGATCGACATGGCGCGCTCGCTGGGGCTGACGGTTGTTGCCGAAGGGGTGGAGACGGCAGAACAGCTCGATCTGCTCGCCAAGGAAGGGTGCCAATATTATCAGGGCTTCCTGTGCTCCGTGCCGATCGAGAGCGCGGCGCTGGCGGAGCTGGTCGGCGGCTGAAGGGGAGACGGGACATGCGGATGCTGCGCTGGTTGCTGATTTCATTCGCGCTGATGGTGGCGCTTCCGGCGACCGCGCAGGATGCGCGCTCGGCGATCGAGGCCGGGATGACCGACAGCGCGGCGGGATGGGATGGCGGCGACGTCGATCGCTTCCTGAAAATCTATTCGGACGATCCAGCGACCAGCTTCACCGGCGCAAAGGGTATCGCCCGCGGCAAACCCGCAGTGCGGGCGCGATATCTTGCCAGCTATCCCGAACAGTTCGGCCCGAACCGCAACAGCGGCGCGACGCGCCTGTCCTTCACCTTCGAGGATTTCCGCATGCTGGGCGACGGCCACGCACTGCTGACGGCACGCTGGAAGCTGGTCGATGCCGGCGGCAAGGAACTGACCGGCATGACAACGCTGGTGTTCCGCCACGAGGCGGGCGGGTGGAAGATCATCGCGGATCATTCCAGCTGATGGCGGACAAGCAGGATGTGACCGGCGTCTGGTATGGCCGCTATGCCGGGTTTTTCTACGGATCGGACAACAGCTTCATCGCCGTGCTCGAAGAGACTGGCGGCAGCTTTGGCGGGACGATCACCGAACCGGACGACAGTGGCATTGCCGACATTCGCCGCGCTTATGTGCTGGGCGGCCGAACCGGATCGGCCGTGCGCTTCTCAAAACAATATGATGGCGGCAGCGGCTGGGACCATGAGATCCTCTATGCCGGCACGATCGACGCCGAGGGCACGGTGATTTCCGGTCGCTGGAACCATGAAGGTTTCGGCGCCGGTTTCACCATGCAACGCGAGAAGTTCAGCGCTGCCGAGCTGGAAGCCGAGGAAGAAGCCGAACTGGAAGTACCGGTCCGCTAGGGCGTCAGCCCGCGGCGCCCATCTTGCTGCCCTCGACCCGATCGAACACGCGGCTGGCCGCACGCGCGAGGTTGGTGAGCAGGGCAACGGCTTCGGGATCGATATCGCCGGTCTTCGCCCAATAGGCGCCCATCGACATGCGCGGTTCGGCAACGCCGATCGGGAACATCGCCATGCTCTTCGCGAAGGTCGCGCGATAGGCTTCGTGCGGCACGCGATCGTCGGCGAAGATATCGGGGATCACGATCGGGCGGTTCTCGATCATCGCGAGGCCGGAAATGCACGCCTCGATCGGAAAATCCTGACCGGTCCAGAGCGGGCTGGCGGCGTCTTCGGCGACATAGGCGACGCGATTGCCGATGCGGCGCACCACGGTGATGCCGTCGGCATTGCCGATGGCGCGCGCCGATCCGCGCAGGGTCATGATCAGCGCCTCGATCGAGTCGACCTGGGCGAGCTGGCCCAGCGTGTCCATCAGACGGCGGCGGCGTTCTAGACTGGCGACTTCCATGGTCCGGTCTCCTGATCCCGATCAGCCATATTGTTCGATGGTTTACAAGTCCTTCCACTACCCATCCGGGGGATCACAGTGAAAATCCGCCGCCCGGTTGACGAACCCATGTCCCGCTGCTGGAACCCGATGGACGGGGAGAAACGCGCATGAACAAGTGGATCCGGCAATTCCATCGCTGGGTATCGATCGCCTTCGTGGCGGGGGTGATCGCCTATATGGTCGCGATGGGGCAGGGGCAGCCGCCGGCCTGGATGGGCCTGTTCGCCGCGGTCCCGCTGATCCTGCTGGTGGCGACCGGCCTTTACCTGTTCGCGTTGCCCTATGTCGCGAAGCGGCGGCGCGCATGAGCGAGGTCAAGCTGCTGTCGGGCGGCAATCCGCAGATCCCGAAGGGCGACGGCGATGCGCCGGTTCAGGCCTATATCGCCGCGATGCCCGGCTGGAAGCATGACGTGGGCGTGAAGCTGGACAAGCTGATCGAAGCCGCGGTGCCCGGCGTGCAGAAAATGGTCCGCTGGAACACGCCGATGTATGGCGTCGAGGGGCAGGGCTGGTTCCTCGGCTATCACTGCTTCAATCGCTATGTGAAGGTCAGCTTCTTCCGCGGTACCGCGCTCGATCCGATGCCGCCGGTGGAATCGAAGGACGCCAATACGCGCTATTTCCACGTTCCCGAGGACGGCATTTTCGACGAAGTGCAGTTCAGCGATTGGGTGAAGCAAGCCGCGGCGATCCCCGGCTGGACCTTTGCGGAGAAGGGCAAATGACCGAGAAGACTCCCTCCGAGCTGATCGACGAACGCATCGCGGCGCTGGGCGACTGGCGCGGCGAGACGCTGGCGAAGCTGCGCGCGCTGCTGCTCGAGGCGGTGCCGGATGCGGTCGAGGAATGGAAATGGCGCGGCGTGCCGGTCTGGTATTCCTCCGGCATGATCGCCACCGGCGAGACCTACAAGGCGGTGGTCAAGATGACCTTCGCCAAGGGCGCTTCGCTGGAAGACCCCAAGGGGCTGTTCAACTCGAGCCTCGACGGCAATGTCCGCCGCGCGATCGATATCCGCGAAGGCGAAGCGATCGACGAAGCCGCACTGAAGGACCTGTTCCGCGCTGCGGTGGCGCTGAACGTGGCGGGGAAGAAGAAGTAACCAATCCTCCCCCGCCAGGGGGAGGTGGCGCCGAAGGCGACGGAGGGGGAGGAATCCCAAACGCTTGTTCTGGAAACCTCCCCCTCCGTCAGCTGCGCTGACACCTCCCCCTGGCGGGGGAGGATTATTTGCTACCCCGCCGCCTTCGCCAGCCCGCGCGACAATTGCAGCGCGCCGTGCAGCCGCGCCTTCGGATCCGCCCACACGCGATTGATCACCAGCTTCATGTCCGGCCGCAGCCGCGCCGTCTCGCCCAGTTTCTGCACATAGGCCAGCAACCCCTCGATATTGGGGAATTTGTCCTCGTGGAAGCTGACCAGCGCGCCCTTCGGCCCCACGTCCAGCTTGGCGATATTCCCCCGCTTGGCGTTCAGCTTGGCTTCGATCAGGCGCAGCAGATTGTCGGTCGGCTCGGGCAGCTTGCCGAACCGGTCGATCAGCTCTGCGGCGAAGCTTTCGATCCCGGCCTTGTCCTCGACATCGTTGAGGCGGCGGTACAGGCCCATGCGCAGGTCGAGATCGGGGACATAATCCTCCGGGATCATGATCGGCGCATCGACATTGATCTGCGGGCTCAGGTCGCGCGGCCGGATATCGTCGCGCAGCCCGCCCGCGCGGGCGTCCATGATCGCCTCTTCCAGCATCGACTGGTAAAGTTCGTAGCCCACTTCCTTGATATGCCCCGACTGCTCGTCGCCGAGCAGATTGCCCGCCCCGCGAATGTCGAGATCGTGCGACGCAAGCTGGAAACCCGCCCCCAGCGATTCCAGGTCCGACAGCACCTTCAGCCGCTTTTCCGCCGCTTCGGTCACCTGCCGCTGCGGCGGCGTGGTCATATAGGCATAGGCGCGGGTCTTCGACCGGCCGACACGCCCGCGGATCTGGTAGAGCTGGGCGAGGCCGAACTTGTCGGCGCGGTTGACGATCAACGTGTTGGCGCTGGGGATATCCAAGCCACTCTCGATGATCGTGGTCGAGACGAGCAGGTCGTATTTGCGGTCGTAGAAGGCGGACATCCGCTCCTCGACCTCGGTCGGCGACATCTGGCCGTGCGCGACGACATAGGTGATCTCCGGCACGTCCTCGCGCAGGAACTTCTCGATATCGGGCAGGTCGGCGATGCGCGGGGTGACGAAATAGGCCTGCCCGCCGCGATAATGCTCGCGCAGCAGCGCCTCGCGCAGCACCACCGGGTCCCACGGCATGATATAGGTGCGCACCGCGAGGCGATCGACCGGCGGGGTCTGGATCACGCTGAGTTCGCGCAGCCCGCTCATCGCCATCTGTAGCGTGCGCGGGATCGGTGTCGCCGTCAGCGTCAGGACGTGCACGTCGGCCTTCAGCGCCTTCAGCCGCTCCTTGTGTGTCACGCCGAACCGCTGCTCCTCGTCGACGATGACGAGCCCCAGCCGCTTGAAGTCGATGCCCTTGGCCAGGATCGCATGCGTGCCGACGACGATATCGATCGTCCCTTCGGCCACGCCGTCCTTGGTGTTCTTCGCCTCGGTCGCGGGGACCAGCCGCGAAAGGCGGCCGATCTTCACCGGGAAGTCGCGGAACCGCTCGGTGAAGTTCTGGAAATGCTGGCGGGCGAGCAGGGTGGTGGGACACACCACCGCCACCTGTTGCCCGGCCATCGCCGCGACGAAGGCGGCGCGCAGCGCGACCTCGGTCTTGCCGAAGCCGACATCGCCGACGATCAGCCGGTCCATCGGCTTGCCCGCGCCCAGATCGTCGATCACGTCGCTGATCGCGCGGTCCTGATCGTCGGTTTCCTCGTACGGGAAGCGATCGACGAAGGCGGGATAGCCGCCCGGATCGGGCTCGAGCACTTCGCCCGGACGCACCGCGCGGCGCGCGGCGGTGGCGATCAGCTCGCCCGCGATCTCGCGGATTCGCTCCTTCATCCGCGACTTGCGCCGCTGCCACGCCTCGCCGCCCAGCCGGTCGAGCGCCGCGCCTTCCTCGCCCGCGCCGTAGCGGCTCAGGACCTCGAGATTCTCGACCGGAACATAGAGCTTGTCGCCCCCGGCATAGCTCAGCGCGACGCAATCGTGCGGCGCCTTCTGCACCGGGATCTGGGTCAGGCCCTCATAGCGGCCGATGCCGTGATCGACATGGACGACGAGATCGCCCGGCGAGAGCGTCGCCAGCTCGTTGAGGAACGCGTCGGTCGATTTCTTGCGCTTGGCGCGGCGGACCAGCCGGTCGCCCAGCATGTCCTGCTCGGTCAGCACCGCCACGTCGGGCGCGGTAAAGCCATGGTCGAGCGGCAGGACGATCAGCGCGACCGCCTTGTCTGCGATGCCCATCGCTTCGTGCCAGCTCTCGGCATGATGCGCGCCGCTGAGGCCGTGATCGTTGAGCAGCCCGGTCAGCCGCTCGCGCGCGCCGATCGAATAGCTGGCGAGGATCGGCTTGCGCTTCTCCTTACGCAGCTTCGCGATGTGGTCGACCACCGCTTCATAGACGTTGACGCTCGCCGCACGCTCGGGCGCGAAGTCGCGCGGGCCATCGACGTTGAAGTCGAGAACGGTCGCGGATTCCGGCTCGTGGAACGGCGTGGCGGCATGGACCGGACCATCGGCCAGCCGCGTCTCCCACTGATCGCCAGTCAAGTACAGCGACCCCGCGTCGAGCGGACGATAGCTGCCCGGCGCAGTCGATTCCGCCCGCACGCGATTGGCGTGATAGTCCGCAATCGCTTCGAACCGCTGCTCGGCCGCGCCCGCAGTGCCCGCATCGCGAACGATGATCGCATCGCCGGGCAGGTGATCGAACAGCGTTTCGAGCTTTTCTTCGAACAGCGGGAGCCAATGCTCCATGCCCGCCAGCCGCCGCCCGTCGCTGATCGCCTGATACAGCGGGTCGCCGGTCGCGGTGGCGCCGAACTTCTCGCGATAGCGGGTGCGGAACCGCCTGATGCTGTCCTCGTCGAGCAGAGCTTCGCTTGCGGGCAGCAGGGTGAAGCCGTCGACGCGCCCGGTGGTGCGCTGGTCGGCAGGATCGAAGGTGCGGACGCTCTCGATCTCGTCGCCGAAGAAATCGAGCCGCAGCGGCTGTTCGGCACCGCTGGGAAACAGATCGACCAGGCCGCCGCGCACCGCGAACTCGCCCGCGTCGTTGACGGTATCGAGCCGGACATAGCCGTTGGACGACAGCAGGTTGGTCAGCTTGTCGAGCGAGATGCGCTCGCCCGGCGCCAGCCGCGCGACCAGCTGGCGGATGCGGAACCGCGTCAGCGCACGCTGGGTCGCGGCGTTGACTGTGGTGACGAACAGCCGCGGCTTCTTCGCCGGGGTCTGGAGCGTGTGCAGCGCGGCCAGCCGCTCCGACATGACGCGCAGCGTGGGGCTGGCGCGGTCATAGGGCAGGCAGTCCCATGCCGGGTAAGAGACGATCTCTATCTCGGGCGCGAAGAAGGTCGCGGTGCCGGCCATCGCCCGCATCGCGGATTCGTCCGACGCGATGAACACCGCGGTACCGCCTGCGCGCGCCAGATCGGCCAGCATCCAGGGGAGGAAGCCGTTCGGTGCGCCCGCGAGGGTCAGGGGCTTGTTGGCGGAAAGGATCGTCTTGAGGTCGGGCATTCTGTCTTTCTTCAAGCCCCTCCCCTTCAGGGGAGGGGTTGGGGGTGGGGCAGTCATCACAGGCCGTGCCCTCTGCGAGGCCAGCCATCCTCCACCCCAACCCCTCCTCTGAAGAGGAGGGGCTTTTGAGTTATCGCGAAATCGGCACGTAATTCAGCGTCTTCAGCGCAGCCATGATCGTGCCCTCATATTCCGGCGGCACGTTCTGGGCGCCCATCGCCCAGGCCATGATATCGACGTCCTGTTCCTCCATCAGCGCTTCGAACAACTCGATCTCGGCGTCGTTCCAGCCGGCATGATGCGCGTCGAAGAATCCGCCGATCATCAAATCGGCTTCCTTGACGCCGCGGTGCCAGGCGCGGAAGCGGAGGCGTTTCAGGCGGGTTTCGCGGTCCATAATCCTCAACGCAAATTGGCCGACAGCGCTGGAATGCGCGGTCGGCTTGGGTGTAGTGGGTGGCGATAGCCATGCGCCCGGAACTTCTCAATCCATTGTTCGCCGAAGTGACGGCGCTGAAAGGCATCGGCAGCGCCTTGGCCAAGCCGCTCGACCGGCTCGGCATGGCGCGGGTGGTGGACGTGGCGTTCCATTTGCCCACCGGCTGGATCGATCGCGAGTTGCGCGAAGAGCTCGACGCGGCGGATGCGGGGCGGACCATCGTGATCCGCGTCACCCCCGTAAACTATCGCTTCGGCGGCACGCGGCGCTCCCCGGCGCGGGTTCAGGCGGTGGACGCGCTGGGCAACCATGTCAGCCTGGTCTTCTTCGGCGGCAATTCCGGCTGGGCGAAGAAGCTCCTGCCGCTCAACGAACCCCGCTGGGTCTCCGGACGCCTCGACCAGTACGGTCAGGAACTCCAGATCGTGCACCCCGAGGTGTCGGAGGAAGCCGAAGCGGGCGGGCGCGAGGCGGTCTATCCCTGCTCGGAAGGCATCACTTCGAAACGGATCGCAGCTTTGGTCGCGCAGGCCATCGAGCGGGCGCCGGAAATGCCCGAATGGATCGAGCCGAGCCTGAAGGCGAAGAACCAGTGGCCCGACTGGCGCGAGGCGCTGACGCGGATCCACGCCGATCCATCCGACGCCAAGGCGCGCGAGCGGCTGGCCTATGACGAAGTGTTCGCGAACCAGCTCGCTTTGCTGCTCGTGCGCGGCGAGGCGCGGTCGAAGCGCGGGCGGGCCCTGCAGGGCGACGGGCGGCTGAGGGGCAGGCTCCAGCTGCCCTACACGCCCACTGGCGCGCAATCGCGCACGATCGGCGAGATCGAAGGCGACATGGCCCAGACCCAGCCGATGCTGCGGCTGCTGCAGGGCGATGTCGGATCGGGCAAGACGCTGGTCGCGACGATGGCGCTGCTGATCGCGGCCGAAGCCGGCGCACAGGGTGCGTTGCTCGCCCCCACCGAAATCCTCGCCCGCCAGCATTTCGAGAATCTCAACCGTATGCTCGCGGGCCTCGGGGTCCGCATCGCGATCCTTACTGGTCGCGACAAGGGCAAGGCCCGCGAAGCCACGCTCATGGGCCTCGCTGCGGGCGAGATCGACATCCTTATCGGCACTCATGCCATCTTCCAGCAGGGCGTGACCTATCGCGATCTCGGCCTTGTGGTGGTGGACGAGCAGCATCGCTTCGGCGTGGCCGAGCGGATGATGCTGCAGGCCAAGGCGCAGGTGCCGCCGCACCTGCTGGTGATGACCGCCACCCCGATCCCGCGCACGCTCCAGCTGGCCAGCCATGGCGAGATGGACGTCAGCCGCCTCGACGAGATGCCGCCCGGCCGCGAGCCGATCCAGACCACGGTGATCTCCGAGGACAAGCTCGACGCGGTGGTCGACGGGCTGGCGCGGCATCTCTCGGCGGGGAAGCAAGCCTATTGGGTGTGCCCGCTGGTCGAGGAAAGCGAGAAGACCGATCTCGCGGCGGCCGAGGATCGCGCGGCGAAACTGACGATGCGCTTCGGTGAGAAGGTCGGCCTCGTCCATGGCCGGATGAAAGGTCCGGAGAAGGACGCGGTGATGGCCCGCTTCGCCAGCGGCGAACTGGGCGTGCTGGTGGCGACGACGGTGATCGAGGTGGGCGTGGACGTGCCCAACGCCACGCTGATCGTGATCGAGGCCGCGGACCGGTTCGGCCTCGCCCAGCTCCACCAGCTGCGCGGCCGCGTCGGGCGGGGCGGGGGCCAGTCGCACTGCATCCTGCTGCGCGGCGGCAACCTCAGCGAAACCTCACGCGCGCGCCTCGGCCTGATGCGCGACACCACCGACGGCTTCCTGATCGCTGAACGCGACCTCGAACTGCGCGGGGCAGGGGAGTTGCTCGGCACCCGCCAGTCGGGCGAACAGACCTTCCGGCTGGCGACGCCCGAAAGCCTCGCCTCGCTGATCGTCGCCGCCAATGCCGATGCGCGCTTGCTGGAAGATCAGGATCGCGCGCTGAAGAGCGAGCGGGGACAGGCGGCGCGCGTGGCGCTCTATCTGTTCGAACGCGACGCTGCGGTCGGGCTGCTCAGGGCCGGTTAGACTTCAACACCACCGCGATCAGCTCGTAATAGCCGGCCAGATCGATGGCATGATCGAACTGGCAGCCGACGCGGCCGCCCAGCGACCAGCGGACCTCGGCAACGGTCACGCCCACCACAGGCAGGTTGACGCGGAGGCGGTCGCCCGGCTGGAAATCACTGTCACATCGCGCCATCAGGCCATGCGGCGAGAGATTGACGATCAGTAGCGTGTGCGGGCGGGCATCGGGGCCGAACGCCTTGGCGCGGTAATGGACGTCATCCCGTCCTTCCCGCCGGATCTCGGCATATGCCAGATTTCCCGTTCCAAAACTCACACGCACCCCACTTCAAAACTCGTGGTACCGGTAGCAACACTAGAGTTGCCGCGTGAATCGCTATGCAACGAAAGTGATTAACGCCCGGCTATTGTGCGCTCAGGAATTTTACTGGGCGAAACTGAGTATCCCGTGGTTTTTCTTGCCTGCCGAAATGCGCAGGGAAGATGACGTAGCCGTAATGATCTGCGCTTCGTCTTCCACCTTCTCGCCATCGATGCGCGCGCCGCCGCCCTTGATCAGGCGGCGAGCCTCACCCTTCGAAGCGGCAAGGCCCAGTGCGACCAATGCATCGACCACGGCGATATCGCCCGATGCGGTATGGCTGGGCAGGGCGTCGCCCGCCGATCCTTCCTCGAAGGTGCGGCGCGCGGTTTCCGCCGCTTCCTCCGCAGCGGCCAGCCCGCGGCACATGGCGGTGGCTTCGTTGGCCAGCACCTTCTTCGCTTCGTTGATCTCCGCACCTTCCAGCGCTTCGAGCCGGGCGATCTCGTCGAGCGGCAGATCGGTGAACAGCCGCAGGAAGCGGCCGACGTCGCGATCGTCGGTGTTCCGCCAGAACTGCCAGTAATCGTAATGCGAGAGCTGCTCGGGATTGAGCCACACCGCGCCCGACATGGTCTTGCCCATCTTGCCGCCATCGGCCGTGGTGATCAGCGGCGTGGTGACGCCGAACACTTCGGTCCCGTCGCAACGGCGCGAAAGCTCGATACCGTTGACGATATTGCCCCACTGATCCGATCCGCCCAGCTGAAGCCGGCAGGCATGGCGGCGCGACAGCTCGAGGAAGTCGTACGCCTGAAGGATCATGTAGTTGAATTCGAGGAAGCTGAGCGATTGCTCGCGGTCCAGCCGCAGCTTGACCGAATCGAAGCTGAGCATCCGGTTGACCGAGAAATGCTGGCCGTAATCGCGCAGGAAGGGGAGGTACTCCAGCGCGTCGAGCCAGTCGGCATTGTCGACCATCACCGCATCGGTGGGGCCGTCACCAAAGGTCAGGAACGGCTCGAACACCGTCTTGATCGACGCGATGTTCGCTTCGATCGTCTCGACCGTCATCAGCTTGCGCGCTTCGTCCTTGAAGCTGGGATCGCCCACCTTGCCGGTGCCGCCGCCCATCAGCACGATCGGCTTGTGCCCGCTCTGCTGGATGCGGCGGAGGAGCATGATCTGGACGAGGCTGCCGACATGCAGCGACGGCGCAGTCGGATCGAAGCCGATATAGGCCGGCACGATCTGCTTGGTCGCCAGCGCGTCGAGCGCGGCGGCATCGGTGACCTGGTGGATATATCCACGGTCGGAAAGGAGGCGAAGCAGATCGGACTTGAATTCGGTCATAGCGGGTGCGCCGTTAGCATAGGGAATGACACACACAAACAGCCGTTCGCCCCGAGCTTGTCGAAGGGCCGTTCTTTCTTCTAGCGGTGGGGGAGGAGACAGCCGATGATCCTCGATATCCTGCAACTGGTGTCGCATCCCGACACGCCGCCTGCCGCGGTCGCGGGCGTCACCTGTTCGTTGTCATGGCAGGATGCCGGGAACTGGGTGGCCAGCTTCATCGTCGCGACCCCGCCGGAGCGGCTCAAACTGCCCCCCGCTGCCACGCCCGCCCGCACCGATGGCCTGTGGCAACGCACCTGCTTCGAAATCTTCCTGCGTGATCCCGGGACCGGCGCCTATCTCGAGTTTAACTTCTCGCCCTCGGGCGAATGGGCGGCGTATCGGTTCACCGGCTATCGCGAGGGCGTGCAGCCGCTGGACCTGCGCGATCCGTGGATTACCTCGACCGACCCCGATCAGTTCGATGCCGGCATGCGCGCGCGCCTCACCGCGCTGGGAATCGATCCGTCGGTGGTTGAGGTCATGCTGAACACCCCGATGCCCCCCGAAGTGCCGAAACTGCCCGAGACGCCGAAGCAATATGCGATCAACGCTCATCTGGAGGACGCCGGACTCGCCGCGCCGCGGGATTGGGAGATGGGGATCAGCGCCGTCATCGAGGAAGCCGATGGCACCAAATCCTATTGGGCGCTGAAACACCCCGCCGGTAAGCCCGATTTCCATCATCCCGATTGCTTTGCGCTCGAACTCCCGGCACCTGAGGCCCCATGAAATTCGGCATCGACCGGCTGCTCGCCGACCCTGAACTCCGCAAGCCCCTCGAAGGCAAGCGCGTCGCGCTGCTCGCCCATCCGGCATCGGTCACCACGGACCTGACCCACAGCCTCGACGCGCTCGTCGCGGCGGGGCTGAACATGTCGGCGGTGTTCGGCCCGCAGCATGGCGTGCGCGGCGATCTTCAGGACAATATGATGGAGTCGCCGGACTATACCGACCCGACCTACGGGATGCCGGTGTTCAGCCTTTATGGCGAGGTGCGCCGCCCGACCGGCCAGTCGATGCACACGTTCGACACGATCCTGATCGATCTTCAGGACGTGGGCTGCCGCATCTACACCTTCGTCACGACGCTCCTCTACGTCCTCGAAGCCGCGGCCGAGCATCGCAAGTCGGTCTGGGTGCTCGATCGTCCGAATCCCGCCGGCCGCCCGGTCGAGGGGCTGACCCTGCTGCCCGGCTGGGAAAGCTTTGTCGGTGCCGGGCCGATGCCGATGCGCCATGGCATGACCTTGGGCGAGATGGGCCATTGGTTCATCGACCATTTCAAGCTCGACGTCGATTATCGCGTGATCGCGATGGAAGGCTGGCAGCCCGATGCCGCGCCCGGCTTCGGCTGGCCGCCCGAGCGCCCCTGGATCAATCCAAGCCCGAACGCCGCCAACGTCAACATGGCGCGCGCCTATGCCGGCACGGTGATGCTGGAGGGCACGACGCTGTCCGAAGGCCGCGGCACCACCCGCCCGCTCGAACTTTTCGGCGCGCCCGATATCGACGCCAAGGCGGTGATCTCCGAAATGCGCCGCATCGCGCCGGAATGGCTGACGGGCTGCACCCTGCGCGACATCTGGTTCCAGCCGACCTTCCACAAGCATGTCGGCCAGCTCTGTTCAGGCATATTCATCCATGCCGAGGGCCATGCCTACGACCATGCCGCCTTCCGCCCGTGGCGCCTGCAGGCGGCAGGCTTCAAGGCGATCCGCAACCTCTATCCCGGCTACGATCTGTGGCGCGACTTCCCGTACGAATATGTCTTCGACAAGCTGGCGATCGACGTGATCAACGGCGGCCCGGGCCTGCGCGAGTGGGTGGACGATGCGGGGTCGGTCGCGGGCGATCTGGATGCGGTGACGGCACCGGATGAGGCGGCTTGGGAAGCGGTGCGGGCGAAGCATCTGCTGTACTGAGGTTTGCAAAGCGGATATAAAGTAGTGGCAATTACAGTCACCAAATTAGTCGCAATGACCAAATACTAGATGCAAATAGCGTTGTAGCGAACGCTGCTCCCTGCGGGCGCCTTTGTAACAGCCGTTCCATTGAAACCGTGAGAACGAAAGGGGCGGAGCATGGCCGAGACTTCAATTGAACGGCGTTTGAAGCGCCGGCCCCCCGCGCGGCGCAGGGTAGAAGAGAGCGGCGACGAGCTGACGCTAGCCGCATTTGAGCTTCAGCAGACCCCCGATTTTGCTCGAGCACGACGGAATATGTTAGTTGCGACGAGTCTGTTGTTTCTCATCGCGATTTCCAATCCTCAGGTCGTCAAGTTTCCTGGTATCGACACGGTTGAGATCGAAGGTTCGCTCGCAATTTTCCTAGCCATTGGCGGCGCTTTGTATTTCTGGTGGGACTATCTACTCGAGTTCTCCACATCCAACTGCCGCAACCAGCCGCTATATCGGCGACTTTCGCGCGCATTTCGCCCAAGTTACCCTCGTTTCAGTCAGAGTGCTGAGAATCGCAAATTGGCGGCGGAAAGATGGAAGGGTATACTGAGAACAACAAGTATCGCAGTTACCTTCTCGGCATCGCCCCTCGTCGAAATCGGCGAACATGTCCGTAAAAATCTTGAGCATATGGATCCGCCACCGAATGACAGAGAAATCGCTGCAGCGCTTGACGTTGCGCTGCTGAATCGCAGTGCGTATAGGATCCAATCACATGCTAGAAAGTGGAAGGATAAGCTCTTCCCATCGGCGTTCTTCAGCTTGGCGCTATATTTTGCTGTACACCGCATCGGCGAAAAATATTCGATTACCGATATCAAAATGGCCGCTGCATTGATCTCTATGGAGAAGGTAACCGTCGCGATCATGGCGGTGATACTTGGTGTTATGGTGTTCACGCTAGTAGAGCGGTATGTTGAAAGGTCTTACGGCGACTGACATGCCTGAGCCGGCCCGGCGCTGGGTGCCCGGCCGGATGTTCAATGTACTACAAAAGAAGACTGGGGCGACGAAGAAAGGGGCGGGATTTGCTTACGCGCTGCAATCCGCATAACCACGCCGACATGCTCGCAGGACTGATTTTCGCCATCGAGGACGCAACCGACCGGCCGGGGACGCTGGCGGCCACCTTGCCGTTCGGGGGCATGACCCTGCTCGAATATCAGGTGCGGCTGCTGGCCGGGGCAGGGGCCGAGCGGATCTTCGTTGCGGTTGGGCGGATGACGCCTGCCTTGCTCGCCGCCGTCACCCGCGCGGGCAAGCGCGAAGCCAGCGTCGAGGTCGTGCGGTCGGCCGAGGAAGCGGCCGAGAAGGTCGATCCGGCCAGCTGCATCCTCGTCATGGCCGACGGGCTGGTGACGTCCGATCCGGTGATCGACCGGATGGCATCGGGCACCGGCGAAGCACTGCTGGTCACCAACGATCCCGAATCCCCGGCTGCGATCGAGCGGCTGGACATGAAGGATTGCTGGGCGGGGATCGCGCGAGTCTCGGGCAGCCAGCTCTCCGAGATCGCGACCATGCCCGCCGATTACGACTTCCAGTCGGCCTTGCTGCGCGTCGCGGTTCAGGCCGGGGCCGAGCATATCGCGCTGACTGCCGGGCAGGAGCGCAGCGGCCATCTGGTCGAGTTGAACGCGCAGGCGCTGGCCTCGCGCAGCAACGATGTCCTCGCGGCGCTGACCGAGCGTCGGACCAGCTGGGCGGATCGCTGGGTGTTCACCCGCATCGCGCGGATGGTGCTGCCCGAGCTGGTGACGCGCAACGTGCCGGGCTGGCTGCTGATCGGGCTGGCGGCGGTGCTGGGCGCGACCGGCATCGGGCTGACCCTTTATCGCTGGCCGGGCGCTGGCGGGGGCATGGTCGTGTCGCTGCTTGCCGTCGCGACGCTCGCGACCGCGGCGGCGATGGCGGCGCTGCGGGGCGAGGTCAAGCGTGCCGATGGCCTCGAACTGGCGATCACCGGCCTGTTTGCGGCAATGACCGCGGCGGCCGGATGGAGTGCCTGGACCGACTGGACCCATTGGGCGCCGGTGGCAGTGGCACTTACCGCGATCGGATGCCAGGCGCTGGTCGAACGGTCGCCCACCCGGCACCGGCGCTGGTGGGCCAGCCCCGCCGCGCATCTGCTGATTCTGACCCCGTTCGCGCTGGCCGGCTTCACTGAGGCAGGCCTTGCGATTCTTGCGGCATATTCTTTTTCGACGCTCGCTGCGGCGGTTGAGGGAAGCCGGGAAAAAGCTTAGTCTCGTTTTAAGTAAACTCCCGCTAGTTTGAGGTCGATGTCGGACAATCCCGTCGACGTGCGCGATGGCTCAGCCACCGGCGCCAGGAAGCTGCTCGCGCGTGCGGCGGCGGCGGAGACGTGCGCCTATCGCGCGCTGGTGGTCGCGACCGACGACTTCTTCCTGCCTGAGGAGCAGCGGCTGGACGAGCGGACCCGCTCGGCGATGGCCGTCCTGCTGCGCGGGCTGGTCGAGACGGTAGAGGCCGAGATTCGCGAGCATGCCACGCGTTTGCTGGCTTCCCGCGGCGAATCGGTGCTGGCGCAGGCGCTGGCCAACGACACCGCACCGGTGCTTTCGCGCCTCTCCCGCTCTGGCCTGTTGCGCGATCCCGAGCTGATGACCGAGCTGATGGCGCGGGTGCGTCAGGAGCTGGTCGGCAATGCGCTGCCGATGCAGGGGGCGATCGATCCCGAACGGCCCAGCCTGATCAACCGATTCGTCCAGCATCCCGATCGGGTGGTGGCCGCGGGTGCGATGGCGGTGCTGATTGCCGAGAGCCGCCGGCGGGGCAGTCCCGAATCGGGACAGCTCAGCCAGACCGAGCTGCCCGCCGAACTCCACCATCGCCTCGTCTGGTGGGTCGCAGCAGCCATCCGCGAGCGGGTGGGCGATGCCGCCGAAGGGGCGTTCGACGCGCTCGACCGGGCGCTGTCCGATGCCGCGACGCGCAGCCTGACCGCCTATGACGAAGGCGACCGGCTGGAAGCGACCGCGATGCGCTTCGCCGCCGCGATCGATGCCCAGCCGCAGGAACTGCCGCAATTGCTGGTCGAATCGCTGGGCGACCGGCGGATCGTGCTGTTCAATGCGCTGCTCGCTCATGCGCTTGGGGTGCCATATTCGCTCGCCCGCGACGTGGTGCTCGATCCGGCGGGCGACCGGCTGTGGCTGGCGCTACGCGCGCTGGAGCTGAGCCGCGATACGGTGGCCAAGGTCGGCTATGCGCTGTGCGAAGCCGATCCGCGCCGCGACCTGGAGAAGTTTGCAGATACGCTCGATGCCATCGCCGCCATCGGCGCCGGCGAAGCGCGGGCGGCGCTTTCGCCGCTGAAGCTGCACCCCGATTATCGTGCCGCGGTTCTCGCGCTGGGCAGGGCCGGGGGCGCGGAGTGAACGCGATCGACCCCGCGCTCCCCATCGCCATCGGGCAGATCGACAGCGACGGCAGGCTGATCTCGGCGGAGTCGCGGCTCGAGGAACTCAATGCACGTGCGGGGGGCGGCCCGGGCCTGCCGCTGGCGGTGCCACAGATCGCGACGCTGGCGCGGCTGGCACAGCGGCTGGGCATCGGCATCTCGCGCAACATCATCGCCGCCGACGGCGAGGACGATCTCGAACTCTGGGTCCGCGCCGAGCCGCAGGGCGGCGGCGTCCGGCTTGAAGTCAGCGGCTGGCGGCTGCGTCCGGTCTGGCGCGCGGCGGCAACCGAGCCGGAGCGTGATGGCGACTTCTTCCGTTCCGCGGCCGACTGGCTGTGGGAAACCGATGCGTCGCTGCGCATCACCTTCCTCTCCATCGAGGCGGGTGCGCGTTACGGGTTCGACAGTTCGGCGATGCTCGGCCAGCCGCTCACCCGGCTGTTCGCACTGGAAGAGGATGCAAGCGGCAACCTGCCGATCCTGAGCGCGGTTGCGGCTCAGGCGCGGTTCGACGGACAGAAAGCGGAGCTGCGCGGCACCGGCCGCACCGTCCGGCTCGACGCCACGCCGCGCACCGATCCGGGCGGGCGCTTCGCCGGGTTCGTCGGCGGGGCGCATATGCTCGACGAGACGCCGCCCGCGCCCAAGGTGGATGCGCCGCTACCCGCGACGCCGTTCGGCGGCTTCCCGGATTCGTTCAGCCAGCGGCTCGACCGTGCGTTGCGCGGCCCGCTGGGCAAGATCATCGCCAACGCGGATTCGATCAGCGCGCAGACCGAAGGGCCGCTGAAGCCCGATTATGCGGAGTATGCCTCGGACATCGCCAATGCGGGGCGGCATCTGCTCGGGCTGGTCGACGATCTGGTCGATCTACAGGCGATCGAGCGCGACGATTTCGTGACGATCCCCGAGGAGATCGACCTGGCCGATGTGGCGCGCCGCGCCGCGGGGCTGCTGGCGGTGCGGGCTGCCCAAGCGGAAGTGCGGATCGACAAGCCCGCGGCGGGCGAAACGCTGCCGGTCACCGGTGAGTTCAAGCGGGCGCTACAGATCCTGGTCAATTTGATCGGCAATGCGGTGCGGTACTCGCCGCCGGGCGCGATGGTGTGGATCCGGATCGAGGGCGGCGAGGGCAAGGCGCATGTGATCGTCGCCGATCAGGGCAAGGGCATCGCGATCGAGGATCAGGCGCGCATCTTCGAAAAATTCGGCCGCGTCGATCCCAGCGAACCGGGCGGCAGCGGCCTCGGCCTCTATATCGCGCGGCGGCTTGCCCGTGCGATGGGCGGTGACATCACCGTGGACAGCGCCCCGGGCATGGGCGCCCGCTTCGTGCTGACCATGCCGGCGCGCGAACTGCCGGTGCGGAGCCCGGTGTTCGGCGCCTAGACGCTTGAAATGTTGGATTTCGCTTGCTGGGATCGATGCGCTGTCTGATCGGCAGCCGCTCTTTCACAGTGTCGATGCCGGTCGTTCCGCACCATGCGCGGCGATCAGGCCGCCGCTGCGCGGGCAAAGCGGCCCGGCGGCATCCCGGCATAGCGGCTGAACGCCGTGCTGAAGGCGCTGGCCGAGCCATAGCCGACACGCTCGGCGATCTCGGCCATTCCCACGTCGCGGCGGCGCAACAGGTCCTTGGCCAGCGCCATGCGCCACGCCAGCAGATATTCCATCGGCGGCAGGCCGACCGCGCGGACAAAGCGATCGAAAAAGGCCGAGCGTGACAGCGCCGCTTTCTTCGCCAGTTGCGCGATGGTCCATGGGCTTTGCGGCGCCTCATGCATCTGGCGGATCGCTGCCGATAGCCGCGCATCGCCAAGGCCGCGGAGCAGGCCCGGTGGCGCATCGTCGCTCTGCGTGGCGCGCAGGGCCTCGATCAGCATCATCTCCATCAGGCGGGATAGCATCAGGTCGCGGCCCGGCTGGTTCTCGCGCGCTTCCTCGCCCGCCAGCCGCACCAGCATCGTCAGCCGGTCCGCGCCGCGCACATGGATCAGCGCCGGGAGCAAAGAGACCAGCAGCGCCGCGTCGGGTGAGTCGAACAGGAAATAGCCGCCCAGCATGCGCAGATCGGCGGGGCCATCGGGCCTTCCATGGCGCACCTCATCGCCCATGGGCGCGAGTTTCGGATCGACGAACACCGGCGTCGCGGGTTCGAAGCCCGACAGGGTAAAGCCCGGGGTGGCGGGCAGCAGGACGAAGTCGCCGGCCTCCAGCGTGACCGGTGCCTCTCCG
This sequence comes from Sphingomonas sp. AOB5, assembly GCF_029433115.1. Lineage (GTDB taxonomy): Bacteria > Pseudomonadota > Alphaproteobacteria > Sphingomonadales > Sphingomonadaceae > Sphingomonas. The sequence continues at coordinate 2,597 of NZ_JARNTV010000058.1, read as the reverse complement.
TCCACCGCCAGGCGGCAGCGTCCCTCGGTCACCGTGCAGAAGCTCGGCTGGCCGAAATCGGAATAGCGCACCGCCCATGATCCGGCGCCACTGATCCCCTTGGTGAACACCGCACGCGGGCGGAGCAGCGAGATGATTTCGGACAGTGGATCGATCATGAAAAGACGATAGCGAATGGAATATGGATTTTCAATTATAGATAGTCCTGATCGTGCCCGATATCTGGAGGGTCGTTGAAACGACGAAGGATATCGACATGAAGACCGTACTGATCACCGGCTGCTCGTCCGGCTATGGCCTCGAGACTGCCCGCTATTTCCTGGCACAGGGCTGGAACGTCATCGCGACGATGCGGACGCCGCGCGAGGGGCTGTTCCCGCCCTCGGACCGGCTGCGCGTGCTGGCGCTCGACGTGACCCGGCCCGAGAGCATCGCGGCGGCGATCGAAGCCGCGGGGCCGATCGACGTGCTGGTCAACAATGCCGGGATCGGCGCGCTCGGCGCGTTCGAGGCGACGCCGATGAGCAAGGTGCGGGCGCTGTTCGAGACCAACACGTTCGGCGTGATGGCGATGACGCAGGCGGTGCTGCCGATGTTCCGCAGGCAGCGTTCGGGCGTGGTGGTGAATGTCACCTCCAGCGTGACGCTGGCACCGATGCCGCTGGTCGCGGCCTATACCGCCAGCAAGACCGCGATCCAGGGCTTTACCGGATCGCTGGCGCACGAGCTGCGCGATTTCGGCCTGGCGGTGAAGCTGGTCGAGCCGGGCTATGGTCCGTCGACCAATTTCACCCAGAATTCGGGCGAGGCGATCGATGCGATGATCCCCGAGGCCTATGCGCCGTTCGCCAATTCGATCTTCGCGGCCTTCGCCACCCAGGGTCCGGTGACGACCGCGGCGGACGTGGCCGAGATCGTATGGCTCGCCGCGAACGATCCGAGCGAGCGGCTGCGCTATCCGGCGGGACCGGATGCGGTGGCGCTGGCCGCGGCATGACACGGTGCGGCGCCATCCCCGGGGGGAGGGATGGCGCCGCGTCCGTTCAGCCCGCCAGCTTGCCGATGTCGCGGAGCAACTCCGTCCGCATCGCCATGCCGCCGGCCATGTCCTGCCGCATGTCCGCGCCCGCGCCGAACTTCGCGAAGGCGAGGCGGCGATTGCCCTTTTCCGCCCAGCCCACGAACCAGCCCAGCGGCTTGCTGTCATCGTTATTCAGCGAGCCGCTGCCGGTCTTGCCGTGCACGGTCCAGCCGCTGCTGCCCTGGAATACCGGCAGGATGCTGCGGGTCAGCGCCTGTGCCTGTGCCGAGACGGGCAGGCGGTTGGCCAGCATGCGGCGGACCAGCGCGACCTGTTCGTCGGGCGAGATCCGCAGCGACGACATCAGCCAGCTATGGGTGAGGCCGTCATGCTTGCCCGGATTGCCGCTGACGTCACGATTCCCGTAGCCGAGCTTGTCGATATAGGCCTTGAACTTCTGCGCGCCGAGGCGCCGGGTGATCTCGCGCGAATACCAGATGACCGAGTTCAGCTCGAAGCTGGTTGGATCGGTGCGCTGCTTCTCGGCCGCGCGGCTGGCCTGATGGACGCGCGGATCATAGTCCCAGGCGGGGTTGTGCGCGTCCTTCAGGATGCCGGCATCGAAACCCATCAAGGCCAAGGGAATCTTGAAGGTCGAGCAGGGCGTGAAGCGGGTGGCCGTAGCACCGCTGCGATGGAGGGCGCGGCCGGTGGCGTGGTCGATCAGGACGAAGGCACGCGTGCCTGCAGGCGCGGCTTTCGCTTCGGAAAGGCCCGGAAATCCGAGCATACCATAGCCCGTCCCGAGCGCGAGCATGCGCGTGAAGTTGCGGCGGTCGATCGTCATGGCGGCGCTCCTGATTGGGTGTGAGCGCGAAAATGATCCGATGCACCGGGACGCGCAAAGGATGATAGCTGGCATCTGACCCTAGGAAATCTTATGGATCGGTGATGGTCCGCCCGCATCTGCCGCTCAACGCCCTGCGCGCCTTCGAAGCCTCGGCACGGCATTTGTCGTTCACGCGCGCGGCGATCGAACTGTGCGTGACCCAGGCGGCGATCAGCCATCAGGTGAAGGGGCTGGAGGCCCGGCTGGGCGTACAACTGTTCCGCCGCCTGCCGCGCGGGCTGGCGCTGACCGATGAGGGCATGGCGCTGGTCCCCGCGCTGGCCGACAGTTTCGATCGGATCGCGGAGCTGGTCGAGGGGATCGCGGCGGGCACTGCGGCGCAATTGCTGTCGGTCGCGGCGGTAGGGACCTTTGCGACGGGCTGGCTCCTGCCGCGGCTGCCCGCATTCCGCGCGGCCAATCCACGGATCGACCTGCGGCTGTTCACCAACAACAACCGCGTCGATCTGGCAGGGGAGGGGCTGGATTATGCGATCCGCTTCGGCGACGGCGCGTGGCACGGCACCGAGAGCGTGGCGTTGATGGAAGCGCCGCCGACGGTGCTCTGCACCCCTGCGCTGGCCCGCGAGCTCCGCCAGCCGCGCGACCTGCTGGGGATGACGCTGCTGCGCTCCTACCGCGCCGACGAATGGCCACGCTGGTTCGCCGATGCCGGCGTCGCGGCGC
>NZ_JARNTV010000057.1 GCF_029433115.1 Sphingomonas sp. AOB5 | reverse complement strand
GCTGCGGCGGGAGCCGGAGCAGCAGCAGGTGCTGGCGCCGGAGCAGCCTCGGCCTTGGGCGCTTCCGCCTTGGCGGGCGCAGGCGCGGCGGCAGCGGAGGCGTCTTCGCCCTCACCTGCCAGCACCATGATCACGGTGCCGACCTTCACATTGTCAGTACCCTCGGCGACGAGGATCTTGCCGACCACGCCTTCATCGACGGCTTCGAATTCCATCGTGGCCTTGTCGGTTTCGATCTCGGCCATCAGGTCGCCGGACTTTACCGTATCGCCTTCCTTCACGAGCCATTTGGCGAGCGTGCCTTCTTCCATGGTGGGTGAAAGCGCAGGCATCTTGATTTCGATCGGCATGGACGGTCCCGTCATTGGTTTCCCGGGGAGGGCGACGGCCCCTCCTTCGCTGCCGACCCGCGCCGGGTCAAGACGCTTGCAAGAAGCTTAATCGCGCGGCACCTAAAGATAAGGGGTAAGGACGTCACGCTATGCGCACCTATCTGGTCGTCATCGACGAGAGTCCGGAGGCGGAAATCGCCCTGCGCTTCGCTGCGCGGCGCGCCGTGAAGACCGGCGGAAACGTCGAGATTCTGGCCCTCATCCCCCAGCCCGAATTCGTCCAGTGGGGCGGCGTGATGGCCGCGATCGAGGAAGAAGCACAGATGCGCGCCGAGGCGCTGGTGTCGCGCGCGGCGGGCACGCTGCTTTCCGAATCGGGGATCAAGCCATCGATCACCGTCCGCCAGGGCGATGGGCCAAAGGTCGTTCGCGAGATGATCGCGGCCAATTCGGACATCGCCGCACTGGTGCTGGGCGCCGCCGCCAGCGGACCGCCCGGTGCTCTGGTGACGCATTTCGCGGGCGCCGATGCGGGCGGGATGACCGTGCCGGTGATGATCGTGCCGGGTTCGCTGGATCGGGATGCGATTGACCGGCTGAGCTGAGGCTCGCGCGCGTGGAGAATTGAAGTGGAAAAGGCAGATACAAATCCGGAGGTGGCAGAGCCAAAGGTGGCGTGGCGCCGCCGGGACGGATGGGAGGCGCTGAGCTATTTCCTCACGGTGTTCGCAGTCTGCAACCTGCTCATCGTGTCGTATGACACGCTGCTCAAGGGTGCGGCCGACTTCGAGCGCGCGTTCACATGGTCGCTGATCATGGGACTTTCGTTTGCTGCCGCAGGTGCAGTCTTCAAGATGAAGCCGGTGTTTCTCCGATAGGCGGTTTGGGATTCTGGTTGCTTCCGAAACCGGCGCCCGGCACCCTCTCCACCATGCGCATCCTCCCTTTGCTTCCGCTTGTCGCCTTTGCCGCGACCCCTGCCCTCGCGCAGGAAAAGCCCTCCCCCACTCGCCTGAAGGCGGACGTCGAGAAGCTGGTCAGCTTCGGCACGCGGCATACTTTGTCCGATCCCGATCATCCGACGCGGGGCATCGGCGCGGCGCGGCGCTGGGCGATGGCCGAGCTGTCGAAGATCGGTGACGCCTGCGACTGCATCGACGTGGCGAACATCGCCCGCACCTTTACCGGGCCGCGTGCGCCGAACGGGGTCAATGTGGTCGACGTGCTCGGCTTCCAGACCGGCAGGAACCCGAAGCGCGTGATCATCGTGATGGGTCATATCGACAGCCGCGTGACAGATGTGATGGACTTCACCTCCGACGCTCCGGGCGCCAACGACGATGCTTCGGGCGTAGCTTTGGTGATCGAGAGCGCACGGATCCTGTCGAAGGAGCGGTTCGACGCGACCATCGTCTATGCCATCGTCTCGGGCGAGGAGCAGGGACTGTGGGGCGGTCAGTTGCTGGCCGAGACCGCGAAGGAGAAGGGCTGGACCGTCGTCGCGGTGCTCAACAACGATATCGTCGGCAACACCGTGGGTACCGATGGCAAGCGGGTGGATCGCCGGGTGCGGGTCTTCTCCGAAGGCATCCGCGCATCCGAACCGCTCGACGCACAGCTCGCGCGCCGTGCCGATGGCGGGGAGGATGACGGCCCCAGCCGCGCGCTGGCCAAGGCGGTGGACGGCGTTGCGGACACCATCCCCGGCGGGATCGACGTGTTCCTCGACCGGCGGCCCGACCGGTTCGGCCGCGGCGGCGATCACACGCCGTTCCTCAATCTCGGCTATCCCGCGGTGCGCTTCTCGGTCGGCGTCGAGAATTACGATGCCCAGCATCAGGATCTACGCACCGAGGGCGGCAAGGTGTTCGGCGACACGGTCGACCGGATGGACTTCAACTATCTGGCGAAGGTGACGGCGATCAACGTGGCGACGATCCGCCGCCTGGCCAACGCGCCCGATGCGCCGGCCAAGGTGAAGCTGATCGGCGCGCTATCCAGCGACACGACGGTGAAGTGGGACGCGGTGCCCGGCGCGGTGAAATACCGAGTCCATTGGCGCCGCAACGACGCGCAGAACTGGACCGGGTCCGTCGACGTGACCGGCACCGAGACGGTGCTGAAGGGCGTGGTGGTCGACGATCACTTTGTCGGCGTGTCGTCGATCTCGGCCAATGGTGCCGAGAGCCTGGTCACCTTCGGCGGGCGCTGATCCGCCCACCCTGGGGCGGCTCAGGACCTCAGCGGCACACGCACTGGCAGCCGCACTGGCGCGGCGCCGGACGCGGTTTCGGCTTGTACTTGCGGACCGGGGCGCGGCGGACGGTGCGGCGCGGGGTGACATAGGTCGTCACCACTTCCTCCTCGATCACTTCCTCGATGATCGTGGTGGTGACCACCGGCGCTTGCTGGATCACGACCGTGGTGGTGGTGCCGCCGGTGTAATAGCCGCCGCTGCTGTACCCATAGCCGTTGCCATAGCCATAGCCCGGCTGGACCTGCACCGCCGGCGGTGCCCCTACCGCCGGCGATGCATACCCCCCCGGGTACGGCGCCTGGGTCTGGTAGCCCGGCGCCTGATAGTAATGCTGGTTCGGATCGACCTGACGGATGCCGCCGACGCTGACGTTCGACTCCGAATAGGAATAGCTGTTGCTGCCGCTGGCGCCGTAGGACGCGCCATAGCCGTCGTCGTAGAAATCATCGTCCCAGCGGACGCCGCCGCGCCAGTCCTGCACCCGGCCGCGCTGATCGACGAGGACCGCATCGTCGTAATAGCGGATCCAGAAGAAGCCGTAGGCCGGTGCGTTCAGGCCATAGTTTCCGAAATCATGGATGCGGAAATTGGAGTTCATCCAATAGCCCGGCATCGACCAGCCGCGCGACGGACGGCGATAGCTGTTCCAGCCGCCCGGCGCCTGTGCGCCACCCCACCAGCGGCCATTGACCTGACCGCCCCAGCGACCGCCGGTGCGCTGCGGCGCATTGTAGATCGGCTGACCCGCGCGCGGATTCGGCTGGTTCTGGTTGTAGACCTGCCGGTCGGGCGCGACGCGCGGCGGCAGTGCCTGCGCGGGCACATTGCCGCGGGGCGGATTGACCACCATCGGCGGCGCCGGAATCGGCGCGCCCTGCTGATAATAGACCTGCGCCACCGCAGGCGCCGCGGAAAGCAGCGCGGGGACCAATATGGCCGCCATGGACAGACTACGCATCAAACAGAACTCCTTCGCCCCAAACAGCACCCCCGCGCCTATGGTTGACGAAAGATTACCGGGTTCGAGGCGCGCCCGCCACGAAGAGTCTAAGTTAACGGCGTCCCGATGCGGGTCAGGGTGACCCCGGCGTTAACCTGCCAGCCGCGGGCCGAGGATCGCCATCAGCGCTTCACACCCCGCCGCATCGCCCGCGTCGAACCGCGCCGGCTCCGGGCTGTCGAGATCGAGCACGCCGAGCAGTTCGCCCTGATAGACGATCGGCACCACCAGTTCCGAACGGCTGGCCGCATCGCAGGCGATATGGCCGGGGAACGCATGGACGTCCTCGACCAGCTGGGTCTCGCGGCTGGACGCGGCGGTGCCGCACACGCCGCGGCCGAACGGGATGCGGATGCACGCCGCCTTGCCCTGAAACGGCCCCAGCACCAGCTCGCCCCCGACATTGCGGTAGAAGCCCGCCCAATTGAGACCGGGCAGATACTGCCAGATCAGCGCGGAGACATTCGCCATGTTGGCGATGGCATCCGGCTCGTCCGCGGTAAGCGAGTCGAGCGCCCCGGCCAGCTCGCGATAGAGTTCGGACTTGGAGTCGGCGGTGATGGTGAAATCGTACATGGCGCTGATGTAGGGACGACGCGCTTCGTCGTCACCCCGGTCGAGTTACCCTTTCCGGGTGGCAAGAGTCACAAGAGTTACAATGGCCAAAGCGATCGGTCGAGCCACCGGATCGGTGTTGGATTTTACCCGTCCGGGGAAAATCCGGTGCCGGGGTGCGTGAACAAGTCAAAGAGCGGCCGGTTTTATGATCCGGCGCGGTGAGCCCAGCGGATGGAATCCAACTTTGCAAGGGCGCCTCAGGAGCGTGCGCTTCGCCCGTAATCCTCCCCCGCCAGGGGGAGGTGTCAGCGCAGCTGACGGAGGGGGAGGATTCCAGAACAGAGGTTGGGGAGTCCTCCCCCTCCGTCGCCTTCGGCGCCACCTCCCCCTGGCGGGGGAGGATTGACGTACGCCACACCCTAATCCAGCCGGACCTTGCCTCGCCCGGCCTTCACGGCGCTGCGGCCTTTCTTCTCGTCCACGCGGCGGGCCTTGGCGGCCTTGCTCGGCTTGGTCTTCACGCGCTTCGCCTGACGCTCATGAGCCTTCGCCAGCAATTCGGTGACGCGTTCGCGGGCATCGGCGCGATTGGCTTCCTGCGTGCGGAACTTGCGCGCGGTGATCACCAGTTCGCCGCCCGAGGTCAGTTTGGTGCCCGCCAGCACCTTCAACTGCTGATAGGCGTAGAGCGGCAGGCCCAGCGCGAAAACATCGATGCGGAGCTGCACCGCTGTCGCGACCTTGTTGACATTCTGACCGCCGGGACCGGATGCCGCGAGGAACTTCTCCTCGACAATGGCATCCTCCCAACTAGCCACGGCCGAAGCCCGCATTGTGGAAGCGCACCGGGATCGGGGCTTCGGCGGTGATGTCGGGTTTGCCTTCGCGCGGGACGATCAGGCCCGCAGCGTGGAGCATCACGGCGGGGCCACCTTTGCCATAGACCGGATCGCCGACGATCGGGATGCCAAGGCCCTCGGCCGCATGGACGCGAAGCTGATGGGTGCGGCCCGTCTCGGGGAAGAAGGCGACCAGCGCGCGGCCCTTCACCCGTTCGAGCACCCGCCAGCGGGTCAGCGCGGGCTTGCCGTTGGGCGCGCCGGTCATGCGCCAGCCTTCTTCCTCGCTGGATATCTTGATCAGCGGCAGATCGATCTCGCCGACATCCTCGGCCGGTTCGCCATCGAGGATCGCGACATAGCGCTTGGTCACGCTGCCCGCCTCGAACGCCTGGCCGAAGCGCTTGTGCGCCTTGGGATTGCGCGCCAGCAACAGGCAGCCGCTGGTGTCGCGATCGAGCCGGTGGACAGGCAGCGGCAGGCGTTGGAAACCGAAGGTCAGTTCGCCGAGGCGGTCCTCGAGGCTTTCGGAGCGGTCGCGCGGGCGATCGACCGGCAGGCCCGCGGGCTTGTCGATCACGATCGCTTCGCCGTCGATGAAGAGTACGCGGTCTTGCAGCATGCCGCCCTATACACAGGACGGCGGGCGACGCGAACTGCCCGGTTGAATTGCTCGGGATTCCGGGCTTGCGCAGTCACAATTCCTCCCCCGGAGGGGGAGGTGGCAGCCGAAGGCTGACGGAGGGGGATCTCCACAGGCGTTATCGCTTGGGGCAAGCCCCCTCCACCGCTTCGCGGTCCCCCTCCCCCTCCGGGGGAGGATTTGAATGTTCAATCAGCCTAGCGGAAGCGGACTTCGCAGACCGACATGCGGCCCGGCTGGGTGGTCCACCAGCCGCCGGTCCATTCGCCGCGCAGTTCGCGGGCCTTGGCGTTGCACTTGGCCACCGCGTCGTTCTGGTTCCAGATCGGGCCGACCTCGATCTCGCGCTTCACTTCGCGCTGGCCGCCCCACTGGCCGTTGCCGCCGCGGCGGCGCATACCGCAGACCGAGACGTTCGGACGCACGGTCGCCCATGCGCCGGTCCAGTCCGCGCCGATCTCGCGTGCCTTGTTGTTGCACTTGGTCTCGGCGTCGCGCTGGTTCCAGATCGGACCGACCTCGACATCGCGGGTGCCGTCGCGGCCCCAATCGTCATCGCGATCCCAGCGGCCATCGCCGCGTCCGCCGCGGAACTCGATCTCGCAGACCGACATCCGGCCCGGCTGGGTGGTCCACCAGCCGCCGGTCCATTCGCCGCGCAGCTCGCGGGCCTTGTCGCGGCACTTGGTCTCCGCATCGCGCTGGTTCCAGATCGGGCCGACCTCGACCGGGCGGCGGTCTTCACGATCGCGAACGTCACGCACGTCGCGGTCACGTACATCGACCGGCGGTCGCGTGACGGCCGGCGAGACGGGGGTGGGCGGATAGGTGGTGCCGAAATGGGTGAAGCGGATGATGTTGTAGAGATCGCGGCGCGGCCCGCCACGGTTGGAGATCGTCACCTTGCGGCGATGGATGTCGAGCTGGATCTCGACCCCGCGGCCCTCATCGACCAGATAGACCGACCAGTCGTCGCGCGCGCGCTCGCGGAACTGGAAGATCGGGCGGCCGCGCGTGTCGAGCTCGGCCCAGGTATCGCGGCCCTGCTTCACATATTGGCCATTGGGACCGGCATCGACCATCACCGCGGTGACGTTGCGCCCGGTGGTCTGCGCCTGGACATGAGCAGCGGGCGCCACGAGCAGCGCGACCACCGCAAAACCGTTCAGATATCGTGCCATCCTCGCTCTCCCCAATCTGCGAAACCGTGCATCCCTGTAGCTGCGGCCTGCCGTGGAGGCGAGTTGTTTCGGTATCGCGACAATAGAGAGAGGGGCGCCGCCGACACGAAAACGGCGACCGGAGCGGGGAGCTCCGGCCGCCGTGGTGGGGCCGCGACAGGGGGCACGCGCGGCCCGGGGAGGGTTATGCGGTCAGCTTGGCCGCGACTTCGGCGATGCGGCGGCCCTGATAGCGGGCACCGTCCAGATCGGTCGCGGTCGGCTGACGGCTGCCGTCGCCGCCGGCGATGGTGGTGGCGCCATAGGGGGCACCGCCAACGATCTCGCTGTTATCCATCTGGCCGGCATGGCCATAGTCGAGACCGACAATGGTCAGGCCGAAGTGCAGCAGGTTGGTGATGATCGAGAACAGGGTGGTCTCCTGACCGCCATGCTGGGTCGCGGTCGAAGTGAAGGCGCCGCCGACCTTGCCGTGCAGGGCGCCGGTGGCCCACAGGCCGCCCGCGGTATCCCAGAAGGCGGCCATCTGGCTCGCCATGCGGCCGAACCGGGTCGGGGCGCCGACGATGATCGCGTCATAGTCGCGCAGCGCATCGGGGCCGGAAATCACGGCGTGCGGGCTGTCGGTCTTGAAGTGCGCGGCCTTCACCACCGCTTCGGGCGCGGTTTCGGGAACGCGGAGGATATCGACTTGGGCACCGGCCTGACGCGCGCCTTCGGCGACGGCTTCGGCCATCTGCTCCATATGACCATAGGACGAATAATAGAGGACGAGGACCTTCGACATTGCGTGTCTCCTTCTGAATGGGGTGTCCGCCGCCCCGGGAGGGGGAGGATGGGGCGGCGGACGGGGGGTCTTATTCGGCGTCGACCAGAACGATCTCGGCGTCTTCGATCGCGGTGATCGTGAAGGTCTTGCCGCCGGTCAGGGCAGCGCCGTCACGAGCATTGACCGGCTCGCCGTCGATCTCGATCTTGCCGACCGCGGGAACGAGGTAGGCGTGGCGGCCGTCACCGACACTATGCTCCACGCTTTCGCCGGCCTTCAGCGTCGCGCCCATTACCCGGGCATCGGCGCGGATCGGCAGCGCGTCGTTATCGTCCTCGAAGCCCGAGGCGAGCGTGACGAACTTGCCGCTGCGGTCGCCCTTGGGAAACGGCTTGGCACCCCAGCTCGGCTGGCCACCGCTGCTGCGCGGTTCGATCCAGATCTGGAAGAGCGTCGTCGTTTCCGGCTCGAGGTTGTACTCGGCATGGCGAACGCCGGTGCCGGCGCTCATCACCTGCACGTCGCCAGCGCCGGTGCGGCCCTTGTTGCCCATCGAATCCTGATGGGTGATCGCGCCGGTGCGGACATAGGTGATGATCTCCATGTCGCGGTGCGGATGCGCCGGGAAACCGCTGTTGGGACCGATCTCGTCGTCGTTCCAGACGCGGATCGCGCCCCAGCTCATCCGCTTGGGATCGTAATAGTTCGCGAAGCTGAAATGGTGCCGCGCGTTCAGCCAGCCATGATCGGCGTGGCCGAGGGTTTCGAAGGGGCGTTTCTCGAACATCTGTCCGTACTCCGTGAAGTGCTTGGCCCCCTAGATAGGCGTCAGGATTAGGGCGTAAATGGAAACGTTGGAAACCAATCGTTTCCGTGTTAGCTCGACACCATGAAGCGGTTCAGCCTTGTGATGTGGTGTCTCAGCCTGTCGCTGCTGGTGCTGATGCTCGGCATGTATCTGGGCAATGCGGGTGTGCTTGCCGGATCGCGGCAGGAGCAGCTTGTCCTGCGCGAAGGCGGCATCGCGGTCCGGTACGACGGCAAGGCCCGCCCGAACGATCCCGCACCGATCACCGTCACCCTGTGCCGCTACTGGAAGGGCTTCCGCGTCGCCGAAGTCCTGATCGCGCGCGGCGCGGCCCCCTGCCCTCTCATTCACGGATTGTCATGAAACTCCCCGATTTCGAGGCCTGGGCGGTGTTCGCCTCCGTGGTCGAGCATCGTTCGTTCAGCGGCGCGGCGGATGCGCTGGGCGTGTCCAAGGCAACGGTATCCAAGGCGATCAGCCGGCTGGAGACGCGGCTGGGGGCCACGCTGTTCCATCGTACCTCGCGCCGCCTGACGCTGACCGACAGTGGCCGGACGCTGGCCGAACGCGCGCAACGAATCCTGACCGAAGGCACCGAGGCCGAAGAAGCCGCGCTGGACGCCGCCAGCGCGCCCTCCGGCCTGATCCGCGTTGCCGCGCCGCTCACCTTCGGGGCCAAGCTGGTCGCGCCGGTGATGGCCGAGTTCATGGCGGCCAATCCGGGCATCCGCATCGACCTGAACCTCTCCGACGCGTTCATCGACATTGTCGGCGAGGGGATCGACGTGGCGGTGCGGATCGCCGAGCTGCCCGACAGTTCACTGCGCGCGCGGCGGATCGCGCCGGTGACCGGCTATATCGTCGCTTCGCCAGGCTATTGGGAAGCGCATGGCACGCCGCGCCACCCGGCCGACCTCGCCCATCATGCCTGCTTCGCCTACACCAATTCGCCGCACCCGGACGCGTGGCGCTTCCGCAAGGCAGGCGGCGAGGAAGCGGTGGTGCGGATCGAGGGACCGCTGCGCACCAACAATGGCGATGCGATGCTGGCGGCGTTGCGCGTGGGGCTCGGCGTCGCGATCCTGCCGGACTTCATCGTGCGTGACGACCTGGAGGCCGGGACGCTCGTGTCGGTGCTCGACGACTGGTCGATGGGATCGTCGGCGCTGCATCTGGTGACGCCGCCCGGCACGCTGCGCCCGGCCCGCGTCGAGGCTTTGATCGAATATCTGGGCGAGCGGCTCAAGCGGAGCTGCGCTGCAGCGCGCGCGGATGGGGCCGCTTAGATTCCGGCCCCTCGGACGCTGGGACTCGCCCTTTAAGAAACAATACGGAACTGCCTTAACGATTCCCTCTTGCTAGGGCCTGCGTACCGGCGGCGATCACCCGCGACTCGTGGAGTCAGGCCGGTTAGGGCAAAATTAACCTTTTGCCTTCAGAGGTGGTTAGGTTAATGATTCACTCAGGTTGCGCTTGTCATGAGGACAGCATCGCAACCGGGGCAAGGGGAACTGGCGATGCGCGTATTGCTGATCGAGGACGAGCCTTCGACGGCCAAGGCGATCGAGCTGATGCTCACGACCGAAGGCTTCAATGTCTACACGACCGATCTGGGCGAAGAAGGCCTCGATCTGGCGAAGCTGTATGATTACGACATCATCCTTCTCGATCTGAACCTGCCCGACATGCACGGGTATGACGTTCTGAAGAAGGTCCGGGTCGCCCGCGTGCAGACGCCGGTGCTGATCCTGTCCGGCATCAACGAAATGGACAGCAAGGTCCGCTCGTTCGGCTTCGGCGCCGACGACTACGTGACCAAGCCGTTCCACCGCGAAGAGCTGGTGGCGCGCATCCACGCCGTGGTCCGCCGTTCGAAGGGCCATTCGCAGTCGGTCATCCGCACCGGCAAGCTGGCGGTGAACCTGGATGCCAAGACCGTCGAGGTCGATGGCGCCCGCGTGCACCTGACCGGCAAGGAATATGCGATGCTGGAGCTGCTCTCGCTCCGCAAGGGCACCACGCTCACCAAGGAAATGTTCCTCAACCACCTGTATGGCGGGATGGACGAGCCGGAACTCAAGATCATCGACGTCTTCATCTGCAAGCTGCGCAAGAAGCTGAGCATGGCAACCGACGGCGAGAATTACATCGAGACCGTCTGGGGCCGCGGCTATGTGCTGCGCGAGGCCGAAGAGGATAAGGCGACGCTCACCGAAGTCGCCTGACACGAGATATCAGCGGGGGCTGACAGGGCCGCGGTTCGAAAGGACCGCGGCCTTTTCGTTATCCGCGCCGCCGCGCCTGCGCGTGACGCTCGGCACTGGCGAGCAGGGCTTCCAGATCCTCGCGGCTGACGTCGAAACTCTCCCCCATCTCGACCAGCGCAGCATCGATATCGGCGGCGGTCATCGCCGCTGCCGCCGGCGCCGGCGCGGCACGGTGGGGATAGCTGTGGCCCGAAAGGCGGTGAAACAGGAAGCCGATCATGACCAGCAGCAGCGCGTTCAGCCCGAACGGCACCAGCGCCAGCGCAAAGCCGTGCGCGGCCACCTCCGGCCCCGCAACCACGGGCACCAGCGCACTGCCACCGCCCGGCGCATGAAGACAGCGCAGCGCCGTCATCCCCACGATCGCCAGCGATACCGCGACACCCGCCGCCAGCGCGCCATGCCCGAACAGCCGGACCGACAATATCCCGCAGCTGGCCGAGACGATGTTGCCGAGGATCACTGCCATCGGCTGGGCCAGCGGGCTGCTGGGGATCGCGAAGACCAGCACCGCCGATGCGCCGATCGGCGCGGCAAGCAGGATGGCCGATTGCGCGTCCCCGGCGACATAGGAGCAGATGAACCCGGTCAGCGCGATGCCGAAGAACGCACCGAGCGCCGCGATCAGCCGGTCGCGCCAGTTCGCGCCTGCCAACCGGAACTGTTCCCCCCAGCGCATCGCGCTATTTCTTCTTCTGCCAGACGCGTTCGCCGCCGACCCAGGTTTCGAGCACCTGCGTCGCGCGCAGTTCGGTCGAGGAAGCCAGCAGCGGATCGCGATCGAGGATGATGAAATCGGCGCGAAGGCCCGGCGCAAGGCGCCCGAACTTCTCTTCGGCAAAGCCGGCATATGCCGCCCAGATGCTGAACCCGGCCCATGCCTGTTCGCGGGTCACCAGTTCCTCCGGACGCCAGCCACCGAAGGGCTGAAGGTCGCCGTCCTGCCGGGTAAAGCCCACCGCCCAGCCGATAAACGGATTGGGATGCTCGACCGGGAAGTCCGATCCGAAGGCCAGCTTCGCACCGCCTGCCAGCAGCGAGCGCCAGGCATAGGCGCCCTTGAGCCGGTCCGGCCCGAGCCGCGCCTCGGCCATGGTGCGGTCAGAGGTCTGGTGCACCGGCTGCATCGACGCGATCACGCCCAGCTTGCCGAAACGCGGGATATCCGCGGGATCGACCACCTGCGCATGCTCGATCCGCCAGCGCCGGTCGCCCTTGAAATTCTCCGACAGGACTTCGATCGCGTTCAGCGCCTGATTGTTGGCGCGATCGCCGATGGCGTGGATCGCGATCTGGAAATTGTCCATCGCGCCACGGCTGATCAGGTTGAGAAGCTGATCGTCCGAAAGGAAGCCCAACCCCTTCTGGCCCGGCGCATCGGCATAATCGGCCTTCAGCCACGCCCCGCGCGAGCCGAGCGCACCGTCCGAATAGAGCTTGATGCCGCCCATGCGCAGCCGATCATTATACAGCCACGGCGTCGGCCCCTGCCCCGCCACTGCCAGCGCCGCATCGACACCGCCGGCATAGCTCATGATCCGCATGTGGAGCAGGCCGATATCGGCCATGCGGCGATAGGTCAGCCATTCGGCGACCGACGTGCCCATGTCCGCAGTCGCGGTGATGCCCATGCTGAGCAGCAGTTCCTGCGCGGCAAGGAAGGCGGCGTTATATTCGCGCGGCGTGGGATTGGGCACGGCCTTCTGCACGAGGTTTGCCGCGGCATCGACGAACACGCCGGTCGGGTTGCCCTTCGCATCACGCTCGATCCGGCCGCCGACGGGGTCCTTGCTGTCCGCGCTGACGCCCGCAAGCTGCATCGCGCGGCTGTTTGCCCAGCTGGCGTGCCCATCGATCCGTTCGAGCCAGACCGGGCGATCGGTGACGACCTTGTCCAGATCGGCCGCGGTCGGGAAACGGCCGGTGCCCCAGCGTTCCTGATTCCAGCCAAAGCCGATGATCCATTTGGCCGGGTTCGCTTCGGCATAGGCAGCGACCTTTGCCTGTACTTCCTCAAGCGTGCGCGTCTGAGACAGATCGAGGCGCAGGGCCTGGAAGCCGAGGCCCATGACATGCCCGTGCGCGTCGATCATGCCGGGGATCATCACCTTGCCCTGCATGTCGATCCGCCATTCGGGATTCTTCGGGCGCTTGTCGGTGCGCTGGAGCAGCTGGGTGACCAGCCCGGCGCGCGTGAACAGGATGCCGTTGAAGCGGACCACCTGCCCCTTTTCGTCCAGCGTCATGCCGTTGACATTGTCGATCAGGCCATCGGCCTGGGCGACGGGCGCGAAGAGGATCGCGAACAGGGCGAGCAGATTGGCAATGAGCTTCATAGGAGGCCGGGCATAGGGGGTGTTGGCGTGGGGCGCCAGAGTAGGGAGCGCACCTTCCTCCTCACTTCTTCCACCTTCCCCAGCGAAGGCTGGGGCCCAGTTGCAAGGATGGAGGTGGCAAGCCCCGCACTTCACCACGACAACCTTGGCAACTGGGCCCCAGCCTTCGCTGGGGAAGGCAGGAAGGGGAAACGAACACCGATACTGTTCCCCTCCACGCCAGATGCGCCTAAGGGCGATCCCCTATGGCTACCAAGACCGCACCCACCGGAACCCTTCCCGTCACTCTCGAGGACGTGCTTGCCGCGCGTGAACGGATTGCGGACGCCATCGTCGCCACGCCGACGCTGATCAGCCGGACGCTGTCGGAACTGACCGGCGCGACCGTCTATCTCAAGTTCGAGAATCTTCAATTCACTGCGGCATACAAGGAACGCGGTGCGCTCAACACGCTGTTGCAGCTGCCGGCGAACACGGCCGGCGTGATCGCGGCTTCGGCAGGCAATCATGCGCAGGGTCTTGCCTATCATGCCAAGCGGCTGGGCATCCCGGCGACGATCGTGATGCCCAAGAACACGCCGATCGTGAAGGTGACCCAGACCGAAGGCCATGGCGCGACGGTGGTGCTGGAAGGCGAGACGTTCGACGCCGCCTATGAACATGCCCGCAAGCTGGAGGCCGAGCAGGGCCTGACCTTCGTCCATCCGTTCGACGATGCGCGGATCATCGCCGGGCAGGGCACGGTCGCGCTCGAAATGCTCGAAGCGGTGCCCGAACTCGACATGCTGGTGGTGCCCATCGGCGGCGGCGGGCTGATCTCCGGCATCGGCACTGTGGCGCGGGCGCAATCGAAGCCGCTGACCGTCATCGGCGTGCAGGCCGAGCTCTATCCGTCGATGTACAATCGCGTGCACGGCACCGACATGCCCTGCGCCGGCGATACGCTGGCCGAGGGTATCGCGGTGAAGGAGCCGGGCGGCATCACGTCGGTGATGGTGCGGGAACTGGTCGACGATATCGTGCTGGTCAGCGAGCGGCGGCTGGAAGAAGCCGTCAGCCTGCTGCTGCAGATCGAGAAGACCGTCGTCGAGGGCGCTGGTGCTGCGGGTCTGGCCGCGCTGCTGGCCGAGCCGGCACGCTTCAAGGGCAAGACCGTGGGCATCGTGCTGTGCGGCGGCAATATCGATCCGCGGCTGCTCGCTTTCGTGCTGCTGCGCGACCTGGCGCGTTCGGGCCGCATGGCGCGTCTGCGCATTCGCCTTCAGGACCGGCCGGGCGCGCTCTACAAGGTAGCGCAGATCTTCGACCAGCTCTCGGTCAACATTCTCGAACTGTCGCACCAGCGCATCTTCACCAACCTGCCCGCCAAGGGCCTGAGCCTGGACGTGGAATGCGAAACGCGCGACCGCGACCATCTCGAGCGCCTGATGACCGCGCTGCGCCGCGGGCAATATGAGGTGCAGCTGGTCGAGCTGGCGTAAGGTCGGTTCAGCTTCGCTGAAGCGGTACCGGCCCGCTCCCCCACCCGACCCCCCATAGAATACACTGTCGTTGGGTGGCCGGGTGGGGGAGCGGGCCGGTACCGCCAGATCAACAGCGCTTTTCCACAGTCTTCCGACGAATGGAATCGCACGCACGATGAACCGAGTCGTCGTGCGATTCACACGATTCGGCTCCGCATATATACTTAGTCCGACCGCCCCTTCCGCGCGCCTGCGCCGGGGCAGCGCCAGCTTGCGCGCCGGTCGTTTCGCTTCCGGTAAAGCGTTAACTCTCTTTCATGGTAAAGCGCCTTTTCATCATCATTTTCACGCTTCATAAACACACTCGAAGGCCGTGAACGGACGGCCTCGAGCAAGGGGCGACAAGAGCGGTGACTGCACTTTCCCGTTTTCCGCGATTCTTCGTGACCAGCCCTTCGCCGTGCCCGTATCTGCCCGGCAAGCAGGAGCGGAAGATCTTCACCGAGCTGAGCGGTCCGCATGCCGGCGAGCTCAACGATGCGCTGGGCCGGATCGGCTTCCGCCGCAGCCAGTCGGTCGCATACCGGCCGAGCTGCGCGGGCTGCACCGCCTGCGTCTCGGTTCGCGTCGTCGCCGATCAGTTCAAGCCCAATGCCAGCCAACGCAAGCTGCTGAAGCGCCACAGCGATCTCGAAGTCACCGCGTGCAAGCCCTGGGCGACCGAGGAACAGTTCGATCTGCTCCACAAATATCTCGGCGCGCGCCATCCCGGCGGCGGCATGGCGGCGATGGACGAGGGCGATTATGCCGACATGGTCGAGCAGTCGCCGGTCAGCTCCTATGTCGTCGAATATCGCGAGCCGGCGAAGAACGGGCATCGCGGTCGCCTGGTCGGCGCATGCATCACCGATCAGCAGGCCGATGGCCTTTCGATGATCTACAGCTTCTTCCTGGCCGATGACGAGAACCGTCCAGGCCTGGGCAACTATATCATCATGGACCATATCCGCCGCGCGAAGGCGGCGAAGCTGCCCTATGTCTATCTCGGCTATTGGGTGAAGGGCAGCGAGCGCATGGCGTACAAGACGCGCTACCAGCCGCTCGAAGTGCTCGGCCCGAACGGCTGGGCCGCATTCGACGAGCGCGAGGAAGTGTTCGCCATGCCGATCCCGACGCGGATGCGCGAATTGGCTTGAGGTTCAAATCCTCTCCCTGAGGGGGGGAGGATTTAAGGGTTACTCTTCCGCACCCAGCCGGTCGACGTGCAGGTCGACGTCGAGTTCTTCCTCGCCCTGCCCCACGCGCGTGCCGGCGATAGAGGCTGCGGCGGTGGCATCCAGGCCTACCGCGACGCGGACATAGCTTTCGTCGGGCGACAGGCCGGTCGCCGGATCGAAGCCAACCCAGCCCAGCCCAGCAACATGTGCCTCGGCCCAGGCGTGCGGCGCGCTGTGCGCCTGGCCATCGCTGCGATAGCCCGAGACATAGCGTGCGGGCGCGCTCAGGTGGCGCGCGGCGGCAACGAACATCTGCGCCACGTCGCGCGAGGTCGCGGTCTTGCCGGCAAAGGCTTCGGCGGCGCTGATGCCGGTGTCGGGCCGGTCGGGGATCGAAGGGAAACGGCCGTGCAGCGCGACATTGAGCGCGTGCAGCCGCTCGATCATGTCGCCGCCGCCAAGATCTCCGGCGAACTCGGCCAGCGCCACGCTCGCCTGCGTCCGCGGCGTACCGCGGAGGAACAGCAGCGGCGAGAGCGGCTCCGCGCTGCCGCGTATCACGCCGGTGGCGTCCAGCGTCAGCACCTCGCCGGTTACCGTCACGTCGAGCGCCTCGATTGGCCCCTCGGCATAGAGCATGGTCACCGCGTTGCCATATCCGTCGAAGGCATTGCGCAGCCGCGCGTCGATATCGACGCCGATATGCCAGTTCACCACCGTCTGCGTCTCGGTGTCGCACGGCGTCAGGCGCAGCATCTGGACGATACGGTCCTGCGGCGCCGAGAAGCGATAATGGCTGCGGTGGTCGATCGCGATCCGCATCAGATGAACCGGAACTGCCGCGCGATTGCACGGTCGAGCAGCGCATTCTCGGCGATGAAGGCTTCGAGATATTCGTGCAGGCCGCTGACGATCACCTCGCTGGTGCGCGTCTTCTGCATCCGCTGCATCCGCGAGCGGGCCATGCGGTCCGCCTCGCCCTGAAGCCCGGTACGCTTGGCAAGCTGGCTGAGCAGGTCGACCACTTCCTCGACACAGGCGGCCAGGCTGCGCGGCAGTTCGGGGCGGCTGATCAGCAGGTCGATCACGTTCACGGTCTTCAGGCCGTCGCTGTAGAGCCAGCGATAGGCGTTCACCGCCGACACGGTCTGGAGGATCGTGGTCCATTGATCGCGGTCGACCGCGCCGCCCACCTCTTCGCCCGCGGGCAGCAGGATGTGGTACTTCACGTCGAGCAGCCGTGCGGTGTTGTCCGCACGCTCGACCGCGGCGCCGAGCTGGATCAGCAGGGTCGCCTCGTTGCGCATCATGCGGTGGATCGATCCTTCGAAGCCGCGGATTTCGGCCTTGGCGGCTTCCACCAGATTGAGCGTCTGGGTCGATCCGCCCGGCGAGGCGCGGTTCTGGAAGATCAGCCAGGCGCGGTTGATCGCGGTCCAGGCCTCGCGGGTCAACGCGGTGCGGACCGCGCGGGCGTTCAGGCGCGCCATGTCGAGGCAGCGGACGATCGATCCGGGATGGCTGGCGTCGAGCGTCAGGAACTTGGCAACATGCGCCTGGGTGGTGGTCTGGCCGGTCAGCGCAAAGGCTTCGTCGGTGTAGCTGACGATCAGCGCGCTCTGCCACGCGGCTTCGCCTGCGGGGCGTGCGGAGAGGGCATCGAGGCGGATCGTCGCCTCGACCAGTCGCGCGATGAAATCGGCACGCTCGAGATAGCGGCCGAGCCAGTAGAGCGCGGCGGCGGTGCGGGAGAGCATGACCATGCTCATGCGCCCTGCCCCTGCGACTGGCCTTGGGCGGGTCCGTTTTCGAGCAGCACGAAACTGTCCTTGGTGCCGCCGCCCTGCGACGAATTGACCACCAGCGAGCCTTCACGAAGCGCGACGCGGGTAAGACCGCCGGGGACGACGCGAACGCCCTCGCTGCCGGTCAGCACGAACGGGCGGAAATCGACATGGCGCGGGGCAAGGCCCGCCTCGACCATGGTCGGCACGGTCGACAGCGCCAGCGTGGGCTGGGCGATGTAGCGGTGCGGCTCGGCAACCAGCGCGGCGCGGAACTCCTCGATCTGCGCCTTGGTCGCGGTCGGCCCGACCAGCATGCCGTATCCGCCGGAGCCATCGACCAGCTTCACGACGAGATCGGCGAGGTTATCGAGGACGTATTTCAGCGCCTGCGGCTCGCGGCAGCGATAGGTCTCGACATTGGGCAGCTTCACTTCGCCGCCGGAATAGAAACGGACGATCTCGGGCATATAGCTGTAGATCGCCTTGTCGTCGGCGATGCCGTTGCCCGGCGCGTTGATGATCGCGACATTGCCCGCGCGATAGGCAGCGATCAGGCCGGGCACGCCCAGCATCGAATCCGGACGGAAGGCCAGCGGATCGAGATAATCGTCGTCGATGCGGCGATAGATCACGTCCACCCGCACGCGGCCCGCGATCGTCTGCATGTAAACAACGTCGTCATCGACCACGATATCGACCGGCTCGACCAGCTCGATCCCCATCGAGTCCGCCAGGAAGCTGTGCTCGTAATAGGCCGAGTTGAAATGGCCCGGCGTCAGCACGACGCACACCGGCCTGGCATTACCGCCGCCCGGCGCGACAGATCGCATCGTCTGCAGCAGCATGTCCGGATAGCTGTCGACCGGCGCGACGCGGAAATCGCGGAACAGCTCAGGGCAGAGGCGGATCATCGCCTCGCGATTTTCGAGCATGTACGAGACGCCGGAGGGCGTGCGGGCATTATCCTCCAGCACGAAGAATTCGTCCGGGCCGGTGCGGACCAGATCGATCCCGCAGATATGCGCCCAGATGCCGTGCGGCGGGCGTACCCCGTCCACTTCGGGGCGGAACTGATCGTTGAGGTAGATCAGCTCCTCGGGGATCACGCCTTCCTTGAGGATGCGGCGCTCGCCGTAAATGTCCTCGAGGAACGCGTTGATCGCCAGCACCCGCTGCTCGAGGCCCTCGCTCAGCCGCGACCACTCGTCGGGCAGAAAGACCCGTGGCACGATGTCGAAGGGGATGATGCGTTCGGCGGCATCGCTGTCGCCATAGACGGCGAAGGTGATTCCAAGCTGGCGGAACGTGGCTTCGGCGGATTGCTGGCGGCGCTGCAACTCGGCCGCAGGCGTCTCGGCGATCCATTGCGAGAGTGCCGCAAATTCGGCGCGCGGCGCAGCAGGCCCGCCATGGCCCCAGATCTCATCGAACGCCCCGCGTGCCGCCATAACCCCCCAAGTGTCGGAACTGACTATCAGTTCCATGCTGCAACGCTTTGTTGCGCCGCACAAGGGGGTACCCCCTCTCCTGCAACAGAGAGGGGGCCGATGTCAGTTCGCGTATTTGACCGAGCAGCCATAGGGCCGCGTCTCGGCGACCGAGACCGGCTTGCCCGCGCGGATCTCGGCCAGCGCGGCGGTCACATGGTTGCGTGCGGTGGCGATATCCGCAGCATCGGCGGTCGGCTTGTCGTCGATGCCGCCGCGATAGACGAGCTTGCCCATCGGGCTGATGATGTACATGTGCGGCGTGGTCTTGGCGCCATAGGCCTTGCCGACCAGGCCCATCGGATCGAGCAGATAGGCGGACGGCTTGGCTTTTGCGCCGGAGACGAACTGCAGCGCCTCCGGACCCTTCATATGGCCCTGCTGGCCCTCGGCACCCGAATTGATCGTCAGCCACACCACGCCCTGACCCGCGGCGGCCGCCTGGGTCTTCTGCATGTTGCCGCTGTTGTAATGCTTCTTCACGAAGGGGCAGCCGGGATTGTGCCATTCGAGCACCACCGTCTTACCGCGGAAGCTGGCGAGTTCGACGATATTGCCATTGGCGTCGCGCGCCTTGAAGTTGGTCGCGGTCGCGCCGATCGCGGGTTCGGCCATCGGCACCACGGCCGATGCGCTGGCGAAGGTGAGGGTTGCGGCGGCTGCGGCCGCACCGGTCCAGATCCACTTGCTCATATGCTTCTCCTCTCGCTTGGCCCCCAATCTCATTTCCCGGCGGCGCGATCCTGCATCATCGATTGGGTCAGGATCTGCGGCAGCACCTCCGGCGCCGCCTGACCGGGCTTGTACCACAAATAGAGCGGCACGCCTGCCCGGTTATGCTTTTCGATAAAGCGGCCGAGCGTTGCGTCGCCATCGGTCCAGTCGCCGACCAGCACCGCGACATTGCCGTCGGCCAATGCCTTGGACACGGCTTCGGTCTCGATCACCGCCTTCTCGTTGACCTTGCAGGTGACGCACCAGTCGGCGGTGAAATAGGCGAAGACCGGGCGGCCCTGCGCGGTCAGTTCGGCGAGGCGGGCTTCGGTGAAGGGTTCGGCACCCGCGGGTGCCTTGGCGGCGGTCCGGGCCTCGACCGGCGTGCGCGATACCAGCCAGACGCCGGCGACCGTCACCACCGCAACCATGACCCAGCCGAACCCGGTGCCGAGGCCACGCGCCTGTTTGCGGCCCATGCCCCACAGCACCAGCGACAGGCCGAGCGCGACGAGCAGGCCCATCGCCATGCCGTCGACGCCGATCTGTTTGCCCAGCACCCATGCCAGCGCGATCGCGGTGAGGAACATCGGGATCGACAGGATCTTGCGGAACGTGTCCATCCACGCCCCCGGTTTCGGCAGCATCCGGCGCAGCGCCGGCACGAAGCCGAGCAGCAGGAAGGGCAAGGCGAGGCCCAGCCCGAGGCCGCCGAAGATCGCCAGCGCGGCGGGCCATGGCAGGACCAAAGCCGCACCCAGCGCCACACCCATGAACGGGCCGGTGCACGGCGTCGCGATGAAGGCCGCGAGCGCGCCGGTCATGAACGACCCGCCAGTGCTGCGACCCGCAATCCGGTTGAGCGCGGCGGGCGCGAGGATCTCGAACAGCCCGGCGAGATTGAGCGCGATGCCCGTCACCAGCAGCAGCAGGACCATGATGACGCGCGGATCCTGAAGCTGGAACGCCCAGCCCAGAGTCGCGCCGCCCGCCCGGAGCGCCAGCAGCACGCCGCCGAGTGCCAGGCACACCAGCACCACGCCCGCGGTATAGGCCAGCGCATCGGCGCGGGGTCGCCCGCCTTCCTCGTTCGCCTTGGCGAGACTCAGCGCCTTGAGGCTGAGGATCGGGAAGACGCAGGGCATGATGTTGAGCAGCAACCCGCCAAGGATCGCGCCGCCGAACGCGGCGAGTGCGGTCAGCCACATCTCACCCGAAGCCTGCACCGGCGCGGCCGAAGCCGCGGCTACGGCGCCGGGCGTGGCGGTGACCGCGAAGCCGCGATCCTTGCCGACCGCCAGCACGCCTTCGATCGGGCCGGGCGCGGTGCTTGCCTTGGCCTTGGTCTCGATCACCAGCCGGTCGCCGTCGCGCGCGACGGTCTGCGGCGCGGCATAATCGACCACACCGTCGGTGATCGGGAAGAAATAGACTTCGCTCGCTGCAGCATCCGCCGGATAGGGGATGGCCAGGCGGAAGCCGCCATTCGCGACCTGATAGGTGCCTTGCGAGCCGAGCGGTTTGGGCAGCGCGGTGCGATAGCCGTCGAACTGCGTGCGGCGCTCTCCGGAGACCGCGCCATCGCCGACCGTCAGCACGGTCGAAAGTGTCGCCTTTTCCGGCACGCAGATTTCGTCGGTGCAGACCAGATAGGCGAGATCGACGCTGACCGGCAGCTTCGTTCCCGCGGTCATTCCCGCGGGCAGCTTCAGCGTCACCAGCGTCGCGAAGGGATGCTCATAGACATAGTTCATCAGCCCGACGATCAGCAGACGCTGCGGCACCGGATAGCGGATCTCGCCCGCGGTCAGGCCTTCAGGCAGGGTCCAGGTCGCCTTGGGCGGGATGCCCGCATCGCCGGGATTGCGCCAATAGGCATGCCATTTCGGCTCGGGCGTAGAGACGAAGGCTAGCGTGACTTCGCTGCCCGGCGCCGGGGTATCGCTCTCCGCGACCAGCGCGATCCGCACATGCGGGCCGTCACCCGGCTTCTGCGCAATCGCAGGCGCCGCAATCAGCGCGAGCAACACCGTCATCATCCAGAAACGCAGTCGCGTCATTGCCCGTCCTTGCCGTGGGGATGGATCACCAATAGCAAAGCCCGGCAGAGTTTGAACCCGCTCCGGAGGCGCACCCAATGAAGTTCCTGCCCCCTCTCGCCGCCGCGCTGGCGCTGACCGCCGCCGCGCCGCTGATCGCGCAGGAAGCGCCCGCCCCC
>NZ_JARNTV010000056.1 GCF_029433115.1 Sphingomonas sp. AOB5 | reverse complement strand
GGTCGCGCAGGCCGACCGTATCGGTCGCGGCGAGCGCGGCGTCGATGGCGGCGCGGTCCTCGGCATGCCCGGTCCGGTGCGGCAGACGGCCCAGCGCCACCACGTCCGATACCGGCATGTTCCAGTGCACCACCGCATCCTGCGGCAGATATCCGATCGCCTGTGCCCGCTCGCGAACCGGCAGGGTTGCGATATCCGCGCCGTCGAGCCGGACATAGCCGCTCGCTACGGGGACCAGCCCCGCCGCAGCACGCACCAGCGAACTCTTGCCCGCCCCGTTTGGACCCAGCACCGCGGTCACGCGGCCCGGCGTCAGCGTCGCGGTGACGTCGGACAGGACCGTACGGCCCGACAGCGTCAGGGTCAGCCCTTCGAAGCTCAACGCCATGACCGCCCCCTCTCGCCGAGCAGCAGTGCAAGGAAGAAGGGCGCCCCGATCAGCGCCATCGCCACGCCGAGCCGTACTTCGCTGGCGCCGGGAGCAAGACGGCACAGGCTGTCGGCGGCCAGCACCAGCGCCGCGCCGCCCAGCGCGCTGGGCAGCAGCAATGCCGATGGTTTCGCCCCGGTCAGCGGCCGCAGCAGATGCGGCACGACCAGACCGACAAACCCGACCACGCCGGTCACGGCGACACCCGCGCCCACGGCCATGCCTGCTCCGGCAATGATCAGCGCCTGCAACCGGATCAGGCTGATCCCCAACGACCGCGCCGCACCCTCGCCCAGCGACAGCGCATCGAGACCGCGCCCGGTCATCAGCAGCAGCGCGCAACCGGCGAGGATGAACGGCGCCGCATGGAACAGGTCATCGGGCCCGCGATCGGTCAGCGCGCCCATCAGCCAGTCGATCACCGCTGCGACGATATAGGGATTGGGTGCGATCGAGATCAGGAAAGCGGTCAGCGCCGCAGCGAGGCTGGCCAGCACCGTACCCGCCAGCACGAACGCCGCCGGGCTCTCCGCACGCCAGGTCAGGCTCGCCAACAGCGCCATGCCACCCGCCGCCGCCAGCATCGCTGCGGCGAAGATGCCCCACTGGCTGCCGACGCCCAGGATGATCGCCGCGACCGCTCCCAGCGCCGCCGACGACGACACGCCCAGCACGCCGGGATCCGCCAGCGGGTTGCGCAACCAGCCCTGCAGCACCGCACCCGACAGACCGAGCGCGGCCCCAAGCAGCAGCCCGAGTCCCGCACGCGGGATGCGCAGATCGAGGATAATCGCCCAGCGCGGATCGCTCGACCACCATGCGTCGAACGGCACCCAGGCCTTGCCCGCCATCAGCGACAGGGCGAACAGGATCGCGACCAGCAGACCGAGCGCAAGATTGAGCGGTAGCCGGGTCATCGCGCGAATTCCCCGCGAATTTCGGTCAGCCGGGCAAGCGCGGCAGGGATGGTCGGGCCGCCGCAATTGATCAGGCTGCGCGGGAAGATGCGCTCCACCACCGTCGCCCCAGACGTTTTGAGCACGCGCCTGCGCAGCGCCGCGGTGCGCCCGCCGCCATCGGGGATGAGAATCACGGCGGGCGGCCGCGATACGATGGTCTCGACCGGCAGCGTGCCGGTGGACATCAGCCCGTAATCGGCAGCCGCATCGCGAAAGCCAGCGGTGATCAGCATCTCGTCGAGCAAGGTGCCGCCACCATTGACCAGATCGCCGGCGATGAACAGCAGTGCCGCGGGCCGCGCACGACCTGGACGCACCGCCGCAACGGCCGCGTCGATCTGCGCGACCAGTTCGGCTCCCCGCGGGGCAGCGCCGACTGCCTTGGCCAGTTCCACGATCTGCGCCTTGCTGCCCGCGATGGTCACCGGTGAATCCAGATACAGCATCTTCAGCCCCGCACGCTCATAGGCGGCACGTGTCGCGGGCGGCGTGAAGCTGCTCGCCACGACCAGTTCGGGCTGCAGCGCGATCACTTCCTCCGCGGTGCCGGTGGTCGTGCGGAACCGGCGCGCGACGTCGAGCGGGATCGAGGTCGCGCCCGGGTCCTGCGAATAATGGCTGATCGCCGCGATCCGCTCCGGCGGGACCAGCGCCAGCAGCATCTGGTCCGCGCACGGATTGGTCGAGACGATCCCGCCCCCCGCCGACGGTGCCGACGGCGCACAGCCGCCCAGCACCAGCAGGAGGGGCAGGATCGCCCGGATCATCAGTCGAGCTTCACGCGGATGCCGCCATAGGCGGCACGGCCCAGCGTGCCGTAATCGGCGACGGTCTGGTAACGCTCGTCGAACAGGTTCTCGACCCGGCCATAGATCGAGAAACGCTCGCCAATCGGCATTTCGGCGCGGATGCTCACCAGCGTATAGCCGTCGAGCCGCGTGAAATTGCCCGCATCGTTGAAGCTGTCCCCAACCGTCAGCACCGTGGCGCCCAGCGACAGGCCGAACGGCAGGCGGTAATCGGCCGACAGGCTCACCTTCTCGCGCGGACGCCGCGCCAGATCCTTGCCGAAATTGCCGCCCGCCGAGCGGTTCTCGCTGTCGATGAAGCTGTATTCGGCAACCACCGTCAGTGCCTCCACCGGACGCAGGGTTAGCGCCAGCTCGACGCCGCTCGCACGGGTACGGGCGATGTTCTGATAGGTGAAGGTACCCAGATCGAAATCGATCTGGTTGGTGGTGTCGCGGTGGAACCAGGTGACGCTGGCGACGACCGCATTACCCGCCAGACGCTGTTCGATCCCGACATCATAGCTCTGCGCGGTTTCGGGCTGGAGCGAGTCAGTGCCGTAGAAGGGCGCATAGAGCTGATACAGGGTCGGCGCCTTGAAGCCCTCGGCATAGCTGCCGCGGACGCTGGTGCCGGTCCACGGCGAATAGACCGCGTTGGCGCCCCAGGTCGTGTGCGCACCGAACGCCTGATCGTCGTCGTGGCGAACGCCGCCAGTGACGGTCAGGTTCGCGAGCGGGGTAACGATCGCCTCGCCGTAGAAGCTGGTCACGCCGCGCGCCTTGAAGTTCACGCCGTCGTTGAACCGCGTATCCTCATGCTCGGCACCCGCGACCAGCCGGACGGCTTCGACCGCTTGGAAATCGCCCTGATAGGTGAAGCGCTCGCTCCGGCCGCGGGCGAGGAAGATCGGCGCGGTGCCGGCGGCACGATCGAAATTGTCGCGGTTGATGTCGGCGATGGCGAAGGCCAGCGTGTTGCGGAACCGGCCATCGACGAAATCGGCATGCAGCCCGGCATAGCCATAGACTTCCTGCGCGGTCGAATATTCGCCGTTGTCGGCAAAGGCGTAGGTGGGCGGCGGGAAGCCGTCCAGCTCGCTGCGGCTATCGGCGAAATAGCCGCGCAGATCGAGGCGCAGGTTCGGCGCGAACGCCACCTCGACGCGCGCCGAGCCGCCATATTGGCGATAGCCATCGGGCTCGGTGCCGCGGGCATAGGCCGAGATGCCGTCGCTCTTCAGATAACCGCCGGTCAGCGATCCCGACAGGATGCCGCTGCTGCCCGATACGCCGCCGCTGGCGAAGATCGTGTCGTTATCGCCATATTCGACATTGCCGCGCAGACCGAGGCCCTGCGTCGGGCGTGCGGTGATCACGTTGACGACGCCGCCGATCGCCTGGCTGCCCCAGGGCACCGAATTCGGGCCGCGCAGCACCTCGACCCGCTCGACCGAGCCGGAGAGGAGGTTGGCGAAATCGAACCCGCCACCGGGCGAGGACGGGTCGTTGACCCGAACGCCGTCGATCAGGGTCAGCGTGTGCTCGCCCTCTGCGCCGCGGATGCGGACGGTGGTCAGCGTGCCGATGCCGCCATTGCGGGTGACGGTCACGCCGGGAACGGTCGCGAGCAGGTCCGACAGCGAAATCGCCTGACGCCGCTCGATCTCGGCACGGTCGATCACGGTTACCGCCTGACCGACCTGTTCCGCGGGCTGCTCGACGCCGCTGGCGGTGACGACGATCTCGTCATCGCCCGCAGCGGCTTCTTGAGCCTGCGCGACGCCCGGCAACGCAAGCGCGCCAAGTGCCGCCGACGCGTACAGCGCGCCGTTCCGGATGCTGGAAAACTTCAACATGACATACCCCTTCAAGGGGCCGCGCCG
The DNA here is from genome assembly GCF_029433115.1 of Sphingomonas sp. AOB5. Lineage (GTDB taxonomy): Bacteria > Pseudomonadota > Alphaproteobacteria > Sphingomonadales > Sphingomonadaceae > Sphingomonas. The sequence continues at coordinate 17,964 of NZ_JARNTV010000056.1, read as the reverse complement.
AATGCCCTCACGACATCCGGTCCTTACGGCCCGGTCATGTCGTTCACGCGAGGGTTTCTGCCTCGTTCGCCCGGCACACCCCGTCCGCGCAAAGGATCGACCGCGGTCGGCAGGTCTCCTGGCTCTCGGGTCTTCATGACGCCCGGCCTTCCCGGATTGCTCCAGTGGCTTCGTCGGGCGGCACTCACCGATCACAGTTGCGGGGGCAGCTCCGGGCTGGGCAGATGCCCTTCCGGATTCCCTTTTCACCCCTTTCGGGGAACCGATCGCGCGCCGCCCTTAGCGCGGACCGGTCTCCCGAATCAATCGTTCATGCTGCACTGCACCGACAGCGGCTCAGTCGTCGATGGAACGATGGCGCGTTTCGGGCAGCAGGAACAACCCGATCACCACGCACGCCGAAGCGGCCACGACCGGATACCAGAGGCCGTAATAGATATCGCCCGTGGCAGCGACCATCGCGAAGGCCGTCGCCGGCAGGAAGCCGCCGAACCAGCCATTGCCGATATGATAGGGCAGCGACATCGAGGTGTAGCGGATGCGGCTGGGGAAGATTTCCACCAGCATCGCCGCGATCGGGCCATAGACCATGGTAACCAGCAGCACGAGGATGGTCAGGATCGCGACCACCATCACCTTGTCGATCTGCGCCGGATCGGCCTTGGGCGGATAGCCAGCCGCAGTCAGCGCCGCCTTGGCCCTGTCCTGGAACTCGGCGATCGCAGCCTTCTTCGCCGCCGGATCGAGACCCGCCGGGTTCACTGCGGGAATGCCGACGCCGCCGATATGCACCTCGGCCACCGAACCGTCCGCGGGCAGCGGCACATTGCGATAGGCGACGCCCTGCTTGGCAAGGAAGGCCTTGGCGATGTCGCAACTCGATCCGTCGAACTTGTTCTTGCCCACGGGATCGAACTGGAACGAGCATTCGTCCGGATTGGCGGTGATGCTCACCGGCGCGCTGATCTGAGCCTGTGCCAGCGCCGGATTGGCGGCAGTGGTCAGCGCCGCGAACAGCGGGAAATAGCTTGCCGCGGCAATAGCGCAGCCCGCCAGAATAATCGGCTTGCGCCCGATCCGGTCGCTCAGCCAGCCGAAGAACACGAAGAAGGGCGTGCCGATGGCCAGCGCGATCGCGATCAGGATATTCGCAGTCGCGCCATCCACCCGCAGCGTCTTTTCGAGGAAGAACAGCGCGTAGAATTGCCCGGTATACCAGACCACCGCCTGCCCCACGACCGCGCCGAACAGCGCGATCAGCACCAGCTTCAGATTGCCCCACTGCCCGAACGCCTCGGTCAGTGGCGCCTTCGACGTCTTGCCCTCTTCCTTCATCTTCAGGAACACCGGGCTCTCGTTAAGCTTGAGGCGGATCCAGATCGACACGCCCAGCAGCACGATCGAGATCAGGAACGGCAGGCGCCATCCCCATGCGGCAAAGGCTTCCTCGCCCATCGCGGTGCGCACGCCGATCACCACCAGCAGCGCCGCGAACAGCCCCAGAGTCGCCGTCGTCTGGATCCAGCTGGTGTAGAGGCCGCGCTTGTGCGTCGGCGCATGCTCCGCGACATAGGTCGCCGCGCCGCCATATTCGCCGCCCAGCGCCAGCCCCTGCAGCAATCGCAGCGACACCAGGATGATCGGTGCCGCGATACCGATGGTCTCGTAGCTGGGCAGCAGGCCGACCGCGAAGGTCGAAAGCCCCATGATCGCCATGGTGACGAGGAACGTGTTCTTGCGGCCGACCAGATCGCCGATCCGCCCGAAAACCAGCGCGCCGAACGGTCGCACCGCGAACCCGGCGGCGAAGATCAGCAGCGCGAAGATGAAGCTCGTCGTCTCGTTGAGCCCGGTGAGAAAATTGCTCGAAACGAAGGTCAGCAACAGTCCGTAGAGGTAGAAATCATACCATTCGAACACCGTGCCGAGCGACGATGCGCCGATCACCAGCTTCTCGTTCTGCGTCGCCTGATGATGATCCGGCAGCTCGGCCGTGGCTTCCGACATTCCCTCTCCCCTCACATTTATTCGTGCACGGATTTATATTATTATATCCGCGATCACAAACGCAATTCTCACGGTTATTGTTAGCGATAACACTAACGCGAATCCGCCCCGCCGCAAGACCGGATCGTGGCACGGTGCTTCCCAATTCGGCAAGCGATCCGTAGAGGGAGGGAAACCCGTAACAACGGATACGTTTCAGCCATGATCGATCGCCTGTTCCTGTCCCATCCCCGAAGCGTCGGCGAGACCTATGGCGAGCATGCCGCAGTCGCCGGCAAGTTCGGCGCGACGATGGTCGTCGGCGGCATCGCCTGCCTGATCCACGCAGTGTTCCCCGCGATCTTCCCGCGCACCGCGAGCGACCGCGTCAAGCGCCTCTATGCCCAGATGGTCGCCCGCCAGCCCAATCTTGCCGGCAAGCGCCCCGCCTTCCAGGAGCCGGAGTGGCAGATCGAATACGAGATCTGAGCGCGTACCGGGGGGCAAGACCATGATCGAACATGTCGCCATCATCGGCGCCGGCTTTTCGGGTACGCTTCAAGCGATCAACCTGCTGCGCCATGATGGCCCCCGCGCCACGCTGATCGAGCGCGCGCCGCAGCCAGGCGTCGGCCTGGCCTATGGCTCGGCGCATCCCAGCCATGTTCTGAACGTCCGCGCGGGCAATATGAGCGCGCTGCCTGACGACCCCGGCCATTTCGTCCGCTGGCTAGAGCGGCGCGGCGTGGCCGATGCGACGACCGCCTTCATCCCACGCGTCACCTATGGCGAATATCTGCGCGAGATGCTGGACGAGACCCGCCGCACGGCCGGAGACCGCCTCGCCATCGTGCAGGGTGAGGTCGAGGATCTGGATGTAGGCGAGACCGCGACCATCCGGCTCGCGGACCGCACCATCCATGCCGATGCCGCGGTGCTGGCGGTCGGCAACCTTCCGCCGCATTCGCCGCCGGGCCTCGATCCCGACAAGCTCTCGGCCGAGCGCTACAAGGGCGATCCGTGGGACCGCTCGATGCCCGAGGGGCTATCCGACGGCGATACCGTGCTGATCATCGGCACCGGCCTCACCATGGTCGATGTCGCGCTGACCCTCGATGCGCATGGCTATCGCGGCAAGATCGTCGCCCTGTCCCGCCGCGGCCTGCTGCCCCGCCCGCACGGTCCGGGTGCGGACTGGAAGAAGATCGACGAGCGTCCCGATACCAACGCCTCCTCGCTGCTCGGCACTGTCCGTGCCCGCGCCGACGCGATCGGCTGGCGCAATGCAGTGGACGAACTGCGCCCCTTCACCCAGCCGATGTGGGGCAATGCGACCGAAGACCAGCGCGCCCGCTTCCTGCGCCATTTGCGGCCATGGTGGGACGTCCATCGCCACCGCCTCGCACCCGAAGTCCATGCCCGGCTGCACGCGATCATCGATCGCGGCCAGCTGACCGTCCATGCCGGCAAGACCCTGTCGTTCGATGAGCGGGCGGACGGCATCGCCCTCAGCTGGCGCCCGCGCGGTTCGGAGGCGTCGGAAACGCTGCTCGCTCAGCGCATCGTCAACTGCACCGGGCCGCTGACCGATCTGGCCCGCACCGCCGAACCGCTGCTGCGCAAGCTCGCCGCCCGCGGCACGATCCGCGCCGACGAAGCGCGTCTCGGCATCGATGTCGACAATCAGGCCCAGACTATCAACGCGCAGGGCAAGATCAACCCCGCCCTCTATGCGCTGGGTCCGATGACGCGCGGCGCGTTCTGGGAAATCGTCGCGGTGCCCGATATCCGCACCCAGACCTGGAACCTGGCGCGGCGCCTGTCCAACGCCCAATGGGTCGGCGGCGAAGGTTTGTAACGATCCGTGCTCCGGCGAAGGCCGGAGCGTTGGCGATTTGGGTAGATGTGGCCACGGCTCCGGCCTTCGCCGGAGCACTGCAAGGCTAGAGCATCAGCCCCTTGGCGAGCAGCGCCATGTGCCGGCGGGTCAGCACCCGCGCAGAGGCATAGGGCGGGCCTTCCATCGCCCATTGCGCCATCAGGCCCATGTGCATCGTGCGGAACGACAGCACCAGCGTGTCCACCGGCAGCGCGCGGCGCATGCCCGGCCGCGCCAGCAGCCGTTCGAACAGCGCCTCGACCGCTTCGTCGAGTTGGTCGTAATAGTCGGCCAGTTCGGGCGACACGTCCTCCGCCGCGAACATGCGTGAGAGGAACGCCTTCACATAGGGCCGGTACTCGGCCTTGTTGTCGATCAGCTTCCACGCCGCAGCGTCCAGCGCCTCGCCAACGCTCATGCCCTGCGCCGGAAGGCTGGCGATCTCGGTCAGCGCCTTGCGGTCCAGATCGACCAGCAGCGCGACGATGATGTCCTCTTTCGCCTCGAAATAATTATAAACCGTGCCCTTACCGATGTCCGCCGCGGCGGCGATCGCATCGACGGTCACGTCCTCCAGCCCATGCCGGTCGAACAGCGCGGATGCTGCGGCAACGATCTTGCCGCGGGTATCGACGCGCTTCCGGTCACGAAGGCTGACTACGGTCATGACTGACTATGGTCACAACATGCGTTAAAATGCAAGTAATCCACACCCTGTGGATAACCGAAATCCAACTAGTATCAATTGACACCAATTGAGCGATCCTCTAGCCGCCGCGTTGAGGAGAAGACCCATGACCGATCCTGCAAATCCCCTGGGCCTGAACGGGTTCGAATTCGTCGAATTCACCTCGCCCGATCCGCTGGCGATGGCGCGGCAGTTCGAACAGCTCGGCTTCGTGCCGACGCACCGCCACCTCACCAAGAACATCACCCGCTACAAGCAGGGCCGCATCAACCTGATGCTGAACCGCGACGCCGATGGCCGCGTGGCGCAGTTCCGCAACGAGCATGGCGCCTCTGCCAGCGCGATGGCGTTCCGCGTCGCCGATCCCGAAGCGGCGATGAAGTGGGCGCTGGAGAATGGCGCCAAGCGCACCATCGAGGACGATACCGTTATCGAGGGCATCGGCGGCTCGTATCTCTATTTCATTCAGGACGGCATCGATCTCTATGCCGACTGGGCAGAGATTCCGGGCTGGCAGGAAGCGGAAGCCGCGAACAATGTCGGCCTCGACCTGCTCGATCACCTCACCCACAATGTCCGCCGCGGCCAGATGCGGGTGTGGTCGGAGTTCTACAAGACGCTCTTCGGCTTCGAGGAGCAGAAATATTTCGACATCAAGGGCCAGGCGACCGGCCTGTTCAGCCAGGCAATGATCGCCCCGGACAAGGCGATCCGCATCCCGCTGAACGAGAGCCAGGACGACAAGAGCCAGATCGAGGAATTCATCCGCGAATATCATGGCGAAGGCATCCAGCATCTCGCGCTGACCACGCCGGACATTTTCGACACGGTCGAGCGGCTGCGCGAACGCGGCGTGAAGCTGCAGGATACGATCGAAACCTATTACGAGCTGGTCGACAAGCGCGTGCCCGGCCATGGCGAAGACCTTGAGCGGCTGCGCAAGAACCGCATCCTGATCGACGGCAATGTCGGCGACGAAGGCATTCTTCTTCAGATCTTTACCGAAAACATGTTTGGTCCGATCTTCTTCGAGATCATCCAGCGCAAGGGCAATGAAGGCTTCGGCAACGGCAACTTCCAGGCGCTGTTCGAAAGCATCGAGCTTGACCAAATTCGCCGCGGCGTCATTCAGGTCGACGCCTGATTCGAGTTGGAGAGGAGAGCCGGGAGCAACCCGGCCTTACCGCAGGGGGATGAGGGGGATGCAGCGCATTGCGCGCCTCCCCCTCATCCAACCCTGATCATTCCCCTCCTGCAAGGGAGGGGCCAGGGGTGGGTTAGCGGAGACGGGCTCGATGCCCGGCTTTCGCTTCTGCTCCACGGTTTCGGAGCGCTCGCTACGCTCGCCACCCACCCCCAACCCCTCCCTTGCAGGGAGGGGAGTGAGTTGAGGCCATGACCGACTATCTCCCCGGCTTCGGCAACCATGTCTCGACCGAGGCAGTCCCCGGCGCCCTCCCCATCGGCCGCAACTCGCCCCAGAAGCCCGCTTACGGCCTCTATGCCGAGCAACTGAGCGGCACCGCCTTCACCGCGCCGCGCCATGAGAATCGCCGCTCCTGGCTCTATCGCCTGCGCCCCAGCGCCGAGCATCCGCCCTTCACCCGCTATGAAGGCGCCACGAACTTCGTGCCCGGCACGGTGGACAGCCCCCTGCCCCCCAACCGCCTGCGCTGGGACCCGATCGCGGCGCCCGCGCCGGGCACCGACCTGATCGATGGCATGACCACCATGCTGGCCAATCGCGATCCCGCCGACCTCGAGGGCGTCGCGGTGCATGTCTACGCCGCGAACAAGGACATGGAGACCCGCGTCTTCTTCGACGCCGACGGCGAACTTCTGTTCATCCCGCAATCCGGCCGCCTGATGCTCCTGACCGAGCTTGGCCGGATCGATATCGCCCCCGGCCAGATCGCGCTGGTCCCGCGCGGCGTCCGTTTCCGCGCGACCCTCCCGGATGGCGAAGCACGCGGCTATGTCGCGGAGAATCACGGCGCGCTGTTCCGCCTGCCCGATCTCGGCCCGATCGGCGCAAACGGCCTCGCCAATCCGCGCGACTTCGAGACGCCGACGGCCTGGTTCGAGGATCGCGACGAGCCTTTCGAGATCGTCCAGAAGCATCTCGGCTCGCTCTGGACCACCACGCTCGATCACAGCCCGCTCGACGTGGTGGCGTGGCACGGCAATCTGGCGCCGTGGCGCTACGATCTCGCCCGGTTCAACACGATGAACACGGTGAGCTACGATCATCCCGATCCGTCGATCTTCACCGTGCTGACCTCGCCCAGCGACGTGCCGGGCCGTGCTAATGCGGATTTCGTGATCTTCCCGCCGCGCTGGATGGTGGCAGAGGATACGTTCCGCCCGCCCTGGTTCCACCGCAACATCATGTCCGAAGCGATGGGCCTGATCCACGGCGCCTATGACGCCAAGGCGGACGGCTTCGCCCCCGGCGGCCTCTCGCTTCACAATCTGATGGCCGGTCACGGTCCGGACGTGGCGAGCTGGGAGGGCGCGACCAACGCCGCCCTCAAGCCGCACAAGATCGACGGCACCATGGCGTTCATGGTCGAGACCTGCTGGCCCTACAAGCCGACACAATATGCGCTCGATCACGCCCAGCCCGATTACGACGCGGCCTGGGCAGGCTTCCCCAAGGCGAAGCTGCCATGATGCCGCCGCGCCTGACGGAGACCCCGTCAGGCGTAAAACTCGGCCCGCTCGATCTGATCGCCGACGGCAAGGCACGCAATTTCGTACTCGAGATGCGCGCGGGCCGCTTCCACGGCTTCGTGATCCGCGAGGGCGAGACGGTGCGCGGCTATGTCGATCGCTGCCCGCATATGGGCGTCCCGATGGCGCAGCAGCTCGACGGCTACCTGACCGACAAGGGCGACCTGATCCAGTGCAGCTGGCACGGTGCGCTGTTCCGGATCGATGACGGCCTGTGCGTCGGCGGGCCGTGCGCCGGCGCAAGGCTGATGCCTTGGCCGGTTACGGTTGCGGACGGGGTGATCATCACCGCCTGAGGCGGATCACCAAACCTTCACGCGCTTGTCGGGCGTCAGGAACAGCTTCTCGCCGGGCTGCACGTTGAACGCGGCGTACCACGCGTCGATGTTCCGCACGGTCATCGCCCGCCAGCGGTCCGGGGCATGGCCGTTGGTCGCTACCTGCGCGCGGAGCTGCTGCTCGCGTGCCTTGGCCCGCCAGCTCTGCGCGAAGGCGAGGAAGAAGCGCTGGTCGCCGGTCAGCCCGCCGATCACCGGCGCTTCCTTGCCGCCCAGCGACGCGCGATAGGCCTGATAGGCCGCCGAGAGCCCCGCCACGTCGGCGATATTCTCGCCCAGGGTCAGCTTGCCGTTCAGGTGCAGACCCGGGAATACCTCATAGGCGTCATATTGCGCCGCCAGTGCCGCACCCGCGGCTTCGAAATGGGCGAGGTCTTCCTTGGTCCACCAGTTGCGCAGGCGGCCGGTGGAGTCGAAATCGGCGCCCAGATTGTCGAAGCCATGACTGATCTCATGCCCGATAACCGCGCCGATCGAGCCATAGTTGCTCGCCGGGTCAGCCTCCGGATTGTAGAAGGGCGCCTGCAGGATCGCCGCGGGGAAGTTCAGCGCGTTCTGCAACGGCAGGTTCACCGCATTCACCGTCTGCGGCGTCATCCACCATTCCTTGCGATCGACCGGCTTGCCGATCTTGGCCAGCTGGTGCGCCGTCTCGGCCTTTTGCGCGCGGCGGAGATTGCCGACCGGATCGTCGGCCTTCACTTCCAGCGAGGCATAGCTGCGCCACGTCTCGGGATAGCCGATGCCGACCTGCATCGTCTCGATCTTCTTGCGCGCCTCGGCCTTGGTCGCCGGGGTCATCCAGCTCAGCGCCGCGACGCGCTCGTCGAACGCCTTCAGGATGCCGGCGACCATCGTCTGAATCTCGGTCTTCGACGATGCCGGGAAATATTGCTCGACATAGAGCTTGCCCATCGCATCGCCCAGCCAGGCGTTGACGCTGGAGATGCCGCGCTTGTCACGCGGGCGGGGCTGCTGCTGGCCGTTCAGCGTCTTGTTGTAGAAGTCGAAATGCGCCTGATCGATCGCCGCAGGCAACACGTCGGTGACTTCGTTGATGCGGTGGAAGGTCAGCCAGTCCTGCCAGTCCTGCAGCGGCGCATCGGCCACCAGCTTGGCGCAGGCGATCACCGTGGCGGGATGCCAAACGATAAAGTCCTGCTGGCTCCCCAGCCCCGCCGCAGCCCAGAACGCATCCCAGTCGATCCCGGGCGCCTTCTTCGCGAAATCGGCCTTCTTCCAGGGATTGTTCGCCTTGTGCGCGTCCTGGCTAGTGAGGTTATCGGTATGCGCAGTGGCGATCCGCGTCTCTAGCGCCAGAATACGCCCGGCGCGGCCCGCGGGATCGCTGACTCCGGCCAGCGTCAGCAACTTCTCGACATAGGCGCGATAGGCGGTGCGGATCGCCACCATCTCGGGCTTGGTCGAGAGGTAGTAATCGCGATCCGGCAGCCCGAGACCGCCCTGCAGCACATAGGGCACGGTCTTGTCCGGCGTATCGAAACCCTGGCTGACGAACAGACCGAACAGATTTTCGGTCTCGAAATTGGTGGCGTTCAGCGGATCGAGATCGGCCTGCACATTGCCGCCCAGCATCTTCGAAAGCCCGGCCTTGTCCTTCAGGCCCGCAATCGCGCCCAGTTCGCCCTGCATCGGCGCCATGCCGCGCTTCTCGATGGCGGCGGTATCGGTGAAGCTCGCATACCAGTCCGCGATCCGGCGCTGGTCGGTGCCGACTGCGGCATTGGCCTTCTGTGCCGCGGCAATGATCGCGACATTGTTCGCCTCGGCCTTGTTGGCGACTTCGAGGAACACGCCGATCCGCGATCGGTCCGCGGGGATCTCGGTCTTCGCCTTCCATCCGCCATTGGCATATTCGTCGAAATCGTCGCCCGGCTTCACCTTCTTGTCGAGGCCAGCCTCATCCACGCCGATGCCGGTTCCGGCGGGCGTCACGGGGGCCGAGGTGCAAGCCGAGGTCGCCAGCAATGCGGCGAGCAGCAGGGCGCGAGTCTTCATTCTTCTCTCCCGGGCAATTCGGTGTATGGCCGGATCGCTACACCCCCCGAATTGGCCGCGCCAGAGGCCGTGGGGTTGAGCTGGAGGCTGGCGGTGACGAACGGGGGGAGCCCCTTCGCCAAAAGGAGATTTCGGGCATGGCCGGGCGCTTTTTCGAGGAATGGCAGGTCGGCGACACGGTCCAGCACGAGCTGCGCCGTACCGTGACCGAGACCGACAATCTGCTGTTCACGACGATGACCCACAACAGCCAGCCACTGCATCTGGACGCCGAAGCGGCAAAGGCGAGCGAGTTCGGCCGGATCCTCGTCAACGGCACCTTCACCTTCAGCCTGATGGTCGGCATTTCGGTCGCGGACACGACCGTAGGCACGCTGATCGCGAACCTTGGCTACGACAAGCTCGTCATGCCCAAGCCCGTATTCATCGGCGACACGCTGCGCGCGACCAGCGAAGTGATGGAAGTTCGTCCGAGCAAGTCGCGGCCGGGCCAGGGCGTGGTGACGTGGAAGCACCGCATGCTGAACCAGCGCGACGAGCTGGTGTGCGAATGCCTGCGCTCGGCGCTGATCAAGGGGCGCGGGTGACTAAAATCCTCCCCCGGGGAGGGGGAGGATTGAATCAAATAAACTGGATCGCTGAGACGAGGTAATAGCGGTCGCCCGCGGGCACCGAGACTTCGACTTCCTCGTCCACCTTGCGGCCGATCAGCGCGCGGCCGATCGGCGAGTTGTACGAGATGCGGCCGCGGCTCGCGTCAGCCTCGGTCTCGCCGACGATCTGGTACTTCAGCGGCTTGTCGTCCTCATCGAGCAACGTCACCGTCGCGCCGAACACGACCTTGTCACCGGTCAGCTCGCGCGGATCGATGATCTGGGCCCGGCTCAGCTTGCCCTCGATATCCGCGATCGTGGCTTCGTTCTGGCCCTGCTGTTCCTTGGCGGCGTGATATTCGGCGTTTTCCGAAAGATCGCCATGCGCACGCGCTTCCTCGATCGCATCCACGATCAGAGGGCGCTCGATCTTGAGTCGCTTCAACTCGGCGGTGAGCTTCTCGTAACCTTCCTGCAGCATCGGTATCTTGTCGACCGTCGCCATTTCACTTCGTCCTTCGTCAACGCCCCTTTCCCCAAGCGCCTCCCTGTAAGGCGCTCGCACAGTCACTCCGATGGTGGGGGATTCAATTGTGCGACTGCGAATAATAGGACTGGAGGGGGCAGACTTCAAGGTTCCGGCGGGAAAGCGATTCTATCGCACGGGCAGCCGCAACGCTTGCCTGGGCGGTGGTGAAATAGGGCAGTTTCAGCCCCAGCGCAGAGCGGCGGATGTCGGACGAATCCTTCAGCGACTGCCAGCCCTCCGTGGTGTTGAAGATGATCGCCACTTCGCCATCGACGATTTTGTCGACAATGTGCGGGCGGCCCTGCGCCACCTTGTTGACGTCACGCACTTCCAGCCCATGCTCGCGCAGATAGGCGGCGGTGCCGTTGGTCGCGATGATCGAGAAGCCCAGTTCCGCCATCAGCTTGACGCCCGGCAGCACCACGTCCTTGTCGGTATCCTTGACGCTGACGAACAGCGTGCCGGACTCCGGAAGCTCCATCCCCGCCCCAAGCTGCGCCTTGGCGAAGGCGGTGGCGAAATCGCGATCGATCCCCATCACTTCGCCGGTGCTCTTCATTTCCGGTGACAGGACCGGATCGACGCCGGGGAACTTGTTGAACGGGAATACCGCTTCCTTCACCGCGATATAATCGATGTCGCGATCGATCGGCGGCAGGTCTTTCAGCTTCTCGCCGGCCATCACGCGGCTGGCGATCTTGGCGACCGGCACGCCGATGGCCTTGGCCACGAACGGCACAGTGCGGCTGGCGCGCGGATTGACCTCGATCAGATAGACCTGACCGTCTTTCACCGCGAACTGGATGTTCATCAGGCCCTTCACGCTCAGTGCATGGGCCAGCGCAACCGTCTGCCGCTCGATCTCGGCAACGATCTCTGCCGACAGGCTGTAGGGCGGGATCGAGCAAGCGCTGTCGCCCGAATGGACCCCGGCTTCCTCGATATGCTGCAGCACGCCGGCGACCACGACATCGTCGCCGTCGCAGATCGCGTCCACGTCAACTTCCACTGCGTCGCGCAGATACTGGTCGATCAGCACCGGCGAGTCGCCCGACACCTGCACCGCGGTCTGGATATATTCTTCCAGCTGCTGGCGCCCGTCGACGATCTCCATCGCGCGGCCGCCCAGCACATAGCTGGGACGCATCAGAACCGGGTAGCCGATGCGCTCGGCCACTGCGACGGCTTCGTCGCGGCTGCGCGCTATGCCGTTGGACGGCTGGTGAAGGCCCAGCTTCGAGACCAGAGCCGCAAACCGCTCGCGGTCCTCGGCCAGATCGATCGCGTCGGGGCTGGTGCCCAGGATCGGGATGCCCGCATCCTCCAGCGCCTGCGCCAGATTGAGCGGGGTCTGCCCGCCGAACTGCACGATCACGCCGACCAGTTCGCCGTTCGACTTCTCGATCTCGAGGATCTCGAGCACGTCCTCGGCGGTCAGCGGCTCGAAATAGAGGCGGTCCGACGTGTCATAGTCGGTGCTGACCGTCTCCGGGTTGCAGTTGACCATGATCGTCTCATAGCCCGCGTCCGCCAGCGCGAAGCAGGCATGGCAGCAGCAATAATCGAACTCGATCCCCTGCCCGATCCGGTTCGGCCCGCCGCCCAGGATCACGATCTTGCGCCGGTCGCTCGGCATCGACTCGTTCTCGGGTTCGCCGAAGATCGGCGCCTCATAGGTCGAGTACATGTACGGCGTCTTCGCCTCGAACTCGGCCGCGCAGGTGTCGATCCGCTTGAACACCGGACGCACGCCCAGCCGGTGGCGCAGTGCACGCACTTCCTGCTCGGTCACGCCGCCCGTCATCGCCTTCACTGCTTCGTGGATCAGGCCCGAACCGCGCGCGATCCCGCGTTCGCTGCCCGCACGCAGGCCTGCGGACTGAAGCGCCAGAAACGCCAGACGCTTGTCGCTGAAGCCCATCGCCTTCAGGCGGCGCATGCCCGCCGCATCCTGCGGCAGCCCGCCAGTCGCCACTTCAGCTTCCGCCGCGATGATCTCGCCGATCCGGGCGAGGAACCACGGGTCGTAGCTGGTCAGCGCCTGCACCTCGGCTTCGGTGAAGCCCTCGCGAAGGGCTTGGGCCGCAATCAGCAGCCGGTCGGGCGAGCGCACCGCCAGTGCCGCCTCGATCTCCGCGCGCGGCGCACCTGCCAGCCTGTCGACATTGTTGAAGCCGGAAAGGCCGGTTTCCAGACCGCGCAGCGCCTTCTGCATCGATTCATGGATGTTGCGGCCGATCGCCATCACTTCGCCGACCGACTTCATCGCGGTGCCAAGCGTGGCTTCGGCGCCCTTGAACTTCTCGAACGCGAAGCGCGGGATCTTGGTCACGACATAATCGATGGTCGGTTCGAAGCTCGCGGGCGTCGCGCCGGTGATGTCGTTGGTGATCTCGTCGAGCGTATAGCCAACCGCCAGCTTCGCCGCGACCTTGGCGATGGGGAAGCCCGTCGCCTTGGACGCCAGCGCCGACGAACGCGACACGCGCGGGTTCATCTCGATCACGATCAGGCGGCCATCCTTCGGATTGACTGCGAACTGAACGTTCGAACCACCTGTTTCCACGCCGATCTCGCGCAGCACCGCGATGCTGGCGTTGCGCATGATCTGATATTCCTTGTCGGTCAGCGTCAGCGCCGGCGCGACGGTGATCGAGTCACCGGTATGGGTGCCCATGGCATCCACATTTTCGATGCTGCAAATGATGATGGCATTGTCCGCACGGTCACGGACCACTTCCATCTCATACTCCTTCCAGCCGAGCAGCGATTCCTCGATCAGCACCTCGGTGGTCGGCGACAGGTCCAGCCCGTTGCGGACGATGGCCAGGAATTCCTCGCGATTGTACGCGATGCCGCCGCCCGAACCGCCCATGGTGAAGCTGGGACGGATGATCGCGGGCAGACCGACCTTTTCGAGTGCCGCGATCGCATCGGCCTCGGAATGCGCGATCGCCGAGCGGGCGGATTCCAGCCCGATCTTGGTCATCGCGTCCTTGAACTTCAGCCGGTCCTCGGCCTTGTCGATCGCTTCGGCGTCGGCGCCGATCATGATGCAACCGAACTTCTCCAGCGTGCCGTCATTAGCCAGCGCCAGCGCGGTGTTCAGCGCCGTCTGTCCGCCCATCGTGGGCAGCACCGCATCGGGCCGCTCCTTCTCGATGATCTTGGCGACGATGGCCGGCGTGATCGGCTCGACATAGGTCGCATCGGCCAGCTCGGGATCGGTCATGATCGTCGCCGGGTTCGAATTGACCAGGACGATGCGATAGCCCTCTTCCTTCAAGGCCTTGATCGCCTGCGTGCCCGAATAATCGAACTCGCACGCCTGCCCGATGACGATAGGCCCCGCGCCGATGACGAGGATGGAGGAGATGTCGGTGCGTTTGGGCATTAGTCGTCGAACCTAACAAGCATCTCGAAAGCCGAGCGTTCCACGTTCGGACTGGTGTCCAAATCAACGTTTAGCATCTCGACCAAATGGGTTTTGCATATCGAGGAGACGTTCTCGATCTGCTCGATGATAGTCGCGGCGTCAGTTCCACACGGCTGTTTGGCATAGAGAAATCCGGAGTTCGGATCGTCGAGATTGAAACAGCCGAGCGCCGCCAATTCTTCCGTCACATCAGCCAAGGCATTCCCGGAAAGATAATAGGTCAACCAAAAGCTCTCTCCCGCAAACTCGGGCCTATCCCTGGCTACTGACAGCCCGCGCTCGATCTCTGAGCGCTGGTCGGCAGCGAGGATCACTTCATCATCCCCACAAACCGCTCGAACAGATAGAAACTGTCCTGCGGCCCCGGGCTGGCCTCGGGGTGGTACTGCACGCTGAATGCCTGCCGGTCGGTCAGTTCGATCCCGGCGTTCGATCCGTCGAACAGAGACACATGCGTCTCTCGCACATTCGCGGGCAGCGTTTCCTTCTCCACCGCGAAACCATGGTTCATGCTAGTGATCTCGACCGCGCCGTCGCTCAGCCGCTTGACCGGGTGGTTCGCGCCGCGATGGCCCTGATGCATCTTGCTGGTCTTCGCGCCGACCGCGAGACCTAGCAGCTGGTGGCCCAGGCAGATGCCGAACAGCGGCTTGCCGGTCTCGAGCAGCTGGCGGATCACCGGCACCGCATATTCGCCGGTCGCGGCGGGATCGCCCGGGCCGTTCGACAGGAAGATGCCGTCGGGCGCGAAGCTCATCACCTGATCGAAGGTCGCGGTCGCGGGCAGCACGGTCACCTTCGCGCCGGCCTGAACCAGATTGCGGAAGATGTTGCGCTTCGATCCATAGTCGATCGCCACGACATGCGGACGCGTGTCCTCCGCGCCTTCCGGCCCATAGCCGAAGCCCAGCCGCCACACGCCGCCCTCCCAGCCGAAATGCGTTTCGGTGGTGACCGTGATCGCCAGGTCCATGCCCTCCAGCCCCGGCCATTCGCGAGCCATCTGGAGTAGCATCGGAATATCGAACTCGCCGCTGGCCGAATGGGCGATCACGCCGTTGGGCGCACCGCCGCTGCGGATACGGCGGGTCAGCGCGCGGGTGTCGATGCCCGACAGGCCGATCCGCGCATGCTTCTTCATCCACGCGTCGAGATGCTCGGTCGAACGGAAGTTCGAAGGCGCGGTCACATCCTCTCGCACGATCATGCCCAGCGCATGGGGATCGTCCGCCTCGATATCGTCGGGGTTGGCGCCGACATTGCCGATATGGGGAAAGGTGAAGTTGATGATCTGGCCCGCAAAGCTGGGGTCGGTCATAATCTCCTGATAGCCGGTCATCGCGGTGTGGAAGCACACCTCGCCGACCGCCTGCCCCTCGGCGCCGAATCCGCGGCCCCACACCACATCTCCACTTGCGAGCACCAGGACTCCGGTTGCTCCAGCAGGCACAGGCATGGGTTTGGCTTCGGCCATTTAGGGGTGGCTCTCCATCAGGGTTCGCAGCGATGTCGCTAAGTGCCGCCCGCTAGACCCCATGCCCCCTCGCGTCAACCGGTTCGCGGGTCTAGAGCGGTGAGATTCCCCGATTCACGAGAGCGAAAAATGATCCGAGACGATATCAAGGCCGCCCAGATCGCCGCCATGAAGGCCGGCGACAAGGAAGCGCGCGGCGCCATCATGCTGATCCAGTCGGCGATCAAGAATCGCGATATCGAGGAACGCACCAAGTCGCAGCCGACCGAAGACGACGCGATGGTGGTCGAGGTGCTGCAGAAGATGGTCAAGCAGCGCCGCGAATCGATCGAGATGTACACCAAGGGCGGTCGCCAGGAACTGGCCGACGCCGAGGCTGCCGAAGTCGCGGTGATCGAACGGTTTTTGCCTAGCCAGATGAGCGCGGAGGAAACCGCCGCCGCGATCGAGGCGATCAAGGCGGAACTGGGCGCGAGCGGCATGAAGGACATGGGCCGCGTGATGGCGGAACTGAAGGCGCGGCATGCGACGACGCTGGACATGAGCAAGGCCAGTGCCGCGGTGAAGGCGGCGTTGTCGTGACTCTCCCCTCCCGCTTGCGGGAGGGGTCGGGGGTGGGCACGGTCGAAGGTGTCCGCCGCCCGACGATACGCGCGCAGCAATTGCGGCGAGAGGCAACACCGGCCGAACGAACGCTCTGGCGCGAATTGAGCGAGTCCAAGATCGGTTTCAAGTTCAGCCGGCAGATGCCCGTTGGAGCCTATGTCTGCGACTTCCTGTGTCGCTCCGAGCGACTGGCGATAGAGTTGGATGGTGAAAGCCATGCGGCAACTGCGAAACTGGACAGGCGCCGCGACGACTTCATTCGCGCACAAGGTATTCGAACGATTCGATTCTCCAACGCCGACGTGATGGGAAACCTGGAGGGCGTGGTCGCCGAGATCAGAAGCGTGCTTGCGACACGCCCCACCCCCAGCCCCTCCCGCAAGCGGGAGGAGAGTTAATGTCCCTCTCCCCCCAATTCCTCGACGAGCTCCGCGCCCGCACCCTGCTGTCCGGCCTGATCGCCAAGACCACCAAGCTGCAAAAGGCCGGTCGCGAGTTCCGTGCCTGCTGCCCGTTCCACAACGAGAAGACGCCCAGCTTCTACGTCAACGACGACAAGGGCTTTTACCACTGCTTCGGCTGTGGCGCGCATGGCGATGCGATCCGCTGGATGACCGACCAGCGCGGCCTGCCTTTCATCGATGCGGTGAAGGAGCTGGTGCAGGCCGCCGGCATGGAAATGCCCGAGCAGGATCGCCAGTCCGCCGAGAAAGCGCAGCACGCCAAGGGCCTGCATGAAGCGATGGAAGACGCGGCTAAATGGTTCGTCGAGCGGCTCGGCGGGATCGAGGGCAGCGAGGCGCGCTCGGTGCTTCAGCGCCGCGGCATCACCGAAGCGACTGCCCGTGAGTTCGGGATGGGCTTCTCCCCCGACTCGCGCGGCAAGCTGAAGGACGCGCTCAAGACCTATGGCGATCCGATGCTGATCGAGGCGGGTCTGCTCATATCGGTCGAAAACAAGGAGCCGTATGACCGGTTCCGCGGCCGCCTGATGATCCCGATCCGCGATGCGCGGGGCCGCACCATCGCGTTCGGCGGCCGTGTGATCGGCGAAGGCGAGCCGAAATATCTCAACTCGCCCGATACGCCGCTCTTCGACAAGGGCCGCACGCTCTACAATCTCGACAAGGCCCAGGCGGCCGCACGCAAGGCCGGGCGGATCATCGCGGTCGAAGGCTATATGGACGTTATCGCCCTCGCCCAAGCCGGGTTCGGCGAGGCCGTCGCCCCGCTGGGCACTGCGCTGACCGAGCATCAGATCGAGCGGCTGTGGCGGATGGCCGAAGTGCCGCTGCTCTGTTTCGACGGCGACAATGCAGGGCAAAAGGCGGCAATCCGCGCCGCGCACCGCGCCCTGCCCCATCTCCAGCCCGGCCGGAGCCTCGCCTTCGTCACCCTGCCCGACGGCATGGACCCCGACGATCTGGTTCGCGCAAAGGGTCCCGCCGCGTTCGAGGCGCTGCTGAAGGCGCCCGAGCCGCTCGTCAGCCGCCTGTGGGCGCATGAAGTCGCCGCCGGGCCGCTCGACACGCCGGAGCAGCGCGCGGGCCTGAAGGCGCGTCTATCCGAACTCGCCGGCACCATCGCCGATCCGAACGTGAAGTCGGAATATATGGCCGAGTTCCGCCAGCGGCTCGACCAGCATTTCGGCCGCGGCCCGCGCGAGTTCCAGCCCCGCGGTCA
>NZ_JARNTV010000055.1 GCF_029433115.1 Sphingomonas sp. AOB5 | reverse complement strand
AGCGCGAACCGCGCACCCCGCGCCAGCCGCGCGAAGCCGCGCCCCGCCGCGAGGAAGCCAAGGCCCCGCAGCAGCGGCATCGCGACGATCGGGACGATGGTCCGGATGATGGCTGGAACGGCCCGATGCCGGACTTCCTGCGCTTTACGCTGGGCGAATAGGCTTGCCCGGCCCCGCGGGGCACCGTCATATTGCAGCGGTGTTCATGGGGGTTGGTGAATGATGCGTCGTCGGCTGTTCCTCGGGCTTCCGCTGCTCGCGATGCTGCCGGCGATGACGTTCGGGGGCGAAGGCCCGCCGACGCTGCGGATCCGCTCGGCACGCCAGCTGCCCCAGCCGTTGCCCGCGCCCTATGACAGCACCGCCAATGCCCGGCGCGACATCGCCGCGGCGACGGCCCGGGCGAAGAAGCGGAAAAAGCCGCTGCTGCTCGACTTCGGTGCCAATTGGTGCGTCGATTGCCGCGTGTTGGCCGGGGTGTTCGAGCTGCCCGAGATGAAGGCGTGGATCGCGCGCAATTTCGAGCTGGTCCAGATCGATGTCGGCCAGTTCGACCGCAATCTCGACATCCCCAAACGCTATGGCCTGGCCCAGCTGGAAGCCGTGCCCGCGGTGCTGGTGATCGACGCCAGAATCGGCAAGCTGCGCAATGTCGGCGAGGAGATCGCACTGGGCGATGCGCGGATCATGCAGCCGCAGAGCATCGCCGACTGGCTGGCACGATGGACGATCTGATCGAATTCGTCCCCATCGTCCCCAGCCCCTGCGTCAACATCTGCCGGATGAACCGGGTGCGGGGCTGGTGCGAAGGCTGTGGCCGGACGCTTGCCGAGATCGGGCGATGGGGCTCGACCGACGCTGCAGACCGCGATGCGGTGATGGCCGAATTGCCGGGGCGGATGAAGGCGATGGCCGGAGGCTAGGGCCGACACAAAATCCTCCCCCGGAGGGGGAGGTGGCAGGCGCAGCCGGACGGAGGGGTACTATCCGCGAAGGACATCGCTCGTGGAGACTACCCCTCCACCGCTTCGCGGTCCCCCTCCCCCTCCGGGGGAGGAACAAGAACGCCTTACTCCGGCTTCGACTTGCCCGGGCGGCTCGACAGATAATCGGTCAGTGCCGACAGCAACGCCGTCACCACGAAGGCGAAGTGGATCACCGTCATCCACATCAGCTCCATGTCGGTCATCGGCTTCTCGCCGATGCTCATGAAGCTCTTGAGCAGCTGGATGCCCGAGATCGCGACGATCGAGGCATAGAGTTTCAGCTTCAGCCCCGAGAAGGTGGTGGTGCCCATCCAACTCGGACGATCCTCATGGCCCTCGGTATCGATCTTCGAAACGAAGCTCTCATAGCCGGCGAGGATCACGACCAGGATCAGGTTCGCGGCCAGCGCGATATCGAGCAGGGTCAGCACCTTGAGGATCGCGGTCTCGACCGTCATCGTCGCCGCGTAGGGGATCATCGCGACGAACTCGCGCGCGAACACCACCAGCAGCAGCCCGATCGACAGGATCAGCCCGACATAGAAGGGGGCAAGCAGCCAGCGCGAGGCGAACAGCCCGCTTTCGAACGCGCGTTCGACCTGCTTCAACTTACTCATTTACCCCCCAAGAGTCACAAGAGTCGCACTGGCTACGCGTGCGCGCGCGACTTGCCCTTACGCGGGAGCGGCCTGCGGCATCAAGGCATTGTCCTTGTCCTTGCCGCGGCGATACGCATCGCGGTCGGTCACCCGCTCCGAATAGGCGAGGAACGCATCGAGCTTGGGCAGCGTGCCGAAGGCCACGCCCCAGGTTACCGCCGACCCGACATAGACATCGGCCGCGGTGAAGCGATCGCCGGTGACAAAAGGATGCGCCGACACCGCCTTGGCCAACGTCTCGACTGCGAGATCGTAATTGCCATAGCCGAAGCTGCGCTCCTGCTCCGCGCTGGGTTCGAACTTGGCGAAATTATTGGTGACGGCCTGCTCCAGCGGACCGGCGGCGAAGAACATCCAGCGATAATAATCCGCACGCTCCCCGTCGGTCGGCGCCAGCCCCGCCTCGGGAAACGCCTCGGCCAGATAGGCACAGATCGCGGCGCACTCGGTCACGACCTTGCCGCGATGGACGATCGCGGGGACCTTCCCCATCGGATTGATCGCCAGATATTCGTCCGACTTCATCGACGAGGCATAGTCCATCACGTGCGTCTCGTAGGGCGCGCCGGTCTCCTCCAGCATCCAGCGGACGATCTGCCCGCGCGACATGGGATTGGTGTAGAAGATGAGGTCGTTCGACATGGCCGGTCTCCGGTTTCAGAATTGGAACAATTGGAGAACGAAATTACCAACGAGTCAAGGGTGACATCCAATCCTCCCCCGCCAGGGGGAGGTGTCAGCGCAGCTGACGGAGGGGGAGGATTCCAGAACGAGCGTGGAAGAGTCCTCCCCCTCCGTCGCCTTCGGCGCCACCTCGCCCTTGCGGGGGAGGATTTGGGTTACAGCGCCCCCTTCAGCAGCACCAGCAGGCGCTCCCACGCACGTTCGGCCTGGGGCTGGTTGTAGGCGCGGCTGTCGGGCGGGCACCAGCCGTGCTGCGCACCGGCATAGACTTCGATCTCGGCCGGGAGCTTGGCCGCGGCATAGGCTTCGCGCACCTTTTCCTTTTCGGCCGGATTGCGCTGGTCGTCATTCTCAGCGACCGCGAAGAGGTAGCTCGCCTTCATCTTGGGGACGAGCAAATGCGGGCTGTCCGGCGCGTCGGTGGCAAGGCCGCCGCCATGGAAGGAGGCGCCCGCGCGGACGCGGCCCGGCACTGCCGCAGCCGTGCGCATCGTCAGCGGGCCGCCCATGCAATAGCCGGTGGTGCCGATGCCGCGCTTGGTATCAACTTCCTTCTGAGCGTCGATGAAGGCGATGAAGGTGGTGGCGTCGCGCACCGCGGCATCGGCAGTGATCAGCTTGCGCCATTCGAACGCCTGCTCGCGGATCTTCGCGCTGTCAGGCACATCGCCCGGCGCATGGTAGGGCGCCTTGGCCGAGCGGTAAAAGGGATTGACCGTCAGCACGGCATAGCCCGAGGCCGCGAGCCGGTCGGCCATTTCGCGGAAGGCGGGGCGCAGGCCCATGATGTCGGGCCAGACCAGCACCGCTGGATGCTTGCCGCTGGCGGGCGCGACGAAATAGGCGTCGCATTCGCCGTCCGGCGCCTTGATCACGACTTCGCGGCCGCTGACGGCAAAGGCATTGGCGGGAAGCGGCAGCGCGATCACCGCGGCGGCGGCAGCGACACCCGCACCGAATTCGCGGCGCGACAGCGCAGCGAGATGGCGATCCGTGTCGGCGGCGGTCAGTTCGTCACACATTTGCAGCTCCTGATTCGTCCCCCAAGGCGCCCGGGTTTATTCGCGCTGCCGGTCTCGCGAAAGCGCGAATCCCGCTATGGGTGATAAGAGCGGGGATGACGGGAGGGTTGGATGAAGCTGGCGGCGTATCTGGCGAGGATTGGATATTCGGGGCCTGTTGCGCCCGATTTCGCGACGCTGGATGCCGTGATGCGCGCGCATATCGCGACGATCCCGTTCGAGAATCTGGACGTGCAGCTGGGCAATCGCGTCGATACCGCCCTGCCAGGTATCTTCGACAAGCTGGTGACGCGGCGGCGGGGCGGCTGGTGCTACGAGAATAACGGGCTGCTCGGCTGGGCGCTGGGCGAGATCGGGTTCGATGTGCGGCGCGTTTCGGCAGGGGTGATGCGCGCGGTGCGCGGCGACGTTTCGCTGGGCAATCACCTGACGCTGATCGTGACGATCGATGGCCGGGAATGGCTGGTCGATGCCGGGTTCGGGGGCACGCAGGCGGCGCCGATCCCGTTCGCAGCGGGGGAATCGGATCACGCACCGTTCGTTCTGACGCTGGCGCAGGAGAGCGACGGCTATTGGCGCTTCGCCGAACGCTTTGGCGACAGCGATCCGTTCAGCTTCGATTTCCTGCCCGGCCCGGCCGACGAAGCCTTGTTCGCGCGGCAATGCGCGGCGCTGCAGGACGATCCCGAATCGATCTTCGTGCAGAATCTGGTGGTGCAGCAGCGCCAGGGCGAGTGGCATGTGTCGCTGCGCGGCCGCGTGCTGATGGAGCGCGGAGCCGATGGCGAGACCAAGCGGCTGGTGGCGGATGCCGGTGCGTTCGTGACGCTGCTGCGTGAGCGGTTCGGGCTGGACGTGCCGGGCGTCGAGGCGCTGTGGCCGAAGATCGTGGCGCGGCATGAGGTGTTGCTCGCGGAGAGTGCTGCATAGGTAGCCGTGCTCCGGCGAAGGCCGGAGCTTTGGACGTATTGCGAGGCGTTGACTGCCAAGGCTCCGGCCTCCGCCGGAGCACAGCTCATGTCTCGGCAGCCTCCTTATGCGAGCGCCAACGAAAAAGGCCGGGGACATGCCCCGGCCTTTTCTGTTTCAGTCCTGAAAGCCGCGGATCAGTCGCGCTTGCGGAACGGGTCCTCGAACGCCGGCGCGGTGACGACGGGTTCGCCGCCATCGGCGATGCGCTGCGCTTCGGCGGCCGCGGCGACGCGCTGGGCGCGCAGTTCCTCGATCAGCGCCTCGCGGTCACCCTCGAGGCGATTGTCGACCGGAGCTTCGAGGCCGGCGGCCTTGGCGGCCTTGGCAACGATCGCGTCCAGCTCGCGCTGCGAGGTGAGGCCCAGCGTGACCGGGTCCTTCGGCACGATGTTCGAGATGTTCCAGTGGCTGCGATCGCGGATCGCGGCGATGGTGGTGCGGGTAGTGCCGATCAGCTTGCCGATCGCGCCGTCGGAGATTTCCGGATGGTGGCGCAGGATCCAGGCGATGCCGTCCGGCTTGTCCTGACGCTTCGAGACCGGCGTGTAGCGCGGCCCCTTGGTACGGCGGATCTGCTCGGGACCCTTCAGCATCTTCAGCCGGTAATCGGCGTCGGCCTGGCCCTTCTCGATCTCGTCCATCGTCAGCTCGTGCGCACGAACGGGGTCGCGGCCGGTGAGCTTGGTGGTGGCGGTATCGTCGGCGATGGCCTGAACCTCGAGGATGTGCAGGCCGCAGAATTCGGCGATCTGCTCGAACGAGAGCGAGGTATTGTCGACCAGCCAGGAAGCGGTCGCATGCGGCATCAGCGGCTGGGCCACGGAGGTTCTCCGAACAGTAGAAACAATAAGGGCCGCCCATCACGGGCGGCCACTTCGGGGGCTGATCTAATGCGGGTTGCGGCTCAGGGCAAGGATTTAAGCCATTTAAGATCAGGCCGCTTCAGCCTCTTCCCCAATCGGGCAGAGCGCGTGGAGGAACTGCGCGGCGCTCGCTTCCCAGGTGAAGCTGCGGCCATAGCGGGCGCAGGCGGCGCGGTCGCGGGTCAGCGCGGTGGCGATGGCGCGGGTCAGGTCCTGATCGACCGCGCCGACTTCGGGGGTGACGATATCGATCGGCCCGGTGACCGGATAGCCAGCCACAGGCACGCCGCAGGCCAGCGCCTCGATCATCACCAGCCCGAACGTGTCGGTGCGGCTGGGGAAGACGAACACGTCGGCGGCGGCATAGGCGGAGGCGAGTTCGGTGCCGAACATCGGCCCCAGGAACTTCGCATCGGGATATTTGGCTTCGAGCGAAGCGCGCGCCGGGCCATCGCCGACGACGACCTTCGTGCCCGGGTGCGTGGTCTTGAGGAAGGCTTCGAGATTCTTCTCGACTGCGACGCGCCCGACATAGAGTTGCACGGGACCCTCCATCGCGGCCATCGCCGGATGCGGGGGCAGACCGGGACGGAAATTGGTCAGGTCCACCCCCCTGCCCCAATGTTTCAAATGGGTCAGCCCGTGATCGGCGAGCGACTGGCGGATCGACGGCGTCGCGGCGAGGATCGCGTAGCTGGGTGAATGGAACCAGCGGATATAGCGCCAGATCCACTCCGCCGGTACGCCCGAGCGCGCCGAGACATAGTCCGGGAATTGCGTGTGATACGCCGTGGTGAAGGGCTGGCCGGTACGCAGGCACCAGCGCCGCGCGGCGACGCAGAGCGGTCCCTCGGTGGCGAGATGGATCGCGGTCGGACGGAATTCCTCGAGCATTGCCCCGACATTGCGCGTGCGGGTGAGCGCCAGGCGGATCTCAGGGTAGGTCGGGCAGGGCAGCGAGCGGAACAGATCGGGCGAGATCACCATCACGGTGTGGCCGTGCCGCTCCAGCACCGCCCGGACCGACTGGAGGGTGCGGACGACTCCGTTGACTTGCGGTTCCCAGGCGTCGGTGACGATGGCGATGCGCATGGGTTCGTGCTCCGTCAGGCGGCCGCTCGCCGCTCTTCCGGTGCCTCGGGTCTGTCCCTTGCCGCTACCTCGTCCGCCCAGTGCAAAATCTCCATGCGGCCGTCGAAATGCTCGACCAGTGCCGTGCAGCCCTCCACCCAGTCACCATCGTTATAGTATTCAACGCCGTGGATCGACCGCATATCCGCAGCATGGATGTGACCGGCGACCACGCCATCGACTCCGCGGGAGCCGGCCTCGCGCGCGACGACCTCCTCGAACTTCGAGATGAACGAGACGGCGTTCTTCACCTTGGACTTGGCGTATTTGCTGAGCGACCAATAGGGCAGCCGCATCCAGCGGCGCACATGGTTGACCATGCGGTTGAGCGCCATCGTCGCTTCGTAGGCCGCGTCGCCCAGATAGGCGAGCCAGCGATGGGAGAGCATGATCGCGTCGAATTCGTCGCCGTGGAGGACCAGCAGGCGCTTGCCGTCGGCGGTCTCGTGGATCGCGGTGCGGGCAATCTCGACCCCGCCGAAATGCAGGCCGCTGAACTGGCGGAACATCTCGTCGTGATTGCCGGGGACATAGACGATGCGGGTGCCGCGATGCGCGCGCTTCAGCACGCGCCAGACGATGTCGTTATGCGTTTCGGGCCAGTAGAGCTTCTTCTTCAGCCGCCAGCCGTCGATGATGTCGCCCACCAGATACATGGTGTCGCTGTCGACATGGTCGAGAAAGTCGATCAGCAGCTCGGCATTGCAACCGCGCGTGCCCAGATGGACGTCCGAGATCCAGATCGTACGGTACTTGCGGCGCTCGGTGATGGCGCGCTCGGGGATCGATGGCGCCGAAGACGAAAAGTCCGCCGGATCGATTCCGAACGGAAGCCTGGTAATCGTGGCCATGGTCGCGAACCCCAAAGCTGCCCTTGCCTTGGGAGACCCCTATGACCGGTATTTGTTACAGCGTGATTCCCGGCCCGCGTCAGTAATGTGACCGTTCAAGCATCGATCGTGACATGTCCCGGCTGCGCGGCGACGCGGGCGAGCCAGGCCTGGATGTTGGGATAGAGCGACAGCTGGTAGCCACCGGCCTCGCAGACATGGGTATAGGCGTAGAGCGCGATGTCGGCGACGGTGAAGATGCCCGCGGCGAACCAGTCGCGGGTCGCGAGATGCTCGTCCATCAATTCCAGCGCGGCGAGGCCTGCTGCACGCTTGCCGGGCAGATTGGCTTTTTGCAGCTCGCTGAAATTCGCTTCGCCGATCCAGCCATACCAGAAGCGCAGGGTCGCGACGTTCGGCTCGTGGTTATACTGTTCCCAGAACAGCCAGCGCATCATGTCGGCATGGTCGAACCGCTCCTTGGGGATCAGCGGCGTGCCATGCGCGAGATAGAGGCAGGCGGCATTGCTTTCCGGCATGAAGCGGTCGGCGATCTGGAGCGTGGGGATGCGGCCATTGGCGTTGACGTTCGCAAGGAAGTCCGCGGTGCGCGTCTCGCCCTTCATGATGTCGTATTCGCGCCGCTCGAGCCTGGCGCCGACATGGCCGGCGGTGAGGCGGATCTTGTAGCAATTTCCGGATGCGGCGTACTCGTGAAGGATCAGGTCGGTCATCATTCGCTCCCTCCGGCTTCGCCTCCCTCATGCTGACGCAGCGGGCCGTGTCCAACAAGATGCGGCGGGAGATCAATAAGCAGAACTTATTATTCCGTCATCCCCGCGAACGCGGGATATTCTTTCAGACAAGCCGCTCGTAGAGATCGAGCCAGTCGGGATTTTCACGCTCGATTAATTCGATCTTCCACTCGCGCCGCCATTTCTTGATCGCCTTCTCGCGAGCGATGGCGGTGGGCATGTCAGCATGCTCCTCGAAATACACGAGGCGGTGGAGCTTGTACCGGCCGGTAAATTCGGAACCGGTGCCGTCCTTGTGTTGGTATACGCGATGCACGAGTTGGGCGGTGACACCCGTGTAGATCGCGCCGCGGTAGCGGTCGGCCATCATGTAGACGTGTGGACGCTTCTTTAAGCAGAAAAAGCGGGATCCCCGCGTTCGCGGGGATGACGGAGGGAAGATGTTTTCACTCCCCCACCACCAGCACGATCTTTCCGAAATGGCCGCCCGAATCCATCCTCGCATGGGCGGCTGCTGCCTGATCCAGCGGGAAAGTGCTGTCGAGTACCGGCTTCAGTCTGCCCTCGGTCACGAAGGGCCAGACGTTGCGGTGGAGTTCGTCGGCAACCATCGTCTTGAACGACACACTGCGGGGACGCAGGGTCGATCCGGTCAGGGTCAGGCGATTGCGCATGATCTGGAAGATCGGGATCTCGGCGGTCATCCCGCCCTGCACCGCGATCGAGACGTGGCGGCCGTCCGGGGCCAGGCATTTCAGGTTACGCGGCACATAGTCGCCGCCGACCATGTCGAGCACCACGTTCACGCCGCGGCCGCCGGTGATCGCCTTTACCCGCTCGACGAAATCCTCGGTCCGGTAATTGATCGCATGGTCCGCGCCATGCGCGACGGCCTGCGCGGATTTCTCGTCGCTGCCGCAAGTGACGATCGCGGTGATGCCGAACAGGTTGCACAGGCTGATCGCCATGGTGCCGATGCCGCTGGTGCCGCCATGGATCAGCACCCGATCGCCATCGACCGCATAGGCGCGCTCGAACAAATTGGTCCACACGGTGAACAAGGTCTCGGGGATCGCCGCGGCCTCGACCATCGACAGTCCCTCGGGCACCGGCAGGCACTGGCCCATCGGCGCGACGCAATATTCGGCATAACCGCCGCCCGCGACCAGCGCGCAGACCGGCTGGCCGATCATCTCGCGCGGCACATCGTCGCCCGCCGCCACAATCTCACCCGCCACTTCGAGGCCGAGGATCGTCGGCGCGTCGGGCGGCGGCGGATAGAAACCCTGGCGCTGGGTGACGTCGGGCCGGTTCACTCCGGCGGCGGCGACGCGGATCAGCACCTCGCCCGGCCCGGGCACCGGCACCGACCGATCGACCGGGACAAGCACCTCGGGACCGCCCGGCGTTTCCGGATCGATCGCGCGCATGGTCGTGGGAAGAGTCATTTCGCGAGACCCGTAAGCAGTTTTCCGAAGCCTCCCGCTTATTGACATCCCCCCCTCCCGGGTCAACGTTGGCGAGGCGATGGATCTGGAAGAGAATCTCCCCCGCCGTAAGGACGATCTGGTCGCCCAGTTGGGCAAGCAGGACCTCGACCCCTATTCGGTGGACGAGCTGGACGAGCGGATCGAACTGCTCACGGCGGAAATCGAACGCACTCGTATTAAACGCGAACGCGCCGTTAACCATCGCGCAAGCGCTGACGCACTATTCAAGCGATGAGCGTTGCACCGGAGCATGGGGCGATAGCCGCAAAACTCCGGTGCTGGGCCGCCACGCTTGATGCGAGCGTCCGTCATCCCGACATAGTGGGAAACCGGGCCGCGTATCCTTCTGGCCCGACTGGAGTTGCTACAAATGCCTAGTTTCGCCTCCGCTCTCGAATCCACGCTCCACAAGGCACTCGAAGCCGCAAGCTCGCGCCGCCACGAATATGCGACGCTGGAGCATCTGCTGCTCGCGCTGGTCGATGACGAGCATGCCTCGAAGGTGATGAGCGCATGCGGCGTCGATCTTGCCGAGCTGGGCAACACCGTCGCCCATTATCTCGACACCGAGCTGGAAGCGCTGAAGGTCGAGAACGCCACCGACCCCTCGCCCACCAGCGGGTTCCAGCGCGTGGTCCAGCGCGCGATCCTCCACGTCCAGTCCTCGGGCCGCGACGAAGTGACCGGCGCCAACGTGCTGGTCGCGCTGTTCAGCGAGCGCGAGAGCTATGCGGTCTATTTCCTGCAGCAGCAGGACATGAGCCGCCTCGACGCGGTCAGCTTCATCTCGCACGGCGTCGGCAAGGGTTCGACCCCGACCGAAGCCAGCACCCCCAAGGGCGCCGAGGAAGAGAAGTCGTCCAAGGCCGAAGCCAAGTCGGGCAAGGGCGAAAGTGCGCTCAAGCAGTTCACCGTCGACCTCAACGAGAAGGCGAAGAACGGCAAGGTCGATCCGTTGATCGGGCGCGGACCGGAAGTGGACCGCACCGTCCAGATCCTGTGCCGCCGCAGCAAGAACAACCCGCTCTATGTGGGCGATCCCGGCGTCGGCAAGACCGCCATCGCCGAAGGCCTGGCGCGCAAGATCGTCGAAGGCCAGGTGCCCGAGGTGCTGAAGGAAGCGGTGATCTATTCGCTCGACATGGGCGCGCTGCTGGCCGGCACCCGCTATCGCGGTGACTTCGAGGAGCGGCTGAAGCAGGTCGTCAACGAGCTGGAGAAGCTGCCCCACGCGGTGCTGTTCATCGACGAGATCCACACGGTGATCGGCGCGGGCGCGACCTCGGGCGGCGCGATGGATGCGTCGAACCTGCTCAAGCCCGCACTGTCGGGCGGCACGATCCGCTGCATCGGCTCGACCACCTACAAGGAATTCCGCAATCACTTCGAGAAGGACCGGGCGCTGCTCCGTCGCTTCCAGAAGATCGACGTCAACGAGCCGACGATCGAGGACACGATCAAGATCCTGAGCGGCCTGCGTTCGGCATTCGAGGACCATCATCACGTCAAATACACCCCCGACGCGATCAAGTCGGCGGTGGAACTGAGCGCGCGCTACATCAACGACCGCAAGCTGCCCGACAAGGCGATCGACGTGATCGACGAAGTGGGCGCGATGCAGATGCTGGTGCCGCCGTCGAAGCGGAAGAAGACCATCACCACCCGCGAGATCGAACAGGTGATCGCGACGATGGCGCGCATCCCGCCGAAAACCGTCTCGACCGACGACACCAAGGCGCTGGCGAACCTGACCACCGACCTGAAGCGCGTCGTGTTCGGGCAGGACAAGGCGATCGAGATCCTGTCCTCGGCGATCAAGCTGAGCCGGGCGGGCCTGCGCGATCCGGACAAGCCGATCGGCAATTATCTGTTCAGCGGCCCCACCGGCGTCGGCAAGACCGAAGTCGCGCGGCAGCTGGCCGATATCCTGGGCATCCCGCTCCAGCGGTTCGACATGTCCGAATATATGGAACAGCATTCGATCAGCCGCCTGATCGGTGCCCCTCCGGGCTATGTCGGTTACGATCAGGGCGGCCTGCTGACCGATGCGGTCGATCAGCAGCCGCATTCGGTGCTGCTGCTCGACGAAATCGAGAAGGCACATCCGGCGCTGTTCAACATCCTGCTGCAGGTGATGGATAACGGACGCCTGACCGATCACCACGGCAAGACGGTCGATTTCCGCAACACGATCGTGATCATGACCACCAATGCCGGTGCGTCGGACATGTCGAAGGAATCGATCGGCTTCGGCGAGATCGCGCGCGACGATGTGCAGGAAGAAGCGGTGAAGAAGCTCTTCACCCCCGAATTCCGCAACCGCCTCGATGCGATCGTGCCGTTCGACTATCTGCCGCCGTCGGTGGTCAGCCGCGTGGTCGAGAAGTTCATCCTCCAGCTGGAGCTCCAGCTGGCCGATCGCGGCGTCCATATCCAGCTCGACGAGGAGTCGAAGGCGTGGCTCACCGAGCGCGGCTATGACAAGCTGTACGGCGCGCGCCCGATGGGCCGCCTGATGCAGACCAAGGTCAAGCAGCCGCTGGCCGAGGAACTGCTGTTCGGCAAGCTGGTCCATGGCGGCGAGGTGAATGTGAAGCTGAAGGACAATGAGCTGTCCTTCGAGATCACGCCCGCCGCGCCGAAAAAGCCCAAAAAGGGTGGCGGCAAAAAGGCTGTGGAAGCCAAGGCGAAGTAAACGCCGGCACTGGAACGGAAATGCGAAGGGCCGGGGCGAAAGCTCCGGCCCTTTTGCTTGTCGCCTCATCCGGGGATCGGCTAAGCATAGGGGATCAGCACCATGCTTGGCCGAAGCCGGCCAATTTCCTGATGCCCATTGCCGTCTTCGAAAATCACAGGGATGAAGCCCTGACCTTCATCATCGACCCAAGCGGGCAGGTGTTCGAAGTGCCGCCGCTCGCCCGGATCGGAGTCCGGTACGCGTTTGCGTCCGGTGCGCCGGAATGGACCTCGGCGTCGCATGGCGAGCGGTCGATTTCCTTCTGGTGCGACGCCCCGGGCATCGAGGTCGAGATTGTCCATCCGATGCCGTTCGACCGGCTGCTTTGGGCGCTTTGTGTCACCTATGGCTGTTGCGGCGGGATCGTGGACGGGGAGCCGGTGCATGTGACCGACCTGCTGCCCGGGGCCGGGACCGTCACCGCAAGTCAGTTCGCCCTGGCGGCGCTCGCGGCGGAAGGCATCGATGATGGTGATGCGCGGGCCCGCTGGATGCCGCGGCTGGAGGCGCTGTTCCGGAAGCATATGGGAGCGGACGAAATGCCCGCCGAAGCGCTCGCCCGGAACCTCGCCAATCCGTTCGACTGAGACTCAGCGTTGGTAATAAACCGGCGGTGGCGGCGGCGAATGGGTGATGATCACCACAACCGACGCGCCGGGCTGTGGCGGCGGAGGCAGCGGTGCGGGGTAGTAGACCTGTGCGGGGGCCGGGCAGTTCCAGCCGCAATTGCGGATCTGCTCGGCACGTTCCTCGGCAAGGCGGCGCATCCATTGATCGCGCGAGACCGCCCAGGCGACCTGATCCTGGGTGCTGGCCCAGGCTTCGTCGCGGCAGGCGCGGTCGGTCGAGCAGATGCGCTCGACTGCGTTGCGGATGCGCTTGTCGAGCGTGGTCATGCCGGCGTTGGTCGACAGATCGAGATCGGCGGCCTCGACCGCGATGGTGCGCGTCTCGTAGCGCTCTTGGCCATAGGGTGTCTGGGCCTGCGCGGCGCCTGCCGTCGCGAGGATCGCCGCCATGGCTGTCAGCAAGTTGCGGATCATCGTTCGCCTCCCGGCCGGCATCATAACCGCTCGGAAAGGCGCGAAATATCACCGGATGCCTGCGATTCCGTCCCGATTCAGGCCGGAGTCCTGCGGCGGAACGGCACGTTCCACGTCATATAGGTGGCAGCGCGCCACAGCCATTCGATCGGGCCGTACTGGAAGCGGCGCAGCCACCATGCGGCAAAAGCCATCTGCACGCCCACGCCGAGCAGTGCGACGGTGAGGCGGGTGGCCGGGTTCCAATCGTCCCACAGGCCGAGACCGAAGCCGTAGAAGACGGGGATGAACACCAGGCTCTGCCCGATATAGAAGGTCAGGGTCAGCCGTCCGGCGGGGACGAACGGGCGGAGCAGCCGCTGTGCCGGGCCCTGCCACAGCGCCATCAGCACCAGCGCCCAGACCGCCATCGCCGAGAGTTCGAACCACATGTTCGAGATCGTCGCGAAGGCGCGGTTGGCGCCGGAGCCAAGGCCCAGCGCCCAGAAGAGATTGAAGCCGGTCCCCTTCGCCCACCAGGTCAGCAGCGCGAGCGGCATCGCCACGGCCAGCGCGATCCAGCGCGCGCGGACGAAATCGCCCAGCCGCGAGAAGAAGCCGATCCGGCCCAGCACCAACCCGACCAGATAGAGGCCGAGGATCACGAACAGCCGCCCCGATTCCCACAGAAACGCCCATTTCGGCGCCTGACCATAGCTGAGATTGACCGACAGCACGTCGATCAGGCTGCCATGGACATAGACCTGCATCGCCGGATCATGGCCATAGCCCGGCGCGCGATTGGCCCATTCATAGCCGCCTGCGCCCGCCGCCATCTGGATCCACAGGGTCGGCCCGATCAGGCAGAACAGGGCGATCCACAGCAGCAGGCGGTTGTCCTTGATCCGGTTGAGCAGCAACAGGATGAAGCCCATCGCCGAGAGCAGCTGAATGATGTCGCCGCGGAACACCAGGCTGTGCAGCGTGCCGATCGCGAACAGCACGGTCAGCCGCCATGCGAAGCGCGCGGTGAAATCGACCCCGCGCCGCTCGGCATTGTCCATCAGGATGAAGAAGCTGAAGCCGAAGCAGAGTGCCAGCAGCGAGAAGCTCTTGCCCAGCAGCAACAGGTTCACCGTATCGACGATGGCGCCGCCGGTCGGCCGGTTCCAGTAGAGTTCGTAGCTGGCGATCATATGGACCAGGAACAGGCCCGCGACCGCGAAGCCGCGCAGCATGTCGACGACTTCCAGCCGCGCATTGCCGCCCGGCGCCGCCGCCCCCTGCCCGTCCGTCCCGCTCATGCTCACTCCAACACCTGCGCGGGCGCTCTAGCCGCCATGGCGCGGAAAGCAAAATCGCGCGCGGCAAGCGGCGGACCTGCAAGCGTTTTTCCTTAAGGGTAACCCCGTTCTTAACCGGATGTTTGCGATGATTCCGCTAGCAGGCCGGAATGCGTTTCCGTCTGCCTTCGGCGTTTTTCGCCTGGCTGTTCCTGTCGTTCCTGTTCGCCGCTCTCCCGGCCTCGGCCCAGCGCGCGGATGCGGGCCGCGAACTGGCGGTGTGCGTGTTGCGCGACACCGGCGGGATGAACCCGGCGCAGCTGATCCAGCATCCCGAACGCTTCGATTGCAAGACGCCGCAGCACAAGATGGGCAGCGGCGATTACTGGGTGATCTCCGAGGATATCGGCGTGCGTTCGCGATCGCGCGAGCCGCTCAACATCCGCTGGGCGAGCCTGTGGCAGCAGTCCGTATCGGTCCATGCGCTCTATTCCGACGGCCGCATGTCGACCGTGCAGACCGGCTCGCGCGGCATCGCGCCGTGGATCCAGCTGGGCGCCATCGCCGAAGTGCCGCTGCCGCGCCTGACCTCCAAGGTCGTGCGGGTGATGTGGCATGTCGAGGGTGCGGCCAGCGTGCGCGGCATCGTGCTGGGCGCGCGCCTTGCGACCGGCGAGCAGAGCGCGCGATCCAACCTGATGATGGCCGGGATCTATGCGGGGTTCGGCGGGCTGTGCCTGGCGCTGCTGGTCTATAATTTCGCGCTATGGGGCGCGCTGCGGCACCGGTTCCAGCTGTGGTACTGCCTGATGGTGGCGGGGCTGCTCGGCTATTGCTTCACCTCTTCGGGAGCATTCGCCTGGGCCTTCCCGGACGTGTCGAACAATTCGCGGCTGCAGCTCAACTATCTCCAGATCGGATTGCTATCCGGCGCGGCGCTGATGTTCGCGCGGACCTTTTTCGAGGAGCGGATATTCACCGGCTGGCTGGGCCGCGCGACCACGGGAATCGCGGCGATGATCGCGGGCGCCGGTGTGGTGGTGTGGGCCGCGGCGCCGTTTGCGATCCGCGTCGCGGACTGGATCTTCACCCTGATTTTCCTCGGCCTCGCCACCGTCGTGGTGCCGATGCTGTGGCGCGCATGGCGGCTTCGCAGCAATTATCTGTGGCTGTTCGCGATCGCATGGGGCGCGCCGATCATGGCGGCGGTGCTGCGCATCCTTGGCAATCTCCATGTCCTGCCGTGGAGCTTCTGGCTCGATAATTCGACCATCCTGTCGATGACCGCGGAGGCGCTGCTTTCCAGCGTCGCCATCGCCTATCGCATCCGCCTGCTCAGCCTCGAGCGCGACCGGGCGATGGAGGGCGAGGAATATGCCCGCCGGCTGGCCGAGACCGATCCGCTGACCGGCCTGCTCAACCGCCGCGCCTTCCTTGAGAAAGCCATCGGACGGCCCGGCGAGCAGGTGCTGCAGATCGCCGATCTCGATCACTTCAAGCGGGTCAACGACACGCTGGGCCATGACGGCGGCGACGAAGTGCTGCGCGTGTTCGCCCGCCTGCTGCGCAACGCCGTGCCGACCGGCGCGCTGGTGGCGCGGATGGGCGGGGAGGAATTCGCGATCCTTGCCAGCCAGGACGAGCGCGTCGAGGCCGAGACGATCCTTGCCCGGCTGCGTGGCACCCGCATGCCGTTCGACGTGAAGGTGACCGCGAGTATCGGTACCTGCACCGGCCCGCTTTCGACCGAGCCCGAATGGAAGGCGCTGTATCGCGGCGCGGACAAGGCGTTGTTCGAAGCCAAATCGGCCGGCCGCGACCGCGCGCGGGTCGCGCAGGGCCTCGCCGCGGCCTGATTTTTTCGCGGAACGATCATAGCCAATGGCTATGACCGCCTTGCCGGATTCGCGCGTTTCGCCTATGCTTAACGCACCATGGAACAGCGCAGGCGCAGATTGGTCTTGTTCGCGGCAGTTGCCGCGTTCCTGCTGCTCGCCTGGTCGCCGGGCAACCATGCCAATATCGAGATCCTGACGCACGAGCAGACCGACCTGAACCCGCACAAGGTGCAGGCCGCGATCGACCTTGGGCTGGTGGGCATTTCGGTCCTGTATACATGGACTTCGAACCTTACCCGCTGACTTGCCTGAGTTCCGGCTCCTGCTTACACCCGTGTAAATGAGCGATCCCGAACAGGTCTGGCGCAGCGCCTATCTCCATCCCGGTCCGTGGGACCAGCACCTCCCGCCGCTGTCGATGGTCGATCTGTTCGAGGCGAGCGCCAACGCGCATCCGCAGGCGCCCCTGCTCGATTTCCTCGGCCGCAAATACAGTTATGCCGAGACGATGGACGGCGCCAACCGCGTCGCCTGCGGCCTGCGCGCGATGGGCTATGGCCCGGGGGACCGCATCGGCCTGTTCCTGCCGAACGTGCCGCATTACGTCGCCGCCTATTACGGCATCCTCAAACTGGGTGCGACGGTGGTGAACTTCTCGCCGCTCTACACGGTGGACGAACTGTCGCAGCAGGTGGCGGATTCGGGGACGAAGCTGCTGTTCACCATCTCGGCGACCGCATTGCTGCCCACCGCGCTGGCGGTGCTGGAGAAGAGCCATCTCGAGCGGCTGGTGGTCGGATCGGTCGCCGGCGCCCTGCCCGGCGCCAAGTCGCTTTTCTATCGCCTGTTCCGCGGCAGCGAAGTGGCGAAGACGCCCGACGACAAGCGCATCACTGCCTTTTCCGCGCTGATCCACAATGACGGCGTGTGCGATGCGCCGAAGCTGGATCCCGAGACCGATCTGGCGCTGATCCAGTATACCGGCGGCACCACCGGCACGCCCAAGGGCGCGATGCTGACCCATCAGAACCTGTCGGCCAATGCGCGGCAGGTGGCCCGGCTCGATCCGGAGGCCGGCAAGGGCGTCGACCGGATCATGGGCGTGCTGCCCTTCTTCCACGTCTTCGCCAATACCTGTGTGCTCAACCGCACCATCGTAACCGGCGGCGAGATCGTGATGCTGCCGCGCTTCAACGCCAAGCAGACGCTGGCCGCCCTGCGCCGCACCAGGCCGACCGCACTGCCGGGCGTGCCGACCATGTACCAGGCGCTGCTCGACACGCCGGGCATGGCCAGGAGCGATTTCGAATCGGTGCGCTTCTGCATCTCCGGCGGCGCACCGCTGGCGGCCGAACTGAAGGCGCGGTTCGAGGAGGCGACCGGATCGCGGCTGGTGGAAGGCTATGGCCTGTCCGAGAGTTCGGGCGTGGTCTCGTGCAATCCATATGAGGCGTTCAACAAGCCCGGCACGATCGGCCAGCCGATCCAGTCCACGCGGCTGCGGCTGGTCGACAAGGAAGACCCAACCAGGGACGTGCCGCCGGGCGAGCCGGGCGAGCTGATCGTCGCGGGGCCGCAGATCATGCGCGGTTACTGGAACCGGCCGGACGCCGATGCCAGCGTGTTCGTGATCGAGGCGCAGGGCAATCGCTGGCTGCGCACCGGCGACGTCGCGGTGATCGAGGAGGACGGCTTCGTCCGCATCGTCGACCGGCTGAAGGACATGATCGCCGTGGGGGGCTTCAAGGTGTTCCCCAGCCAGATCGAGGCGATCCTCTATCACCACCCGGCGATCAAGGAAGCGCTCGTGGTCGGCATGCCCGATGCCTATCATGGCGAAATGCCGCGCGCCTATGTGACGCTGCACGACGACGCGACCGATACCGGTGAGACGATCAAGGCGTGGCTGAACCCGCAACTGGGCAAGCATGAGCGGGTGGACGATGTGGTCGTGCGGTTGAGCCTGCCCAAGACGATGATCGGGAAACTGAGCCGCAAGGATTTGCTGGCCGAGGTTTTGCCGAAGTAGATGGCGGAGGGAACAGAGTTGTGCTCCGGCGAAGGCCGGAGCGTTGGCCGCCACGCATTCCCTTTCCAAAGCTCCGGCCTTCGCCGGAGCACAGCTATTTGTCTCAACGGGATAAGCGCCGAATAGATTCAGGTCGATGTTGGTTGGGCACTCCACCCCAACCCTGTTGCAATCGCCCACCCCCCTGCCGCATAGCACCGCCATGGCAGAGGACAGTGAAATCGCCGCGCTTTCGTTCGAAGAAGCGTTGAAGGAACTCGAGCGGATCGTGGGCCGGCTCGAAAGCGGCGAAGCGGCGCTGCAGGAGGCGATCGACCTGTATGAGCGTGGCGACCAGTTGCGCCGCCAGTGCGCCGCGCGGCTCGATGCGGCGCAGGCGCGGATCGAGGCGATCCGGCTGGACGCCGATGGGCGCGCGAGCGGCACCACGCCCTTCGCGGCCGGTTGATCCACACGCGATGGGGGCCGAAGCGACATCGCTGAAGGAAGCGGCGGCAATCGTTTCCGCCGAGATCGACAATCAGTTCGATACGCTGCTGGCGGTGCCCGGCGATCCCCGCGCCAATTTGTACCGCGCGATGCGCCATGCCGCGATCGGCGGGGGCAAGCGCCTGCGCCCGCTGCTCGTTTCGGCCACCGCGCAGATCTTCGGCGTGGACAAGACTTGCATCGCCCGGACAGGCACCGCGATCGAGTGCATCCATGTCTATTCGCTGATCCATGACGACCTGCCGGCAATGGACGACGACGATATGCGCCGCGGCAAGCCGACGGTGCACCGCGCGTTCGACGAAGCAACCGCGATCCTGGCGGGCGATTGCCTGCACGCGATGGCGTTCGAGATTCTGGCCGACGAAGCGACCCATCCCGATCCGTTCGTCCGCATCGACCTGACCGGCGAACTGGCGCGTGCATCGGGGCCTTCGGGCATGGCCGGTGGGCAGATGATGGATCTGGAGGCCGAGAAATCGAGCTTCGACCTGCCGACCGTCACCCGGCTTCAGGCGATGAAGACCGGTGCGCTGATCGCCTGTTCGGTCGAGATGGGCGCGATCCTGGGCCGCGTTTCCCCCGAGGGACGCACCGGCCTGCGCGGCTATGCCCGCGACGTGGGCCTGGCCTTCCAGATCGCCGACGACATTCTCGACGCCGAGGGAGACGAGGAACTGGCCGGCAAGAAGCTGCGCAAGGACGGCGATGCGGGCAAGGAGACCTTCCTGAGCCTGCTCGGCCTCGAGCGTGCCCGCGAGCAGGCGCATATGCTGGTCGATCAGGCCATCGCCCATCTGCGCAGCTATGGCGCCGAAGCCGACCTGCTGCGCGCCATCGCCCGATACACGCTGGAGCGCGACCGGTGACCGCCCGGCGCGCCGCGATCGGCGCGCTGGTGCTTGCGATGCTGGGCCTGCTCGTCTGGCTCTATGCGATCCACTGGAAGCCGTCCGAGGCCAGCTATCCGCGGCAGGGCATCGACGTGTCGCACCATCAGGGCGCGATCGACTGGCTGGCGGTGGCGGAAAGCGACGAGGTGGATTTCGCCTATATCAAGGCGACCGAGGGTGGCGACCATCGCGACCGCCGCTTCGCGAGCAACTGGGCAGGCGCAGGCAGCGCGGCGATCGCGCGCGGCGCCTATCATTTCTTCACGCTCTGCACGCCGGGCGACGTGCAGGCGCGCAACTTCATCGCGACGGTGCCCAAGACGCCGCTGATGCTGCCGCCCGCGATCGACCTGGAGTTCGGCGGCAATTGCGCCGCGCGGCCCAGCCCGGATGCACTGGTGGTCGAGCTGATGATCTTCATCCGCGCGGTCGAGGCGCAATATGGACAGCAGGTCGTGCTGTACCTCACCCGCGAGTTCGATGCGGGCTATGCGATCAGCGAGCGCGTGCCGCGCCGGCTGTGGTTGCGCAGCCTGATCCGCGAGCCGGGCTGGGGCGCGCGGCCCTGGTCGATCTGGCAGGCATCGAGCTTTCGCAGCGTGGCGGGGATCAAGGGCGGCGTCGACTGGAACGTCGAGCGGCCGTGACGCGCCACGCTTGACACCGGACCTTCGCAGCCGCAGCACCGCGCGGTGACCGAGCCCCGGCAACCCGCGTGGAGCCAGACGTTTCTGGCAGTCCGTCTGTGGATCGCCTATCCGCTGTTCGTGCTCATCCTGATTGCCGGCGACTATCGGTGGATCGCGATCGCGGCGTTTCTCGCATTGGTGGCCGTTACGCTCGTCATTCTTTGTCCGCGCTGCGGCCGCAGCATCGTCCTGTTCGACCACAAGACCGACCGCAACGGCACGATCCATTGCAAGCGCGCGCCTGCTCCACCCCGTCCGTCGTCGCTTGCGGGCGATATCGGCCATCGTCATCCCTCTGAGGAATCCGTTTCATGACCACGCGCATCGGCGTCTATCCCGGTACCTTCGATCCGATCACGCTCGGCCATATGGACATCATCCGGCGCGGCGCGAAGCTGGTCGACCGGCTGGTGATCGGGGTCACCACCAATCCTTCCAAATCGCCGATGTTCTCGGTCGAGGAGCGGATGGAGATGGTGACGCGCGAGATTGCGGGGATCGATGGCGAGATCCAGGTGGTCAGCTTCGATTCGCTGCTGATGGATTTCGCCGAGCGCGAAGGCGCCAGCATGATCGTGCGCGGCCTGCGCGCCGTCGCCGATTTCGAATATGAGTATCAGATGGCGGGCATGAACCAGCAGCTCAACGACCGGATCGAGACGGTGTTCCTGATGGCCGACGTCTCGCTCCAGCCGATCGCCAGCCGGCTGGTGAAGGAGATCGCCATGTATGGCGGCGCGATCCGCAAGTTCGTTGCCCCCACGGTGGAGGCCGATGTGGCGAAGCGGGTGGCCGAACTGGGACGCAAGGGTAGTTAAACGCGGGCTTTGAGCCGCCACAATCTTGGATTAGACCGCGCCAACCCAGACTTGGGAATTGGAGAATCGATGCGTTTCGTTGCCGCTATGGCCGCCCTGGCCGCGCTGTTCACCGTCACTCCCGCTGCAGCCCAGAAAGCACAGAAGCCGACAGCGGAGCCGCTGCGCGGCGTCGAATCGAAGGCCGAGCAGCCGCAGGCGGTGCTGACCGCCGCGGACCCGGAGAATACCTGGATCCTCGATCTTTCCTCGGGCGGCCGCGTCACCATCCGGCTGCGCCCCGATGTCGCGCCGAAGATGGTCGAGCGGATCAAGACGCTGACGCGCAGCGGTTTTTATAACAATGTCATCTTCCACCGCGTGATCGACGCGCCCGAATCGATGGCCCAATCGGGCGATCCCAAAGGCACCGGCGCGGGTGGATCGGACCTTCCCGACCTGCCCTCCGAATTCAACGATCTGCCGCATGTGCGTGGCGCCGTTTCGGCCGCGCGCACCCGCGATCCGAACAGCGCGAACAGCCAGTTCTTCATCATGTTCGGCCCGCGCCTGGCGTTCGACCGCAACTATACCGTGTTCGGCCGGGTGACGACGGGCATGGAATGGGTCGACAAGATCGAGCGCGGCGAACCGCCCGCGCGCCCGACCCGGATCGTCCACGCCTATATCGCGGCGGACAATCCCCCGGCCTATAGCAACGCGCCCGCGCCGGCGGCGAATGTGCTGCCCGCAGGCGAGACCGAAGTCACGCTGCCGGGCACGACGCCGCCCAAGAAGTAAGACACGCCGCGATACCGGAGGGCTTCGGCCCGTGAATGTCGATCTGTTCGATTTCGAGCTTCCGCCCGAACGCATTGCGCTGCGCCCGGCATCCCCGCGCGATTCGGCGCGGATGCTGGTGGTCAGCGGTGGCGCGATGCGCGACGCGAGCGTCTCCGACCTGCCCGGCGAACTGCGCGCGGGCGACGTGCTGGTGTTCAACGACACGCGGGTGATCCCCGCCCAGCTGACCGGCACGCGCGGGGACGCGAAGATCGGCGCGACGCTGCACAAGCGCGAGGGGCCGCGCCGCTGGCGCGCGTTCATCCGCAATG
>NZ_JARNTV010000054.1 GCF_029433115.1 Sphingomonas sp. AOB5 | reverse complement strand
CCACCCGCGTCCGCTCGCGCCTCGGCGCGGCGCGCGGTCTCGTCTCGCTTCGCGGTGCGCGCGGCCGGTCGATCCGGTCGCGATCCACCACGATCCCGCCCGCATCCTGCATCACGAATATTGCTGCCAGGATCAGCATCTCGTCTCTCCCTTTGTCCTCGAAAGCGCAGAAAGCCGCGCGCGCTTCGTGGCGCGCGCGGCTTCTCAGGCGGCCGTCGTCATTTGGGAGGCTTGGGCTTCACCACGCCGGTCACGCCCAGCACGCCCTGCAGCGGCTGGGTCACCACATTGGTCACCGATCCCACACCGACACCGCTGGAGGGACTGACCACGCCGGTCACGGTCGAGGTCACCGTGCCGACCAGACCGGCATTGGCGCCGGCATTGCCCTGCGGCACCGGCGTAACGGCGGGAAGCAGCCCGCCGGTGCCGCCCGCGCCGGTCAGTCCGGGCACGGTCACGCTCACCAGCTTGCCCGCGCTCGCGGCATTGACCGTCGCCAGCCGCCCGGTCGACGGGTTCTGCGCCAGCACGTTCAGGCCGATCAGCGGCGATCCGTTCGGTCCACCGATCACCTTCCCCGCGCCCAGATCGAGCGACACCACATCGCCGATCCGTCCGCCGGTACCGCCCAGGATCAGCGTGCCGCCGCCGCCCAGTTGCACCAGAGTCTGGCCGGTCCGCCGGATCACGCCGGTCACCACCGCATCGACGATCCCGCCGCCGGGGATGCCCAGATTGGCGGTGACGTTCGCGGTCGTGCCCGCAACGCCGATCACCGCATTGCCCGAAGTCACCAGCAACGGACCGCTCATGCCGGTCGATCCACCCGATCCGCTGCCCGTTCCGCCACTGCCGCTGCCGGTTCCAGTCCCGGTTCCGCTGCCGCCGGACGATCCGCCGCCACCATTTGTCGCCGTATCGCCGGGCTCTTCCGCGGCGACCGACGTAGTGCCGACCGAAGCGACCCGGTAACTGCCGTTGCTCTCGCACGCCGCAAGGGCGAGTGCTGCCGTTGAGGCAAGCGCGAGCCTGCCCCATTGGCCATTGAACGAAGTCATGGCACCTCTCCTGTACGATTGCAGCACATGGTGCGCTGCCGATCGCTCCAAGAGTCGACTTGCTATGTAGTTCCATTTGCTTGGAATGATTCGA
The DNA here is from genome assembly GCF_029433115.1 of Sphingomonas sp. AOB5. Lineage (GTDB taxonomy): Bacteria > Pseudomonadota > Alphaproteobacteria > Sphingomonadales > Sphingomonadaceae > Sphingomonas. The sequence continues at coordinate 21,397 of NZ_JARNTV010000054.1, read as the reverse complement.
CGTGAATCAGAAGTTAACTTGGCTTCGTCTTTAAATCACCGGGTGCGGGATTGCGGCAAATACAGTATCGCCCTTTAATTCCTCCAGAACCTTGATCGTCGCGGGTCACGCCCCATCTGTCGCCCGGGCATTGACGGACGCCGGGTGCGACCGCATATGGCGCCCGTTAGCACTCAAGCCTGTTGAGTGCTAAAACACCGAATCATCGCTTAGGAAGGATCAGCCATGAGCTTTCGTCCGTTGCACGACCGGGTCCTCGTTCGCCGCGTAGAGGCCGAACAGAAGACTGCCGGCGGCATCATCATCCCCGACACCGCCCAGGAAAAGCCGCAGGAAGGCGAAGTCGTCTCCGTGGGCTCGGGCACCAAGACCGAGGACGGCAAGGTTCTCCCGCTCGACGTCAAGGCCGGCGACCGCATCCTGTTCGGCAAGTGGTCGGGCACCGAGGTCAAGGTTGGCGGCGAAGACCTGCTGATCATGAAGGAAAGCGACATTCTGGGCATTGTTGGCTGACGCCAACGGGCTCGGGCTCGTCGCCTGAACTTGTCGCACGGCCTCGCGTGCGCGCACGCGTAGCCAGTGTGACTCTTGTGACTTTCGGCACCAACTTTTGAAATTTGAAAGGTCAGCCAACATGGCAGCCAAGGACGTAAAATTCAGTCGCGACGCGCGTGAGCGCATCCTGCGCGGCGTCGACACGCTCGCAGACGCGGTCAAGGTCACGCTGGGCCCGAAGGGCCGCAACGTCGTGATCGAAAAGAGCTTCGGCGCTCCGCGCATCACCAAGGACGGCGTCAGCGTCGCCAAGGAAATCGAACTCAAGGACAAGTTCGAGAATATGGGCGCGCAGATGCTGCGCGAAGTCGCGTCGAAGACCAACGACGTCGCCGGTGACGGCACCACCACCGCGACCGTGCTCGCTCAGGCGATCGTGCGCGAAGGCATGAAGTCGGTTGCCGCCGGCATGAACCCGATGGACCTGAAGCGCGGCATCGATCTCGCCGTCGGCAAGGTTGTCGAGGACGTGAAGGCGCGTTCGAAGCCCGTCTCGGGTTCGAGCGAGATCGCCCAGGTCGGCATCATCTCGGCCAATGGCGATCGTGAAGTCGGCGAGAAGATCGCCGAGGCGATGGAGAAGGTCGGCAAGGAAGGCGTGATCACCGTCGAGGAAGCGAAGGGTCTCGAATTCGAGCTCGACGTCGTCGAAGGCATGCAGTTCGACCGCGGCTACCTCTCGCCCTATTTCATCACCAACCCGGAAAAGATGACGGTCGAGCTCGCCGATCCGTACATCCTGATCCACGAGAAGAAGCTCTCGTCGCTCCAGGCGATGCTGCCGATCCTCGAAGCCGTGGTGCAGTCGGGCCGTCCGCTCCTGATCATCGCCGAGGACATCGACGGCGAGGCTCTGGCCACGCTGGTCGTGAACAAGCTGCGCGGCGGCCTGAAGGTCGCAGCGGTCAAGGCGCCGGGCTTCGGCGATCGCCGCAAGGCGATGCTGGAAGACATCGCGATCCTGACCAAGGGCGAAGTCATCAGCGAAGACCTGGGCATCAAGCTCGAGTCGGTTACGCTCGGCATGCTCGGCACCGCCAAGCGCGTCACCATCGACAAGGACAACACCACCATCGTCGACGGTGCGGGTGAAGCCGATGCGATCAAGGGCCGCACCGATGCGATCCGCCAGCAGATCGACATCACCACCAGCGATTACGACCGTGAGAAGCTCCAGGAGCGTCTCGCCAAGCTCGCCGGTGGCGTTGCCGTGATCAAGGTCGGCGGTGCTTCGGAAGTCGAAGTGAAGGAGCGCAAGGACCGCGTCGACGACGCGCTGCACGCAACCCGCGCAGCCGTCGAAGAAGGCATCGTCCCCGGTGGCGGCACCGCCCTGCTGTACGCAACCAAGGCGCTGGAAGGCGTCGAGGGCGCGAACGAGGACCAGACCCGCGGCGTGGACATCGTCCGCAAGTCGCTGACCGCGCTGGTTCGCCAGATCGCGCAGAATGCCGGCCATGACGGCGCCGTCGTGTCGGGCAAGCTGCTCGACCAGAACGACACCTCGTTCGGCTTCAACGCCGCGACCGACGTGTACGAAAATCTGGTGACCGCCGGCGTGATCGACCCGACCAAGGTCGTCCGCACCGCGCTGCAGAACGCGGCTTCGGTCGCCGGCCTGCTGATCACCACCGAAGCTGCCATCTCGGAACTGCCGGAAGACAAGCCGGCAATGCCGATGGGCGGCGGCGGCATGGGCGGCATGGGCGGTATGGATTTCTGACCTAGAGACGCCTGAATTAGCCCCGCTAATTCAGGACTCCTCAGGTCCGGACGGCGGGTCGGCAAAGCCGAACCCGGCCGACGAGTCCCCGGCTTTGCCGGGGACCGGATCCGAACCCAAAGCCTCTCAGGCAAAACAGAAAGGGCCGGCGGAGCGATCCGCCGGCCCTTTTCTATTCGCCAGCCTTCACCGGCTCGGCAAAGGTGATCCAGAACCCGTTGAGGTCGCGAACGATCAATTCGCGATTGCCGTGGAAGGCGTCATAGGGCGCCATCACCACCTCGACCCTGTCTCCCAGCCGCGCGAACAGCGCGTCGACGCCGTCCTCCGCAGAGGCAGGATGAAGGTCGATATAGAGGTCGAAGTCGCGCCGCTTCGCATCGCTCCGCGTGCCGCCCGCGTTCAGCATCACGCCGTCCTCACCCCAGCGCAGCATCGCCCAGTCGAGACCGATATCGGCGCCGGGCAACAGCCCCTCGCCCAGCGTATCGGCATCGCAGGCATGCCAGCCGGCCACGGTGAAGCCGATCGATTCATACCAGTGCGCGGTCTCCAGAACATCCGGCACATGGATCATCGGGGTGATATGGCGTCCCATCGGTCCCTCCAGCAGGTCTGCGGCAGATCATATAGATGCGCGCGGAAAGGGTCAGCCCGGTGTCAGCCCGCCAGATAATCCGGCCTAACCCCCGCCTCGTCCCAGTATCGCTTCAACCCCAGCCCCGCGACGATCGGATCGAACCGCGCATCCCCGCGCATCGCTCCGGTCGAGGGCATGAACAGCAATGCCGTCCGCCGCGCATTCTGCGGGGTGAACCCGCCCGGCAATGGCGGGAACCGCGCCGATCCGGTCGAGAAGCCCTTCGCGAAATAATAGGCATCGGCCAGCTCGAACGCGCTGTCGATCCGGCCCAAAGTCACCGCGAACTGCATCGCATTCTCGGCAAAGCCAGCCCCGCGATGCGCCGCCGCGACATTGACCCGCATCGCCTCGTCGATATCGGCGGGCACGCGCGTCGCCGCCGCCTTGGCCGCCAGCATCACCATCTCGATATTGTCGACCGGCACTTCCTGCGGCCGCCCGCTCAGTATCTGTCCCTGCGCCAGCGCCTGATCGGCCCGGCCAGTGTGGAGCAGCAGATAGAAGCGGGTGAACCAGACAGTGAGATCGGTCGGATACATCGCATAGACCTGCTCGATTGCCCGGTCCGCTTCGTCCAGCCTGCCCGAAGCCCATAGCGCCTGTACCCGCGAATAGAGCGTGCCGCGCGATGGCGGCGCGCTGAGCAGCGCATCGTCGAGCAGCCGCGCGGCTTCGCGGCACCGCCCCACGCTCATCATCAGGCCCGCCAGCGCACCGAGCAGCAAATCGTTGCCCGGATGCACCGCGATCGCCGCACGCAGCTCGTGCTCGATCCTCAGGTGATTGCCGCTGCGCGTCAGCAGCAACGCCAGCGCAGCCCGTCCCATCGCATTGCCCGGCTCGATCTGATCGGCCCGCGCGGCGGACGAGCGCGCAAACCCTTCGAACGGCTTGGCGAAGGGCGGCCCGCGCCAGCGCCCGATGATCGCATAGGCACAGGCCAACAGCCCCCAGCCATCGGCATAGCCGGGCCGCACATCGACGACATGGCGCAGCAGGTTGAGCGCCTGGGTATGCCCGCCATTGGTTTCCTGGCGCATCGCCGCCATCGCCTGATCGACAAACGGCGCCACCTCGGCGGGCACGCCCCGATCGTCACGCAGGCTCCTCCATCCCAGCCCGCCAACCACCGCCAGTCCTACCGCGCCGCCAGCCCGGATCAGCGTCCGCCGGCTCAGCGTCGGGGTCGGCTTCTCCACCAGCGTCTGCCCGTCGATCAGTAGCCGGTAGCCCACCTTGGTGACGGTTTCGATCCGGAACGCGCCTTGGCAGAACCCGTCGGCCGAGCGCCGCAGCCGCGAGATCACCCGGTTGATCGCATCCTCGCCCACCACCCGGCCTTCCCAGCAACGCTGGGTCAGCATGTCGCGCGTCACCACCGCGCCCTGCGCCTCGGCCAGCGCGACCAGCACCTGCATCACGCGCGGCTCGATCACTTCCTCGGCGCCATCGTCGCGCTTCAGCGTCCGCAACGGCGGCAGGACACGCACGCCGCCCAGTCGCAGCTCGTGCGCTTCTCCCAAGTCGATCCGGCGCAAATCCCCCAAGGTCCGATGTCCCGATTGTTTCGCCGCCAACTTTGCCCCGGCGGCTGAACGCCAGATGTATCGGGGCGGCCATCGGCTGTTCATCGGCAAGCGATCAGTTGGGGTCCCAATGCGCCATACCCGTGTATTGCGCAAATAAATCACTTCCCTTCGCCACCGTGCCGCGCCAGATTGCCGCCTTCGATTTCGACCTTCGGGGAAGCACCACATGACCGAACTCACCCGCCGCGAAGCGCTGACCGCCGCTGCGCTCGTCACCCTCGCCGCCGCCGCGCCCGCCTGGGCACAGGAGACCGCAAAGGCCGCCGCCGAATGGGATCTGACCGATCTGTTCAAGAGCGATGCGGATTGGGACGCGGCGCGCAAGGGCGCGCTGGCCCGGCTGCCGGAGATCGGGAAGTTCAAGGGACGGCTTGGCGAAAGCGCCGACGTGCTGGCGCAGGCGCTGGAGCTCCAGACCGAGCTGATCAAGATCACCTCGCGCGTCTATGTCTATGTCAGCCTGAAGGCCGACGAGGATGTCCGCGTCGCCGTGTGGCAGGAACGCCGGGCACAGGCCTATGACCTGTTCAGCCAGTTCGGCGCGGCCAGCGCCTGGGTCAGCCCCGAGCTGATCACGCTGGGTGCCGAGAAGATCAAGGCGTTCATCGGCGCGAATAGCGTGCTCAAGACCCGGTTCGACTTCTTCCTCGCCAACACCATCCGTCAGGCCGAACACACGCTGTCGGCCGAGGGCGAGCAGATTCTCGCGCTGTCCGCCTCGGCGCTGCAGACGCCGGACGAAGTCTCGGGCCAGCTGCGCTCGTCGGACATTCCCTGGCCGACGGTGAAGCTGTCGACCGGCACGGAAGTCCGTCTCGATTCTCAGGGCTATTCGGCCAATCGCGACGCGCCCAACCGCGAAGACCGCAAGCTGGTGTTCGACACCTTCTGGACCGCGCACGGCAAGTTCCAGAACTCGTTCGGGGCCACCTATAACGGTCAGGTGCAGGGCGACATCTTCAACGCCAAGGCACGCAAGTACAAGACGTCGCTGGAAGCCGCGATCTCGGGCAACAACATTCCCGAGGCGGTGTATCGCACGCTGGTCGAGGAAGCGAACAAGGGCCTGCCCCAGCTGCACCGCTATTTCGAGCTGCGCCGCAAGATGCTGAAGCTGCCCGACATCGGCTATTGGGACATCTATCCGCCGCTGGTCGCGCTCGATCGCAAGTTCACGCTCGATCAGATGCGCACCCTCACGCTCGAGGCCTGCAAGCCGCTGGGCAAGGATTATATGGACCGCATCTCGGCGGCGACCGCAGCCAAATGGATGGATCCCTGGCCGCGTCCGGGCAAGCGGCCGGGCGCGTACATGCAGCCGGGTGCCGCGGACGTGCATCCCTATCTGCTGCTCAACCTGACCGAGAAATATGATGGCCTGAGCACCTATGCCCATGAATGGGGCCATGCACTTCACACGCTGCTCGCGGTCGCCAACCAGCCCTATGAGAAGACCGACTATCCGATCTTCCTGGCCGAAATCGCGTCGACGCTGAACGAGGATCTGCTGAGCGCGTATATGCTCAAGAACGCCAAGACCAAGGAGGAGAAGCTCTTCTACCTCGGCCAGCAGATGGAGAATATCCGCGCGACCTTCTTCCGCCAGACCATGTTCGCCGAGTTCGAATTGAAGGCGCACGATCTGGCCGAAGCGGGCGAGGGCCTGTCGGGCGCGAAGTTCACCGAAATCTATTTCGACCTGCTCAAGCGCTATCACGGCCCGAACGTGAAGATGGAGACGGCGTACGGCAACGAATGGGCGTACATCCCCCATTTCTACAACGCCTTCTACGTCTATCAGTACGCCACCTGCCTCTCGGCCGCGGGCTATTTCTCGCGCGCGATCCTGAAGGGCGGCGCGAAGGAGCGCGACAATTACCTGTCGGTGCTGAAGGCCGGCGGATCGGACTATCCGACCGAGATCCTGAAGCGCGCCGGCCTCGATATGGCCAGCCCCGCGCCCTATCAGGCGCTGATCGCCAACTTCAAGGACGTGCTCGATCAGGCCGAAGCGCTGATCGGCTGAACCGGTTCCGGCTGCCGGTCCGCTTTAGTCGCGGGCCGGCGGCCCGGCCTCCACGATCACGCGCAAGCCACCCATCGGGCTGGTCTCCAGCGCCAGCGTGCCACCCATCCGCAGCACCGCCTTGTGGCTGGTCGCCAGTCCCAGCCCCGCGCCGCCGCCCTGCGCGGGATCGAGCCGGCGGAAGGGCATCAGCATCTCGGCCCGGCGATCCTCGGGAATGCCGGGGCCGTCATCGTCCACGCTCAACACGAAACCGTCCCCGCGCGGCGCCAGCCCCACCTCGATCGCCTGCGCATGGCGCGCGGCATTGCCGATCAGATTGGCCAGCACCCGCTTCAGCGCGATCGGATAGCCGGGCAGCGACAGCGAATCCGGGCCGGAATAGAGGATATCGGCTCCGGCATCGGCCGCATTGTCGACCGCAGTGATCGCGATCGTCGCAATGTCGATCAGGCGCGGCGCTTCCTCAGCATCGTCGCGGACGAAGGCCAAAGTCGCTTCGATGAACCGCTCCATCTCCTCCAGATCGGCGTTCATCGATTCGCGCGTCTCCGGATCGTCGAGCAATGCCGTCCGCAATTGCAGCCGCTGGATCGGCGTGCGCAGATCGTGCGAGACCGCGATCAGCGACTGGCTGTGATCCTCCACCAGCTTGAGCAACCGCTCCTGCATCGCGGAAAAGGCCGTGGCGACGCGGCGCACCTCGTGCGGCCCGGCAACCGCGATCTCCGCTGCCTGCCCCCGCCCGGTCTGGTCTGCGGCGTTGGCGAGATCGCGCAAGGGGCGCACCAGCGCGCGGATCATCAGCAGCGCGGCGACCAGCACCAGCGCCATCAGCCCCAGATGCATCAGCGTCGATACCAGCACGCCCGGCGGCGCCGCGAGATAGGGCGTCACGCGGAAGGTGACGAACGAACCGTCGGCCAGTTGCATCGCGCCGACCAGATCGCGCTGTCCGCGGGTCTGCGACGGCAGGATCGTCAGGCGCAGCTGCCGCCCGGCCAGTGCCGCCTCATGCGCGGCCAGTCGCGCGCGCATCTCGCCCAGCCGGTCGAGCGACGGCGTGAAATCGGTGATGACCGTGCGCGGCACCCAGTTGAGTGCGAGTCCCGGGTGCGACATGCCATTGGCGATCCGCGCGCGATCCTGCCGCGGCGCGGCGGACACCGCACGATCGGCCGCGACCAGCGCCTGCGCCACGCGCGCCGTCTCCTCCGACGAGGTCAGCTCACGCGTCTCCCACGCATAGAGTGCGACATTGCCGATCAGTTCGAGCATCAGCGCCGCAAGCAGCACCAGCGCGATGCGGCCCACCATGCCGCGCGGTCGCCGCCACATGGTCAGCTGCGCGTGACGTCGGCCGCGAACATATAGCCCACGCCACGGATCGTGCGGATCATCGGCGGCGAGCGGCGGCCGTCGCCCAGCTTGCGGCGCAGGCGGCTGACCTGCACGTCGATGCTGCGGTCGGTCGAATGGCCGATCCGGCTGCGCGACATCTCCAGCAACCGCTCGCGGCTGATCATCCGCTGCGGATGGCGCAACAGGGTCAGCAGCAATTCCTGCTCCGCCGCGGTCAGCTCCACCGCCGCGCCGTTCGGCGCGATCAGCTCGCGGCGGCGCGCGTGATAGCGCCACCCGGCAAAGTCGAAATGATCGGGCGCCGGCACGTCGAGCGGCACGTGCAGGTCGCTCGCCCGGCGCAGCACCGCGCGCACCCGCGCCAGCAGCTCGGGCCGGCCGAACGGCTTGGCGATATAATCGTCCGCACCCAGATCGAGGCCGACCACCCGGTCGCTCTCCTGCCCGCGCGCGCTGACCATCACGATCGGCACCTTGCTGCGTGCCCGGATCGCCCGGCACAGCTCCAGCCCGTTGGTGCCCGGCAGGGTGATGTCGAGCAGGATCAGGTCGATCGGCCGCGCCGCCATCGCCGCTTCCAGCTCGTTGCCATCGGCCGCGCCGGTGACCTCATACCCGCACTCGCGCAGGATCCGCGTCAGCAGCGCACGGACACCCGCATCGTCTTCCACCACCACGATATGCGCCGGGCTGTCCCCGCGCATCGGCTCGGCTTCGGGCGCCAGCGGCTTCAATTGTAACAAAGTATTGCTCCAGCCTTATTGCGAACGGTTTGCATTGACCTGACTGCCCCTGCGGACCAATCGCGCCTCCGACCTAATTGCTAATCATTCGCAATATTACTCGGGGGTATCAATGCTCAATCTGTCCTCTCGCACGGCGCCTCTCTTTGCAGGCTCGGCACTTGCTACACTGTCGCTGGCGCTGGTGCAGCCCGCTTTCGCACAGTCCGCCGCATCGGAGGACAGCGGCGAGATCGTGGTCACCGCCGCGGGCTTCGAACAGAAGATCACCAACGCGCCCGCCAGCATCAGCGTGATCAGCCGCGAGGATCTGCAGACCAAGCGCTTCGGCAGCCTTGCCGAAGCGCTGGCCGATGTCGAAGGCGTCGATGTCGGCGCGACCGCGGGCAAGACCGGCGGTCTCAACATCTCGATCCGCGGCATGCCGAGCGACTATACCCTCGTGCTGGTCGACGGCCGCCGCCAGAATTCGCCGGGCAGCGTGACGCCCAACGGCTTCGGCGAAACCTCGACCGGCTTCCTGCCGCCCTTCTCGGCGATCGAGCGGATCGAAGTGGTGCGCGGACCCATGTCCACGCTCTACGGTTCGGACGCGATGGGCGGTGTCATCAACCTGATCACCCGCAAGACCGGCGACCGCTGGGTCGGCACCGCCAGCGCCGAAGCGACGATCCAGGAGAATGACCAGTTCGGCAACATCTACTCGGCCAACGCCTTCGCGCAGGGACCCATCGTCCGCGACCTGATCGGGCTGAGCCTGCGCGGCAGCATCTATCGCCGCGAAGCATCGGCGCTGACCTATGACAATGTCGCCGGCACGCCCGTCGTCGTCAGCACCCGCGGCCCCAGCCCGGTCGAAGCCGATATCTACACCTATGGCGGCCGCCTGACCCTGACCCCCAGCGCGGATCACGATCTGTGGTTCGAATTCGACCGCGCCGAACAGACCTATGACAACACCTCGGGCCAGCTCGGCACCTACAGCGTCGCGGGCGGATACGGCCCCTATCAGAAGTTCAACCGCGACAACTACGTGGTCGCCCACACCTGGCGCATGGGCAGCTTCGGCAGCCTCGAGACCACGCTGACCCGCAACATCACCGAGACGATCGGCCGCACCGTTCCGCCGAACACGCCGGGCGTGGTCGCGGGCACCCCGCGCACGCTGGAAGCGACCAACAGCATCGCCGACACCCGTTTCGTCGGCAATGCCGGCGCCTTCACCTTCACGCTGGGCGGGCAATATTGGCACGCCAAGATGATCGATGGCGTTGCGCCTGCGCCCTACAAGTTCGAGCAATGGGCGCTGTTCGCCGAAAACGAACTGAAGATCGCCGAGACGCTCCGCCTGACGGTCGGCGCCCGTTACGACGATCACTCGACCTTCGGCGGCAAGCTGTCCCCGCGCGGCTATCTGGTGTGGAACCCCACCGAGTCGCTCACGGTGAAGGGTGGCGTCAGCCGCGGCTTCAAGACCCCGCGCCTCGATCAGATTGCGGAGGGCATTACCGGCTTCGGCGGACAGGGCACCATTCCCCTGATCGGCAGCCCGGGCCTGAAGCCCGAGACCAGCACCACCTATGAAGCCGGCATCTATTTCGACGATGGCGGGTTGGTCAGCGGCAACGTCACCGTCTTCAACAACGACTTCAACGACAAGATCGCCAGCGGCCCCGGCATCCCCAATTGCCGCTTCGCCGGCAATCTCAACCGCCCGGGCTGCCTCGATGTCGGCGCTTTCCCCAATGTCGATCTGTTCGGCCAGTCGATCAACATCGACAAGGCGACCACCCGCGGCGGCGAACTCGCGCTGCGCTTCGAATTCACCCCGCGCCTGACGCTCGGCCTCAACTACACCTATACCGAAAGCGAGCAGAAGAGCGGGGCGGAGATCGGCCAGCCGCTGACCAACACGCCCAAGCACATGATCAACGGCAATCTGCGCTGGCGCCCGACCGATCGCGTGTCGGCATGGGTCCGCTCCGAAATCCGCTCCAGCCGCTATCGCGGTGTCGGCGCGGCACAGACCGCACTCGGCGACTTCGGCGGCTATGCGCTGTTCCACCTCGGCGGCTCGTTCGCGGTGACCGAGAAGTTCCGCCTGAGCGCCACGGTGTTCAACCTGCTCGACACCGACTTCGTCCGCTATTTGCCCTACCAGAGCGGCGCGACCACGGTGTACGCGGCCGAATATGCCAACAACCAGGAAGGCCGCCGCCTCTGGCTCTCGGCGACGATCGACTTCTAAATCCTCCCCCGGAGGGGGAGGGGAACCGCGAAGCGGTGGAGGGGGACGCCTCAAGCGACATCGCCAGCGGCGTCCCCCTCCGTCAGCCTTTGGCTGCCACCTCCCCCTCCGGGGGAGGATTGGCGGAATGTCGATTGGCTTTAGGTGGTACCGGGACGGCCTGCTCCGCCCCTGTTCAGCCTTTCAACATCTCCGTCAGCCACGCGTCGGCGATCAGGTCGATCACCAGATGCACCCGGTCCACATCGCCATGGTTCGCGGCGCTGTGCGGATCGGACAGGCGCAGATACCAGGCCTCGCCCGGCAGCATCGTCACGGGCTGGCGGTTGACGAAGAATTCCACCCCCGGATTGGTCGTCACCGGCACATGGATCCGCGCCCAGCCTTCCTCGGCGGCAAGGTCATGGTCGCGATGTTCCTTGATCGTCGATCCCGGCGTCAGCCGCATCAGCCGCACGCACGTGACCGGGCAGCGGAACGCCGCAAGCACCTCGGCGAAATAGGGCGTGCGCGACAGGAAGGGCGTATCGACGAAATCAGTCGCGTCGGGTGGCGAATAGATCATCATCACCGGATGCGTCGCCCCGGCATGCGCGCGCAGCGGCAGCGCGCTCCAGTCGCCTTCGTAATTCTGGGTGACGAAATGGGCGATCCAGTCATCGCCTTCGAACATCGCCAGATCTGCCGCCAGCCGCGCGGGATCGAAGGTGAGCGGCAGGCGCACCCGGTCCGGAAACTGCGCCTCGCGCGTCTGGGATATGATCGTCGCCACTGCGCACGACCCTATCCCATGCCCTTGCGATTGCAATGCGGCGCGCGGACGGCGATGACCTGGGCATGGACACTCCGTTCGACCGTTTCCGCGCCGCCGTGATGGCCGATCCAGCAATCCAGCAGCATCTCGCCGATACGACGGACAACTCGGAGTTCGAGCAGCGCGCGATCGCGGTTGCGGCGGAAGGCGGCATCGAACTCGCGCCCGCTGACCTCGCATCCGCGTTGAAACCGGATCCCCTCGGCCTCGCCAGCCTGCTCTCGCCGCCCCGGCTGGAAGCGGCGTGGCCGCCCAGAGGGTGGCTGCCCTCGCATGTCGCACCCGAATCGGGATTTGCGGTCGACTGGACCCATTTCGCCGGAGCAACGCTCGACCGGCCCTTCTTCGCAGAATCGATCCGCGACGCGCGCGCGCTACCGTTCAACCGCGCCGTCCATTATCGCACCGGCTTCGACACCTTCGTCACCGGCACGGACCCGGATGCGCTCGCGCCGGCCGGCTTCATCTTCCACATGTCGCGCTGCGGCTCGACACTCGCGGCTCAAATGCTCGCGGCCGATCCGGCGAACATCGTGCTGTCCGAAGCCGCGCCGCTCGATTCGATCCTCCAGATCCCGCTGATGGTACAGGATGCTCCGTTCGAGACCGTGGTCGCCGCGGTCCGCGCGATGGTGCTCGCTTATGGCCGCGGCACCGCGGGCAAGGCGCAGCGCTATTTCATCAAGACCGACAGCTGGCACATCTTCGCCCTGCCGCTGCTGCGCGCCGCTTTTCCGGAGACGCCCTGGGTATTCCTGTATCGCGATCCGGTGGAGGTGCTGGTGTCGCAGGCGCGCATGGCCGGAAGCCAGGTCGCACCCGGCGTGGTCCCGCCGCAGATGTTCGGGATCGATCCGGCCGAGACGCATTTGCCGGGCGACGAATATACCGCACGCGTCCTCGCCAGCACCTGTGCCGCCGCGATCCAGCATTGGGATCAGGGCGGCGGGATGATGGTCAACTATCACACGCTGCCCGACGCGCTGTTCACCCGCATCCTTCCCCATTTCGGGGTGGAGATCGACGCGGAGACCCGCACGCGGATGGAAGCCGCCTCGCGCCGCAACGCCAAGGATCCGAACGCCGCCTTCAAGCAGGACAGCGCAGAGAAGCAGGCCGAAGCCAGCGCTTCCCTGCGCGCCATCGCCGAGAACCATTTCGCCGGTATCTATACCCGGCTCGAGGAACTCAGCGCTTCATCGCCTCGATGATCTTCTTCACTTCCTGACTGCGCCCGCGCGGCAGCACCAGGATATCGTCGCCATGCGCGACCACGATCAGGTCGCTGACCCCGACCAGCGCCACCTTCTTGCCCGCGCCCGAACGGACGAGGCAATTGCTGGTCTCGACGATCACCACATCGCCGAAGCAGACATTATTCTCGCCGTCGCAATCGCTGATCCCGTGCAGCGCGTCCCAGCTGCCGACATCGCTCCAGCCCATCGCGACGGGCACCACGGCCACGCGCTCCGCCTTCTCCATCACTGCATAGTCGATCGAATCCGAAGGCGAGGCGGCGAACAGATCGGCATCGGGATAGATGCGGGTCCCCTCGCGCCGCGCCGCCGCCATCGATGCCTGGGCAGACGCCAGCATGTCCGGCGCATGCACGCTCAGCGCGCCCAGGAAGATATCCGCCCGGAACAGGAAGATGCCGCCGTTCCACGCGTGGTCGCCCGCCGCCAGCATCGCTTGCGCCTTGTCGAGCGGCGGCTTCTCGACGAAGCGCTCGACCTTGTGAACGCCACCCGCGATTTCCTCGCCCACCTTGATCCAGCCATAACCGGTCTCGGGCGCATCCGGCGTGATGCCGAACGTCACCAGCCAGCCCTGCTCGACCAGCGGCAGCGCGGCATGGATCGCGGCGTGGAAGGCATCGACATCGCCGATGACGTGATCGGACGGCATCACCAGCAGCGGATCGGCCCCGCCTGCCGCCAGTGCCGCCAGCGCGATCGCGGGCGCGGTGTTTCGGCCCATCGGCTCGAGGATCAGCGCCTGCGCATCCTCGCCGACATGGCCCAGCTGCGCCTCGACCAGCTCGGCATGCGCCGCATTGGCCACCACAATCGGCTTGCCGAACCGCTCGCTGCCGCTGGTCCGCCTTGCGGTGAGCTGCAGCATCGTCTCCTCGGCAGTCAGCGCCAGCAGCTGCTTGGGCCGTTCGGGCCGGGATTCGGGCCAGAGACGCGTTCCCGATCCGCCCGACAGGATAACAGGGATGATCGGCTTTGAATCCGGCATGCGTAATGATCCTCCAGGAACGACCGTGATGGTGGTGAATGCCCCGCGCGTCAAACACACTGGGCAGGTTTCGTTTCCATCCCGCGTCAAAGTTCGCACCCGGCACGTCATCCCGGCGCAGGCCGGGATCTTATGAGGCGGCGCGGCGCCATTGCCGCTTGAGACCCGGGCTTTCGCCGGGGTGGCGTTCGTTTGGCGCTGTGTCGGATTTGTTTACACTTCCCCTCTAGAACGGCCGGGTCATGATCCGCCTGTTCAAGCATTATGTACCCAATGCCGTGCTGCTGCTCGGCGTGCTGGATTTCATCCTGCTGCTCGTCGCGGGCGAGCTGGGCTGGGTCTGGCGCCAGCATCAGCTGGGGCTGACCCCCGATCCGATCCTGTCGCGCGTGCCGCAACTCGCGGCCTTCGCGGTCACGCTGGAGATCGCGATGATCTCGATCGGCGTCTATGGCGCGGATTCGGTCCAGTCGCTGCGCCACGCCACCGCGCGGCTGATCGTATCGATCTCGCTCGGCATCATCTTCCTCAGCGCGATCTTCTTCCTCGTCCAGCTCGACTATTGGCGCTCGAACCTCGTCTACGCGATGGGCGCGTCGATCACATTGCTGCTGATCCTGCGCATCCTGCTGGGCAAGACGCTGGGCAGCCAGGCGTTCAAGCGCCGCATCGTCGTGCTCGGCGCGGGTGCCCGCGCGCAGCGGCTGAAGGATCTGGCCAAGGCCCCCGGCTCGGCGTTCGTCGTGGTCGGCTATATCTCGATGAGCGACGTCCACCGCGTCATTCCCGAAGCCATCGCCCGCGATGCGATCTACAATCTCGCCGACCATGTCGTGGTGCTCAATGCCAGCGAAGTGGTGCTGGCGCTCGAGGAACGCCGCAACGCGCTGCCGCTCAAGGATCTGCTGCGGATCAAGACCACCGGCGTCCATGTCAACGAGATCTCGACCTTCCTCGAACGCGAGACCGGCCGCGTCGACCTCGATTCGGTCAATCCCAGCTGGCTGATCTTCTCCGACGGTTTCTCGTCGGGCCGGATGTTCTCCAGCATGTTCAAGCGGCTGTTCGATATCGGCGCCAGCCTGTTGCTGCTGGTGCTGGCGACTCCGCTGATCCTGATCGGTGCGCTGGCCGTGAAGCTGGATTCGAAGGGCCCCGCTTTCTACCGCCAGCGCCGTGTCGGCATCTATGGCCAGGGCTTCGACATCATCAAGCTGCGCTCGATGCGCATCGACGCCGAGGTCGCCGGACAGGCCGTCTGGGCCGAGAAGGACGATCCGCGCATCACCCGCGTCGGCCGCATCATCCGCAAGCTGCGCATCGACGAACTGCCGCAGTGCTGGAGCGTGCTGAAGGGCGAGATGAGCTTTGTCGGCCCGCGTCCCGAGCGTCCCCAGTTCGTCGAGGATCTCGAACAGAAGCTGCCTTATTATGCCGAGCGCCACATGGTGAAGCCGGGCATCACCGGCTGGGCGCAGATCAACTATCCCTATGGCGCGTCGATCGAGGACAGCCGCCAGAAGCTCGAATACGATCTCTATTACGCGAAGAACTACTCGCCCTTCCTCGACATTCTCATCCTCCTCCAGACGATGAGGGTGGTGCTCTTCCCCGAAGGCGCGCGCTGATGTTCGCCGCCCTGATCCTGTGGACGCATGCCCTTGCCGCATTGCTGTTCGGCGCGCTGGCGCTGTGGGCATGGCGGCGCAAGGAAGGCGCGCCGCGCCGCCCGCTGGCCCTAGCGCTGGCGGCGACGGCACTATGGGCACTTTCGGTCGCGGGGCTGGGCAGTGGCGAGACCGGGACCAGCTTTGCCGAGCTGCTGCGCAACCTCGCCTGGCTCGCTTTCATGATCGTGCTTCACCGGCGCGACGGCAATGTCCGCCCGCCGGTCGCGCTCGGCACCGTCTACGGCGTCGTGGTGCTGGTGTCGGTCGCATCGGTCGTGCTGCACATCATCGGCATGTCGGACGATCCGATGGCGGGCGAGTTCCTCGCTGCGTCGCTACTGATGCGCATGTTGTTCGCAGTCGCCGCGCTGGTGTTGATCCGCGCGCTGCACCAGGCGATCGCGCCAGAGACCAGCGTGGGGTTGCGCTGGACCGTCCGCGCGCTCGCCGCGATCTGGTTCATCGATTTCAACCTGGTCAGCGTCGCCTATATCACCGCCGCATGGCCGCAGGCGCTGCTTGCGCTGCGCGGCCTCGGCATGATCGCCGTCGCCGGCGCGATGGCTGCAGCGCTCCAGCGCAAGGACGAATGGAACGTCTCGGTCTCGCGCACCGTCGCCTATCAGTCGCTGTCGCTCGTCGCGATCCTCGCCTTTTTCGCGCTGCTCGCGCTCACCACCAGCGCCATCGCCACCGTCGGCGGCGCGAACGCCCGCGTGCTGCAGACCGCCTTCGTCTTCGGATCGACCGCGGCGATGCTCACGCTGGTTTCCTCCACCTGGCTGCGCGCCTGGCTGAAGGTGAAGCTGGCCAAGCATTTCTTCCGCCATCGCTACGACTATCGCGCCGAATGGATGCGCTTCACCGATACGCTGGGCAGCCCGGCGGGCGCCGCTCCGCTGGACGAACGCATCGTCAAGGCGATTGCCGATCTGGTCGAATCGCCCGGCGGCACACTGCTCGTTCCCGAAGGCCAGGGCCTCGGCCACGGCGCGGTGTGGAACTGGGACAGCGACGCGACCGGCCCCGCCGAAGCCGCGCTCGCCCAGCATCTCGCCAATACCGGCCGCATCCTCGAGCTGGACGGACTGCGCGGCGCCGACAGCGTCGAAGCGGCTTTGCTTCCCCAGTGGATGCTCGACCGCACCGATGCCTGGGTGCTCGTACCCCTGCCGCATCTCGGCACGCTGACCGGCGCGATCCTGCTCGCCCGCCCCCCGCTCGACCGCGCGCTCGACTGGGAGGATTTCGATCTGCTCAAGGTCGCCGGCCGCCAGGTCGCCTCCTATCTCGCCGAAGCCCGCGCGCAGGAAGCCCTCGCCGACGCCCAGCGCTTCGACGAGTTCAACCGCCGTTTCGCCTTCATCCTCCACGACATCAAGAATCTGGTGAGCCAGTTGACCCTGACCGCGCGCAATGCCGAGCGCCATGCCGACAAGCCCGAATTCCGCGCCGACATGGTCGAGACGCTGCGCGATTCCGCGGAGAAGATGACCGCCCTGCTCGCGCGCCTGTCGCAGCATGGCCCCCGCCGCGCCGAACCGCTCCGCGCGGTCGAGATCCTGCCTTTGGTCGAACGCATCGCCGCCGAGCGCAGTGCGCAGCATCCGGTGGTCGCATCGGGCCATCCCGCGATCGCCTTCGCCGATCCCGCCGCGCTCGATCAGCTGCTCGCCCATCTCGTCCAGAACGCGATCGACGCCAGCCCGGCCAGCGAGCCGGTGACCATCGCCGTCGCCGGCGACGCGAACCATGTCACCATCGAGGTGATCGACCACGGCATCGGCATGTCGCCCGGTTTCGTCCGCGACAAATTGTTCAAGCCGTTCGTCTCGTCCAAGTCGGGCGGGTTCGGCATCGGCGCGTTCGAGGCGCGCCAGCTGGCCACCCAGATGGACGGCCGCATCGACGTCACCAGTCGTGAGGGTGCGGGCAGCCGCTTCCGCGTCACCCTGCGCACGGCATTGGTGCCCACCACGGAGCGCGCGGCATGAGCGAGATGAAGCCGGTCCAGTCCAAGCTGCTGATCGTCGAGGACGATGCCGGGCTGCAGCGCCAGCTGCGCTGGGCCTATGACGGGCACGAGATCTTCACCGCCTCCACCCGCGAGGAAGCCATTGCGCTCGTCCGCGCGGAGGAGCCGCCGGTCGTCACGCTCGATCTCGGCCTGCCGCCCGATCCCGATGGCACCACCGAAGGCTTCGCCACGCTCGAGGCGATCCTGACCCTGCGTCCGGATACCAAGGTGATCGTCGCCTCGGGCCATGGCGCTCGCGAATCGATGCTGCGCGCGATCGAGATGGGCGCGTGGGATTTCTACCAGAAGCCGATCGACATCGACGCGCTGGGCCTGATCGTCGCTCG
The DNA here is from genome assembly GCF_029433115.1 of Sphingomonas sp. AOB5. GTDB lineage: Bacteria > Pseudomonadota > Alphaproteobacteria > Sphingomonadales > Sphingomonadaceae > Sphingomonas. Next base: position 3,416 of record NZ_JARNTV010000054.1, on the reverse strand, counting down.
CGCCTTCCACGTCCATGCGCTCGAGGCCGAAAATCGGCGCCTCGCCGAACGGATCGAGGGCGGCGCGGTGCTGGGCGGCATGCTCACCGCCAGCCCCGAGATGCTCAAGGTCACCCGTACCATCGAACGCGTGGCCGTGGCCGACGTATCGGTCATGCTGCTGGGCGCCAGCGGCACCGGCAAGGAACTGCTCGCCCGTGGCCTGCACGAGGCCAGTCCGCGCCGGAAGGGCAATTTCATCGCGATCAACTGCGCCGCGATCCCCGACACGTTGCTCGAATCCGAACTGTTCGGGCACGAAAAGGGTGCGTTCACCGGTGCGGTGAAGACCACCGAGGGCAAGATCGAGCTCGCCCATGGCGGCACGCTGTTCCTCGACGAAATCGGCGATGTGCCGCTGCCGCTGCAGGTCAAGCTGCTGCGCTTCCTGCAGGAACGCGTGATCGAGCGGATCGGCGGGCGCAAGGCGATCCCGGTCGATACCCGCATCGTCTGCGCCACCCACCGCGATATCGACGCTATGGTCGCCTCGGGCGATTTCCGCGAGGACCTCTATTACCGTCTCGCCGAGATCGTGGTGAAGATCCCCAGCCTTGCCGAACGGCCGGGCGATGCCGGGCTGCTCGCGCGCCATTTCCTCAAGAAATACACGGCAGCCATGAACACCGGCGCCAGGAATTTCGCGCCCGACGCGCTCGCCGCGATCGACGCATGGGGCTGGCCGGGCAATGTCCGCGAACTGGAAAACCGGGTGAAGCGCGCCGCGATCATGGCCGATGGCAAGCATGTCACCGCAGCCGATCTCGACCTGGAAAGCGCCGAGGATGCAGCACTTCCGATCAATCTCAAGGCCGCGCGCGAAACCGCCGATCGCAAGGCGATCCGCCACGCGCTCGCGCGCGCCGAAGGCAATATCTCCGGCACCGCGCGCCTGCTCGGGATCAGCCGCCCCACCCTCTACGATCTGATGAAGGCCTATGACCTCCAGCCGTAAGCGCCGCGTCTACAGCAATCCGCACAACGCCGCGCGCGGGCCGGTGGTGCGGCGCGTCCTCGTGATCGCCGCCTGCCTCGGCGCGTTCGGCATCGCGCTCTACGCCTTCTTCGCGCTCACCCCGACACGCACCAATCCCGAGGCCTCGCGCGCCTCGGTCGAAAAGGCCGCGCAGTTCCTCAGCGCCGACAATGCCAGCGCCGCGCGTCAGGCAACCCTCGACGCCGTGCGTCAGGATCCCGGCTCGGCCGCCGCCCATTATGTGCTCGCGCTCTCGCAATTGAAGCTGAAGGACGGCGTCGGCGCCGAAGCCGAGCTGAAGCGCGCAGTCGATGCCGGTTACGACGCCAAGCGCATCGCCCATCTGCGTGCCGAAGCGCTGCTGCTTCAGGGTGACGCCGAACGCGCCATCGCCGAAGCCGAAAAGACCGATCCGCGCGACCGCGCCTATGGTCTGCGCGTGCGCGGCCGCGCGATGACCACGCTCAACAACTGGAGCGAAGCCGCCGCCGCGCTTCAGGAGGCCGTCCGCATCGCTCCGAACGATGCCGATGCCTGGACCGATCTCGGCCGCTTCCGCTACACCGCAGGCGATATCTCAGGCGCGATCCTCGCCTCGCAAAAGGCGGTTCAGGTCGATTCCGGCAATGTCGACGCGCTGGTGCTGCGCGGCGAGGTGGTGCGCAGCCAGTACGGCCTTGTCGCGGCGCTGCCATGGTTCGAACAGGCGCTGAAGCGCGATCCCTATTATCACGACGCGCTGATCGAATATGCCGCGACCTTGGGCGATGCGGGCCGCACCATCGACATGCTCGCCGCCACCCGCAAGGCGCTGGAAGCCAAGCCCGGCAGCCCGCAAGCCTTCTATCTCCAGTCGGTCCTCGCCGCCCGCGCCGGCAATTTCGATCTCGCCCGCAACCTGCTGCAAAAGACCAATGGCGCGATCGATTCGCTGCCCGGCGCCCTGCTGCTCGGCAGCACGCTCGATCTCCAGTCCGGTGACAATGAGCAGGCAATCGAGAAATTGCGCCAGCTTGTCGGCCGCCAGCCGATGAATATCGAAGCACGCAAGCTGCTCGCGGTCGCGCTGCTGCGCACCGATTCGGCTCGCAACGCGATCGATATCCTGCGTCCGGTCGTCGCGCGCGGCGATGCAGACAGCTATGCGCTGACCCTCGTCGCCCGCGGCTTCGAACGGATCGGCGACCGCGAACAGGCCGCCCGCTTCCTCGATCGCGCCTCATGGCCCAAGCGCGCCGAAGCCGGCGCCTTCTCCGCGGACGACAGCGTCGCGGTGCTCGGCGCCGATGCACAGGAACGGCCCGACGATCCCTCGGCGGTGGTCCCGCTGATCCGCGCACTGCTCGCCGACGGCAATCGCGGCGGCGCGCTCGCCCGCGCCCAGCGCATTGCCAACGACAATCCCGGCGCACCCGCCGCGCATATCCTGGTCGGCGACCTGCTGATGCTGTCGGACCGGTTCGGCGACGCCGCCACCGCCTACAAGAACGCCGCCGCGCTCCGCTTCGACGAACCGACCATGCTCCGGCTGGTCGAGGCATTCGATCGCGCGGGCAATCGCGAGCAGGCCTCGAACACGCTGGCGCTGTTCCTCTCGCAGAACCCGATGAACGTCGCCGCGCTCCGCCTTTCGGCCCACTGGCAGCTCGCCAGCGGCGATTTCGACGCCGCGATCGACACGCTGGAGGGACTGCGCGCCCGCATCGGCGACCGCGACGCCGCGCTCAACGCCGAACTCGCCGCTGCCTATGCCGGTGCCGGCGAAACCGAAAAGGCCGAGGATTTCGGCGAGGCCGCCTATCTGCTCGCCCCGGGCAATCCCGCCATCGCCGATGCCTATGGCTGGGCCATGTATCAGAACGGCGCGCAAGCCGCGGGCCTCGAACTGCTGCAAAAGGCCGTCCGCCTCGCCCCCAATCATTCGGGCCTGCGCTGGCACCTCGCGCAAATCTATGCCGACATGAAACGCTTCCCCGAAGCCCGCGCCCATGCCGCGGCGGCACTCGCCGACCCCAGCTTCACCGATCGCGCCGCGGCGCAGGTACTGATGGGCAAGACCTCCTAAATCCTCTCCCGGAGGGAGAGGGGGACCAGCGAAGCTGGTGGAGAGGTATTCTCCGCGAGCGACGCCGATCGTTTGTGGCAACTACCCCTCCACCGCTTCGCGGTCCCCCTCCCCCTCCGGGGGAGGATTGTGTAACGCCCTCCCTATGGACCCGCTCGAACGCATCGCCGCCGCTCTCGAACGCCTCGCGCCCCCGCCGCCCGCTTCGGCGGATCCGCTCGCGCATCCGGCCTATGTCTGGCGCGATCATACCCTCACCGCCGCCCGCGCCTTCGCGCCGCTGCCGCTGGCGATGCTCCACGGCATGGATGCGCAGCGCGACGCGCTGGTCGCCAA
>NZ_JARNTV010000053.1 GCF_029433115.1 Sphingomonas sp. AOB5 | reverse complement strand
AGCCGCTCGGGGGCAGGCGCCTCGCCGCCCAAAGCCGCTTCGGCCAGCGCGACCAGTTCGGCGGAGCCGTGGCGCAGTACGGTGCAATCGCTGGCGAAGCGCGCCGCCAGATCGTCGACATAGGGCTGGCGCACCGTCGCGTCGGTGCCCAGCACGCCGATCACGCGGCTCTGGCTGAGCAGCGCAGCGGGCTTGATCGCGGGCACGGTGCCGACGATCGGCAGGTCGAGCGCGGCGCGGACATGCTGGAGCGCGATGGTCGATGCGGTGTTGCATGCGATCACGATCAGTCGAGGATCGTAGCGTTCGGCCAGCCGCCCGAGCAGCGCGGGCACCCGCGCCGCGATCTCGCCTTCGCTGCGCGTGCCATAGGGAAAGCCCGCCGAATCGGCGACATAGACCAGCGGCGCCTGTGGCAGCAGCTTCGCGGTGGGCGCCAGCACCGAAAGCCCGCCCATGCCGGAATCGAAGAACAAGATGGGGCGGCTATCGGTCATCGCCGCGCGGAATGGCGCCGCGCCCGTTGCCCGTCAACCGCCCCGAGGTTGCGCACGCTGCACCGTCATCCGGCGTCAGCCGGACCAGGAATCAGTTCCGCGCCTTCCAGCGGGCGGGAACGCCATTGGCTTCGATCATCGGGCGGTTGGTCTGGATGAATTCGGCGCGGCTCACCTTGCCGTCGCCGTTCACGTCGTTGCGGGCGGTGAACAGCGCCTGGGCGCGCTTCGGGTCCAATGCCGTCTTGGGGACGCTGCCGCTGCTGACCGACATGCGCGGCATTTCCTCCGGCTCGAGATAGCCCGACTTGTTCTTGTCCATCGTGTCGAAACTGCTGCCGAGAAAGGCCGTGGCCGTCGCAGGCGTGGCGGGGACGCGTTCGGTGACGGTCTGCTTCGGTGCGTCCTGCGGTGCCGGCGTTCCGGCAAGGGTGAGGGCAAGGCTTGCCGCGACGATGATGCTCATGGTGATCGCTCCGGGAATCAGCCACCGGCGACTGCCGCCGGGGTGAAGCGGGGCATTGCCGGTCGCATCGTCCGGCGCGAGGTCCGGCCGATGGGGTACCAGCATCTGGTCCTCCGATGCGACCAGCAGCCGCGCTGCCTGAAGCGACGATCCGACGCCCAGCTTGGCCCGCGCCATCTTCAGACGTTTCTCCACTGCGTGCGGCGAAACCCCCAGCTCGATCGCCATTTCCTTGGCGGTCTGGGGCAGCAGGCGGCGGCGCAGGCATTCCTTCTCGTTCGCGGTCAGCCGCGCCAGCGCGGATCTCGTCCGCTCGTCGATCGTCACGCTGGGTCCTTCGTCTTCCACATCGCCATCCTGATAGGGTCCCGCGCGCCGGACCCCAAGCCCGTGCGATTGGTACCCCATAGCCGATCCATGTTGTTGCGCGGGGCACGGCGAGCGCCTAGCCTGTGCGCAAGGACGGGGGATCGATTGCAGACCGAAATACTCTGGCAGGCGAGCTTCGCAGCGCTCGTGATCGGCTATCTGCTCGGCGCGATACCGTTCGGGCTGCTGCTGACGCGCTTTTTCGGTGCCGGCGACCTGCGCCAGATCGGATCGGGCAATATCGGCGCGACCAATGTGCTGCGCACCGGCCGCAAGGAACTGGCGGCGGCGACTTTGCTGCTCGATCTGCTGAAGGGCGTCGCGGCGGTGAACGTGGCCGAATGGCTGTTCCCCGGCACCGGCATCCTCGCGGCGATGGCCGCGTTCCTCGGCCATTGCTATCCCTTCTGGCTGGGCTTCAAGGGCGGCAAGGGTGTCGCCACGCTGATGGGCGTGGTGCTGGCGCTGCACTGGCCATCGGGGCTGATCTATGCCGGCGTGTGGCTGGGGATGCTGGGAATCGTCCGCATCTCGTCGGTCGCGGGGATGAGCGCGGCGATCAGCGCGCCGATCAGTGCGGCGGCGTTCGGCCGGATCGATCTGGTGCTGCTGTTCCTCGCCCTCGCGCTGATCGTGGTGTGGAAGCATCGCGAGAATATCGACCGGCTGCTGAGCGGCACCGAGCCGAAGGTCGGCAAGAAGAAGGATGCCTGACCCGCGCGAAGCGCAAAATGACGCCGCGCGCGAAGCGCGGCTGAGGCTCATCCGGTCGGCCAATATCGGCCCGGTCACCTATCGCCAGCTGATCGCGCGCTTCGGTAGCGCGGAGGCCGCGCTCGATGCGCTGCCGATGCTTGCCGCGCGGGGCGGGGGCAGGGCGCCGCGCATTGCCGACGCGACGCTGGTCCAGCGCGAGATCGAACGGGTCGAGCGGCTCGGCGCGCAATACCTGTTCCTCGGCGATCCCGATTATCCCGCACTGCTTGCGGAGATCGAATCCGCGCCGCCCGCGCTGATCGTGCGCGGCAATGTGGAGCTGACGACACGCACCTGCGTCGCGATGGTCGGCGCGCGCAACGCCAGCGCCGCCGCATGCCGCTTCGCCCGTCAACTGGCGCTGGGGCTGGCCGAGGCGGGGGTGACGGTCGTGTCGGGCCTTGCCCGCGGCATCGACACCGCGTCGCATATCGGCTCGATCTCCGGCGGCACCGTCGGCGTGATCGCCAGCGGTATCGATGTGACCTTCCCGCCCGAGAATCGCGAGCTTCAGGAACAGGTTGCGCGTGAGGGCCTGCTGGTGGCCGAACAGCCGCCGGGCACCGAGCCGCTCGCCCGCTTCTTCCCCTCGCGCAACCGGATCATCGCGGGCCTCGCGCTGGGCACGGTGGTGGTCGAGGCCGCGCCACGCTCCGGTTCGCTGATCACCGCGCGGCTGGCGGGCGAAGCGGGCCGTGACGTGATGGCCGTGCCCGGCTCCCCGCTCGATCCGCGCGCGCAGGGCTGCAACCTGCTGATCCGCGAGGGCGCCACGCTGGTGCAGAGCGTCGATGACATCCTGGAGATGGTCCGCCCGATCGATCCGCGCGCGTTCCGCTCCCCGATCAGCGCCTGGGAAGGCGGCCCGCCGATCGACGCGAGCGAAGGGGATCGCCACGGCATCGAAGGCCTGCTCGGCCCGGTCCCGGTCGCAGTGGACGAACTGATCCGCCAGTCCGGGCTGCCGTCCGCGGTGGTGCAGATGGTGTTGCTGGAGCTGGAACTGGGCGGGCGGCTGGAGCGGCACGCGGGCGGGCGGGTTAGCTCCGGCGAGAGTTCGCCTAAAATTGATCAGTAAAATCTCCCAGTTTAAGGTCTGAAACGCTCGAATGAAGATGGTATCTTCGCTCGGCATTGAAATATATCTCATGGTTACTCATGTAGGCCGCAATTATAATCTTTGTATTGTTTTCAAACTCTATCGTATCTTTTTCGATATAGAATCTCATCGCATCAGCACCATTCTGGCCTGTTCTCTGAAATTTAAATTTCAAATCTCCATTTTAAGATTTTATGCCAAGAATTTTACCTGAAAATCTTTCAGTCATAATATAAATCCATATATTACGGTGTGATACCATAAATTAGCACGTAATTATGGCATTCTAGACATAATAAATGTCCAGTATGGATATTGCAAAAATCCGCTGAAAGTAATTGTGGAATTTAGGATTTTATTAGCATTCTGCATGACTGATTACCGCGGCCGATACTCGACCCGCGCCGATCCTTCCGTCCACACCGGCAGATACAGCCCCTGCCCGGCGGGGTAGAGCGATCCCGTCCGCACCTGGCCGATCTCGGCGCGGATGACGAAGGCGCCCGCGCGTTTCTCGACGATGGCGCGTTGCACCTTGCCCATCAGCTTCCGGAAATCGCGCGCGAAATTCTGGGTGAGCGATGCGGCGATCTCGTTCGCCACCTGCGGATTGCTCACCAGCTGGACCAGCAGGTCGCCGCCCAGCCCGTCGGTATTGCCGCGCACCTGCACGTCCTGAAACGCCACGGTGAGCGAACCCGGCGCATTCACCGGCTTGGCGGTGACCCACACCATGCCGTGCGTCTCGCCGCCGCCCGCATTGCGCCGCGCCGCCAGCGTCAGCCCCAGCGCGATCCGCCCGCCCTCGGTGCCATAGACCACGACATTGTCGAATCGCGCGGTCACTGGCCCGATGCCGGGCAGCTCGAACGGCCGCTGCGATCGCTTTGTCAGCGCGCGCAGCACCACCGGCTCCAGCTGCGCGTAATCGGCGATGACCGGGATGAACAAACGCAGCCGCGACCCCGGCGCCTCGCGCACCAGTTGCGGCAGCGGCGTCGCCACCGGATCGGCCGGCTTCGGCCCGACAAAGGTCTCGGTCAGCGCGGTCAGGCCAAGCCGCAGGCGCAGCTTGCCGCCCGACAGGCTGTACCCGCCATAGCTCAGTCGCTGCGGGGTGATCCGCATCCACACCGGCGGATTTTCCGCGTTCAGCTCCAGCGAGGTGAAGCTCTGCCGCCAGGCATCGGCCACCTTCGCGCGGATGTTCAGCTTGGCGATCTCGCGCGGCAGGGTGCGTTCCAGTTCGCGCACGATCGGGGCGAGCTTCTCGTCCACCTTGTCGGTGAAGGTGATCCGCTGGCCCAGGAAGTCGATTCCCGGCGGGTTGGTCCAGCCATAGCTGAGCCGTACGGTCGCGCCCGGCGCCCAGTCCTTCGACAGGCTCAGCCGGATGCGGGCATGGACCATCGCCGATCCGGTCGCGGTCTTGCCCTTCAGGAAGCCGCCCACGTCGCGCGCCGCCACCTGCGCACGAATCGGCACATCGGCGATGATATCCTCACCCTGACCGCGCAACCGGATCGCCCCGCGCGTGACAGTGCCGATCACGTCGCAGCCGAGCGACGGCGTCACCTTCAGGTTGCGCTTGAACAGCCGCACCCGCTGGGCGGGCACGCATTTGTCGACATGGCGATTGATCGACCAGAGCGTGCGCGGGATCGCCCGTTCCAGCTCGCGCAGCAGCAGCGCGGTGTCGACGTCGAGCGGCACGGCGATGGTCGATTCATGCCGCGGGACGTTTACCGGATCGGCCAGCCGCGCGGGCGGCGCCACATCGGTATTGCGCGATACGATCACTGCCACGATGGCGACGACCGCCACGATCAGCCCCAGCCCGATGATCCACAGGACGAACCGCGGAAAGCGCCGCTTCGGGGCTGGTTCGTCGCTGGTCAGTCCGGCTTCCATGGCGCTCCGATCGATCTTCAGGAACGGATACGTTCGACGCGCGCGCCGGTTTCATCGCCAACCCGCTTGACGTGACGCCGCGAGCTTCCCCACCTTACACGCGTACACGTAAGGAAATTCCTACACCCCATGCAGCTTGTCATCGTCGAATCGCCCGCCAAGGCGAAGACCATCGAGAAATATCTGGGCAAGGACTATCACGTCCTGGCGTCCTACGGCCATGTCCGCGACCTGCCGGCGCGCGACGGTTCGGTGAACCCGGACGATGGCTTCGCGATGGAATGGGAGGCCTATGCCGACAAGTCGAAGCAGCTCAAGGCGATCACCGATGAGGCCAAGAAGGCCGACCGCCTGATCCTCGCGACCGACCCTGATCGCGAAGGCGAAGCGATCAGCTGGCATGTGCAAGAGGTCCTGCGGAACAAGAAGGCGCTGCCCAAGGAGGTCGAGCGCGTCACCTTCAACGCGATCACCAAGCCGGCGATCCTCGAAGCGATGAAGAATCCGCGCGAGCTGGATACCGACCTGATCGACGCCTATCGCGCCCGCCGCGCGCTGGACTATCTTGTCGGCTTCACCCTCTCGCCGGTGCTGTGGCGCAAGCTGCCCGGCGCCAAGTCGGCCGGCCGCGTCCAGTCGGTCGCACTCCGCCTGATCGTCCAGCGCGAGCGCGAGATCGAAGTCTTCAAGCCGCAGGAATACTGGTCGGTCACCGCCGACATGGAGCAGGACGGCACCGCGTTCCTCACCCGCCTCGTCAAGTGGAAGGGCGACAAGCTCGACCGCCTGTCGATCGGCGACGGCAAGACCGCCGAAGCCGCGAAGAAGGCCGTCGAGGAAGGCCGCTTCTCGGTGGTCGGCGTCGAGACCAAGCCGGCGATGCGCAATCCGCCGCCGCCCTTCACCACCTCGACCCTGCAGCAGGAGGCCGCGCGCAAGCTAGGCTTCTCGGCCAGCCACACCATGCGCATCGCCCAAGGTCTCTACGAGGACGGCGCGATCACCTATATGCGGACCGACGGCGTCACCATGGACGGCGACGCGATCCAGGAGGCCCGCCGCGCGGTTGTGAACCGCTATGACGGCCACTATGTCCCTGAAAAGCCGCGCGTCTACACCGCCAAGGCGAAGAATGCGCAGGAAGCGCACGAGGCGATCCGGCCGACCGATTTCAGCAAGGACAAGGTCGGCGGCGGCGATCATGCGCGTCTGTACGACCTGATCTGGAAGCGCGCGCTGGCCAGCCAGATGGCCTCGGCGCGGATGGAGCGCACCACCATCGATCTGGAGGATGCGACCGGCCAGCATGGCCTGCGCGCCACCGGCCAGGTGGTGCTCTTCCCCGGCTATCTCGCTTTGTACGAGGAAGGCCGCGACGACGAGGGCGACGAGGAATCGCGCCGCCTGCCCAGGATGTCGTCGGGCGACACCCCGGCCAAGAAGGCAGTGAATGCCGAACAGCATTTCACCCAGCCGCCGCCGCGCTTCTCCGAAGCCTCGCTGGTCAAAAGGCTGGAGGAACTCGGCATCGGCCGTCCGTCTACCTATGCCTCGATCATCCAGACGCTGAAGGACCGCGCCTATGTCCGCGTCGAGAAGAACCGCTTCTTCGCCGAGGAGAGCGGACGGCTGGTGACGGCATTCCTCGAACGCTTCTTCGAGAAATATGTCGGTTACGACTTCACCGCCGAGCTGGAGGAGGAGCTGGACGATGTGTCGGGCGGCCGTGCCGAATGGCAGGCGGTGCTCGACAGCTTCTGGAAGGACTTCAAGCCGCGCACCAGCGAGGTGATGGAGCAGAAGCCGTCGGAGATCACCGCGGCGCTCGATCAGTTCCTCGAGCCCTATCTCTTCCCCGAAAAGGAAGACGGCAGCGATCCGCGCCTGTGCCCCACCTGCGGCACCGGTCGTCTGGCGCTGCGCGGCGGCAAGTTCGGCGCGTTCGTCGCATGCTCCAACTATCCCGACTGCAAGTTCACCCGCCGCTTCGGCCAGCCGGGCGGCGGCGAAGGCGACAGCAACGGTCCGGAAGTGCTGGGGCAGGACCCGGAAACCGGCCTGAACGTCGAGCGCAAGTCGGGCCGCTTCGGGCCCTACATCCAGCTGGGCGAAGGCAAGGAAGCCGCGCGTTCCTCGATTCCCAAGGATATCGAGCTGGATCTGGATTGGGCGCTCAAGCTGCTCAAGCTGCCGCGCACCATCGGCAACCATCCCGAGACCGGCAACCCGATCACCGCGTCGATCGGCCGCTATGGCCCTTACCTGGCGCATGACGGCAAATACGCCCGGCTCCAGTCGACGATGGAAGTGTTCGAAACCGGCATGAACGCCGCGGTGGTCAAGCTGGCCGAAGCGGCGGCAGGCGGCGGACGTCCGCAGCGCGGCGCCTCACGCGAGCCGCTCAAGATCCTCGGCAAGCATCCGCGTACCGAAGCCGAGATCAAGCTGATGGACGGCCGCTACGGCGCCTATGTCACCGATGGCGAGACCAACGCGACTCTGCCCAAGTCGATCGAGAAGGACCAGCTGACGCTGGAGGAAGCCGCCCAGCTGATCGACGCCCGCGCTGCGGCTGGTCCTGCGAAGGGCAAGGGCAAGAAGAAGGCTGCACCGAAGAAAGCGGCTGCCAAAAAGGCCCCGGCCAAGAAGGCGGCAGCGAAGAAGTCCGCGGCGAAGAAGGCCGACGCCTGATCCAATCCCCCCGTCACCCCGGCCTTGTGCCGGGGTCCACCGGGAGGCAGGCGTCGGACAAGAGGCTGAAGGTCAGCCCGTCAGGCTGAGTGGACCCCGGCACAAGGCCGGGGTGACGGCTATCTCAGTGGCTAGCGCTTGCCCGTTCCCGATCGTGCTCCGGCCTTGGCCGGAGCGCGGCAGCTTCTAAACCAGCCGCGAAACCAGCCACCCCGCCAACCCAAGCTGCACCACCAGCGTCGCAATCACCCCGATCGCACGCGGCAGCGGCGGTGGGCCCTTGCTTGGCGTGTACAGACCGATGGCATGCAGCACCCGCGCGGCGACAAAAGTGCCCGCGGCATAGGTCAGAATCTGGCGGTCGGCCCCGCCCACCTCCAGCAGCCCGATCAGGATCAGCGTGATCGGCGCATTCTCGGCAAGGTTGCCATGCGCGCGGCTGGCCGAGGTCAGGCCGGCGTCTTCGCCCAGCCCGAAAGACAGGCGCGTGCGGAAGCGGTGGCGGATCGTGTCGAGCGCCAGCAGCGCAAGCAGGATCGCGAGCGCGGCCGCGGTAAATCCGGTGATCGTCAGGTCCATCAGTCCGTCCCCCTCTCCGTCAGAACCAGTAGCTTCGCAGATTCTCCATCGGCCGGCGCATCCATTCGGCAAGGCCTGCCGGGGGATTGGTGCATCGCACCCGCCAGTTCCCGTCTCCGGCTGCCGCCGGCCAGGCGTAGAAGCCCTTGGCGATATTGTAGGTGATACCGGATTTCGCGGCACTTCCGGCGTGCTGGCCGATCAACGACTGACCGGGCTTTATGAGGCGGGGCCGCGTCGCGAACTTCTCATTTTCCGAGAAGCTTACGTTTCTCTCGGGGGTATCGGGGTAGGTATATCTGGCAAGCACCCGCAGCCGGAGGCACAGCGTACGCGCGCTCACATTGGTGACGACCACTGCCGAGCTGTATTCCGTCCATCCGGCGCTCGCCGCGTAGCGGTTCGTGGCCTGGCTGATCTCGATGGGACCCAGCACCTCGCTGGATGACCGGAAGTCGCCCTGGGCGCCGGGATGCTTGCGCCTCAGGCTGTTGCGCAGAAGCGTTTCGGCGGTGAAGCGGTTCACCGGCTCCGCATCGTCCTGCAACGGCGACAGAGCGACCATCATGGCCAGTGCCAGCGTCATTCAACTTCCCCCAAAGCGAACCGCGTGAAGCGTCGCGTGGGGGTGGGAACGAGTCAAGCCGCCGGACTTGGGGAAATACGCTCCCGCCGGCGGAGTCGCGGTTTACGCCGCGCGGCGCTGGGTCATCATCAGCCAGTCGCGGGCTGCCTTCTGGGCGGCCAGGATCTCGCGGGCGGTCATGTCTTCGCTAATCTCCGCGCGGCAATCCTTGGCGCGCTCGTTGCCCGACATGGCCGAGATGTTGAACCATTTATGGGCCTCGATCAGGTCGATATCGACGCCTTCCGCGCCGCTCGAAAAGACGATGCCAAGGTCATAGCATGCGTTGTGATCGCCGCGGGCCGCATCGCGGCGGCGGCTTTCGATCAGGAACTGTGCGCTCTTCAGGCTGCTGCCCATGTCACTACCCCTTTTCCACCCTCGTGGTATGGGGACATTGGCTGCACAAATCGGAATAAATGGTTAACGGCGTTAACCGTAATTGTTCAGATTGACGGGTATATTGTCGATGAGCCGCGTCGTGCCGATTCGCGCCGCGGCCAACAGCCGGCCCGGGCGACCCTTCTCCGGCGCGCCCAAAGTCTCGGCATCGACCAGCTCGACATAGTCCAGCACGAAGCCCGCAGCGGTCATCACGTCGCGGGCATGCGCCAGCGCCGCCTGCGCATCGCCGCCTTCCTCGATCGCCCGCGCCGCGGCGCCCAGCGCGCGGGGCAGGGCCACCGCCTTCACGCGATCCTCGGGCAAAAGGTAAGCGTTGCGCGAGGAGAGGGCGAGGCCGTCATCGTCGCGCTGGGTGACCACGCCGATCACCTCCAGCCCCATGTCGAGATCGGCCGCCATGCGCCGCACCACCGCGAGCTGCTGGAAATCCTTCTCGCCGAACAGTGCGGCATCGGGCCGCACCTGGTTGAACAGCTTCGAGACGACGGTCGCGACTCCATCGAAATGTCCGGGCCGCGCAGCACCGTCCAGCGTCTCGCTGACGCCCGAGACCGACACGTTGGTGGCGAAGCCCGCCGGATACATCACCTCGACCGGCGGCAGCCAGAGGATGTCCACGCCGGCCTTGCTCAGCATCGTCGAGTCGGCCAGCTCCTTACGGGGATATTGCGCGAAATCCTCGTTCGGGCCGAACTGCTTCGGGTTGACGAAGATCGACACGACTACGCGATCGGCATGGCGCTTCGCGGCCTCGACCAGCGCCATGTGCCCGGCGTGCAGCGCGCCCATGGTGGGCACCAGCGCCACGCGCTCGCCTGCCTTGCGGAACGCCGCAATCGCTTCGCGAAGATCGGCAAGCTGACGGACGGTTTGCACGCGTTAACACTTTCGATATGGGTGTGAGGGGCGGCCTTCTATGGGGGGAGGGCCGGACGATCAACAAAGGATGTAGAGGCGTTGTCCGACGGAGCGAACCGGCTGCACGTAATCGTCTTCGCCAACGAAAAGGGCGGGACCGGCAAGTCCACGACTGCGGTCCATACCGCGATCGCGCTTGCGGCCAAGGGCGCCCGCGTCTCGTGCTTCGACCTCGATCATCGCCAGCGCACAATGGGCCGCTATCTCGACAATCGCGCCCTCACGATGAAGCGTTCGGGCCGCGAACTGCCGATGCCGCGTTATGAAACGCATGACGGCGAGACGATGGCTGCCTTTTCCGATTCGCTCGACCGGCTGAGCTATGAAGCCGATTTCCTGGTGATCGACACGCCCGGCCGCGACGACAAGTTCGCCCGCATCGCGGTCACCAATGCCGATACTTTGGTCACGCCGATGAACGACAGCTTCGTCGATTTCGACCTGATCGGTCAGGTCGATCCCGAAACCTTCCGCGTCTCCAAGCCCAGCTTCTATTCGGAGATGATCTGGGAATCGCGCAAGCGCCGCGCCAAGTCGGATGGCGAGACGATCGACTGGGTCGTGCTGCGCAACCGCGTCCAGCATATCGAGGCGCGCAACATGAAGCGCGTGTCCGACGCGATCGACCAGCTTTCCAAGCGAGTCGGCTTCCGCGTGATCTCGGGCCTGTCCGAACGCGTCATCTATCGCGAATTGTTCCCGCAGGGGCTGACCATGCTCGATTCGGGCGAGTTCGGCGGAATGGTGCTCAGCCATGTCGCGGCACGTCAGGAGCTTCGCGAGATGATGGCGGGTCTCGCGCTTCCGGAACCCGTGCTGCCGCTGTTCGCCTGACATGTGGAAGGTCGTTCTCGCGGCCGGGGTGATCTGGCTGTTCTGGAAGCTGTGGCACGGCAATACCCGCCCGCCCGGCACCCCGATCCCGCCGCCGCCAAGGCCGATGAGCGAATCGGAAGCGCAGGCCCGCGCGCTTCTGGGCGTCGATGCCGATGCGAACGAGAAGCAGGTCCGCGCCGCGCATCGCCGCCTCGTCACTGCGGTCCACCCCGACAAGGGCGGATCGGAGGAGCTGACGCGACAGATCAACGCCGCACGCGACACTTTGCTGCGCCGCAACGATTGAACTTTCGCGCCCGGTGAGGGATTAGGACGCATCCTTTCCTCCCGGAGGTTCCATGACCCACAAGTTCGATCCGACCTCGCTGCGCGAATACGACATCCGTGGAATCGTGGGGGAGGCGCTGGGACCCGATGACGCGCGCGCGATCGGTCGCGGTTTCGCCACCCTGCTGCGCCGCGCGGGCGGGCACCGGGTTGCCGTGGGCCGCGACGGCCGCGTCTCGTCGCCGATTCTCGAGGCTGCGCTGATCGAGGGCCTTACCGCCAGCGGATGCGATGTGGTGCGCGTCGGCATGGGGCCCACCCCGATGCTCTATTACGCCGAAGCGACGCTAGAGGTGGATGGCGGCATTCAGATAACCGGCAGCCATAATCCCGGCAATTACAACGGCTTCAAGATGGTGTTCCAGCACCTTCCGTTTTTCGGCGAGGACATCCAGAAGCTTGGCCGCATGGCCGCGGAAGGCGATTGGGACGAAGCGGACGGCGAAACCAGCGTCACCGACTATTCGATCGAGGACGATTATGTCGGCCGGCTGATGGCCGGTTATGCCGGCGGCGCCTATCGCGTCGGATGGGATACGGGCAATGGCGCCGCCGGCCCGGTGATCGAGAAGCTCGTGAAGCTGCTGCCGGGTGAGCATCACACGCTCTTCACTGATGTCGACGGCAATTTTCCCAACCATCATCCCGATCCTACCGAGGAAAAGAACCTCGCCGATCTGAAGAAGCTCGTCGCGGAGAAGCAGCTCGATTTCGGATTGGCTTTCGATGGCGATGGCGACCGGATTGGCGCGATCGACGGTCTGGGCCGGGTGATCTGGGGCGATCAGCTTCTCTCCATTTTGGCGGAACCTGTGCTGCGGGTGGACCCCGGCGCGACGATCATCGCCGACGTGAAGGCGTCGCAGGCGCTCTACGACCGAATCGCCGAGCTGGGCGGCAAGCCGCTGATGTGGAAGACCGGCCACAGCCTCATCAAGACCAAGATGAAGGAAACCGGCGCACCGCTCGCGGGCGAAATGAGCGGCCACATCTTCTTCGCGCAGGACTATTACGGCTTCGACGACGCGCAATACGCTGCGGTCCGGCTGATCCAGGCGGTGCATGTCATCGGCAAGTCGATGAACCAGCTCAAGGACGAGATGCCGGCGATGGTGAACACGCCGGAAATGCGCTTCCAGGTGGATGAGAGCCGCAAGTTCGCGGTGATCGACGAAGTGCTCGACCGGCTCGAAGCCGAGGGCGCCGACGTCAACCGCACCGACGGCGCGCGCGTGAACACCGCCGATGGCTGGTGGCTGCTCCGCGCATCGAACACCCAGGACGTGCTGGTCGCCCGCGCCGAGGCCAAGTCGCAGGAAGGCCTCGACCGCCTGCTCGCGATGATCGACGCGCAGCTGGAGGCCAGCGGACTGGTCCGCGGTCCGCAGGCGGCGCACTGAGGCTGCAGGCATGGGGCTTTGGGCGCGCTATATCGCTTGGATAGACCGCGACCTCGATGCGAACTTCCCCACGCTGAACTCCACCGCCGCGCTGGTACCTGTCCTGCCGGTTCTGCTCGCGGTGTTCGTGCGGACTCTGTGGGATCCTCCGGAACCGGCGCGCACCTGGCTTGCAGGCGCTGTCATTGTGTCCGTTGCCGCGCTGTTTGGGATCTGGCTGTGGCGGGTTGTCGATGCGCTGTTCCTGCGGCCGCCCGGCTGAGCCGCGGGAAATAGAGACTCGCTTTCCGCCGCGTCAGACCCCACATCGCGCGGGCAATGCCGTCGCCGCCACCTTCCATCATCCGCGTCATCGATCTCGAGACCACCGGCAGCGCGCCGCCCACCCATGGCGTGTGCGAGATCGGCTGGCAGGACGTGGCCTTGAGCGCCAGCGGGCGGTGGGAGTTGTTCGGCGAGGGCGGCCAGCGCTTCGTCAATCCCGGCCGCCCGATGTCGCCGATCACCACCGCGATCCACCATATCCGTGACGAGGATGTCGCCGATGCGCCGTGGTGGCACGATGTCGCCCGCCCGATCCTCGATCCCTGGCCGCGCCGCGTGGCGCTGGCCGCGCACCGCGCGACATTCGAGGAACAATTCTGCACGCCGTCGCTCACCCGCGGTGCCGACTGGATCTGCACCTGGAAATGCGCGCTGCGGCTGTGGCCCGACAGCCCCAGCTTCTCCAATCAGGTGCTGCGTTACTGGCGCAAGCCTGAGGGGCTGGAGCACGAGCGCGGGCTTCCTGCCCACAGGGCCTTCCCGGACGCCTATGTCACCGCCTTCCACCTGCGTGACATGCTCAACGAAGCCAGCGTCGCCCAGCTGATCGAATGGTCGAAACAGCCCGGCCTGCTCCCCCGCGTCCGCTACGGCCCCGATCGCGGCAAGGAATGGAGCGAGATCGACGACGACAGCCTGGCCAGCTTCATGGCCGATCGCGACGTCGATATCCGCTTCACCGCCGAGACCGAATATCGCCGCCGGCTGGGTGGCGGACGCGTCGGGCGGGACCCGGAGAATCTGCTGCTCTAGGCGCTTACCTGGGTCTGTAGCGAGTGGCGGTACAGCGTCGTCGCGACGATCCCTGCGATCACTGCGCTACACCCGCCAGCAAACGCCACCATGATCGGTGCGAAGGCCCAGAGCATGGCATAGATCAGCCCGCTAATCACCATCGACCAACCGCCGAATCGCGCCGCCCGCTGGGCGGCGGCGGTCGGCTCGAACTTCTTGGGCATGCGATTGCCGTACCAAGCGATCATCACCCCGTTGATCGCTACGGTTCGGATCAGAGCATCACCGTCGATATAGCCAAGCTGAAACGCGATAGTGCCGACCAGCGCCAGTGCGACGATGCCGATGCCCCAGGCGCCCTCTCCTGTCAGTTCCTTGTTCATCGCGCGGTCTCCTTGCCGGCAGCGGGCGATTCCGCGCCGATGCCGAATGAATCGACGAAGCCGAGCAATGCTTCCTCGAGCACCGACAGCTTCAAGTGATAGATGATCGATTTGCCGGCCTTCTCGGTATGGACCAGATCGGCTTCCTTCAGCACGGCGAAATGGGCGGACATGGTGGGCTTCGATACGTCGAACTGATCGCTGAGGTCGCCTGCGCTCATTGGCCCCTTGCGCAGGAGTTGAAGCACCCTGCGGCGTGTGGGATCGGCGAGTGCCCTGAACACCTGACTCATCAGCGTACCTTGCGGCCGAATCCTCGCTTCGCAAGCCAGTTCGTGATCGTATCCAGCGCCAGCGGGGCGATCGTCTCTTCGGTCAGATAATATTCGCTGACCGCGCCCGTCCGGACCGTCTGCATCAGATGGTTGAGGCCGGGAAGCTCGGTCACTGTCGCGTCCGGGTTTCCGGCCAATGCGGCGCGGAGCAGAGGCAGGTTCATCGTGGGAGGGACCTGGGTGTCCTTCGATCCCACGATCGCGAGTACCGGTGCGCGAACCTGTGACAGCGTGGTGGCGGGATCGACATTCAGGATACGCATCACATCGGGTCGGGTCGATCTTGCGGCCATCCTCTTCGCGCCGTCGGCCGGCATGCCTTTTGCGATCAGTATCGTTTCGACCGCGGTTCGCGCCGCTTCGGGGGTCGGCGCTGCCCGAACCGCCTCGAAGATCGTTCGCCGCAGTTCGTTCTGCTCCGCGATGACGGCTTCGGGATACCCTTGGGCACGGGCCATTTCCTCGCCCTGCTTCAGCAGCAGATCGTATACCGCCGCGCCGGGGCCCGCCATTTGCACCACGAACGCGACGTCCTTCCGCCGGCTCGCTACCATCGATGCGACGATCCCGCCCTCCGAATGGCCGATCAGGCCGACCCGCGCCTTGTCGATTTCTGGCCGCGCCATCAGCATGGCCAACCCGGAATCGACATCGTCGGCGAAGTCCTCGAGCGTCGAGGTGTTGAACCGACCGGACGAGCCGCCGACGCCGCGATCGTCGCAGCGCAGCGCGGCGATGCCGTTCCGCGCGAGATGATCGGCCAGCACCAGGAAAGGCTTGTGCCCGACCATCGTCTCGTCGCGATCCTGCGGGCCGGTACCCGTCAGCAGATAGGCGACCGGATGCGGTCCCTTGCCGTGCGGGAGCGTGAGGGTGCAAGCGTTGCTGACGTCGCCATTGAGAAACGACAGCTCTTCTATGGCATAGGGGAAGGGCGCCCGTGGCAGTTGTGGCCGGCCAGGCGGCCCGCGGTCGTTACGGGAGAACTCGGCCGGGGCTAAGCCGAATGATCCCTTGAGCGACTTGCCGTCCGGCTGGAGCTTGCCTTCAAAGCGCAAGCCCAATGCCGGCGCGGCAAAGCTCACCCCGTCGCCCGTGCGGTTCAACTGGTTGACCGGCACCCCCATCTCCAGCGCATGGGGCAAGTCGATCAGCGCATGGGTGCCATGTTCGTCGGTCACTACATGCAGCAGCACCGTCGCCTGCACACCTTGGTCGACCAGCGTACCTTCCCAATAGCCGTTCAGACCTTGGATAACCGGCAGGCCGAGAAAGCCGGGCCTCAACGCCATGTCTGTGGTGCGGCCAGCGGTGCGGACCTGACCCACCCACGCTCCGGCTGCGGGATCCCAGCGCCCCTCGAACCGTCGTGTCCTGCCGCGATAGGTGAAGCGCAGCACACCATCCTGTAACGTCAAATCCTCCAGCGGTAGGTTCCACAAGCCATTGTCAGGCAAGTCGATATCGCCGGTGAAGACGCCAGCCCCCTTCTGCTCGATATGGACGGCGGCGCGAAGCGGGCCGCTGCTCCCTTCCATCGTTCCCTGCCAGTCGCCTGCGGGTGACCGTTGCGCGAGCGCGCTGGTGGTCGAAAGCAAGGCCGCGACCATGGCGGTGAACGCGAGAACAGGCTTCAACTCGACCTCCAGCAAAACGATTCTATAATTAGCTAATTATCAAATCGTGACGCTGGAGTCAACGGATCATTTCCGCCGCCCCGCCAGCAGCCACCGCACTCCCTCCGGCGCAGAACCTGCCGGTCCTGCGCGCCGCTCTGGCCCGGAATCCCGACGCGACCGTGCGTGAACTGCCCGGCCTCAATCACCTGTTCCAGACCGCGGAGACCGGCGCGGTGGCCGAATATTACCAGATCGAAGAGACGATGGCGCGGCTTGCGCTGGAAACCATCGCGCAGTGGCTGGCGGAACGTGGTTTCGCTCGCAAGCGGCGGCGCTGAGGGTTACCGCTGCACATCCAGCCGGTGGAGCACCTGCATCGGCGCACCCGCTGCCGCCATCCGGCCGCGCACCGCGGCATCCAGTATTGGCCGCGGCCGCGCCATATAGGCGCCAGGCGGCAGCCCCATGAACCGGCAGAAGTCCCGGTTGAAATGGGACTGGTCGTGATATTGCAGGTCTAGCGAACCCAGCCAGCGCGCGTTCGGGTCGAGCAATGCTTCGCCCAAGGTGCGCAGGAAGCGCTGACGCCGCAGCAACAGCTTGGGCGTGAAGCCGAACGCGCGGCGGCTCAGCCGGTCGAGCGAGCGCAGCGAAATCCCGGCGCGTCCGGCCAGTTCGGCCACCGTCGCCAGATCGGGATCCGACAAGGCGGCATGCGCGCGCGTGATGGCGTGATCGTCCGCTGGCGCCGTGTCCAGCAGACCGAGCAGCGTCCGGTTGATCACCGCTGCCTGATCGTGCGGATCGGCATCGGGATCGCGCAGCAGGGGTCGCATCGCAGTCAGCGCCGCAAGCGCCGGATCCGCCTCCGCGTCGACGAAGCGGTCGGCAAAGTCGACGGCGGGCGCGCCGATGAACTTGGCCCAGCCCAAAGGCAACAGGCCGATGCCCCAGCTCCGGATCGTCCCGGTCTCGAAATGCGTGGCATGACAGGTGGGGCCGACCAGCACGCAGGATGGCACCGGCCGCATCTCGCCCGGGCCGATCGATGCAACCCCCGCATCGCCCTCGATGAAGCGCAGATTAGCCCATTCGGGATGCAGCATGTCCGCCATCCGCGGACCCGCCCCGGTCTCGATATCGTTGAGATAGATCGCCGAGACATAGGGCGTCAGCGCCGCATCCGGCGCAAAGAAGCGCATCCGCGCGCTACGTTCCCCCATTGCGTCCGTCACAAGCCCTCCCGCCGGGATTTCTGGCGGAAAATCAGCGGGATGGCAATGCATCCAAGGCCGGGATAATTGCCGTCACGCGATCGCCGGTGGCGCCTGACGACGATGCAGCCCTTGCCACGCCTTCATGACGGAGTCCCGGTTCAGATCGCCAGCGAATATGGATCGTGGCCGCGGATCATAGTCATAGAGAACGGTACAGCCATTCGGCTCCATGCCGATGTTGCTGCACAGGTGCGCGCCTTCATCGGTGAAGGCCGCGGCAATCACTCGAGCGCTGCGGCCGGAGGCGTCGAGAAACTCCTCGGAAATATGCAGCAGCAGATCAGTGGCAAGCTGCAGGAAGGGAGACTGAAACCCCTTCTGGAACGCGGGCCTGATCGCAAAGGAGAGCAGGAGAAGATAGGGTGCGCCCTTGTTCTGGTCCTGAAAGAGGATGTGGCTGACTTTCAGATTTTCATCCGGCAGCGATCCCGATTCGACTTGCTGTCCAGCGTCGGCGGTGAGCGGCAGAACGACTGCCCAGCCGGCGATCCGGTTGGTGCTGGTTTCGATGATCCCAAGGATGCAGCGCGGGTTCAACCCATAGCCCACGACTGCCTCACGGGCATCGACCGTGCCCTGAAACACCTCGCGGTACAGGTCGGTGTTGATCAGGATCACTTCGTCCAGGCTCAGCACCCTGCTATGAAAGCGGCCATTCTCGTGTGCCGGGATAGGGCCGCGGCGTTCGGCGATGCGGACAAGCCCGCGGATCGTGATCAGCACGATGAGCGCAAGCGTAACCCACAGGAAACCCAGTTCCAGCGCGCGCTCGATCTGGGTCGCCGGGGCGCCAAACCACTCCGCGACACGATCCCTGAAGCTCGTCAATATTGTCAGGCCCAGATAGCCGAGGCCGGCAATCTTGCCCTTTATCGTCCTGAATTCCGATACGACGACGCGGTATACGATAGCGCCCCAATGGACGGCTCGCATCGTGAGCTTCATTTGCCGAATCCCCCGAACCGGCAACGCGCTGACTGACGAGCAACCGATCCCGGCAGCTTCGCATCGTGACCGTCCCTGTCAATATGACCGGGCAGGCAATCAAAGCGTGTCGTTACTTGTACTCGACTATAAGAGTTCGATCATGGGCGGTTATGTCCGCCGCCGCCCTGCCAGCAGCCACCGCACGCCTTCCAGCACGGCTCCGAACACCAGGTGCGAGGCCACGCCCCACACCACCGGCTCGCTCGTCTCGATTTCGGGATCGGCGTCGAGCACCGCGGCCGGATCTGCCAGTGCGGCGGCGGCAAGGCCATAGGCACCGCCGAAACCGGCGCTCGCTTCGGGCCGGTATTCGGTCAGCACGCCATAGATGCCGCCCATCACCGCGCCGATCACATAGGGGGATGCGTCCTCGCTCGCCGGCGGTTCGGCGGGGGCGTCGTCATCCTCCGCGGGCAGTCTGGCGAGCTGGGCCTGAAACGCCGACATCGCCGCGGCGGCAACCAGCCCCGCGGCGATGCCTGCTGCCAGGCCGATAAAGGGTCGGGGGCCGGTGGACATGCGCACCTCTTCAGGCGGCCCGGGGCGTCTGGGCCTATGCACATGCCATCACCGGCCCGCTCCCGCGCGTCAATACTGGACGCGCACGACCTTCAGGTTCTTCTTGGCGAGGAACGCCTGAACGCTGTTCCCGCCCGCCAGATGGCCCGCGCCGACCGCGATGAACACGGTGCCCGGCTGCTCCATCCGCTTCGCGATCCAGTCGGCCCAGCGGCCGTTGCGATCGGTCAGCAGGATCCGGGTGATCTCCGGGCTCATGCTCATCGACTGGTTCATCAGCGCGCCCAGACCCTCGGGATCGCCCTTGGCCCAATGCGCCACCATCTGATCGAGCATCGTGCCCATCTTCGGCATCTCGTCGACGGTCGAGATCAGGAAGGCGATCTGCAGCGGCTGCGGCATGGTGTCGAAATAGCCCAGCTGCTGCTCGGCGGTTTCCAGACCGCCGACCGGCTTGCCGGCTTCCTTGGCCGCGGCGGTGAGCACCTTTTCGACGCCCTGATTGGGGTCATAGCCCAGCTTGGGCAGCGATCCGGCGGTGAGGACGATCGAGGCGAACCACGGATCGAACCGGTCGAACATCGCGGCCGGCGCACCGACCGAGTCCATCGCCGCGCTATAGGCGGCGCGCTTGTCGGCGG
The DNA here is from genome assembly GCF_029433115.1 of Sphingomonas sp. AOB5. GTDB lineage: Bacteria > Pseudomonadota > Alphaproteobacteria > Sphingomonadales > Sphingomonadaceae > Sphingomonas. Next base: position 2,965 of record NZ_JARNTV010000053.1, on the reverse strand, counting down.
GCAGCTGCTCGGTGATCGTCGGCCCCGTGGCATTCAGCGCCATCGGCATCACGATCGCCTGCAGTGCGGCGGGCTCCGGCTCGACCATTTCGAGCATCACCTGATCGCTCTTGTCGAAAGCGTCGCGCACGGCGCCGTCGAACCAGCTCAGGCCCGGCTTCAGCGCGTGGACGGTGCCGAACAGATAGATGGTCGTATCCTCGTCCTTCAGCACCCACAGCGCCGGATCGGCAGGCGTCGTCGCCGCTGCCGGAGCAGCCTGGGCCGGTGCGGACTGGGCCAGAACCGGGGTGGCGGGGACGGTCAGCGCAAAGGCGGTGGCCAGCACGGCGCCCGAGAGAAACAGCTTCTTCAACATCATGATACTCTCCGGTTTGGCGGCGTTACGGCCGCAATTTCTTCCAGCCATAGGCGGCAAGCGTTACGATCGAAGTGGTGGCGAACAGCACCATATGGTTCGGCTCGGGCACAAGCGTCCCGCGCCACAGGATGAACCAAGCCATGTAGAGGGCCATATAGAAATAAAGTCCTGTGCTGTTCGCGATATAGTTGGCCCGCATCTCGAGCTCGTCGACCATGCCGAAGAACTTCCAGCTGCCCCAGGCCAGCGACACGATCAGGAACAGCACCAGCCCGATCGCCAGCCATGCGGGCATCGGCCCTTCCATGAAGCCGGCGCCCGGCCCGTTGCCCATCGACGTGGCGAAACCGATCACGCCGCCCGCCAGCATCAGCATCGAAAAGGTCCCCACGATGCGATTCCTGCGGGCGCGTTCGGCGCGCTCGCCTTCTCCTGCGCCCTTATTCGCCATCGCCATTTCCTTCCCCGTCATCGAATATGTCCTCGATCCTCAAGTCGAACAGCCGCGCGACGCGGAAGGCCAGCGGCAGCGAGGGATCGTATTTGCCCGTCTCGATCGCGTTGACCGCCTGGCGCGATACGCCCAGCCGTCCGCCAAGCTCTGCTTGGCTCCAGTCGCGTTCGGCGCGCAGCACCTTCAGCCTGTTCTTCACCGCTCTCTCCACACTGCGTGGTGTCGCCATAACCTGACCGAATGTCAGGTTACACTGACTAAATGACAGCGAGTCGCGACTATGTCAAGCGACCCTTACCATCTGTAAGGGTCGCGTGGCGCTGCATAGGCGATGATCGTAATGTTCAGCGGAAGACGATGGTGCGGTGGCCGTTGAGGAACACACGCCGAGCGCCGACCCACTGGACCGCGCGCGCCAGCACCTGCGCCTCGATATCGCGGCCGATGCGGATCATGTCGTCGACCGAGGCGCGATGATCGACGCGCTCGACCGCCTGCTCGATGATCGGCCCCTCGTCGAGGTCGCTGGTCACGAAATGGGCGGTCGCGCCGATCAGCTTCACGCCGCGATCATGCGCGCGATGATAGGGCCGCGCGCCCTTGAAGCTGGGCAGGAAGCTGTGATGGATGTTGATGCATCGCCCCGCCAGCTGCTCTGACAGATTCGTCGAGAGGATCTGCATGTAGCGGGCAAGGATCAGATAGTCGGCGCCGGTCTCATCGACCCGCGACAGGATCGCGGCTTCCTGCGCGTCCTTGCCCTCGGGCAGCAGGTCGAAGGGCAGGCCGTGCCATTCGGTCAGGTCGCGCAGCGTATCGTGGTTCGAAACGACGCCCGCAATCTCGACACCCAGCCCGCCGGTCTTCCAGCGATGCAGCAGGTCGTTGAGGCAGTGCGATCCCTTCGACACCGCGATCAGGACGCGCGGTTTCGCTTCCGCCTCGGCCAGAGCCCATTCCAGCCCGAACCGTGCAGCCACCGGCGCGAACGCCTCGCGCAGCTGCCCGGTCTCGAACGGTGCACCCGCCGCCTTGAACTCGACCCGCATGAAGAAGCGGCCCGAATCCAGATCGGCATATTGCTGGCTGTCGAGGATGAACCCGTCGCGTTCGGCCAGAAAGCCGCTGACCGCGGCGACGATGCCCGGCCGGTCCTCGCAATCGAGGGTCAGGATCCAGACGGGCGCGTTCGCGGCGGTCATCGCGAACGTGTCAGGCAACCGCGCGGCTGATCGCGCACAGCTTGTTGCCGTCCGGATCGCGCAGATAGGCGAGATACATGGTACCGAGCGATCCGCCCTCGCGCAGGCCCGGCTCGTCCTCGATCGAGGTGCCGCCCGCCGCGACACCGGCGTCGTGCCACGCCTTGGCTTGCTCGGTCGAGCTGCACTTGAAGCCGATCGTCGCGCCGTTGGCGTGGCAGGCCGGCTCGCCGTCGATCGGTTCGCTGATGCCGAACGTATTGCCCTCATGACGATAGAAGAGCCGGGTCTGGCCCGTGGCGTTGACGTGGCGCATCGCCTCGCCGGTAAAGCCCAGCACGCCCAGCGTCGCGTCGTAGAACGCCTTGGAACGCTCGATATCGTTCGAGCCGACCATGATGTGATTGAACATCAGAACACGACCACGCTGCGGATGCTTTCGCCTGCATGCATCAGGTCGAAGCCCTTGTTGATCTCTTCCAGGCCCATGACGTGGGTGATCATCGGATCGATCTCGATCTTCCCGCTCATGTACATGTCGACGATCTTGGGCACGTCGGTGCGGCCCTTGGCGCCGCCGAACGCGGTGCCGCGCCAGTTGCGTCCCGTCACCAGCTGGAACGGACGGGTGGCGATCTCCTTGCCTGCCTCGGCCACGCCGATGATGATGCTGGTGCCCCAGCCGCGATGGCACGCCTCGAGCGCGATGCGCATCACTTCGGTGTTGCCGGTCGCGTCGAAGGTATAATCCGCGCCGCCATCGGTCATCGCGACGATCCGCGCGACCACATCCTCGCGGCTCATGCCCTTCGAATTGAGGAACTCGGTCATGCCGAAGCGGCGACCCCATGCCTCGCGGTCCGGGTTGATGTCGACGCCGATGATCTTGTTCGCGCCCGCCAGCCGCGCGCCCTGGATCACGTTCAGGCCGATGCCGCCCAGGCCGAA
>NZ_JARNTV010000052.1 GCF_029433115.1 Sphingomonas sp. AOB5 | reverse complement strand
CGGCCCGCTCCCCCACCCGGCCACCCAACGGAAGTATATTCTATGGGTGGCCGGGTGGGGGAGCGGGCCGGTGCCGCCGGTTCAGCTTTGCTGAACCCAAAGAAAAGTCCCGCCGCATGAGCAGCTTCTCCACCCGCTTCCGCGTCCGTTATTCCGAGATCGACGGGCAGAAGATCGTCTTCAACTCGCGCTATCTCGAATATGCCGATGTGGTGCTGAGCGAGTTCTGGCGTTGGGCGGACCTGTCGGAGATCGGCCCCGACTGGCTCGACGCCGAGTTCAATGTCGTCCGCGCGACGGTGAACTACATCAAGTCCTTCCGCCTCGACGACATGATCGAGGGCCGCGCGCATATCGAGCGGATCGGCAGCTCGAGCATGACGCACATCGTCGAGCTGCATCACGCCGGGACCGGCGAGCTGCACGCCACGGTCGAGATCGTATCGGTCCATGTCGATCTGGTGGCGCGCAAATCGTCGCCGATTCCGCAGAGCGTTCGTGCGCGGCTGGAGAAACTGGGCCGCGACTGAGCGGCTATTCGGCGGCCTTCGCCTCTTCGTCCCACACCACGTCCTGCGGCAGCGACCAGTGGAGGTCGCCCTTCTCCAGTTCACGGCCGTCATGGCTCAGCACCTTGACCGGGCGGATCGGGCGGCTGTCGCGGGCATCGACCAGGATCGGGCTGGCGGGCATACCGGTCTCCCAGCGCTCGCCCCATTGGCGCAGCGCGACCATCGTCGGCAGCAGCGCGAAGCCCTTGTCGGTCAGGCGATATTCGATCTTGCGGCGATCGTCGGGATCGGGCGTCCGCTGAAGGATGCCATGGCCGACCAGTCGCGCGAGGCGGTTTGCCAGGATGTTGCGGGCGATGCCCAGCTCGGACTGGAATTCCTCGAAATGATGCAGCCCGTTGAACGAGCCGCGCAGGATCAGGAACGACCAGCGTTCGCCCATCGCCTCAAGGGCGGCAGGCAGGCTGCACAGCGCAGCAAGATCTTCTCTCAGTCCGTTCGCACCCATGATCGATTACCCTAACCCATATCGCCGGTCTGCGAAACGGCATAACTTATTGCAGCGCAACAACAGTTTCTGCTTGCAACTTACCCTTATGTCAATTAGGTAGTGATTCGCAACCTAGTTGCAAGTCTGACGTACCCCAGGAGGCAATCATGACCCGTATTCTCGCTGTCGCGGCGGCCGCCGCGGCCACGCTGGCGCTCACCCCCGCAGCCGGCATCGCGCAGACCTCGAACGGCTATTACACCGCCGTCGCAGCGACCGCTCCGGCCAAGAACAGCTTCGTGACGCGCAGCACCGTGTGGCGCTGCGGCGAAGGCACCTGCGTCGCCGCCAAGGCGACCTCGCGCGATGCGATCATGTGCGAGCTGGTTGCCGGCGAAGTCGGCAAGCTGTCGTCGTTCGCAGTCCGCGGCGAGGCCTTCTCGGCCGAAGCGCTCGAGAAGTGCAACGCCCGCGCCAAGTGATCCGGTGCACCTGAAAAACGGCCCGTTCGCCAGCCCGGCGAGCGGGCCGTTTTCATGTCCGCTGCTCAAATGTGCCGGATAAAAGAACGAATTTATTGCAAAGCAACGATTAGGCTGCCCATCTTAGTATCGTGCTGCGTCAATACGAACTGGTCGATCGGGTCCTGAGCTACGATCCTGAGGCTGATGAAGCCCTGCTCAACCGCGCCTATGTCTTCTCGGTCAATGCCCATGGCACCCAGAAACGCGCATCGGGCGACCCCTATTTCAGCCACCCGATCGAAGTGGCCGGCATCCTGACCGACCTGCACCTCGACGACGAGACGATCGCGACCGCCATCCTGCACGACACGGTGGAGGACACGGTCGCCACCCCGGAGGAGATCCAGCGGCTGTTCGGCGACAATGTCGCGCGGATGGTCGACGGGGTGACCAAGCTCTCCAAGATCGAGGCGCAGACCGAGAGCGAGCGCGCGGCGGAGAATCTGCGCAAATTCCTGCTCGCCATGTCCGACGATGTGCGCGTGCTGCTGGTGAAGCTGGCCGACCGGCTGCACAACATGCGCACGCTCCACTTCATCAAGAACCCGGACAAGCGCAAGCGCATCGCCCGCGAGACGATGGACATCTATGCCCCGCTCGCCGAGCGGATCGGCATGTACGAGTTCATGAAGGAGATGCAGACGCTCGCCTTCCGCGAGCTCGAACCCGAAGCCTATGAATCGATCACCAAAAGGCTGGAAGGCCTGAAGATCGAGGGCGAGGACCGGATCGCCAAGATCGCCTCCGGTCTCAAGCTGCTGCTGTCGCGCGGCGGGGTCGAGGCCGAGCTGACCGGGCGCGAAAAGCATCCCTATTCGATCTGGAAGAAGATGTCCGAGCGCCATGTGAGCCTCGAACAGCTCAGCGACATCATGGCCTTTCGCGCCATCGTCGACACCGAGGAGGAATGCTACCGCGCGCTGGGGATCATCCATCGCCGCTGGCCGATGGTGCCGGGGCGGTTCAAGGATTATATCTCGACGCCCAAGCGCAACGGGTACCGCTCGCTCCACACCAGCATCATCCATGCCGGCGACACCCGCGTCGAGATCCAGATCCGCACCCGCGACATGCATGCCCGCGCCGAGTTCGGACTGGCGGCGCACTGGGCGTACAAGCAGGACAGCGTCCGCCCCGATACGCAGGTCAGCTGGATCCGCGATCTGGTCGAGATCCTGGAACATGCCGAAAGCCCCGAGGAGCTGCTCGAGCATACCCGGATGGCGATGTATCAGGATCGCATCTTCGCCTTCACGCCGCAGGGCGAGCTGATCCAGCTGCCTAAGGGATCGACCCCGATCGACTTCGCCTATGCGGTGCATTCGAACATCGGCGATCAGGCGGTGGGCGCGAAGGTCAACGGCCGCGTCGTGCCGCTGCGCACCGAGATCGAGCAGGGCGATCAGGTGCAGATCCTGCGTTCCAAGGCGCAGCAGCCCCAGGCCAACTGGCTGAACTTCGCGATCACCGGCAAGGCGCGCGCGGCGATCCGCCGCCATATCCGGCAGAAGGAGCGCGAGGAGACGGTCGCGCTGGGCAAGAAGCTGTACGAGGAAATCCTCGAACGCCTGCCCACCCGTGCCGGTGCCTCGGCGCTGAAGGATGCGCTCAAACGGCTCAAGCTGGCCGACGAAGGCGCGCTGATGGAGGCGATCGCCCGGCGCAAGCTGACCGACGCGCAGGTGATGGAAGCGATCATGCCGGGTTCGGCCGAGGGGCTGGAGCATGACGAGCATCCGCCCCAGCTCCACGCCATCGACATCAAGGGCCTGACCCCCGGCGTCGCCTTCATCCTGTCCGAGGGCTGCCGCCCGGTGCCGGGCGACCGCATCGTCGGCGTCCGCCGGCCGGGCCTGCCGATCGAAGTGCATGCGATCACCTGTGGCGACCTGTCCGACGGCGATGACGAGGACTGGGTCGACCTGACCTGGGGCGACAAGGCCGAGGGCGGGATCGCGCGGATCAACGTGACGCTGAAGAACGAACCCGGCGCGCTGGGCAAGGTCGCGACGCTCATCGGCCAGCACAAGGCGAACATCCTCGGGCTGCGGATGGATAATCGCGACACGACTTTCCACACCAACACGATCGACGTGGAAGTGCGCAACGCGGCGCATCTGATGAAGCTGCTCGCGGGGTTGCGGGCGGCGGACGCGGTCAGTTCGGCCGAACGGGTGTAGACTGTATCGACATTCAACCACTCCTCCCCCGGAGGGGGAGGTGGCAGCCAAAGGCTGACGGAGGGGGAACGCAACAGGCGATATCGCTTGGGGCAAACCCCCTCCACCGCTTCGCGGTCCCCCTCCCCCTCCGGGGGAGGATTTCTTATCGCGATGCTGGATATCGATACGCCCTAGCCCGGATCGGCCATCCCCGGCACCGGTTCGTCACAGTGCCTTGCCTGCCCTGCCCCAGCCATTAGGCTTGCCCCATCCGATCCGTTCGAGGGGCATGACATGGACCGCCGTTCCTTCCTTCACAGCACCAGCGCGATTGCCGCGCTCTCGCTTCTTCCCACCGCTGCGCACGCCGCAGGCCGTGCGACGCAAGGCAACAGCGCCGATGCGCTGCTCAACCGCGCCTTCGATGCTGCCTTCCACGCATTCCTGCGCAACTCGCCCGAATCGGCGACCCAACTGGGGCTGGACAAGGGCGGCGATGCCTATCTGAAGAGCAAGCTGAGCGACCGCACGCCCGAGGCACGTGCCCGCAACCTGAACGAAGTGAAGACCAGCATCCGCCTGATCGAAGCGGTGGGCGAGGACGGACTGTCGCCCGCAGCAAAGCTCGATCGCGAGGTCGTGCTCTATTCGCTCCGCAACCGCACCGTCGCGCCCGACAAGTTCGACCTTGATTCGGCGGTGCGCCCCTTCACCATCTTCCAGCAGGGCGGCGCCTATTTCTCGACGCCCGACTTCCTCAATTCGGCGCACACCGTCACCAGTGCCGCCGATGCCGAAGCCTATCTGAGCCGCCTCGAAGCCTTTGCCACGGTGCTGGATCAGGAGACGAAGCAGCAGGAAGCCGAAGCCGCGCGCGGCGTGGTGGCGCCCGATTTCTGCCTCGACCTGACGCTGGGCCAGATGGACGCGCTGCGCAAAGCGGCGCCGGGCGAGAACGGCCTGACCCAGTCGCTGGTCCGCCGCACCAAGGACATTCCGGGCGAGTGGGGCGCCCGCGCCGGAAAGATCGTTGCGGACAAGGTCTATCCCGCGCTTGGCCGCCAATATGACCTGATCAAGAAGCTGCGCGCCAAGGGCCGGGCCAGCGCCGGCGTGTGGGACATTCCGCAGGGCGAGGCGATCTATGCCGCGGCGCTGGAAGCATCGACCACCACCAAGTTCACCGCCGCCGAAGTGCACAAGATGGGCCTCGATCAGGTGGCGAGCATCACCGCCGAGCTGGATGCGATCCTGAAGGCACAGGGCTTCACCAGCGGCAGCGTCGCCGAGCGGCTGACCGCGCTGAACACCCGGCCCGAGCAGCTCTATCCAGACACTGCCGAAGGCCGCGTCGAGCTGATCAAGAGCCTCAACGAGGGCCTTGCGCACGTCACCGCGATGCTGCCCCGCGCCTTCCTCAACGTGACCAAGGCGCCGCTGGAGATCCGCGCGGTGCCGGTCGAGATTCAGGACGGCGCGTCCAACGGCTATTACCGCCGCGCCGCGCTGGATGGCTCGCGCCCGGCGATCTACTTCATCAACCTGAAGAGCGTGGGCGACTGGCCCAAATACACCCTGCCCTCGCTGACCTATCACGAGGGGCATCCGGGGCATCATTTGCAGATCTCGACCAGCCAGGAGGCCGAGGGGCCGCTGATCCGCAAGACGACCTTCTTCGGCGCGTACAGCGAAGGCTGGGCGCTCTATGCCGAGCAGGTGGCGGACGAGCTGGGCGCCTATGCCAATCCGCTGGAGCGCGCGGGCTATCTCCAGTCCTTCCTGTTCCGCGCGGCGCGGCTGGTGATCGACACCGGCATCCACACCAAGCGCTGGACCCGCGAACAGGCGACCGATTACATGGTCCAAACCGTCGGCTTCGCCCGCCCGCGTTCGCAGCGCGAGGTCGAGCGTTACTGCACCCAGCCGGGCCAGGCCTGCAGCTACAAGATCGGCCATATCAGCTGGGTCCGCGCGCGCGAGAATGCGAAGAAGATCGCGGGGGCCAAGTTCGACGAGAAGCAGTTCCACGAAGTGATCCGCGCCGGCGCCGTGCCGCTGACGATACTGGAGCGGCTGGTGGAGGAACGGGCGAAGAGCTGGGCCTGAGCGGGGTCCGCGCGGCGCGGAACTTCACACTGTCTTCACACTGATCCGCGGGTTTCGGCGAGGGCAGGAAAGGTCCGGGAAGTCGGGCCTTTCGTGACCTTTGCACGAGGGAAAATGCGCGTTTTGGCTGGCGGGTGGAGCGCCATGCGGGCGGGGGATCGACGGGTCAAAGAGCGGCCGGGAGCTTTCCGGGCGCGCCGAGCTGAGCAGGCGGAATCCAACATTTCAAGAAGATAGGATGCCAAGCCGCCCGCATCGCCCGCCGCTTGCCGCTTCGATATTTCGATGATACCAGAAGTATCGAATCATTGGAGCCTTTCCATGAAGCGATTGCATCTTCACGTCAGCGTCCCGTCGATCGCCGAAGCCGTCACTTTCTACAGCACCTTGTTCGATGCGCCGCCATCGGTGCTGAAAGACGATTATGCGAAGTGGATGCTGGAGGATCCGCATGTGAACCTCGCCATCTCGTCGCGCGCGCGGGCAACCGGCGTCGATCATGTCGGTATTCAGGTCGAAAGCCCCGACGAACTGGCCTCGCTTGCTACCAGATTGAAGGCGGCCGGATCGCTGACCTTCGATCAGGAAGCGACGACCTGCTGCTATGCCAAATCGGACAAGTCGTGGGTGACCGATACGGCGGGGGTCCGCTGGGAAACCTTCTTCACCCATGGCGACGCCACCGAATATGGCGAAGACGAAGCCATGCCTGAACCGACAGCCAGCGCCTGTTGCGCGCCCGCCGCGGTGCCCAAGACGGCGTGCTGCTGATGCAGCTCCCCGATGCCGTCGAAGCCCTGTCCGCGCTTGCGCATGGACACCGGCTGGCCGTGTTCCGCCTGTTGGTGCGAGCCGGAGCGGACGGCCTGCCTGCCGGCGAAGTCGCGCGTGAAATCGGCATCCTGCCCAACACGCTTTCGACGCATCTGACGATCCTCGGCCATGCAGGGCTGGTCCGGTCGAAGCGCGAAGGACGATCGGTCATCTACTCCGCCGATTATGACGGGATGCGCGGCTTGCTGGGGTTTCTCGTCGCCGATTGCTGTGCCGGCCGCCCTGAAATCTGCGCACCCCTCGCCGAGATCGCGCAGGACTGCTGCCCGTCCGCATGATCCGGCGCGTCGTCGCCGAAGCTGTCGGCACCGCCTTCCTGCTCGCCATCGTCGTCGGCTCAGGCATCATGGGCGAGCGTCTGGCGGGCGGGAACGACGCCATTGCGCTGCTGGGCAACACCATCGCCACCGGCGCAGGGCTGATCGTCCTGATCCATATCTTCGGACCGGTGTCGGGAGCGCACTTCAACCCGGCAGTGACCTTGGCATTTGTATTGAAAGGCCAGACAGACCGGCAGACGGCGGTGGCCTATACCGCCGCGCAGCTTGCCGGGGCGCTGCTGGGCGTCTGGACAGCGCATGCGATGTTCGCCGAGCCGATCGTTCAGCTATCGAGCAAGTTGCGCGAGGGGCCGCCGCAGGGCCTGGCCGAATGTATCGCAACCTTTGGACTGATCGGAACGATCATCGGAACGCAGCGATCGCGGCCCGAGTTCACGCCGGTCGCAGTCGGCCTGTATATCACCGCAGCCTATTGGTTCACGGCTTCGACTTCGTTCGCCAATCCCGCCGTCACGATCGCGCGCAGCCTGACCGACAGCTTCGCCGGGATTGCTCCCGCATCCGTCCCGCTCTTCATCGCAGGTCAGATCGCTGGTGCGGTCGCGGGAGTCGCGTTCTTCACATGGCTTTTCAGAGAGGATTGTCCGCAATGACCGGCGCGTTCCCGATCACCATTTACCACAACCCGGAGTGCGGCACGTCGCGCAATGCACTGGCGATGATCGAGGCGGCCGGATACGCGCCCGTGATCGTCGATTATCGCAGTGCCGGTTGGCCCGGGCTCCTGCTCAACGAACTGCTCGCGGCAATGGGTGTGCGGCCGCGCGAGGTGATGCGCGAGAAAGGGACGCCCGCCGCCGAGCTTGGTCTGCTCGATCCATCGGTTTCGGACGAAGCAATTGTCGAAGCGATGCGGATGCATCCGATCCTGGTGAATCGCCCAATCGTAGTAACCCCCAAGGGTGCGAAGCTGTGCCGCCCGTCGGAAGTGGTGCTGTCGCTTCTGGATCGCCAACCGGCGCAATTTACCAAAGAAGATGGCGAGATCGTCCGGCCCTAGCCCCTATGAATCCCCCGATGACTAGTTTGCAGAAACGCGCTAGTGCGCGGCTCATGAACCGGCCCAAGCTTTCCGTCGTCATCCCCTGCTACAATGAAGAGGCGTGCCTCGAGATGCTGCATGCGCGCGTCTCGAATGCGGCGCGCAGTGCGGTGGGGGACGATTACGAGATCGTGCTGATCAACGACGGCTCGAAGGACAAGAGCTGGATGGTGATGCAGCGGCTGTGCGGGCTGGATCCGCGGCTGGTGGCGATCAACCTCTCGCGCAATCATGGGCATCAGCTGGCGCTGACCGCGGGGCTCGACCTGTGCGCGGGCGAGGAAATCCTGATCATCGACGCGGACCTGCAGGATCCGCCCGAGCTGCTGAACGACATGCGCGACACGATGAAGGCCGAGGGTGCCGATGTGGTGTTCGCGGTGCGGCGCAAGCGCGATGGCGAGAGCTTCTTCAAGCTGGCGACCGCCGCGGCCTTTTATCGCGTGCTGGATCGCGTGACCGACACGCCGATCCCGCTCGACACCGGCGATTTCCGGCTGATGACGCGGCGCGCGCTGGACGCGTTTCTGAGCCTGCCCGAACAGGCGCGTTTCATCCGCGGCATGGTGGCGTGGGTCGGCTTCCGTCAGGTGCCGTTCCTCTATGACCGGCAGGAGCGGCATGCGGGCGAGAGCAAATATCCGCTGAGCAAGATGATCCGCTTCGCGCTGGACGCGGTGACCGGATTTTCGACCGCGCCGCTGCGCTTTGCCAGCCATGCCGGGCTGGCGCTGACCGGCGCCGCGGGGCTGCTGGTGCTGTATGTCGCCATCGCCTGGCTGATGGGCCGTGCGATCCAGCCGGGCTGGACCTCGCTGATGCTGGTGGTGCTGGTGCTGGGCGCGGTGCAGATGTTCGTGCTGGGGATGATCGGCGAGTATCTCGGCCGGCTGTACGTCGAATCGAAGCGGCGGCCGCTCTATCTGGTCGCGGACGTGGCCGGGCCGGTGAAGGGCCATGCCTCGCTCGGCTATCGTTTCGAGGATTCGGGCGAAGTCAGCGTATCGCCGGTTACGCCGCGCGAGACGGTTGAGGCGAGCGAGTCGCTGCCGGTCCCGCCGCTTCCCGCGCCGGCCCGCCGCCGGGCGCCGCGGACGAAGGCATAAAGTCTGTGCTCCGGCGAAGGCCGGAGCCTTGGCCAAGCGGGTTAGCGCTGCCAACGCTCCGGCCTTCGCCGGAGCACGGGGGCCTTATTTCGGCGAAGCCAGCACGATGATCGACAGGCCGGGCGTCATGGGTACGCGGCCGAGCAGATGGCGTTCCAGCCGGAAGATCGTTTCGAACGCGGTGTTCAGTGCCTTGGGCGGGGGCGAATCGTCGCTGTCGTCCTTGCCGGTCAGCTTGCCCGCGAGACGCGCGGCGACGGCGGCGGGGAACAGCAGCGAGTTGAACCAGCGCAGCTTGGTCCAGCCGAGGCCGGCCTGTTGCAGCGCGGCGGTGAGCGTGCCCTTGGAATAGCGGCGCTTATGGTGGTTCACCACGTCGTGCGCGCTCCACATCCACTGGTGCGCGGGGACGGTGATCAGGATCTTGCCGCCGGGCTTGAGCGCCGAAGCCATGGCCTTCAGCGCCGCGACATCGTCCTCGACATGCTCGACCACGTCGAGCACCGCGACCAGATCGTAACTGCCACGCTCGACCCCGGTCAGTTCGGGCAAGGGCGAGGAGCCGACCGGCTTGCCCAGCCGCTCGCTGGCGAAGCCCCGCGCGGTCTCGTCGATCTCGATCGCGTCGACTTCGCCGAATTCGGCCAGCATCGGCAGATTGTGCCCGGTGCCGCAGCCGATCTCGAGGATCTTCGCATCCTTGGGGATCGCGCCGTAGCGCTTCAGATAATCCGACAGGATCTCGCGGCGCGCGCGATACCACCAGTGCGTGGTGTCATGGGCAGCCATGCGGTCATAAACGACGCGGTCCATCTTATCCGAATACCCATTTGCGGTTGAGCGCGAAGGTCGCGAGCGGCGTTATCAGCACGATCGGGATCAGCGGCAACCATTGCGGACCGTGGAACGGCCCGGTGATGATCCAGGTGAAGAAGGCGTTGAGGATCAGCCCCGATCCCTGGACGAGGAAGAATTTGGCATGCTGGCGCCCGCTCGAATCGCGCGTGCCATGGCCCTTGAAGCTCCAGAAGCTGTGCATGAAGAAACCGGCGGTCGCAGCGACGAGGAATGCGGGGGGCACCGCGGCCACCGCCCATTTGCCCGGCAGGACATAATAAGCGAGCGGCAGATAGACGGCCGAATAGATCACGGTTGAGATCACGCCCGCGATCCCGAAGCGGATCAGCTGGCCGAGCATCCCGTTCGTCCACATGGTTTCAACTTGTCGAAGGATCGCAGTCACTGTTTGCCTTTGCCACCTGGCCGCCGTGCGCACTAAAGGTCTGCAGGGGATAGGGGAAGCAGTTTTGAAGCTCGGTAAAGACGGCGCATTTCGCCTGGACGATGAACTGGACCGGCACTGGCTCAACTGGTCGCTGCTGTTCTGGGTGGCCGTGTGCGCCTGGTTCGTGTGGGATCGCCATGGCAATATCCAGTGGCTGGCCCTGGGCGATACCGACGACAATATGCGGCTGATGCAGGTCCGCGCGCTGCTTGCCGGGCAGGGCTGGTACGATCTCACCAATTATCGCCTCGATCCTGCGCTTGGCGGGTTCAACATCCACTGGTCGCGGCTGGTCGACCTGCCGATCGCCGGGCTGATCCTGCTGCTCCAGCCGTTCATCGGCACCGCGCAGGCCGAGAAATGGGCATGCGGCATCGCGCCGATGCTACCGCTGGCGGTGACGATGATCGGCGTGGCGCTGACCGTGCGCCGGCTGATCGCGCCGCAAGCATGGCCGATCGCGCTGGTGGTGCTGATGGGCTGCACCTCGACGATGATGATGTTCGCGCCGATGCGGATCGATCATCATGGCTGGCAGCTGGCCTGTCTGGCGATGACCGTTGCCGGGCTTGCCGATCCGCGCCGTGCGCGAGGCGGGGCGACAGTCGGCATATCGAGCGCGGTGTCGCTGACGATCGGGCTGGAGATGCTGCCCTATTGCGCGATGGCAGGGGCGATCATCGCGCTGCGCTGGGTGTGGGACGCGGGCGATGCGCGGCGGATGCAGGTCTATGGCATCACCTTGGCGGGCGGTAGCGGTCTGGGCTTCGCCCTCTTCGCGTCCGACGCCAATCAGGCGATGCGGTGCGACGCGCTGACGCCGGTGTGGCTGTCGGTGATGATCGCGGGCGGCGGATTGCTGTTCGCGCTGTCGCTGCTCAATCCGGCCAACCGCTGGGTGCGTCTCGGCCTTGGCGCGGTGGCGGGTGCGGCGATCGCGGGCGGGTTCGCCTGGTTCTTCCCGCAATGCCTGGGGCGGCCGGAGGGCGTTTCGGACGAGCTGCAGCAGGTGTGGCTCAACAATGTCCGCGAGGCGCGGCCGATCTATCGCCACTCGCTCGAAAGCGCCTTCCCCATCGCCGCGCTGCCGGTGATCGGGATCATCGGCGCGGGCGTCGCGATATGGCGCTGGCGCAAGAGCCAGGCGGTGGTCGGCTGGGCCGCGGTGGGGCTGTTCACTGCCTTTGCCGGGGCGATGCTGCTGTGGCAGGTCCGTGCCGGACCCGCGGCACAGCTGCTGAGCGTGGCGGGATCGACCGCGCTGGTCTGGATCGTCGTGCCATGGTGCCTGCGCCAGAAATGGATGGCCGTACGCGTGATCGGATCGGTCGCCGTCTTCCTTGTCGCGTCCGGACTCTTTGCGGGATACGTCATCAAATACCTGCCCAAGGAAGCGAAGCCCGCCGCGCGGAGCAGCTCGGCGGTCAACAATGCCAATGCGATGTGCGCGCGGATGACGTCGATGCGGATGCTCGACCGGGCCATTCCGCCCTCGATCCTGTTCACCCATGTCGATCTGGGGCCGCGGCTGATCGTGATGACCCGGCACAGCGGCATCGCCGGTCCCTATCACCGCAACGGCCGCGCGATCCTGGACGTGCACAAGGCGTTCACCGGCACCGCGGCGCAGTTCCGCCCGATCGCCAAGGCGCATGGCGCGCAATATCTGCTGGTGTGCCCGAATCTGGCCGAGACCACCGTCTATCGCGCGCGCAGCCCGCAGGGTTTCTATACGATGCTGCGGCCCGGCAAGGCGCCAAGCTGGCTGATCCCGGTGAAGCTGCCCGAAGGCGCGCCTTACCGGCTCTGGAAGATCGACTATTCGATGCCGGACGATGCGCCTGTCGTGCGGCACCAGCCCGCTCCCCCACCCGGCCGCCCATAGGTTACTAAAGTCTGGGTGGCTGGGTGGGGGAGCGGGCTGGTGCGGCTCCTTGCCGACGCAAGACTCAGTGCAGCCCCGCCGCCCGGCCGGCCACAAGGCTCGCCCGGATCCCGTCGATGACGAACTGAACCGCGAGCGCGGCCAGCAACACGCCGAGCAGGCGCGAGATCACCGCTTCGATCTTTGCGCCGACGATCCGCATCAGCGGCGCGGACAGCATCAGCGCGGCCAAGGTCAGCAGCAGGATCGAGGCAAGCGCGGCAAGCACCACCAGCGTGCGATCGGTGCCGGTATTCTGCGACATCAGCAGCATGATCGACGCGATCGAACCCGGCCCCGCGATCATCGGCATGGCCATGGGGAAGATCGAGACATCGGCGACTTCGGACGCCTTGATCTTCTCCGCACGATCCTCGCGCCGCTCGGTCCGCTTCTCGAACACCATTTCGAGCGCGATCAGGAACAGCATGATGCCGCCCGCGATCTTGAAGCTCTCAAGGCTGATGCCGAGCGCGCGGAGCAGGCCTTCGCCGAACAGGGCGAAGACGAGCAGGATGAGTGCCGCGACAAACACCGCGCGGATCGCCATGGCACGGCGATGCGCCGTGGTGGCGCCCTGGGTCAGCCCGGCGAAGATCGGCGCGCAGCCGGGGGGATCGATCACCACGAACAGGGTGACGAAGGCGGAGACGAACAGCTCGATCATTGCGCGGGCGCCGCCGCGATCCGGTCGGTAAGGACCACATCGAACTTCTGCCCGTTCCACAGATGGACATCGAGCCTGCGCGCACCCTCGGGCGTCACGATCCAGTGATAGACCAGGCTGCCGTCTTCCGACTGGCCGCCGCCGGACGTGAAGGACGGGCTGGTCAAAGCGAGGACCTCGGTCGGCTTGCCGCTGCACGAAGCGGTGCGGACCTGTGGCTTCTCCGGCAAGGCGCGCGGCGTCGTCAGCGCATCGCCGCCGTCATAGACCCATTTGTAATGGCCATCGTCCTGACGCGCCCAGACGGTGGTGAAATAGCCGACGCCCTTGGGACGGACCCACGGCCCGGTGTTCACCGCCATGGTGCCGTCGCACGAGACATAGCTTTGCGCCGGCCACCACTGGACGGTGATCTTCGGATCGGCCTTGGGCAGCGCCTCGTGCGCCTTCACCGGTTGCGGCGTGAAGATCACCGCGTCGGGCGTCGAATATTTGCGGAAGGCGGTCCATTGCCCCTCGGTCTGGGCCGAGCGGTTGAACGCGCGTTCGGCCTCGACTGCGGTCTCCGGATCCTGCGCCGCGAAGAGCATCAGCGCGAGCAGCATCAGATCGCCCTTTCGTCGAGCGGCACGCTTTCGCGGCGATGCGCGGCGACCAGCGTGTTGCGCAGCAGGCAGGCGATGGTCATCGGGCCGACGCCGCCCGGCACCGGCGTGATCGCGCCCGCGACCGAGGCCGCGCTTTCGAAATCGACATCGCCGCGCAAACCGCCATCGACCCGGTTGATGCCGACATCGATCACGGTCGCGCCGGGCTTCAGCCACTCGCCCTTGACGAAATCGGCACGGCCGACTGCCGCCACGACGATATCGGCATGGCGCAGATAGTGCGGCAGGTTGCGGGTGCGGGAGTGGGCCAGCGTGACGGTGCAGCTGCGCGCGGTGAGCAGCGCCGCCATCGGCTTGCCGACGATGTTCGAGCGGCCGATCACCACCGCATCGAGACCCGACAGATCGCCCAGCCGGTCCTCGAGCAGCATGACGCAGCCGAGCGGGGTGCAGGGGACGAAGGCCGGGAGGCCGGTGGCGAGGCGCCCGGCATTGACCGGATGGAAGCCGTCGACATCCTTTTCAGGATCGATCCGCAGCAGCACTTCCTCGGCATCGAGATGGCGCGGCAAAGGCAGCTGGACGAGGATACCGTCGACCGTGGGATCGGCATTGAGCTGATCGACCAGTTCGATCAGATCGTCCTGCCTGGCATCGGCAGGCAAACGATGCTCGAGGCTTTCCATCCCCGCCTCGCGAGTCATCTTGCCCTTCGAGCGGACATAGACGGCCGAGGCCGGATCGTCGCCGACCAGCACCACCGCAAGGCCGGGCGTTCGGCCGGTCGCGGCCTTGAAGGCGGGGACATGGCTGGCGACACGCGCCCGCAGGCCGGCCGCGAAGGCCTTACCGTCGATCAGATCTGCGCTCATGGCGGCGAGCCATAGAGATTTGCCGCGCAAACCGCCAGCGCTGCGGGATCGCCGACGATGTGGAGACGCTTGAGCCGCGAGGTTTCGCCGCTCTGGATCGTCACGGCACGCTTCCCTACCCCGAACGCCTTCGCCACCAGCGGGATCAGCGCCGCATTGGCCGCGCCATCGACCGGTGCCGCGGCAAGGCGCGCGGCGAAATGTTCAGGTGTTCCGGCGGTAAAGGCGTCACGCCCGCCGCGCGGGGTCACGCGGACATGGACGACGATGCCGTCCGGCGCGATCCGCCAGGGAATGGCCGGATCAGGAGAGGCCAGAGGCGACGATCTGCCCGTAGAGCGCGGGGATGATGATCCGGTTCAGGATATAGAGGATCACCAGCACGGCCAGCGGCGCGATATCGAGCGGCTGCGCATCGGGCAGGATGCGGCGCAGCGGCCGGTACATCGGCTCGGTCAGGCGGCGCAGGCCGGTCCACAGCGCGCTGACGAAATCGTTATAGGTGTTGATCACGTTGAACGAGATCAGGATCGACAGGATCGCCTGCACGAAGATGATCCACCAGATGACGTTCAGCAGCACCTGAATGATCGAGAAAAGGACTCCGAACAAACGCGTTCTCCGATGGCAATGTGCCGCCAGAGATACGGATTGCCCAGCGCTCCGGCAAGTAGCGCGCGGCGCGGAATTCAGGCGTGGACGAGCGTGCCCGCGCCGCGCCGGGTGAAGATTTCCAGCAGCATGGCGTGCGGGATGCGGCCATCGAGGATGACCGCGGCATCCACCCCGGACTGAACCGCGTTCACGCAGGTCTCGACCTTGGGGATCATGCCGCCCGAGATGGTGCCATCGGCCTTAAGCGCTTCGATCCCCGCGGGATCGAGATCGGTCTGCAGCACGCCATCCTTGCTCAGCACGCCCGCGACATCGGTCAGCAGGAAGAAGCGCGATGCCTTGCACGCCGATGCGATCGCGCCGGCCATGGTGTCGGCATTGATATTGTAGGTCGCGCCATCCGGCCCGAGCGCGACGGGGGCCACCACCGGGATGAAGCCCGCCGCAGCCAGCGTGTCGAGAATCTCGGGGTTCACCGACACCGGATCGCCGACGAAACCGAGATCGACATGACGCTCGATGCCCGAATTGGGATCGGGTTCGGTACGGCTGATCTTCTCGGCAACGACGAGACCCGCATCCTTGCCCGAAATGCCCACCGCCTTGCCGCCGGCTTCGGCGATCCAGGCGACGATCTCCTTGTTGATCTTGCCCGCCAGGACCATCTCGGCGACTTCGGCGGTGGCAGCATCGGTGACGCGCAGCCCGCCGATGAAGCTCGATTCGACGCCGAGACGCTTCAGCATCGATCCGATCTGCGGCCCGCCGCCATGCACCACCACCGGATTGATTCCGACGGCCTTGAGCAGCACCACATCCTCGGCGAAATCGCGCGCCAGCTCGGGATCGCCCATGGCGTGGCCGCCATATTTCACGACGAAGGTCGCGCCCTTGTAGCGCTGGAGATAGGGCAGCGCCTCGGTGAGGGTTTCCGCCTTGGCGAGCAGCGCCGGATCGGGAGCATTGTTGGTCATGCCCGGGCCATTACGTTTGTTTGGAAACTCGCGAAAGAGCGAGTTTCAGCGGCGCCGGCCCGCTCCCGTATCAGTAAGTGGTCGCCCGCGTGCCCAGCGCGCGGCCCAGCGCCACGAACGCGTAGATCAGCACCGGGATCAGCACGATCGACAGCACCACCTTGGTCACCATCTGGCCGACCATCAGTTCGCCGATCGGGAACACGCCGTAAAAGGCGATGGTGATGAAGATCAAAGTATCGACGATCTGGCTGAGCACGCCGGCGATCGCCGAGCGCAGCCACAGCATCGATCCGCCGCCGCTCTTCATTGCGCTGAAGATGGTGACGTTGAGGATCTGCGAAATGCCATAGGCGATGATCCCGCCCGCCCAGATGCGCGGGGTGCCGCCCATCATCATCTCGAACGCCGTCAGCCGCGCGGGCTCCATATGGCCGGAGGCAGGCAGCGCCAGCACCAGCAGCGACAGCAGGATCGACGCGATCAGCGGGATGAAGCCGAACAGCACCAGCCGGTTGGCAATGGCGCGGCCATGCAGCTCGGCCACCGCGCTCGACACCGCGACCAGCAGCAGGAAGGCGAAGATGCCGGCCTCCACCGCGAGCGGGCCGATGCCGATCCACTCGCCGATCTGCGAGACCGGGCCGAGCGAGACCTGCTTGTTGCCGAGCACGCCGGCAATGCAGACCATGCCGCCATAAAAGATCGAAAGGACGAAGAGCGAGCGCGGGATCGCGGTTGAACGGGTATCCATGACGCAACGCTAACCAGAATCGCCGCGCGGTAAAGCCCCTGCGGCGACCAAGGAGTTTCAACACCTTGCCAAGCCCCCCGCTGCGCGCCAATCTCCGCCGCTTGTTCAGGGGGAAACGAGTGATGCGCAGCTACCGGACCAATTCGCGGACGATCCGCGCATGAACGGCTTCCCCATCGGCGTGTTCGGCGTGCTGGCGATTCTCGTCATCGCCTTCCTGCTTTCCAGCAACAAGCGCGGGATCAATCTGCGCGTGGTAGGCGCGGCGTTCGCGCTGCAGGCGCTGATCGCCTTTTTCGTGCTGCGCACCAGCGTGGGCGTCAGCGCGATCCAGGGGCTGTCGAGCGGCGTCACGGCCCTGCTCGGCTATGCCCATGCCGGCACCGAATTCCTGTTCGGCAATCTCGCCAAGCCCGAACTGGGCGGCAACACCTTCGCGATCTCCGCGCTGCCGGTGATCATCTTCTTCGCGGCACTCGTGTCGATCCTTTACCATCTGGGCGTGATGCAGTTCATCATCCGCTGGGTCGGCGGGGCGATCGAGAAGGTGATCGGCGTCTCCAAGGTGGAATCGCTGTGCTCGGCGGCGAACATCTTTGTCGGCCAGAGCGAGTCGCCGCTGGTGATCCGCCCCTATCTGGCGCGGCTGACCCCGTCGCAGCTGTTCGCGGTGATGACCGTGGGCATGGCCGGCGTCGCGGGCACGATCCTGGCGGCCTATGCCAGCTTCCTCGGACCCCAGTCGCTGCCCTATCTCCTCGCCGCGTCCTTCATGGCCGCGCCGGGCGGCCTGCTGATGGCCAAGATCATGATGCCGGACGATCGCGCGCCCAAGGATGGCGAGCTGCCGCTGGACGATCAGCCCGAGGCCGATCAGGTGATCAAGGCGGTCGAGCATGAGGTCGAGGAAGAGCGCGCTGCGAACCTGATCATGGCAGCGGCGACCGGCGCATCGACCGGCGTGAAGATCGCGGTGGCGGTCGGCGCGATGGTGCTGGCGTTCGTCGCATTGGTCGCGCTGGCCAACGGGCTGCTCGGCGGCGCCGGCAATTGGGTCGTCTATGCCAGCGGCAATGCTGCCTGGGCACAGTGGTTCGCGGACCTGAGCTTCCAGAAGATCATCGGCACGATCTTCGCCCCGGTGATGTATCTGCTGGGCATTTCGTGGAACGAAGCGGTGCAGGCGGGCGGCCTGTTCGGCACCAAGGTGGTGCTCAACGAGTTCGTCGCCTTCATCGATCTGGGCGGCATGACCGAGATGGCACCGCGGACCAAGGCGATCATCACGTTCGCGCTGTGCGGCTTCGCCAACTTCTCGTCGATCGCGATCCAGATGGCGGCGACCGGGAGTCTCGCACCCAATCAGCGGCCGATGATCGCCAAGCTCGGTATCCGTGCATTGGTGGCCGGAAGCCTTGCCAATTTGATGAGCGCGGCATTGGCAGGTTTGTTACTGCCCTGATCTTGCACGAATAGTTTGCTTCATCTTTCCTTCACCACGTTCCTGCGTGGATATGAAGACTTACCCGTGTTAATTAACGGTCACTGGCCCGCAGAATAGCACGAAATCGCGCAACGCGTTCCAGTAACGGCCAAGAATATCATGGCCGGAGAGCGGGTTCGCGCGCATTTCTTCGATAGCCCGGCGTCAGGATACTGGCCGCCGTCGGGCTGCCGCCGGAAAGCGCCTCTCTGGTTGGACGGACCAAGGAGCGAGCAGGGTGTATAATCAGGAGCGTAACCGGGGCAGCCGCCCGGACCGAACGGCTGGCCAGGCGGATGAGGATTCGACCGCCTGGGTGCGCAATTGCCTGAAGGAGGCGTATCCGGTGCCGGGCGGCAGCGGCGCGTCGCTGCTCGGATGGACGGGCCCGCGCCCGCGCCGCAACACGGTGATCAAGCTGCCCGCGACCGTGAAGGCGATCGAGCATCGGGTGAGCGAAGCCACCGCCGCGGCCGACGACGCCATCGACCTGACCGAAATCTCGTTCTGCGCCGACCTGATCGACGCCGTCGATGCCGAACCCGAGCGCCGCAGCGACGATCGCGCGACGCTGTCGGTCTATCGCTCGGCCACCCTGCGCTGGGCCGGGTTCGAAGCACTCTGCCTGATCCGCAACATCTCGCCCGGCGGGATGATGGGCATCCTCCACAAGACGCTGGCCGAAGGCGAGCAGGTGACGGTGGAGATCCGTTCGGGCAATTTCATTCCTGGCCATGTCGCATGGTCGCGCGACGAGATGACCGGCGTGCGCTTCGACGAACGGATCGACGTGCTGCAGGTGCTCCAGGCCCCCTCGACCGGCGAACCCGGCGCGATCCAGCGCATGCCGCGGCTGCGCATCGCCAGCCCGACCAGCGTGCAGCGCGACGGCAACAGCCATCAGGTGACTTTGGTCGACGTCTCGCAGGGCGGCGCGAAGGTCGAAGCCGATTTCCTGCGCGAGCATGACGATGTGATCCTGAACGTCCGCGGCCTCGATCCGCGTCGCGGCACGGTGCGCTGGGTCCGCGAAGGCCGGGCGGGGATCGCGTTCCTCGCATCGGTGCCGTTCGACAAGCTCGCCCGTTGGGCAGTCGAGCGCCAGGCGGAGGCCGATCAGGGCGCAAAATAGCGCTTGCTCCTGACGTAACGTCACCCGGTAGAACGGGTTCATGGAGCAAGTTCTAGACATTGGCGAAGTCGCCCGGCGTACGGGCCTGACCCTGCGCGGCCTGCGGTTCTACGAAGCGCGCGGGCTGGTGAAGCCGCTGCGTACCGAAGGCGGGCGGCGTATCTATGGCGCGGGCGAGCTGGCGCGGCTGAATGCGGTGGTGGCGCTGAAGCGCGCCGGGTTCAGCCTCGCCCAGATCGCCGGGCTGCTCGGCGACCGCCGGATCGATCTCGGTCGGCTGGTCGCCGCTCAGATCGCGGCGCTCGACGCACGTCAGGCCGAGATCGCCGAGGCGCGCGCCCTTCTCCAGACCGTTCAGTCCCGCATCGACCATGGCGAGCCGGTCGACGTCGCGACCCTGTGCTCGCTGATCAAGAGCGGAGACATGATGATGGAACATGAGAATTGGAAAGCGGTGAGCGACCGCTATCTGAGCGACGAGGCCAAGGCCGATTTCGCGGCGAACCCGCCGCCTTCGGGCTTCGATCAGGCGGACTATTCGGCGAAATGGGCCGACCTGACCGGGCGGATCGAAGCGGCACTGCCGATGGACCCGGCCTCGGCCGAAGCCCGTGCCTTTTACGACGAATGGCAGGCGCTGCTGGCGCCGTTCAGGGCCGTCGCGACCCCGGCGATGATGCAGGGCGTTTCCGGCATGTACGACCGGATCGGCGAGTGGAAGGGCGAGCAGAAGCCGCCTTTCTCGCCCGAAGTCTGGGACTTCATCAAATCGGTCGGCAGCGCCGCCTGACCGGACCGGCCCTTCCGCGCGATGCGGGAGGGCCGGAACCCGATCATTTCATCAGGCCCGCATTGCGCGCTTCGCGGGCGAGATCGTCGCCCGAATAGACATATTCCTCGAGCCAGGCCTTGAAGGTGCTGCGCGGCCAGCCCTCGATGATCGCGCCCGAGCTGAAGGTGAGATTGCCCGAATCGCCGCGCCACACCTTGATGATGTCGAAATCGACATTGAGTTCGGCGACCCAATCGGCAGGCGGGTTTTTCACCTGATCGAAGATGCTGACCAGCACGATGTAACGGCAATTCACGCCATTGGTGCAGCCGCCGAAGCTGACATGGATGGTCCAGCCGCCAGATTCGAAGGTGAGCATCGGAAATTCGGCGTTGCTGTTGTCCACCGGACCCGGCGCATAGCCCATCGAGCGAAGCTGCGCGGCGAATGCCGTGGGGTTCTTCGCACTGAGCGGCGCATTCGCCTGCGCAAGCGCGGGCGTGGCGAAGAACATCGCGCACAGGATCAGAAGCCGTTTGATCATTTCACTACCCCCCAAGGCAAATCAGCGCGTCGGCACCGGTTCCGGACCGTTATAATCATAGAATCCGCGCTTCGTCTTCCGCCCGTACCAGCCGGCCTCGACATATTTCACGAGCAGCGGCGCGGGGCGGAACTTGGGATCGCCGGTGCCTTCGAACAGCACGCGGGTGATTTCGAGGCAGGTATCGAGACCGATGAAATCGGCCAGGGTCAGCGGACCCATCGGGTGGTTGAGACCGAGCTGGACCGCCGCGTCGATATCCGGGATCGTCGCCACGCCTTCGCCAAGGGCAAAGCAGGCTTCGTTGAGCATCGGCATCAGCACGCGATTGACGATGAAGCCCGGTGCATCATTGGCATGGACGATGCGCTTGCCCAGCGACTGGCCATAGGCCTCGACCGCGGCGACCGTCGCGTCCGAGGTGGCGAGGCCGCGGATCAGCTCGATCAGACCCATCACCGGCACCGGATTGAAGAAGTGCACGCCCATGAAGCGGGCGGGATCGGGCGAGGCCTGGGCGAGCCGGGTGATCGGGATGGACGAGGTGTTGCTGGCGAGGATCGCATCGGCGCGCAGCACCTTGCCGACACTCTCGAAGATGGTGCGCTTGATGGCTTCGCGCTCGGTCGCGGCTTCGATCACCAGATCGCACGGCGCAAAGGCCGAGACGTCGTTGACCGGCTCGATATTGGCGAGTGCGGCTTCGGCATCGGCGGCGGCGATCTTCTCCTTCTCGACCGCGCGGGCGAGCTGTTTGGCGATGCCTGCCTTGCCGGCTTCGGCGCGCGCCAGATCCATGTCGGACAGGAGCACGCGATACCCCGCCTGCGCCGAGACCTGGGCGATGCCCGCCCCCATCTGACCCGCGCCGATCACGCCAACCGTCTTCATCGCTTGTACTCCCGGAAATTTTGGCGCTTCCTAACCGCTGCAACACTGCTTCGCTAGGAGTCTGGCCATGCCGATGCTGCCCTTCCTGTTTGCCCTGCTCGCGCCATTGCAGAACCCGCCGGCCGGCGAGGTGAAGATCTTCGGCGACTGGGCGGTCGCATGCGACAATATCAAGGCATGCGAGATGACCTCGCTGACCCCGGGCGATGGCTCAGAGGACAAGCCGGGCTATGATGCAGTGTCCTTCTCGCTCAGCCGCGCGGCGGGACCGGCAGGCGGCTTCAGCATCGAGGTGCAGATGCCCTCGACCGAGGATGGCAGCGAAGTATCGGTGCGGATCGACGGCAACATCATCACCGGCAAGATCCCGAAGGACGGGCTGATCCGCTTCACCGGCGCCGATGCGGCACGGATCGTGGCGGCGATGGCGAAGGGCGAGACGATCCAGATCGCCGACATCGCCGATTCGCTGGTCGGGCTGGTCTCGCTGAAGGGATCGTCGGCGGCGCTGCGCTATATCGATGCGGGCCAGGGCCGCGCGGGCACCGTCACCGCTGCAGTGGCCAAGGGGGCAAAGCCCGCCAGTGCCGTGCCCGCGGCCGTGGCGCCGCCGGTCATCCGCTATCCCCGTCCCTCGGGCCGCGCGGTGCCGATGCCCGCGGCGATGCGTGCGGCACTCGACAAGGAAACCGAGTGCGGCGAAATCTATGCCGGCGGCGAAGGCGAACTGCCCGTCGTCGAGACCTTTGCGCTGGGCGGCGGCAAGACACTGGCGCTGCTCCCTTGCGGCAACGGCGCCTATAATTACTCGACGATCCCCTATGTCATCTCTGGTGGCAAGGCGTCGCTGGCGCCGTTCGACCGCATGCCCGAGGGCATGGGCGGCGGAGATGGCCGGCCCGAGCTGGTCAATGCCGGGTTCGACACCAAGACCAACGCGCTGACCAGCTATGCCAAGGGCCGCGGGATCGGCGATTGCGGCGCGAGCGAGGATTATGTGTGGGACGGCACCCGCTTCCGCCTGATCGCGGCGCGCGCGATGCCCGATTGCCGCGGCTCGGTGAACTGGCTGACCGTGTGGCAGGTGACTGCGTTGCCGCAATAGGCTGGGCGGTGCCAGCCCGCTCCACCACCCGGCCTCCCACAGCATATCCTGATTGGGAGGCCGGGTGGGGGAGCGGGCCGGTGCCGTAGCGGCGAAGCCGAAAACAACTCTCACCCTATCGACTTGGGCGTTTCCTCCCCTATGGAGGTGAACATGCTGTTTGCCATGCTGCTCGCCCTGATCGCCGCACCGGAGACGGAGAAGCTGTTCGGCAACTGGGCGGTCAATTGCGACAATGTGAAGCGCTGCGAAGCGACCGCGCTGCAGGTGGCGGGCCGCGACAGCGACCAGTATCGCGAGACGCGGCTGAGCCGCGAGCCGGGACCGGCAGGCGCGGTGACAATCGAGCTGTGGCCCGAGGCACGCGTGGGCGGGATCATCGACGTGCTGATCGACGGCAAGTTGATGGCGACCGGCATGCTGCGTTCGGACTCGGTGTTGCTGACCGGCGCGACCGCCGAGGGGCTGGCGCGGGCGATGGCGAGCGGACGGGAGCTGTCGCTGCGTTCGGGCCGCCAGATCCTTGCGCGCATCTCGCTGACCGGATCGTCGGCGATGCTGCGTTATATCGATGCCGAGCAGGGCCGCGCCGATGGCGTGACCGCGCTGGTGGCGCGCGGCAAGAAATCGGCGACGGCGGTGCCGGGCGCACAGACGCT
>NZ_JARNTV010000051.1 GCF_029433115.1 Sphingomonas sp. AOB5 | reverse complement strand
GGGGCGCGGCGGCGTGCGCTTGACGGCGGGACGCGCCTTGGCCGCCGCCACGCGCGCCTCATGGCCGCAAAAGCCGCAGCCCGCGCCGAAATGGACATGCTCCTCCGGCTTGGCCGAACAGGGCGTCATCTGGCCCATCAGCACGTCGAGATGATCGCGCCACTCCTCGGCGCTCGGCCGTGCGCCGCGACCCTGAAACGCCATGTCGAACAGCACGCGCGTGCCCCGGCGGAACATGCGGTGGATGCTGGCCGCACTGGGGCTGAGACCCGCCTTGGGCCGCAACGCATAGGGATAGAGCCCCTCGAGGATGCGCGCCTGCAGGTCGGTCGCCTGGTTCGTCCCGCCCGCCGACCCGGCAAAGGGATGCACGCCATTGTTGAGCAGCTGGAAGATGATCACCGCCAGCGCGAACAGATCCTGCGCCTCGCCCAGTTCCTTCGCGGGCCGTTTCCAGCTTTCGGGTGCGATATATTCGTCGGACAGCACGTCGGCGGCGATGCGCCCGGTCTTGCCCTGAATGCTGAACCCGTCGGTATCGACCACCGCCATCCAGCTGACCGTGGGATAGAAGCGCAGATTGGCCGGCTTCATGTCGATCATATGGTGACCGGCGCGGTGCAGCTCGGCAAAGACCGACGCCAGATTGCGCGCCACCAGCACGCGATAACCATAATAGTCGGACAGCTTCTCGATCCGGCGGCTGCTCTTCTGGAGCAAATTCACCAGACTGGTCGAGCGGCCGAAATCGATCTCCGGCATCAGGAAGCCGACAAAGCTGCCCTTCACGTCATAGAGCTTGGCCTCGGGCCATGAGATCTGCGGATAATGGCCGCCCTGATGCTCGGCCGGGGGCAGATCGGG
Organism: Sphingomonas sp. AOB5; assembly: GCF_029433115.1. Taxonomy (GTDB): domain Bacteria; phylum Pseudomonadota; class Alphaproteobacteria; order Sphingomonadales; family Sphingomonadaceae; genus Sphingomonas. Next base: position 23,230 of record NZ_JARNTV010000051.1, on the reverse strand, counting down.
CGGGGCCGCGATCATCGCCTCGATCTTCGGCTCATAGCGCTTGGCTTCGGCCGCATCGTGATAGAGCTTTGCCGCAGAACCCGACAGCCCGTTGATCGTATAGACCTTGCCCGCGGCCCCCTCGCCCAGCATCCTGCCGAGCGTGAGCGGCTTCTTCTTCGCGCCGCGGCCAAGATAGACCTCGATCATCGCGCGGCCTGTGCCCAGACGAGCGTCTTGTCGTCATTGGTCTTTTCGCGCACGGCTTCGCTGTCGAGCGTGGCGCTCAGCGCCTTTTCGCCTTCCTCGCGGCCCGCCCCGGCCAGAAACCGGCCGATCGGCTCGAAGAACGGCATATAGGGCTCCGGGCCGGAGCTGTGGTTCTTCAGCCCGACATCGGTGACGCCGTCCGACATCAGGAAAATCGTGTCGAAGCCCGGCTCGACCAGCTTGAAGCGCAGGTTGCGCCGCCAATCGCCTTCGGTGAAGAAATAGGTTTCGTACGAATATTCGCCGTTGCTGGGTTCGGACATCACCCAGCGGCCCTTGTCGGCCGCCACCGCCAGCGCCGCGCCATCCCCGATATGGAAGAACACGCCGCCGCTACCCGGCATCACCACCGCGCCGACCAGTGTCGCGTGATAATCGTACAACCCTGCATCCGGCGGCAAATCCGCCAGCGCCTGCGCGCGCGCAGCTTCAATCCCGCTTCGCACGGCCCGGCAGCATTTCAGCAGCAATGTGCGCGAAGGCCGCGGCCGGACGCGGCCGATGGCGCGCTTCAGCGCCGAGGTCACATGCTCGCATACCATCGCGGCGCCCTCGCCGCCGAACCGAGCCGATCCTGCGCCATCGGAAACCGTCGCGATCAGCACGCCGCCGGCAGTCACTTCCAGGCGATAGCGATCCTGGCACGCGTCGCCCCGGAACGCATGATAGGCCCCGGTGACCGAGGCAGCAGCGACGCGCCATGGCGCCGCACTCATTATCCCGCGCGTCCCGGCACGACTGCCCAGTCGGACGGCGCCGCCATCTGGATATTCTCGCTGGGCGCCGACTTGGATCCGGCGCGCGCGCTGCGGCTGAGCCACAGGAAGAATTCGCGGAACGCCAGCCCCTTCAGCGCCAGCGGCTGGCGCGGCGAGAAGCGGGCGAGCTTGGTCATATTGGCATTGCCCACGCCGACGCAGAACACCGACACGCGGCCGCTTTCCTCGGCGCGGCGGCATTCGTCGGCGGCATCTTCCCAGTCGCGATCGGTCGGTTCGCCATCGGTCAGTACGAACAGCCACGGACGGTTGTATGGAATGCCATGGTCGCGATAGCGCAGCTTCTCGGTCTCGATCTCGTCCAGCGCGCGGCGGACACCGGCGCCCAGCGGCGTCGTGCCATTGGCTTCGATCTCGGGCGCTTCGAACTCGATCGCATCGACCCAGTCGGTAACCACCTCGACATCGTTGGGCGCGCCCACGCGCAACACAAGGATGCGCACGCGCTGACGCGCGACGTCATCGGCCTTCAGATCGGCCTCGAGCAGCTTCAGACCTTCGTTGAGTGCGCCGATCGCATCGCCATCTGCCATCGACGTCGATCCATCGAGCACGACGACGCACGGCAGGCGCTGACTGGTATTCTCCGCCAGCGCGACGTCCGGAATCAAGTTCAAGCCACCCTCCACTCGAACACGGGCCCCCGCCCAAACTGCACCGGAATCACCGCTGCCCCCGGCTGGATCATGAAGCAGATATAGCGGTGTCGCAAGGCGCGCACGTGAGGCGCCCGAGATCGCTGCGGCTGCCCGCGAAACGCGAATCATCGAAACATGGCGAACATCGCCTATCGCGCAAGATTGATTGATCCAGATCAAGAATTTGATGTTCAATTTTGCACTGCAATCTTGGTAAATTCGTGCAAATATGCACAAATGATCGATTGGCAGGACATCCGCATCTTTTCCGCGCTCGCAAACGCCGGATCGCTGACCGCGGCGGCGCAGAATCTGGGGTTGAGCCACACCACTGTCGGACGCCGCGTCTTGGCGCTCGAAGAGGCGCTGAAACTATCGCTGATCGACCGTAACAGCCCCGGCGCGACGCTGACCGGCGACGGTTCCGCGATCGCCCGGCTGGCCGATCAAATGGCGGATATCGTGGAGGAAATCCGCGAGCGCAGCGCGACCGCGCAAGGGATCGGCGGCAAGGTCACCGTCGCGGGCCCGCCCACCCTGCTGGGCAATTTCATCATCCCGCGCCTGGCCGAATTGCGCGAGGCCCATCCCGAGCTGGAAATCATCGTCAGCACGATCGGCGGCGTCGAGACCGAGGCCCCGCAACATGCCGACCTGTCCATCCGGATGATCCGCCCCGAACAGCCCGCACATCTGTTGCGGCGGCTCGGCGCGATCACCTTCGCCTTGTATGCCGTAGCGGAAGTCGTTGCACAGCCGCGCGAGAATTGGACCTTTATCGGCTATGAGGGTGAATATACCCGTCTCGCCCAGCAACGCTGGCTGGCGGATTATGCGGGATACCGCCCCTTCCAGTTCCGCACCTCGGATTTGCCGAGCCAGCTTGCCGCCGCGCGCGCGGGTCTGGGCATCGCGCTGCTGCCCAGCTTTCTCGCGGATCGCGAACCATCGCTGATCCCGGCCGATCCCGGCGCAGTGCCGCCACGTCGCACGATATGGCTTTCCACCCATGCCCCAACCCGCCGGATGCCCGCCACCAGCCTGGTCGCAGACCATCTCGCAATGGCCTTCGCGGCCGATCAGGGTTTCAATCCGCCCGGCCGCTAATGTGTCCGCTATGTTTCTGTGACATTGCCGCAACATTTCATCCGAAATGCATTGCGTAGGTGAATTTACGTATAGGTAGGCGGTTCCCGGCCCCTCAATCTCCCTCGATGGCGACTTCGGTCGTCTAAGCACAAGCGCCTGAAACGGCGCGATATAGGGGGCTATGAGTATGAGGAAGTTGGTTCGCCGGCGCCTGTTGGCGTCGACCCTGTTGCTGTCTGCGGCTGCCGCAGCGGCACCTGCCTGGGCACAGGAAGCCGCGCCTGCTGAAGAGGAACTGGTCGTTACCGGATCGCGCATTCAGCGCCCGGATCTCGAGACCGCCAGCCCGGTCAAGCTGATCAGCGAAGACGAAATCGCGATGCGCCAGCCCGGCACCGTCGAAGAGCTGCTGCGCGATCTTCCCTCGGTCCGTCCGGCGCTTGGCCCGGGCGTCAACAACGGCTCGAACGGCTCGGCCACGGTCAACCTGCGCGGCGTCGGTGAAAACCGCACGCTGGTGCTGCTCGACGGCCGCCGCATCGTTCCGTTCGGCCTCGACGGCGTGACCGACACCAACGTCATCCCCGTCGCGCTGGTCCAGCGCGTCGATGTCGTCACCGGCGGCGCTTCGTCGGTTTACGGCGCGGACGCGGTCGCGGGCGTGATCAACTTCATCACCCGTCGCGATTTCAGCGGCATGGACCTGAATGCGAGCTATCGCATCTCGGGCGAAGGCGATGCGGCACGCTACAGCGCCGACCTGACCGTTGGCGGCAACTTCATGGACGATCGCGGTAACGCGACGCTGAGCATCGGCTATCTCCGCGCCGATCCGCTGCTGCACACCCAGCGCGCGATCTCGCAGATCCCGATCAGCTCGCAGACCGGCCTGTTCAGCGGTTCGACCGCGGCGGTGCCGACGATCTTCACCTCGCCCGGCGTGACCAATTTCGGCTTCCCGAGCTCGTCGATCGGCGCAGTGATCAATCCGACCACCGGTGCATTCGAAGCTGCGACTGCGGTCAACACCTTCAACACCAATATCGGCACCTATTTCCAGACGCCGATCGAGCGCTACAACATCTACGCAACGGCGCACTACGACGTCACCGACGACATCGAAGTCTATACCAGCGGCATGTTCACCCGTTCGAAGGTGACGCTGCAGCTCGCCTCGTCGGCGACCTTCACCAACACCTATCAGCTGTCGCTGAACAACCCGTATCTGCCGGTTGCCGCCCGCAACCAGCTGTGCGCGGCCTATGACACCAACACCGCCGTGGCCGGCATCCAGCCGATCTCGCCGGCCGATTGCGCCGCCGCCGCCGCCGTTCAGGGTGGCCCGGGTACCGCAGGCTATCGCGAAATCCCGGTCATCGCACAGCGCCGCTTCACCGAATACGGCCCGCGCGGCAACCCGGTGGAATCGACGCAGTTCCAGGTGGTTGCGGGTATCCGCGGCAACATCACGGACAGCATCAAGTTCGATCTGTACGCGCAATATGGCGAAACCAACCAGAACCAGTCGCGTGAAAACTGGGGCTCGTTCTCGAAGGTCCAGCAGGCCCTTCGCGCCTATCGCAACGGCACCGGCACCGCGGTCTGCACCGACACGTCGAACGGCTGCGTCCCGCTGAACCTGTTCGGCTCGCAGGGCTCGATCACGTCGGCGATGCTCGGCTTCATCGATCTGGATGCCCGCATCCAGCGCAAGACCGACCAGACCGTCGTCAGCGGCACCATCTCGGGCGATCTGTTCGGCGCGCACTCGCCGTTCGCCGTCGCTCCGATCGGTTTCGCCGTCGGCTTCGAATCGCGTGACATCTTCTCCGAGAGCCTTCCGGACGGCCCGAGCCAGATCCAGGGCGAAGTGCTGGGCACCGGCGCGCGTACTCCGCCCGACATCGGCGGCTACAGCGTCAAGGAAGTCTATGGCGAAATCATCGTCCCGCTGGTCGAGGACGTGCCCGGCTTCTACCGTCTGACCGCGGAAGCAGGCATCCGCTACTCGGATTATTCGACGACCGGCGCCAGCACCACCTGGAAGGCCGGCGGCAGCTGGGAGCCTGTTCAGGGCTTCAAGTTCCGCGGCATGTATCAGGTCGCGGTCCGCTCGCCGAACATCCAGGAACTGTACCAGGGTCAGGTGCAGGGCCTCGGCAACCTCGCGGTCGATCCTTGCGCCGGCGCCGCCCCTGTCGGAAACTCGGCACTGACCGCGCTTTGTATCGCAACCGGCGCGCCTTCGGGCTCGATCGGTTCGATCACCCAGCCTTCGTCGTCGCAGATCAACGTGACGACTTCGGGCAACCCGAACCTGAACGTCGAAAAGGCCAGCACCTACACGCTGGGCGGTGTCTTCACGCCGAGCTTCCTGCCGCGCTTCTCGCTGACGGTCGATTACTTCAACATCACCATCAAGGACGCGATCAGCAACCCGGCTCAGGGCGACATCCTGAACGGCTGCTACTCGACGGCGCTCAACCCGACGCTCTCGTACAACGGTTTCTGCGCGCTGATCGGCCGCAACCCGCTGAACGGCAGCCTCAACGGTGCGGGCGACACGCCGGGCGTGATCCTCGGCGGCTCGAACCTGGGCCTGCTGAAGACCGCGGGCGTTGATGTGGGCATGAACTATTCGCTGCCCACCGATTTCGGCAAGTTCGACTTCGGCCTCAACGTCACCTGGCTGGATTACTATCACTTCCAGGCGACGCCGAACTCGATCAACCGCGATTGCACCGGCTACTATTCGACGAACTGCACCAATCCGCGTCCCGAGTGGAAGTGGAACGGCCGCATGACCTACTCGACCGGCGCTCTGGACGTCTCTCTGCTGTGGACGCACATTTCGAGCGTCAAGCTGGAGCCGTTCCTTGCGACCGCGCTCACGCCGCTGATCACGCCGCAGCCGGGTGGTCCGAACCCGACGACGGTTCTCGACGCGTACGAGAAGATCAAGGCGTACGACTATTTCGACGTCACCGTCCGCTATGACGTGCTGGACAACCTCCAGCTCACGCTCACCGTGGACAATATCTTCGACGTTGCTCCGCCGCTGGTCGGCGCGAACGTCGGCGGTACGTCGTTCAACAGCGGCAACACCTTCCCGACGGTCTACGATCCGATCGGCCGGGCCTTCACCATGGGTGTCCGCCTGAAGTTCTAAAACAACCAAAATATGAGCCTGTGAGGGGCGGCGATCTTCGGGTCGTCGCCCCTCATTTTTTGCGCTTTTTGTTCAGCCGGCCAAGCCGCGCTTCACCGCGCGCATCCCGCCGATCACCTGGCTGACCGCCAGATCGGTTACGCTTCCCTCACGCTTCGACACGCCTTCGGGCCAGCGAGCGACTGCCTGATGCAGTGCGATCCGGCCCGAGCGCACCCCGGCCCGGCACAGGCGCCACCACAGGCGCGAAATCTCGCGATCGACCAGCACCGCGGTGCGGCGATCAGGCTTGAAGCGCACCTCGAACGCGGCGCGCAACATCGCGATCCCCTCGAACAGCCGCTCCAGCGTTTCGCCATCGGGCACCGGCTCGCGTGCCATCACATGCTCGACCAGCAGCGCGGTGAAATCCGGAGCATCCTCGCCCAGCCATTCGCGGTGGCGCTCGCGCAGCAATTTGCGGGCGTGATCGCGCATCGTCGCGTTGAACATGTTCGAAGCGCCGCCGGCATGAATGCGATAGTGCAGCAGCACCTCGTCGATCTGCGCCAGCCGGCCGAACGCGCGGATGCGGTGATAGAAGTCGAAATCCTCGACATAACGCATCTTGGGCCGTTCGAACGGCGTCAGGCGCCGCGCGGCATCGGTGCGGAACATGACCGACGACCAGGCGATCGGGTTCTGCACCAGCATCAGCCAGTCGATCAGTTCGGGCGTCATCGGCCGCGGCCAGTTGCCGGGCGAGATCTCGCCGTCCTGAAGGAAGTTGGTGGCAGTGCTGACCAGCACCGTATCGGGATGCGCGTCGAGAAAGGCGACCTGCTTCGCAAAACGATCCGGCAGGCTGATATCGTCCTGATCGAGCGCCGCGCAATAGCGCCCGCGCGCCTCGGCAAAGGCCAGGTTGCGGGCGACGACCGGGCCGCCATTGGTCGCGGCGCGGATCACGCGGATGCGCGGGTCGGCATAGCTTTCCAGTACCGCGACGGACTCGTCCTTCGAGCAATCGTCGACCGCGATCAGTTCCCAGTCGGTGAAGCTCTGCGCGTGCAGGCTCGCAATCGTCTCGGGCAGCAACGCGGCACCGTTATACACCGCCATGATCACCGAGACCGCGGGCATCACGCGACCTTGCGCGCGTCGCTGCGCTCCAGCAGCTGATCGACGATCATCAGGCCGATATCGTTCTGCCACAGCCACAGGCCATTGGCCTTGCCGCTGAAGCTGCTCTCGCCGCCCAATTTGCCGTCCGGCACATGGCCCGAGGCGAGGCCGATGCCATAGACGCCGGGGACCGGACGTCCCTCCGCATCGAGCACGCGGCATTGCTGGTCCACCAGCCGCGGACGGCCCGGCGCATCGGCCATCAACGCGATCCGCTCACCCGCCGCATCGAACAAGGGCAGCGCGCGCGGCCGATAGCCCAGCGCGCCGATCACAACATCGGCGCCGGCGATCTCGGCGCGGATATCCTCCTCGTTCCCGCCAATCTGGCGCAGTGCCATGCGCGGATCGGGCGCGCGTCCGCCGACCGCCAGCATGCGCAGGATCAGCTCGCGCGCCTCCAGCCGGAACCCGGCAAGGCGATAGACGAAGCCGCTGACCGGACAGACATCGTCCGGCCCGAAATCGGTGAAGCCATCGTCCCACGCCGCCTCGACCGAATGGTAGAAGGGCCGCAGCGGACGGCGATGGTAGAGCAACAGCGCCCCTGCCCCGAGTTCCAGCGCGGGCGAAGCCTTGAGGATCAGCGCCGCCGCCGCCATCGCGCTGGTCGATCCGCCGATGATTGCGATGCGAGGGCTCCGATTGTCGGCGATCCGTTCGCGCAGCCGGTCCACGCCGCCGATGGCGAGGAAATCGTCGCCGAGCATCAGCCGTCGCCCGGCCAGCTCGCCCAGCGTCGTGCCAGCGACCTGCTCGGCCTCGATATGCTCGCGCGACTGGTATCCGCCGGTGGCGATGACGATGCTGGCGGTGCGCATCACGCGCTCCTGTCCGGTCGAGAGGTTGCGCACCCGCGCTGCCCATAGCCCGTCGGCCTGCCGCCGCGCCTCGACCACCTCGCTGCGCGTCGCGACATAGCCGCCATTCTCCGCCACGATCTCGCCCAGCCGCACGCCGGTCGCTTCGAGGAAGGGCGTGGTGCGCGCCAGCGGGACACCGATCTTCCCGCCCTTGTGCAGCGCGATCTCCTGCCCGCTCAGATGGGTTTCGACCGCCGCGACATCGCCATGCACATTGTCCTTAACCGCGGTGAGGAAGGTCTCGGCCGTGCTGTCCGAGGTGATCGCATAATTGCCGATCGCCCCACGCCCGAGCACGGCGTCGCGCTCGACCACCGCCAGACCGCCTTCGGCCAGTTCGACCAGCCGGTCGCGCTTGGTCGCGGCGGTCAGCAGCGCGGTGCCGGCCGGGCCGCCGCCGACGATCAGCACGTCGTGGACGAAGCTGCCGCGCCGCTCGCGGCTCACGCTGTCGCGGCCGAGGCGTGCGCAGGCGTCCATCAGCGCGACGCACACGCGGTCGACATCGGCTTCGGTCATGCCATCCGTCACCGGCAGCGACAGGATGCGCGCGGAGATATCGTCGCACACCGGCAGCGGATCGATCACCGCATTGGCGCGGAACCAGGGCTGCTCGCCCAGATGCGGGCTGAAATATTGTCCCGTGCCGATCCCCTGCTCGGCCAGCGCGGCCATGATCGCCTTGCGATGGCCCGCAAACTGGCGCGGCAACAGGATCGACTGGCACTGCACCGCCTGACGGCGGCCATGCTGGACCTGGAATTCGAAGCCATGTTCCGACGCAAAGCTACCCAAACGCTCGCGATAGACGCGGTCCAGCGCGGCGCGATGTTCGGCCACCGCCTCGATGGTCTTCAGCTTCTCCGCCGCCAGCACGCCCAGCACTTCGGGCAGCTTGGCGTTGAAGCCCGGTCCCTCGGCCGAACGTCCGCCGGCGAACCCGAAATTGGTCATGCGGCGAAGCTGCTCGATCAGCCCGGCATCGCCCGAATGGATCACCCCGCCCTCGGCCGTGGCGAACACCTTGGTCGCGTGCATCGAATAGACGATGGCGAAGGGTGCGCCTGCGCCGAATGCCTTGCCCTGCGCATCGAGCGCACCGAGCGACGCCGCCGCATCGACCACCACGCCGGTCCCGAACTTGGTGTAACTGCGATACCGCTCCAGATCGATCGCCGCGCCGAAGGTCGCATAGGGCACCACCACCGCGATCTTGTCGCCATAGCGCGCGAACGCCGCTGCTTCGGCTGCTTCCGCCGCCGCCCAGTCACCGGGGTCCACGTCGCAGATCAGCGGAGTCAGCCCGGCCCATTCGGCGGCGTGCGCGGTCGCGGCAAAGGTGAAGCCCGGCATCAGCGCGAACATGCCGCGCCCGCTGCGCGGCCCCGCCGCCTGACGGATCGCCAGCATCAGCCCCAGCGTGGCATTGCCCACGGCCAGGCAATCGCCCTGCCCGCCGAACATGCCGTCAAGCAGATCGCTCTCGAACCCGCGCACCACCGGTCCGCCGTTCGAATAAAGACCCCGCTGCTCGATCGCGCGGAGTTCGTCCTGCAGTTCGCTGAGCCGCGGCGGCTCCGGTGCGATCAGCGGCAGCCGATCCAATGCGCGTCTCCCCCGATACCTCAATTGGGGGGTCACATTGCCCACGACCGGCTTAGAAACGGTAAATGGCGTAGAAATGCCGGCGGGATTCCATTGCCCGGCGTGGGACGCATGCGGGAACGTGGGCATGGTTCGACTGATAGGCGCGGCAATTGCGGCGACGATGCTTACCGTCGCCACCGCGACGGCGCAGGTCGCCACTCCGGCTTCGCTTAGCCCCGACCGGATCGCCCCCGCCGTCACCGGGATGGTCGCCGACAAAGTCGCCAAGGCGAAGGCCTCGACCGGCTATACCCGCGAAAGCTTCGAGCAAATCCAGCTTGCGCAGATGCTGCGCCCCGACGACCGCACCGTGCTATATCTGGTCGGCCGCCAGTCGCGCTCGGGCGGCGCCACCGAACGCACCTATCTGGACGTGCTCGATTTCCTTCCCAACGAAGGCGTCGCCAATTTCAGCATCGCCGAACTCCTCGCCGAAGAAGGCTATGAGCGGCTCGCGCTGCCCTACTATGCCCGCGCGGTCGAGGCTTATCCCGGCGTCAACATGTACACCTATCGCGGCGGGCTGAACGCCTATTTTGCGGGCGAATACGCCACCTGTGTGAAGTTCCTCGATCTCGCCATCGCCGGACCCGTCGTGCTAGAGAGCGGCGACATGTACATCAAGCGCGCCGAATGCCATGCGATGCTGGGGCATAAGGCGGAAGCGAAGGCGGATTTCGAGAAGGCGGTCGAGATTACCCCCGGCAATGCCTATGCCTATTCGACGCGGATGTTCCGGGACGGCGTCTATAATGGTTGCCGCGGCACGGCGGCATCGCGCGCGCAGAGCGGTTATCGCGAATGGGACCGCGGATCGGGTTCCTATGGCGGCTATCGCGAGCTGACCATCGCGCTGCAATGCGATCCGAACCATCTCGCCACGCTCGAGGTCTTCCTGAAGATCGAGCAGAACGATGCGAACCTCAGCCGTCACGCCCAGATGCGGCGCATCCGCATCGCCGACCTGAAGGACGGCGGACAGACCTCCGCCGCGCGTGCGGCGAAGCTCAAACCACTCAGCGTTGCGGAGATGCTGGCCGAAGCAGACGGGATCGACATGCGCGCCGCCGGCCGGCCAGGACGCATCCGGGCGGTCTATCTCGCAAGTCGCGTGTTGCTGACCGAGCCCGCCAACATGCGCGCGCGGCTGCTGCGCGCACGCGGGCTGGCGAACCTCAATGTCGAGGCGCTGGGGCCGTTGTCGTGGGACGATGCGACGCAGGCGATGCGCGCCAATCCGCGCGATCCCGTGCCCTATCATATCCGCGCGATCTGGCTGGAGCGGCTGAACGACAAGGCCGGGGCCGCGAGCGAATATGGCATGGCCATCGCCGCCGAACCGGGCAATGCACGCTATTATGTGATGCGCGCCACGGTGCTGGGCAATGACGGGAAATATGCCCCGGCGCTTGCCGACCTGTCCGCCGCGATCGCCAGGGAGCCGGGCAATCGCGACGCTTATATCGTACGCGGCAATATCCAGCTGGCAGCCGGCAATCCCGCCGCCGCGCTACCCGCCTATGAGCGCGCATGGCAGCTCGACCGGAACGAGCCCTATCCGCGGATCGGGATGGTCCGCGCCCATGACGCAATGGGGCAGACCGCCACCGCCGACGCGATTCACCTCGCCATTTTGCGCGACGACCGCAATCAGGCGAGCGACCGCTTCCTGGCGGCGCGCAACCGGCCCGACCTGCTGGCGCAGGTGAACCGCGAGAAGGATGCGGCCGCGCGGGCCGAACTGGCCGACAATGCAGTCTCAGAATTCGACCGTATCCTGCGCGACTGGGACCCGGTCGTCGATTGCCATGCCGCCCATGCACGGGTGCTGGCGAATGTCGGGGCGAACGGCGGCCCCGGCGACCGGGCGCGCATCTCCGACGTCAATCGGCCCTGCTACGAACGCGCGAAGGCGCTCTCCATCCGAGCCAACCGCTTCCGCTCTTCAAGGGGATACGCGACGCTTTCGCAGGATCGGAAGAGCGATATGGACAAGCTGCTGCCGATGATCGACCGGGCGTACAATGACCTGCTGAAGACGCGGCGTATCTTCGGCTGGAATGTGGACTGACGCGGACGGTTATTCCTCGCCCATCCGAAGCGCCGCGATAAACGCCTCCTGCGGGATCTGCACCGATCCGTATTCGCGCATCTTCGCCTTGCCCTTCTTCTGCTTTTCCAGAAGCTTGCGCTTGCGCGTGGCGTCGCCGCCATAGCATTTCGCGGTCACGTCCTTGCGCATCGCGCTGATCGTCTCGCGCGCGATCACCTTGCCGCCGATCGCTGCCTGGATCGGGATCTTGAACAGGTGCCTCGGGATCAGTTCCTTCAGCCGCTCGACCATGCCGCGGCCGCGCACTTCGGCGGTGGCGCGGTGGACGATCATGCTGAGCGCGTCGACCGGCTCCTCGTTGACCAGGATGCCCATCTTGACCAGATCGCCTTCGCGATAGCCGATCTGCTCATAGTCGAAGCTGGCATAGCCCTTCGACAGCGACTTCAGCCGGTCGTAGAAGTCGAACACGACTTCGTTGAGCGGCAGTTCGTAGGTCACCTGCGCGCGGCCGCCGACATAGGTCAGGTTCTTCTGGATGCCGCGGCGATCCTGGCACAGCTTGAGGATCGAACCGAGATACTCGTCGGGGGTGTAGATCACCGCCTGTATCCACGGTTCGGCGATGCTCTCGATCTTGTTCGGCTCGGGCATGTCGGCCGGATTGTGCAGTTCGACATGGCCGGCGCCGTGCGTCAGCTCGATCTGATACACCACCGAGGGCGCGGTGGTGATGAGATCGAGGTCGTATTCGCGGATCAGCCGCTCCTGGATGATCTCCAGATGCAGCAGGCCGAGGAAGCCGCAGCGGAAGCCGAAGCCCAGAGCCGCCGACGTCTCCATCTCGAACGAGAAGCTGGCGTCGTTGAGCCGCAGCTTCGAGATGCTCTCGCGGAGCTTTTCGAAGTCGTTGGCGTCGACCGGGAACAGGCCGCAGAACACCACCGGCTGGACTTCCTTGAAGCCCGGCAATGCTTCGAGCGCGGGGCGCTTGGCGTCGGTCAGCGTGTCGCCGACGCGCGCCTGCGCCACTTCCTTGATCTGTGCGGTGATGAAGCCGATCTCGCCGGGGCCGAGATCCGGAAGCTGCTCGATCTTCGGCGTGAAGGCGCCGACGCGATCGATCAGGTGGGTGGTGCCCGCGGCCATGAATTTGATCTGCTGACCCTTCTTGATCGTGCCGTCGATCACGCGGACCAGGATCACGACGCCCAGATACGGATCGTACCAGCTGTCGACCAGCATCGCCTTGAGCGGGGCATCCTTGTCGCCCTTGGGCGCGGGAATCCGCTCGACCACCGCGTCGAGGATATCCTCGATGCCGATGCCCGACTTGGCGCTGGAGAGCACCGCATTCGACGCGTCGATGCCGATGATCTCCTCGATCTCGTTGCGCACCTTTTCGGGTTCGGCGCTCGGCAGATCGATCTTGTTGATGACCGGGATGATCTCGTGATCATGCTCGATCGACTGATAGACATTGGCCAGCGTCTGCGCCTCGACGCCCTGCGCCGCGTCGACCACCAGCAGCGCGCCTTCGCAGGCGGCAAGCGAGCGGCTCACTTCGTACGCGAAGTCGACGTGCCCGGGCGTGTCCATCAGGTTGAGGACATGCCCCTTCCAGTTCAGGCGCACGGTCTGCGCCTTGATGGTGATGCCGCGTTCCTTCTCGATATCCATATTGTCGAGCAGCTGGGCCGACATTTCGCGAGCCTGCAGGCCCCCGGTGGTCTGGATAAGGCGATCCGCCAGGGTCGACTTGCCATGGTCGATATGCGCGATGATCGAGAAATTGCGGATGAGGGAGAGGTCGGTTGCCATGATCGGCGGGCGTTAGCAGGGCAACGGCACGATGCGAAGGGGTGGCTTTGCCGAAGTTGCGATATCCGTCGGCCCATAAATCCCGCGATACGACGCGTGACTTTGCATATGACCGCACGAAGGCACTATTCTATGCTGGCTGGCAGCATATCCGTTGGGGGCTGGTGTGGACCGGACAAAGATCGAAAAATTGTTGCGCGACATGGTCGAGGCCGAATTACCCGATCAACTTCCGCTCTATGACCTCGAGGGTCCGCTTTTCCTTTCCGAATGCCTTGAGCGGCGACCTCTCGAAAACGAGGAAAATTCGGCGTCGATGCAATTCGGCTATCTCGGGACGATCCACGAAATAGCGAAAACTACCGCGGCCTATCTTGGGATCATTACTTCCGTCGTCGGGCTGTTGAACACGTTCGGCTGGATCAACAAGGGATCCAAACCCGAAAAGGTGGATAAGGTCGAGCTTCGCAAGGCCTGGGCGCAACAGATGCGGGAAGCGGGCCTGAGCGCAAAATTGTCCGACCAGCTCTCCCTCAAGTTCATCGATGACCTCATTTCGGCCACCCAGGATTGATGAACGATATGCCGGAGACTTCGGCCCGGTTCGCTTCACGCTACCTTGCCGAGTTTCCCGTTGCTCTCGACACGGCAGTGCGGTTGCGCGGGCGGCTGGAATCCGAGATCGACACGTTGGTCTCCACTCTGATTTTGCCGTTCGTCGGACTCGCCATCCTGCTCGTGATGGGTGCGGAAACGGGTTTGCTCGCGGCTCTTGGGTCGGGAGTCGCCGAAGGCGTTTGTTACATCATGCTCTTCCAGCTGCTCCGCCCGGACCAGCGCAGACCGACCGGCACGCTGCGACTGGCGGCATTCATACTCGGCGCGGCCACGCTGCCATCGCTGGCCAGCTACGCGCTGCGCGCCTTCTGGGATCGGGATCACGATCAGTACCCGTTCGATGAATTCACGCCGATCCCCCCGACACCATCGCTCGCCGAGTCCGATCCGTTGAGCGTATTGATCGGCACCTCCTTCGCGCTCGCGTTATTCGGGATCGCGATCCGGATCGCCTTTACCCAGCAGCAACGGATGCTCGATCGGCAGCGTCAAACGGACGCAATCGTTTCGATCGATCCGGCCAGGCTTCCAACGCTGGGGGATATGCTGGCGCAGTTGGTCGCTCGCGCAAATGCTCTTGGCTTGCCGGCGAAGCTCCCGTCGATCTGGCTGGACCGCACGAACAACGGGCTGACCCCCGCGATGGCGCCCGATCCCGCCGACCCTGACCAATCGCACCTGCTCGTGCCCCGCGGCTTCCTCGGCCTGATCGCGGCCGACCGCCCGGTGGCGACTGCCGTTCTGGGGCATGAGTTCGCCCATGGCCAACAAAATGACGCTTATCTTTGCGGCGACGCGGACCGGTCGGGTCGATTGCTTCTGCGATCCCTCGCGACGCTCATAATCGTCGTCACGATTGAACGCATTGCAATCCTGACGTCTCAGCCCGGCTTTCACCAATGGCATCTGCTGACAGCGCTGCTGATCCCGGCTGCGGCGTGCGGGCGGCTGTTCATGGCGCATAACCTGGTGGTAGAGGCGCGACGGAATTCCGAGCTTCTTGCCGATTGCTACGCTGCTGCCGTCGCGGGTCCTGGGCCGCTGGAACGCGCGATCCGGACATATTCCGCCGATGGATCGCACGGACATCCGGACCGGGCGGTCAGGCTCGCGCGGTTGCAACAGGCCCCGAATGGCGAGTCATCGCAACCCGGTTTGCGGCTCGAGGCAGCGACATCGAGGAGAGAATGATGCCGATCGTAAGGATAATGCTGGCGGCGATGCTCTGCGCGCTCGGCGCCAACGCGGTGATTGCGGGTGCGGGGCCGAGCGCCGTCCCCGATACCGTCTATGTCATGCGCCACCTCAACACGCCCGCGGGCGAGCGCGATCCGGACCTGACGCCGGAGGGTCAGCAGACCGCACAGGCGCTGGTCGGCTGGTTCGAGGGCAAGCCGCTGACCGCCATCTATGTCAGCGATTTCAAGCGCACGCGCCAGACCGCGGGTCCGCTGGCGGCCGAGCGCGGCATCGCCCTCACCCTTTACGATCCACGCGACACGCCCGCGCTGGTGGCGCGGCTGAAGGCCGAGGGCGGACCGGTGCTGGTGGTCGGTCACAGCAACACCGTGCCCGATATCGTCGAGCAGCTCGGCGGCGAGCGGCCGGCCGATCTGGTCCATGAGGATTTCGGCGACATCTGGACGATCAAGGGCGGCAAATCGGTCCGCGCGAAACTGCCCTGAAAGCTACCCCCGCACGATCCTCTCTGCTACGCTCGCCCCGCCCGCGTCACTGGCCCCCAGACTGCCGGAGCGCGGAGGGGAATGCAGGAGGAGATTCGTCGATGCGTAAGTTGATCCTGGCCGTCGCAGCTATTGCCGCCTTTTCCGTCACCGCAGCGCCCGCCATGGCGCAGAGCAAGGGCAAGACCTCGGGCCGAAAGGCGCAGGAACGCGGCACGCGCGAGATTCCGCGCTGCGCCCGTCCGCTCGGCACCATCGCCATGGTGCCCCCCGAAAACCAGTGGTGGCGCGAGATGAACCTCGGCAGCCCCGAAGCGATCCTGAAGGTGTTCGTGCAGCAATCGGGCTGCTTCACCCTCGTCAATCGCGGCCGCGCGATGAACAGCCGCGCGATGGAACGCGCGCTGGCCGAACAGGGCGAGCTTCAGCGCGGATCGAACATGGGCGGCGGCCAGGTGCGCGCGGCCGATTACCTGCTCGAGCCCGACATCGTCTCGGGCAACCGCAATGCGGGCGGCGTCAATGTCGGCGGCATCGTCGGCGGCCTGATCGGCGGCCGCGCGGGCGCGCTGGTTGGCGGAATCAACGTCAAGAAGAAGGAAGCCAACGTCACCCTCTCGATGGTCGATACCCGCACCACCGAGGAATATGTGACCGAAGGCTATTACAAGAAGACCGATATCGGCTGGGGTGCCGGCGGCGGCGCGGGCTGGTGGGGCGGCTTCGGCGCCGCGGGTGCCGCCAGCTACCAGAATACCGAGATCGGCCAGGTGATCGTGCTCGCCTATCTCGATGCGTACATCAAGCTGGTGCAGCAGCTGGGCGGTCTGCCGCCGGGCGAGTACTAAGACGCGATCCGGCGGGGCGGAGGCGTCAGGCCCCCAGCCCCGCCGCTTCGATCGCAGCCACGGCGGCTTCGTATCGAGCCTCGCCCTCGCCCCCGATCAGCACCCACGGCACGCCGCGGCGTTCCAGCTCGGCTTTCGACAGATCGAAGAATTTCTGACGCGCCTCGGCGGTGCCGAACATGCGCGTGCCGTCCTCGATCCAGGGCAGGTCTATGTCGAACAGCAGATAGAGGTCGGCGACCCCGTCCCATTTGTCGAACCACGGATCGCGGGTGCCGAACAGCATGTCGGCCCACACCGCGGTCATCAGCGGATCGGTGTCGAGGATCAGCGGCTCGATCCCCTCGACCAGCAGCATCTGGGTGCCGGCATCATGGATCTTCGCAATCTCGAGCAGGTCCTGCATCGTGAAGTCGATGCCGCGCGCCTCGGCATATTCGCGGCCATATTCGTCCACCATCATGCCGCCGAACCGCTCCGCCAGCCGCGGGGCGATGGTCGATTTTCCGGTGCTTTCGGGTCCGTGGAGGCAGATGGTGCGCGGGATCATGCGGCCTTACTGGCGGCGCGGCGCCACTCGATCAAGCCGATGATCGAGAGGATCAGGAACACTACGTAGAGTATTGCGGTCGGCCACAATCCCTTCAGCGCGAACAGCGGGATCGCCATCAGGTCCACGGCGATCCACAGGATCCAGCTTTCCAGATTGCGGCGCGACTGGAGGATCTGCGCGGCGATGCTGAACATGGCGATCGCGCCATCCCACCAGGGGAAATGCGCGTCGGTCCAATAATGCATCACCGCACCCCAGCAGGCCGTTGCGACCAATGCGCCGGTGATCCAGGTGGCGAACCGGGCAGTGCCGAGCGGGCTGACCAGCACCTCGCCGGCATCGGCGCGCGAACGGTTCCAGTTCCACCAGCCATAGAATTGGACGACGAAGAAGAAGATCTGGAGCAGCGCATCGCTGTAGAGCTTCGCGTCGAGGAACACCCAGCCATAGAGCGCGACCATCGCCAGCCCGAACGGGTAGTTCCAGATGCTTCGCCGCACCACGAGTGCCACATTGATCAGGCCCAGCGTGGCCGCAAAAAGCTCGATCGGCGTCATGCCGAAAGCGACGGGCAAGGGTGCGAAGGGATCGAAGGGCAGGCTCACGCCGCGCCCCTAGCAGGATCGATCCGCAAGGGTCGAGACGAATTGGCAATTGTGGATATTCCAGCATCCAGCCTTAACGCCATCTTCACCACGCTGCAGGCATTGGCAGATAATGTCCATTTCGGTGTCATTTTCCGGAGCCTTTGTCGTGCAAGCCCTGATCGGGGCTTCGGCGCTGACCGCCGTTGCGGTCGTGCCGCCCGTACAGGGCCGGATGCTGATCGTTTCGGCGATCGGTGAGAGCGATGCCGAGATCGCTGCATGGGCACTGGATCAGGGCCTGAGCATCGTCGGTCGCGGCCCTGTGTCCGGATCGCTGGTGGCGGAAGGACCTGCGCGCGACGTCGCCCTTGCGGCGCTGGGCGATGGACGGATCGTGATTGCCGCGCCCGCGGCGGGATGTGGGAGCCGAGCGAAGCAATGACCAGTGAGTCGCCCTTTACACCCTATCGACGCAGCGGCACGCGCCTGCTCGTCGCGCTGATGTGGGTCAACTGGCTTGCCATGATCCCGGTGGGCATGAGCCAGAGCAACGACAATCTGTTCGTGGCGATGGTGGTCGGCCTGGCCGCGCTGGTGCTGCCGACGATCGGGCTGATCCAGCAGCGGACCGATTCGACGATGCGGATCGTGATGGGCGTTTCCGCGGCGATATTCCCGGCGCTGCTGGTCGGTCTGCTCGAAGGGCATACCTGGCAGATGGACATGCACATGTACTTCTTCGTGTGCATGACGATGCTGTTGCTGCTGCTCGACTGGCGGCCGATCGTCGCCTGCACCGCGCTGACCGCGCTGCATCACCTGATGATCTTCTATCTCGTCCCCGAATGGGTATTCCCCGGATCGGGTTCGCTGGCGCGCGTGCTGCTGCATGCCGTGCTGGTCGGCGGACAGGCGGCGATCCTGATCTTCATGACCCATCGCCTGCGCAATCTGATCTATCGCAGCGAGCATGCCCATGAGGCGACCGAAGCGATGCGCGCCGAAGCCGTCCAGGCCCAGGCCGCGACCCAGGCGGTGCTGGACGAACTGCGCCGGACACAGGCACTCAGCGACCAGCGGCTGCGCGAACGGCAGGCTGCCGAAGCCGCACTCGCCGACGCAACCAGCGAACGCCGCAGCGCGATCGCGCTCGACATCCATGGCCGCATCGGCGCGCTCGCAACCGAATTGCAGAATGCCGCCACCTCGCTTTCGGGCCAGGAGGATGCGCTGGAGAATGTCTCCACCCGCCTGCTCAGCGAAGCCCAGGCGCTTCGCCGCGCCAGCGAGAAGTCGCTCAGCAACGTGGTGTCAGTCGCCGAAAGCGCCGATCAGCTTTCGCAATCGGCGGGCGAAGCGGGCGGCAATGTCCGTCGCGCCAACACGCTGGTCGGCGAGACCGCGATCACCGTCGGCGCGCTCGAACCGCGCATGAACGTGCTGACCCGCGAGATCGAAGGCGCCCGCGGCATCCTCGACCTCGTCTCCTCGATCGCCGCGCAGAGCAACCTGCTCGCGCTCAACGCCACCATCGAAGCCGCACGCGCAGGCGATGCCGGTCTCGGCTTCGGCGT
The DNA here is from genome assembly GCF_029433115.1 of Sphingomonas sp. AOB5. Classification (GTDB taxonomy): domain Bacteria; phylum Pseudomonadota; class Alphaproteobacteria; order Sphingomonadales; family Sphingomonadaceae; genus Sphingomonas. The sequence goes on along the minus strand of NZ_JARNTV010000051.1, from coordinate 3,893 downwards.
GGTCGCGCACGAAATGAAGCAGATGGCACAGCGCACCGCGACCGCCACAATCCAGATCGCCGAAAAGCTCGATCACATCGCCGGCGCCGCCGATACCTTTGCCGAGGCCATCGACGTGACGACGCAGCGGATGGACGCCGCCGGCCAGTCGACCATCGCCATCTCGGCCGCGGTCGAGCAGCAGCACCATGCCCTCGCCGCCATCGCCCGCGCGGCGGAAGCGGTGAAGGAAGACGTCGCCGAAACCGACGCGCGCAGCCGTATGATCGGCGACGCGGTGGACGAGAATCGCGCCATCGCCGCGCGTGCCTCCGACCTTGCCCGCCTGCTCGACGCCCGCGCCCGCGCGCTCAGCGACAGCATGGACCGGTTGATCGACGACCTGCGCGCCGCCTGATCCTTCGCTTGCCCCGGCCGTGCGGTGCGCTAGGCTGGGCAAACAAGGATCCGGGAGAGCGTATGCGACATATCGCGGTGATCGGCTCGGGGCCGGCGGGATATTATACCGCCGAGGCCTGTCAGAAGATTTTTGGCGAAGACGTGCGCGTCGATATCATCGACAAGCTGCCCGTTCCCTATGGCCTGATCCGGACCGGCGTGGCCCCCGATCACCAGTCGATCAAGGGCGTCTCCCGCCGATACGAAGCGGTGGCGCTGACCGAGAATGTGCGCTTCGTCGGCAATGTGTCGGTCGGTCGCGACGTCTCGATCGAGGAATTGCGTGGGCTGTACGACGCAGTGGTGCTGGCCACCGGCGCCCCGCTCGACCGTCCGCTCGAAATCCCGGGCGCGGACCTGCCCGGCGTGGTCGGATCGGCGGCATTCGTAGGCTGGTATAACGGCCATCCCGATTTCGCGGCGCTCGGCCCGGCGCTGAACGGCCCCGGCGCGGTAGTGATCGGCAACGGCAATGTCGCGCTGGATGTGGCGCGCATCCTCTCCAAGACCGAAGCCGAGTTCGACGGATCGGACATCGTCGCCCACGCCCTCGCCTCTCTGCGTGGATCGGGCATCACCACCGTCACCCTGCTCGGCCGCCGCGGCCCGCACCAGATCGCGATGACGCCGAAGGAACTGGGCGAGCTGGGCCATTTGACCCGCGCCCAGCCACTGGTCGATCCCGCTGACCTCCCACCGGTCAGCGACGACGCGCTGCTGGAACCGGGACAGCGCAAATCGGTCACCCATCTGCGCGACTTCGCCGGACGCGAGGAGGACGGCGCGAAGCCGGTCAGGATCGTCTTCGATTTCTTCGCCATGCCCATCGCCATCGAAGGCGATGGCAAGGTCGAACGCGTGATCGTCGAGCGCACCGCGCTGGACAATGAAGGCCGCGCCAATGGCACCGGCGAGACCTATGCCATCCCCGCCAGCCTGGTGGTGAGCTGTATCGGCTATCGCACCCCGCCGATCGAAGGCATCCCCTATGACGACCGCGCCGGCCGTTTCGCCAATGACGAGGGCCGCGTGCTGCCGGGCCTCTATGCGGTCGGCTGGGCGCGGCGCGGACCGACCGGCACCATCGGCACCAACCGCCCCGACGGTTTCGCCATCGCCGAGAAGATCGCGGCGGACATTGGCGAAGGCTCCGGCAAGCCCGGCCGCCCCGCCCTCGACGCCCTGCTCGAATCGCGCAGCGTCGAAGTGGTGACCTTCCGCGACTGGCAGAAGATCGAGGCCGCCGAAAACGCCGCGGCGCGTGAGGGTGCCCCGCGCGAGAAGTTCACGAGCATCGCGGAAATGCTGGGCGCGCGCGGAAGCTGACGGAGACGCTTGCGCGACTCCGAACGCCCCGTTATAGGCGCGCCTCCAAGCAACGGTCCGCCGCCTGAAACGGCCGCGAATCGTTACTCCGTCGGGGAGTAGCTCAGCCTGGTAGAGCACTGTCTTCGGGAGGCAGGGGCCGGAGGTTCGAATCCTCTCTTCCCGACCATTTTCCTACATTCTTGGGTTCAGCGGCGCTGAACCGGTCGCGGCGCCAGCCCGCTCCCCCACCCGGCCACCCACAGCGTATTCTGAATGGGTGGCCGGGTGGGGGAGCGGGCTGGCGCCGTTTCGGCGAAGCTGAATTCGCCCTAAGAAGCCCGAAGTGACGACACGCAAGATCATCCATGTCGATATGGACGCCTTCTTCGCTTCGGTGGAGCAGCGCGACGATCCGTCATTGCGCGGCAAGCCGGTGGCGGTCGGCAGTCCTTCGGGACGCGGTGTCGTCGCCGCAGCTAGCTATGAGGCGCGCAAGTTCGGGGTGCGGTCGGCGATGCCTTCGGTCACAGCGCTCAGAAGGTGCCCGGACATCATCTTCGTGCCGCACCGCTTCGACGTGTATCGCACGGTCAGCCGCCAGATCCGCGAGATATTCCTGAGCTACACCCCGCTGGTCGAGCCGTTGTCGCTCGACGAGGCCTATCTCGACGTGACCGAAAATCTGCGCGGCCTGCCCTCGGCCACCGAGACCGCGAGCGAGATTCGCGCGCGAATTTTCGAAACCACGCAGCTCACCGCATCCGCGGGCATTTCCTACAACAAGTTCCTCGCCAAGCTGGCGTCGGACCAGAACAAGCCCAATGGCCAGTTCGTCATCCCGCCTGCCGCCGGGCCGGGATTCGTCGCCACCCTGCCCGTCTCGCGCTTTCACGGCATCGGCCCGCGCACGACCGAGAAGATGAACCGGCTGGGCATCCACACCGGCGCCGACCTGCGCGAGCGCGACCTGGGCTTCCTGCAGGCCAATTTCGGCAAGTCGGGCGGCTGGTATCACGCGATCTCGCGCGGCGAGGACAATCGCGCGGTCACGCCGGACCGGCCCCGCAAATCCTCGGGCTCCGAGACCACCTTCGAGCATGACCTGACCACCCCCGAACAAGTCGAGCCGCCTATGCTGCGCCAGGCGGACTCGGTGTGGGACTGGTGCGAGCGCACCGGCGGTCGCGGACGGACGGTGACGGTGAAGGCGCGCTATTCCGATTTCAGGATCGTCACGCGGAGCCGCACGCTGGGCAGTCCGGTGAACGATCGCGAGACGCTGCATCAGGTGTCGCTGGCGCTGGTCCGCAGCCTCTATCCGCTCCGGCTCGGCATCCGGCTGATCGGCGTGACGCTGTCGACCTTCGAGGAAGCCGAAGCGCCCGAGACGTTGCTCGACCTGCTCTAGCGCGCCGGCGCGAACGGCGGCGCATCGGGCGGCACCGCCGCGTTTCGCCAGCGCTCGATCGGCAGCACCTGCGCCTTGCCGTTCCCGTCATAGCCCCGCTTCATCAGGGTCGCGACCTGTTGCGACGTGCCGCCGATGGTGACGCGGGTACGCACCCAATAGGTGTTAGATCGGAACGAGGTGCCCCAGGGGATCGTCACCTTCTGGTCGGCGAGATCGGCCGGGGTGATATAGCCGCGCCGGTTGCGCACCGCGATCAACCGCTGCGCCGCGACCGGATCGTTGAACAGGATGGCCAGCATCTCCTGATCCGCCGCGTTGAGATTGACTGTGGTCTTGCCCGGCAGCGCGGTGATCAGACGTGAGAGCCGCGCACTCACTTCCGGCTCCAGTCCGAGCAAGGTCAGTGGCCGGAGATCGGTGACCGGCCCCTGCAGCCGCACGAGCTGCACCGCCAGATCGATCTTGTCGCCGGGCACGCCCACCGCACTGGCGATGGTCTGGAACAGGATCAGCGACGCCGCTTCGCCCGAACGCACCGCATTGATGTTGAACCGGCCCTCGGCATCCGAAATCGCGAGATCGAATGTCCCGCCATCGATCGGCGCGCCGCTTTCGGAGAGCTTGCCCCAGGGTTCGCCGGGATAGTCCATGCCCGGCGCGGTCTCGAGATCGCGGCGCAGCGCCACCACTGCCGAAAGCTCGCCGACGCGCACCGCCGCCAGCGCCGGCGACGCTT
>NZ_JARNTV010000050.1 GCF_029433115.1 Sphingomonas sp. AOB5 | reverse complement strand
CCCGGAGGCGCCCCCTGCCACCCGCCATCGCCCCAGCGGTTGAACCGGTCGCGCACGATCTCGCGGATGCGCCGCTCGGGGTCCAGACGGCGGCGATATTCGCCTCCGCGCGGCCCGTTGCGATGGTGGCGCCACCGCTCGTTGCGGCGCTGGCCGTCGCTCCAGTCGAGCTGCCAGTCCCACCACAGATAGGAAAAGTCGATCCAGGTGCTGACGCGCACCGGCTGCCACTGGTCGCGGCGCAGCATCGCGCGCTTCAGCATCCGCCCGCGGTCGAATCCCTCGATCGCGATGCGCAGCCACTGGGTCGCTTCCTCGCGGCTCAGCACATCGCCTTCGGGGCCATAGACCACCGCCACCCGGCCCTCGATGAACCCATAGCTCATGTCCGGATCGCGGACGAGGAAGGGCACGTCGGAATTGGCTTCGAAGAAATAGCTGTGCAGCCCATCCTCGCGCTGTTCGGCCAGCACCAGCGAACCGTCTTCCAGCATCCATGCCCATGGCGCGCTTTCGGCTGCCTGGAAGCTGTAGTCGGGCGGGGATTCGCCGATCGCCTCGCTCATCGCGTCGGCGCGGTCGATCCACTCATAATCCTCGAACCCGGTCATGTCGGCCCAGCTTGGCGCGACCGGTCCCGGCCCGGCATATTGCGGGCCATAATAGTCCATCGGCATGCACGCCGACAGCGACAGCGCCGCAGCGATCGCGCTGGCCCCGCCCAATAGCCGCTTCCGCGCCTCAAGCCCCTTCATCGAGTCCTCCGTCTCTCCCTGACGAACGGGAGAATTTCGTTCCGCCGCTGAACCGGACATGAAGGCCGGGCGGGCCGATTGACAAGGCCCGGCATGCCGCTCAAATTCGTTACGGGCGCTTCATAACAAAAGACATCGATATCACTTGGTCCCGTCGCGATCCGTGGCGGGCGGCTTGGGGGACGTGTCATGATGCGCAAACTGATCCTGCTGGCGCTGGGGCTGGCGCTCGGCGGATGCGCGCTCAACGCGCTGCAGGTCGAATATGCCGGCAATGTCTCCGCCAAGGGCAAGATCGCCGTCGCCGCCACCCGCACCTATCTGGGCAAGGTCTCCGCCTCGCGCGAACTCGCCAATCTCGATCTGGTCGGGCTGGATGCGAACTGCATGCCCGATATCGCCTATCTGCGCATGGAACCCGCGCTGTTCCAGAAGGATGCCAAGGGCGAGGAAATCCCCGTCGCCAGCCTGCCCCGCGGCTGGTTGTGCGATGCCGAGGAAAAACCCGGCAGCAACATCGCCTTCTCGCTCGCCCCCATCGGTCGCGAGCTGGAACCCACCATCGAACTGCTCGACTCGCTCAGCCTTTATTTCGAGGCAATCGACAAGATCCTGACCCCGCAGGGGCCCAGCCCCAAGGACGATCTGGCCGCTGCGATCAGCCTCGCCCAGTCCGGCGACGCGCTGCTCCACGCCATTGTCGGCGGCAAGCCGGTGCTCCCGGCAAAGGACAGCGCGCGCAGCAAGGCGATCCTCGGCTTCGGCAACTTCCTCGCCGAACTCCTCGCAGAGGACGACAAGGCCCGCCAGCTTCAGCGGCTCGCCGCCAGCGACGCAGGCAGCGCCCAGCTCGTCGCCGCGCTGCTCGATCATCTGCGTGCCTGGGAAGACAGCCGCGCCTCGAACGAGCGGACCCGCACCATCACCGCCTTCGTCATCATGGACCGTCAGCTTCGCGGCAAGCAGGTGATGACGCCCTCGGCGCGGCAGGATGTGGTGAAGACCTACTATACCCGCGCCGCCGCCGATCTCGAGGCCAGCCGCCTCTACCCAGCGCTGGCCGGCGCGCTGAAGGAACTCGACGAGGCCGATGCCGCGCTGCGCCGCGTGCTGGCAGGCGGCAACCGGCTGACCGACGCGGACCGGATCAAGCTCGCGCGGATCACCCGCGACCGTGTCGGCCGCGCCTTCGATACGCTGGCCGCGCTCATTCTTTCGTTCAGAGGGAGCTGAATCGATGGGAACCAAACCCGCCCTGATCACCGCGCGAGACACTTGCTACAACGCGCTCTACGCGCTCCAGCCGAAGATCGGCGGCAACGTGCAGGTCCTGCAGGCCTGGTACGGCGCAGTGATGCTGGCCAATGCGGTCATCAGCCGCGTGCCCGACTGGATCGAACTGGCCCCGGCCAACCCGACCTATGATCCGGTGATCGCCGCGCTCAATGGCGCCACTGCAGCGCTGAACAGCTCGACCAATGCCCCCACGCGTCTCGCGGCCATCGCCAGGGCACGCTCCGCGTTCATCGGGGTCAACGGCATCCTCGACGCCGACGACTGATCGGCGGTTGCCGATCAGCGTGCGAACAATGCCTTGGGTGCGCCGAATTCGTCGGACCAGCCTTCCCACGCCACATCGGTCGGCCCGATCACGAATGTCACCACGCGCCACGTGCCGCCTTCCTGCCGCAACAACGCATAGATGGTGTCGCCGTCCAGCACGCCCTGCTCCTGCTGCTCGGCATAATGCGTCTTGCTGAAATCGATCTCCGCGCCCGCCGGCGTCCTCGGCGCAACCATGGCAAAGGCCCAGCCGCGATAGGTCCGCATGTCGTTCACGATGAACTTGACCGGCTGGCCCAGATCCCGGGCGATCTCCACGCGCAACGCGTCGAGGATCAGGGCGCGGTCGGGATCGGCGGAGGCAATCCGGGTTGGGGCCGATTGGGCATGGGCCATCACCGGCGCCACGATCAGCGCTGCCGCAATCATCCCGATCCGTCCCCGCATCGCCCGCCTCCCCATCACCACGCCAGCTTCTCACCCCCGGCGCCGCCGCGCAACCGCTCGTCACCCGCACAGTTCAATCCAGTATCGCAGCAATCGTCGCACGGCATGGCTTGCAATACGTGAAGTCATGCCGTCTTCTCGGCACGAACCAGAGAATGATCGCACAGGGCAGAAGTGAGCGGGCAGCCTAAATCCTATCAGGGCGTGATGCTGTCGAGCACCTTCACCGATCTGGTGGAGCATCGGCTGAAGGCCAAGCGCGCGATCGAGAAGCTGGGCTTCCACGCCATCGTCATGGAAAGCGGCGGCGCACAGGCCGGCGACGTGATCGACGTCAGCCTCGGCTATGTCCGCGATAGCGCCGCCTATATCGGCATCATCACCAAGAAATACGGACAGACGCCCGCCTGTGCCGAACGTAACCCGAAGGAACTGTCCCTCACCGAACTGGAATTCGACGAAGCGGTGAAGCTGGGCCGCCCGATCCGCCTGTTCATCATGGCCGACGACCACAAGCTGGTCGCCGCGGATATCGAGCGAGACGCCGCCAAGCTCGACAAGCTCGAAGCCTTCACCGCCCGCGCCAAGCTGATGCGCAGCGAAGGCAAGGTCGAGCGTCTGTGGGAGACGTTCGACAGCCTGGAGGATTTCACCGAACGCTTCGGCCACGCTATGGGGAATTTGGCGGTCGAGCTGAAGTTCGCCGGCTATGTTGCGCAAACCGGCCCGCTTGAGGTCCCCGAGAGAGCAGTGCGCGGCGCACTGGCTCGCTTCATCGATATCAATCCAGATGCTTCCGAAGGCGAAATCGTCGCATCGCTGGAAAGCTTCGAGACAAGTTACCGCGCGCTGCAGGACCAAGTCGCCACGATACCAATCGTCGATAACCACCTCGCCTTGCTTAAGGCCGATGCTAAACTGGCACTCGAAGAAGGCGATCTCGACAAAGCCCGCCGCCTGTATGGCGAGGCTAGCACCGCTGCCCGCGAACGAGCCACCGAACCCGTACGTACGACCGCCCAACTCCTTGACGCCGAAGCCCGCGCACATTTGCTCGCTCTCGATTGGGAAGCCGCTGACAAGGCATGGGCCTCGGCGACGGCGATGCTTATACCGTTCGATCAGGCGGCAGGCGAGAGTATTGCTTGGAGTGCAGCGCGCGAACTTCATCATTGCGGCACAGTATTTGGACGCGGTGGCGCGCTCGCCGCAGCGACAAGCCACTGGCGCACACTGGTCGATGCAGCTGACCTGCGGAACGACAGCGAGCGCGCGGCCGGGGTTCGCAACAATCTCGGCAACGCGCTCAAAGTTCAAGGGGAACGGACCGTTGGCGAAGCCGGGCTGGCGCTGCTCGACGATGCCGTCAGTACCTACCGGGCCACCCTCAACGTCCACACAGAAGCAGCCATGCCCAGCAACTGGGCGGGCACCCAAAACAATCTAGGCAACGCGCTGAAGGTGCAAGGCGAACGAACCGCCGGCGAGGTCGGATTGAGACTGCTCAACGAAGCAGTCACCGCCTATCGAGCAGCTCTCACCGTTCACACTGAAACGACTATGCCAGTCTACTGGTCGGTGACGCAGAACAATCTAGGCAGCGTACTCCAGGAACAGGGTCAACGAACCGGCGGTGGGGCTGGGCTAGCACTGCTCAACGAAGCCGCCGCCACCTACCGCGCAGCACTCACTGTTCGCACCGAAGCCGCCATGCCCATCGAATGGGCTACGACGCAGAATAACCTCGGGAACACTCTCGCAATTCAAGGCGAACGTACCGATGGTGAGCTTGGGCTAGAACTGCTTGCCGAGGCGGTGACTGCCTATCGCGCTGCCCTCACAGTCCGCACTGAAATCACCGCACCCACTCAATGGGCTACTACGCAGAACAATCTCGGCAACGCGCTCGCGACTCTAGGTGCGCGCACCGCTGGTGAGCCTGGCCGCGCGCTGCTCACCGAGGCGGTCACCGCCTACCGCGCCGCCCTCACTATCCGCACAGAAGCCGCTATGCCCATCCAATGGGCGATGACTCATAACAACCTCGGGAACGCGCTCAAAAAGCAGGGCGAGCGTACCGGCGGTGAGGCCGGACGGGCATTACTTGACGATGCCATCATAGCTTTGCACGCGGCGCTCACTGTTCGCACCGAAGTCGCCATGCCTGCTGACTATGCCATGACAACGGAAAATCTCGGCCTGTGCCACGAAACAATTGCAAATCTAGGTATTGATGTAAGTGAGAATCTTCACCTCGCCGAGGCTCGACTTCTCGCCGCGCTCCGCGTCTATACACCCGAACACATGCCCTACTACCATGAAAAGGCCACCCGCATCCTCGCCCGCATCCGCAAGAAACTGGCCGCTCTCCCCGACTCCCAGCCCTAGCCGCGGCCGCGCCCAATCCCTATCTCCCCTCTAGCTTCCCCCATAGAACAAAGCTAGAACCCTCCCCCATGGCATTGACTCAGATTTCCGTCCGCGGCGCGCGCGAGCATAACCTCAAGGGCGTCGATATCGACATTCCCCGCGATACGCTGACGGTGATCACCGGCCTCTCCGGCTCGGGCAAGTCCAGCCTCGCGTTCGACACCATCTATGCCGAGGGGCAGCGCCGCTATGTGGAGTCGCTCTCCGCATACGCCCGCCAGTTCCTCGAGATGATGCAGAAGCCCGATGTCGATCATATCGAGGGCCTCAGCCCCGCGATCAGCATCGAGCAGAAGACCACCTCGCGAAACCCGCGCTCCACCGTCGCCACGGTCACCGAGATCTACGATTATATGCGCCTGCTCTGGGCGCGCGTCGGCATTCCCTACTCGCCCGCAACCGGCCTTCCCATCGCCGCGCAGACCGTCAGCCAAATGGTCGACCGCATCCTCGCGCTGCCCGAAGGCACCCGCCTGCTCCTCCTCGCCCCCGTCGTCCGCGGCCGCAAGGGCGAGTATCGCAAGGAGCTGGCCGAGTGGCAGAAGGCCGGCTTCACCCGCGTCCGCATCGATGGCGAGACCATGCTGATCGAGGACGCCCCCGCGCTCGACAAGAAGTTCAAGCACGACATCGAGGTGGTGGTCGATCGCCTGGTCGTCCGCGACGATATCGCCACCCGCCTCGCCGAAAGCTTCGAACAGGCGCTCAAGCTCGCCGACGGCCTCGCCTATGTCGATCTGGTGGACACGACAGTCGCCGAACTCTCCGGCAATCGCGTCAAGGAAGCTCCCCAGAGCTTCACCCCCGAAGGCGGGATGAAGGGCGCCGGCATCCCCGAGAACCGCATCGTCTTCTCCGAGAAGTTCGCCTGCCCCGTCAGCGGCTTCACCATCGCCGAGATCGAACCGCGCCTCTTCTCGTTCAACGCCCCGCAGGGCGCCTGCCCCGCGTGCGACGGCCTCGGCGAAAAGCTCGTGTTCGACGAGGATCTCGTCGTCCCCAATCACGATCTCACCATCAAGAAGGGCGCGATCGTCCCCTGGGCCAAGTCGCAGCCGCCCAGCCCCTATTATATGCAGGTGCTCGGCAGCCTCGCCCGCGAATTCGGCTTCAGCCTCGACACCAAGTGGAGCGACCTGCCCGGCGAGGTCCAGCTGATCATCCTCCACGGCACCGGCGGCAAGCCGGTCACCCTCACCTTCGTCGACGGCAAGAAGTCGTACGATGTGCGCAAGCCGTTCGAGGGCGTCATCGGCAATCTCAACCGCCGCATGCTCTCGACCGAGAGCGCGTGGATGCGCGAGGAGCTGTCCAAATATCAGGCGTCGCACCCCTGCGAGGTCTGCGACGGCGCCCGCCTCAAGCCCGAAGCGCTGGCGGTGAAGGTTGCCATGCGCGACATCTCCAGCGTCACCCGCCTCTCGGTGGTCGATGCCCTCGCCTGGTTCGCGGCCCTCCCCGACGCGCTCTCCGGCCAGCAAAAGGAGATCGCCCGCGCCATCCTCAAGGAGATCGACGAGCGCCTAGGATTCCTCAACAATGTCGGCCTCGACTATCTCAACCTCAATCGCACCAGCGGCACCCTGTCGGGCGGCGAGAGCCAGCGCATCCGCCTCGCCTCACAGATCGGCTCCGGCCTCTCGGGCGTGCTCTACGTCCTCGACGAGCCGTCGATCGGCCTCCATCAGCGCGACAACGACATGCTGCTCGCCACCCTCCGGCGGCTGCGCGATCTCGGCAACACCGTGCTGGTCGTCGAGCATGACGAGGACGCGATCCGCACCGCCGACTATGTGATCGACATGGGCCCCGGCGCCGGCGTCCATGGCGGCGAAATCGTCGCGCACGGCACCTTCGAACAGGTCCTCGCGACCGAAGGCAGCATCACCGCCGACTATCTCAACGGCACCCGCCGCATCGAAGTGCCGGCCAAGCGCCGCAAGGGCACCGGCAAGAAGCTCACCGTCCACAATGCCACCGCCAACAACCTGACCGGCGTGACGGCCAGCATCCCGCTCGGCACCTTCACCTGCATCACCGGCGTCTCCGGCTCGGGCAAGTCGAGCTTCACCATCGACACCCTCTATGCCGCCGCCGCGCGCCAGCTCAACGGCGCCCGCATGCTCGCCGGCAAGCACGACAAGATCACCGGCCTCGAGCATCTCGACAAGGTGATCGACATCGACCAGTCGCCCATCGGCCGCACCCCGCGATCGAACCCGGCCACCTATACCGGCGCCTTCACCGCAATCCGCGACTGGTTCGCCGGCCTGCCCGAGGCGCAGGCCCGCGGCTACAAGCCCGGCCGCTTCAGCTTCAACGTCAAGGGCGGCCGCTGCGAAGCCTGCACCGGCGACGGCCTGCTCAAGATCGAGATGCACTTCCTCCCCGACGTCTACGTCACCTGCGACGTCTGCCACGGCCAGCGCTACAATCGCGAGACGCTGGAAGTGAAGTTCAAGGGGATGAGCATCGCCGACGTGCTCGACATGACCGTCGAGGACGCAGTCGAGTTCTTCAAGGCCGTCCCCCCGATCCGCGACAAGATGGCGATGCTCGCCGAAGTCGGCCTCGGCTATGTAAAGGTCGGCCAGCAGGCCACGACGCTATCCGGCGGCGAAGCCCAGCGCGTAAAACTCGCCAAGGAACTGGCGCGCAGAGCCACCGGCCAGACGCTGTACATCCTCGACGAACCCACGACCGGCCTGCACTTCGAGGACGTCCGCAAGCTTTTGGAGGTCCTCCACGCCCTGGTCGAACAGGGCAACACGGTGGTCGTCATTGAACATAACTTGGACGTCATCAAAACGGCTGACTGGATACTCGACCTCGGCCCGGAGGGAGGGGTCAAAGGCGGCGAAATCGTAGCCGAAGGCACCCCCGAACAGGTCGTTCGTGAACCGCGTTCGTTCACCGGCAAATACCTTGCGCCGCTTTTGAGCCGTCCCGCCAAAACGGCTGAATGACGACGAAGTGGTGGTCGAAGGCCGAGCAGTCCGGGGGACTGTTCGATCGAGCACACGCGAAGCGCGACGTGATCAAGACCGCCGACTGGATCCTGGCCCTCGGCCCCGAAGGCGGCGTGAAGGGCGGGGAGATTGTGGCCGAGGGGACGCCGGAGGCGGTGGTGAAGGAGCCGCGGAGTTATACGGGGCGGTATATGGCGCCGTTGTTGGAGCGGAAGGGTGTGCGGGATACTATGGCGGTGGAGTGATTATACGCCAACTTGTCTGTTCCAGTCACCCACGTAAGCCTCTAGCCTAGCAAATTCTCCCGGCAAGAGCCGCCGGTTGTGTGCGATGAAATTGCGGGCTTGCTCCATCTCTTCCAATCGCTGCTTTATCCAATGTTGCGTGGGTATCAAATCCGAGAAGCTTGCCCAATTTGCGATAACAATATCTGCCAAATGCCCAAACTCTGTATAGAGTAAAAAGCTGCCTTTATCACCTTCCAGCCAAGAGTTTTCAGTATCTTTTTTCTGTCTGCTCTCAGCCTGAGATCTTATCTTTTGCGGAACACATTTCTCCCACCAATCAAGTCCAGAATTTTCTTCAAGACGATCCTTGATAAGTTGCCGTACAGAATTTTCGAAACAAAATACTAAAGCATATATTCGTGTCATTCTCAATGCATCATTGCGCATCGCAACGGAAAATGGCCTTAGCGTCTCCTCCATCAAGCTATCTTCAAATTCTCGCTGATCAGCTCCAATTCTTATGCCAGCGGTTCGCAACGGCTCGCAATCCGCTTCGAACATCATCGCCCTAAATAGCCATTGCCTTAGATCTGCCATTTCTTAATCCAGCAAATTTGCGCGAAGTGATTTAAATATTGCATTGAAAACTTCAATATCTTTGGTAGCCGGAAGGTGAACTTGTATTGTATATCTTAAATCAAGCTGCGTACTATTGTGAGAATGAACCGGCTGGCCTAGCGCGGAAGTATGGCTCTGATTAACTTCGCCTTCTTCAACGAGCGGCTCAACTATCGTCGCCTTTGGCGATTTCGATATATCGGCCATCTTCAAAAGGCCTAAAAATGTCGCTGTTTGAAGTTCCGCGACCTTATCCGTTGAGTTAGTAGAACTTTTGAACTTGCCGATGATGGCAGGCCGGTCCGCAGCAGTAAGGTTATCATTTATGAGGAACAGATCACCATAGGCCTCTCTAAGTGCCTCGCCGAGAACCTGTGCCGATTTTGAAGGATCTCTATACAAATGATAGCGTGGGGTCGGAGATCCATCGGAAGTCAGGAATCCCAAATCCTTCAGAATGGGAATAATTGCTCGATCTCCGCTGCTTTTGAAACCCAACCCTTGAAGATGATCTAGGTTAAATTTATCCGGCGCCGCTCCAGAAACGATCCTTTGCATGATGTTGGGTACATTTTTGAACCCGTTCATGTATCGCGGTGTTAGCATCGTGGCCCTCCCTCTCGACGTAGAGGCCTACATCTTAATTTATCTGAACTGCAATAGATTCGGCTTCAGACTTACCGTACCTCTACAAAACGCTCTCCCGACTCAAAAAGCGCCTCAACCTGCTCCCACCGCATCTCAAGCCACGCCACCAACGCCCGGTCCGTCGCATTTCCGCACCGCATCCACACAAACACAAATCGATCCGGCAACCGCAAAGTCACGAAATCCTCATCCTTGCTGACCAACACAGCACCATCAGCCTCAGCCCGCGTAGCGATCTCAACGTCGCTCGCCGCCGCCATGCCGATCTCGAACACATGAACCGCCTCATGCCCACGCTCGCGCAACCACCCGCACAGAGCGGGCGGCAGTTGCGCGTCGATCAGGAATTTCATTCGGCGGCGAGGACTACCGGATGGTCCGCTTGGTGCGCCGCATAAGCCAACACCGCCCGCACATCATCCTCGCTCAGATAGGGGAAATCAGCCGCAATCTCGGCCGATGTCGCGCCACCCGCCAGCATCTCCAGCACATCGGTCACGCGCACACGCGTCCCCGCCACGACCGGCCGACCGCCGCACACCGTCGGGTCCACTGAAATCCGAGGAAAGCCTGCGAGGGTCATGGGTGGGATATATCCCACTTTCGGCACAAAAAGTAGGACCCGTCCCACTTTCGGGACGAGAATGTGGGATAAACCCCACTTCCGACGAAACCGGTAAGGCGGCGGCCACCGCGCCCGTATGGCGGCCGCCCTCCCCTCAAATCGGCTCCCAGATCCCCTGACGGCAATACCCCACCACCACCGGCTCGGAATATTCCGACGTCTCGCCGGTCAGCCAGGCATGGGTCACAGGCCCCCAATAGGTGCAGTCGCCGTGGTGGATGCCGATAACGCTGCCGTTCGGCTGGTCATAATAATAGATATGGTAGATCGGGTCGCCCTGCGTAATGGAGAGGGCGGGTCCTGATACGAGGCAGAGAGATGCGGCGAACAGGACAGCAGAAATCTTGCGTCTAATCATCATCGTCTTCCCGGTTTATGCCGATCACCATGAGTCGGCCGGGCGATGATAGGTAGACCTATTGCAGCTCACCATTGGATGAACCCATTCTGACGCCAATTCTCATGTCCCGATACTTGGCACATCATCGACACGATGACAGGCCTGCGCCCAACGCCGCCCTTGCAATCCCGGACCGACACCCCATCTTAACCATCAGGCGCCATCCACAAGCTGGCCGTTCCCACAGGGAACGCGGTGCCCATGCAGCCCGATCGCTCTGCACCCGCCACACCCTCACCGGTGTGGCTATTCGTACATCCCGATCAGGCCGCAGCCGGTTTCGCCCCAGGCGAACCCGGAACCGACAACACAACCAAGGAAACTGAATGACCTTCTTCGAAAACATCCACGAAACCCAGATTACCCGTAACTACCCCCAGCCGATGCTCACCAAGAGCATGCCGCTCCACCGCCGCCTCTTCGCGAGCGGTCGTACCCCGGCTGACATCGCCCGCGCGGCGGTCCGCGAAGTTCTAGGCTAAGGTTTCGGGGCTGAAGCCCCTCCGGCGTTGCCTCGCAGGGCCATCCGCCCGCGCCGCAACGCCTGCTCGGCCTCCCCCATTCCAACAATCGCAAGGCTGCGGCGGAAACCCGCTGTCCTACAGCCCCCGATCCTGCATAGGAAAAGAGTCCTCCCCATCCGAACCGGAAGGACTCAAATGCCACCCGCTCTCCCCGCCAGCGACCCGCACACCCGCTCCGAAACCGCGCGCAATCGCGTTCGCACCGGGTGCCACCTGCCAGTTCGCCATCGCGCAGGCGAAGACCCGGCAGCCACCGCCATCGAGGAAGAGAAACGCCCCGCGGATCCATCCCTCACATGCGCGCACGCGAGTCACCGCGACTCTTGTGACTCTTCGGCACCTGGATACCCGTCACGAGCCGCCATGTGCCGCACGCCGGCAGCCGCCGGAAAGCGCGATCAGTGTGAAGTTCCAGCGCCCGGACCCGCGATCCACCCGGCAAAAACCGCCCACCAAAGCCACAAAACCCCGCCCCGCGCTGCACCCGGACTACGTAGAATTACATTAACGCCGCGCTCACCTGATCTTCAGGCTTTTGCAGCAGACCGGCTGTCTTGCTTCCGGAGGTCTCAATGCTGTCCCGTCTGCGCTCCCGCAATCGCGAGGGCTTCATCGAACCCTCTGCCGCCGGACACGGGACCGATCCGGGCGCGGAATCGCTTGCCTTCCTCATCGCGCAGGGCCTGCCCACCGCGCCGCGCTACTATGCGCTGGTCCATGCCTCGCTGGCGGACCGCACCAGTATCGAGGCGCATTCGATTGCCGAAGCGATGCACGCCACCGGCCGCCTCAGCCTCGAGGCTGCCGATGCCATTCTCGAGCGGATCAGCCCCGTTTCGCCCGCGCAGGCCGGGCAACAGGCCGCCGAGGAGCATGAGAAGCTCCGCCACCAGACGCTGCACCTCGCCGATCTCGCCGCCACCGCCAAGGCCGCGACCAACCAGTTCGGCCGGGATCTTTCCGCCGGCCTCACCGATCTCGAGACCGATGGCCGCTCGGTCCTCGCCCTCGTCTCGTCGATGGTCGAGCGCACCCGCAGCACGGAGCAGCAGCTGGCCGCCGCCGCGCTGCAGATCGAACAGCTCCGCGACGAGGTTGCCGAGGCCCGCAACGACGCGATGCGCGACGAGCTGACCGGCCTGCTCAATCGCCGCGGCATCCTCGATCACATCGCGGGGCTCGGCGGCAAGAAGGTCCGCACGCTGGCGATCTGCGACATCGATGCGTTCAAGGCGGTCAATGACGGCCATGGCCATGAAGTCGGCGATCGCGTGCTCAAGGTCGTCGCCAGCGCGCTGGCCGAGGGCTGCGCGCCGCATCTGGTCGGCCGCTGGGGCGGGGAAGAATTCATCGTGCTGCTCGACGAAGCCGATCCGGCCCGCGCCGCGGAGATAATCGACGATGTGCGCGAGGAACTGTCCCGCCGCCGCCTGCGGGTGCGCGAGACCGGCAAGGGGCTGGGTGCGGTCACCTTCTCCGCGGGCATCGCCACCTTTTCGACGATCCCGCTCGATCCCGCGCTGCGCGAAGCCGACGCCCTGCTCTATCAGGCCAAGCTCGCCGGCCGGAACCAGGTGCTCACCCATATGCCTCCAGCCCGCGCGGCTTGAGCGCATAACAAAATTCCGCGCCGCCTGACCGCATAAACCGGGTCCCGCGGGGCCTCCGATTTGCTATTCGGGGCCTCAACGCCCATATGCAGGGCGCTACAGTCGCAATCAGACGGTTTTTCGGCGCTTTGCGGCACCTTTTCTCCTTCTCCTGGCCTCCGCAGCTCGAGGTCCGTCCGCATCGGGCGCGCCGATCACAGAAGGAAAAATCAAATGGCCATCACCGGCACCGTCAAGTTCTTCAACGCCGACAAGGGCTATGGCTTCATCTCGCCCGAAACCGGCGGCCAGGACGCGTTCGTCCACATCTCGGCCGTCGAGCGCGCCGGTCTGGCGACGCTGAACCAGAACCAGCGCGTCACCTACGAGCTCGAGGAAGATCGCCGCGGCAAGATGGCTGCGGTCAATCTCCAGGCTGCAGACTGATCCTGTCCGACGGCGCGCGTCCCTTTGGGCGTGCGCCGTCACCTCTTCTTGGAGACCATCGCGCATGGCCCAGAACACCCTCACCTATCGCGAACACGCGGCCAAGGCGCGCTCCGACGCGAATGAGGCCGTGCTAGACAATGTCCGCGAACGCTGCCTGCGCGCAGAGGCCGCATGGCTCGATATGGCAGTCCGTCAGGAACGCGTCGACGCCGCCCGTGCCGTTCGTGAAGCGCCCAAGGCGATCCCGCTCGTTCCGCAAGACTGACGCAACAAACCGCCGCCCTCACGCATTCCCCCTGCAGTCCAAGGCTTCAGGAGACACGAGATGCGCATGATCCCCCTCGGCATGGTTGCCGCGGCGGCTGCTCTGGTCGGCGGCTGCACCGAATATGGCGAGCGCCCCGGCTATGCCGGCCGCGGCTATTCCAGCTATGACTGGAACCGCCCCGATCCGTCCTATGGCGGCTATTATGCCGACCGCTATTATCGCGAGGATAACAACCGCTATCGCGAGCGCCGCCTCAGCCGCGGCGACCGGGTCTATCGCGGACAGGACGGCCGCTATTATTGCCGCCGCTCGGATGGCACCACCGGCCTGATCGTCGGCGGTATCGCCGGCGGTCTGCTGGGTGCCGCGATCGCCCCGGGCGGATCGGAGACGCTGGGCGCGCTGCTCGGCGCGGCCGGCGGAGCGGCGCTGGGCGCGTCGGTCGAAAAGGGTGAAGCGCGCTGCCGCTAATACCTTAGGATGCCTTCCGCTGGGGCTGCCCGGTACCTAGATCACCGGCTCCCCAGCAGGAGGTTTCCCATGACGACCCGCACCGCCACTGCCCGCTACGACGGCTTCGGCAAGGAAGGCAAAGGCCATATCAGCACCCAGTCGGGCGTGCTGACCGATCAATATTACGGCTTCAATACCCGGTTCGAGGACGGCAAGGGGACCAACCCCGAGGAACTGATCGCCGCCGCCCATGCCGGCTGCTTCACCATGGCGCTCAGCTTCGCGCTGGCCCGCGCCGGGTTCAGCGGCGGCACGCTGG
The DNA here is from genome assembly GCF_029433115.1 of Sphingomonas sp. AOB5. Lineage (GTDB taxonomy): Bacteria > Pseudomonadota > Alphaproteobacteria > Sphingomonadales > Sphingomonadaceae > Sphingomonas. The sequence goes on along the minus strand of NZ_JARNTV010000050.1, from coordinate 10,591 downwards.
AAACCAGCGCCGCGGTCAAGCTGGAGCAGGACGGCGAAGGCGGCTTCGTCATCACCCGTTCGGATCTCACGCTGAAGGCCAGCGTGCCGGGCCTGTCGCAGGATCAGTTCCAGGCGCTGGCCGAGGGTGCCCATGCCAATTGCCCGGTCTCGAAACTGCTCAAGGCCGAGAGCAATCTCGACGCTAGTTTAAGTTGAGCACGGGCAGCAGCGAGAACCAGAAATAGAAGGCCAGCATCGCCGCGAGCAGGACGCCGGTCGCCCAATGGGGCTTCACCAGCGCCGACGCCAGCATCGCGGCGAGCAGCCCGCCATTGGTGATGAACAGGAACGGCGTGAAGGCCACGGGCGGCAGCAGCGAGAATACCGCCGCGGTCGCCATCAGGTTGGATACGAAGACGCCGCCCATCACCTGCCTTTTGTGCGCGGCTGCCCATTTGTCGAAATCGGGCCAGTCCTCGGGCTTGTCCGGAAACACCATCGATGCCGCGAAATAATAGAGCCCGGTGATGCTCAGCCCGAGCAGCAGCACCGCGTAATTGGCCGGGATCTTCTCCCGCAACTGCCACGCCATGCTCCAGAACGACGTCAGATCGACCATCACGAACAGGCCGAGCAACGGCACCAGCCACCCGATCCGCACCGTCCCGCGCAGCTTCACGGTCTTCACCAGCCCCGACAGCACCTCGACCAGGCTAAAGCCCAGCAGCAGGCCGAACAGCGAAAAGACGAATTCGAACGGACTCATCGGGACCTCATCACAGGGCTTCCAATGTAGGATTTCCGGTGCCAGCGGGGAATTCGCTCTTTCTCATCGTAGCCATGCGCATGCTCAACGCCGCTGCAGCAGCCGGTCCAGCCCCTCGTGCCGACCCGGATCGTCCTGCCCGCATTCATCCTCGACTTCCTTGCGGACCCGCTCGATCTCGTCCTCGCTCAGATGCTCGATCCCGATGAATTCGTTGCGGCCATTGTCCAGCGCGCGGATGATCTCGTCCAGCTTGGCTTGGATCGCCGCGGCATCGCGATTCTGCGCATTCTGGATCAGGAACACCATCAGGAAGGTGACGATGGTCGTGCCGGTGTTGATCACCAGCTGCCAGGTGTCGGAATAGTTGAAGAGCGGCCCGGTCACGCCCCAGATGACGACGACGGCAAGTGCCAGCACGAAAGCGGGAGGACGCCCGGCCCATCCGGCGACCGCCTGGGCGAAATTCTCGAACAAACGCCGCATCGGTGCCTCCCCTCGGGATTTCCGCTGTGCCTAGCGTAGCTTGGCAGCGGCGTCACGACATTCGGCCCGCGGATGGGAATACGCAGACCGAACAGCCGGACATCCTGAAGGGAGGCAACCGGGGCGCGGGGCGCCAGCCAGTTTCTAAGCAGAAAATTAAGCATAGCAAAAGGGGGCCAGCATCTCTGCCAGCCCCCATGTCACCGGACTTCGGCACTTCGACCCCGAAGGACCGTCCTGCCTGGTTTCGGCGGCATGCTCCGCCCGCGCCGGCAAGGGCATGCGGGCTTCGCGTCGGTCACCGGACCCTTCGCCTCTCGTTCCGCAAGCGGACCGCGTGGCGCCAGTTTTCGGCCACCCGCTTCGCTGTTGCCTAAGCATCACCGAAGCCTTGCTGGATACTTTGACCCGATCTCGATCCCTTACTTCCGAACCCCTTTCGAGGCCTTCCGTCCGGCGCTTCTGGTCCTCTTGCGAGGTCCTTCCGCTGGTCGCTTCCGAACACCTCTCGATGTTCCTCCACGTCCGATCCATCGGAGCATCCCCGGATCGTCTTCCTGTGGTTTCCCGAAGGCACCTTCAGTCTCTCGACCCGTGTAAGTCCTTGGCTTTGCTTCGGTTTCCCTCGGCGCCACCGCCTTCTTACAGTTATGAGACTGTCATCGAATCGGGGGTTCGTGAAGCTGCAAAACGCCGCAAATGCCTGTTGATAACGTGGATAATGTGGACAAGTCGGGGGTTCAGCGGTCGCTTGGGGACCATCCGGGCGGGGCCAGCTCGAATCCGGAAAATTCGAACCCGGGCACCACGACGCAGCTTACCAGGCCCCAGCCCGACTGCGCTTCCGCCGCCTGCCAGCGATTCGCCGGCACGAGGCACTGGGGCTGGTAGCCACGCATCGCATCGCCGCCAAGCGCTATGTCCGCGATCGCGCCATTTTCCTGTTCGACCTTCACCAGGATCGGCGAACCGGCGTGCCAGAACCACAATTCCGCCGCGTCGACCCGGTGCCAGTGCGAGCGCTGACCCGTCTCAAGAAGGAACAATATCGCGGTGCCGCCCGCACGAAGCCCGGCGGGCGACTCGGCCCGCCAGGTCTCGCGATACCATCCGCCTTCGGGATGGTGCGCGAGTCCCAGTTCGGCGATCAGCGCCGCCGCTTCGGCATCCATCTCAGCTGGTCTTGGGGGCAGCCTTGGGCGCGGCGGGCTTCTTTGCCGCCGGCTTCTTCGCGGGTGCCTTGGCCGGAGCCTTCGCAGCCGCCGGCTTGGGTGCAGCGGCTGCCTTTGCCGGGGCCTTGGCAGCGGGCTTGGCGGCCGGCATGGCGGCCGGAGCCTTTTTGGCGGGCGCCTTCGCGGCAGCGGCAGGCTTCTCGGCAGCCGGCTTCGGTGCCGCGGCCTTGGTTTCGGCGAGTGCCTTCTTCACCGGAGCTTTCGCCGCAGCAGCAGGCTTCGGTGCCGCGGGCTTCTTCGCGGCAGGCGCCTTGGGGGTCGGGGCCTTCACTTCCGCCTTGGGCGCTGCAGCTGCCTTTGCGGCCGGCTTGGCCGGGGCCTTCTTGGCAGCGGGTGCCTTTTTCGCCGGAGCCTTGGCGGGCGCAGGCGCGGCCACCGCAGCCGCGACTTCGCTGGCCGACGCCGCAACACCAGCCGCCGCCTGAGCGACTTCACCCGCCTTCTTACCGGCACGATCCTTGGCCTTGACCGCTGCCTCGCGCAGCTTGGGGTTGCTCCCCAGCTTCGCGGCGAGCGCGACCAGACCGGCCGCGATCACGTCAGCAACCAGCGGGTGCTTCGCCAGTTTGGTCAGGTTCGTGCCCTGATCGCGCAGCGCCTTGGGCAGCTTGATGCCGTTGAAGTACTTGGAAGTCTTCTTGTCTTTCTTCGCGGCCATCTCTCGGTCTCCAGAATTTCGTAACACAGGTGTCACGACAAGGACGCGCCAATGTCAATCGGGTTCCATTGCGGAGCCCGAGGCGAGGCCTGAATAATAGGCGTGCAGGCGTTCGCTGTTCGCTTCCCAGGTATAAGGCAGCGCCACGGCACGCACCGCCGCCGGATCGGGCGGATCGGCCAGCGTTGCGCCGATCGCCGCCGCAAAGCCCTCGGCAGACCGCTCCGCGAGCCTTCCTGCCGCCGCGCCACCACGCAACACCTGTCTAGCACCGCCCACATCGGGGATCACCACCGGCGTCCCGCTGGCCATCGCCTCGAGCCATGCATTCGCCAGCCCCTCGCGCTCCGACGCCAGCGCCATCACGTCCGCCGCAGCAACCAGCGCCGCGATCTCGTCATGCGGCACGCCGCCCAGCAGCTTCACGCGGTCGCCCAGCCCATGCGCCGCGATCCGGGCCGCCAGCCGGTCATGCTCCGGCCCCTGCCCCGCGATCCGCAATTGCACGCCGGTCAGGCGCGTCATGGCGTCGATCAATATGTCGTGCCCCTTGAGCGGGATCAGCGCACCGAGCGACACCACCAGCGGCCCGTCGATACCCATCGCCGCCTTGGCCGCTTTGCGGTCGCAGGGGGCGAAGCGGGTCAGGTCCACGCCGGTGGCATTGGCCACGATCCGCTCGGGCGGCAGGCCCAGCGCGATCATGTCGTCGCGCATCGCTTCCGATACCGCGAGCATGCCCGATGCCGCCTGCCCGGCCGCAATCACCTGCCCGCCGACGCCCGGCGCCTTGGCCCAGTAATGGATGTCCGAACCCCGCGCAGTGATCGACACCGGCACGCCGAAATGCCGCCCCAGCGCGACCGCGGCGGGTCCGCTTGGGAAGAAGAATTCGGCGGTGATCAGGTCGAAGGGAAAGTCGCGGCGGATGGCCTTCGCCACCGGCAGCGCCGCGCGCAGCACGGCGCCGGCATGGAACCGCCCGCCCGTTCCCGGCAGGTTGAGGAAGCGCGGACGGTGGACCTCGATCCCCTTCCAGTCCTCGCGCGCAGGAAGGTCCCCCAGAACGCGATACCGCCCCAGCCGCGACAGCGGCCAGGGCGGTATTCCCACCGGCGCGATCACGCGAACCTCCACATCGTCACGCTTGGTCAGCGACATAATCTGCCGCTCGACAAAGATGCCGAAATTGGGCCGCGACGCGTCGGGAAACAGCGTCGAAAGGGTCAGCACGCGGAGCATACCCCTGCTTAGCGCAGGGAAGTTAAAATGCTCCGCGTGGCCCTGACAGGCTTAGCGGCAGCGGCGACGCGAACCGCTGCGGTCGATCTCGCGGCCGGCCAGGCCACCCGCGACGGCGCCGAGCAGCGTACCCGCGCTGCGGTCGCCATGGGTATCGATCGTACGGCCGACCAGCGCACCGCCGACGGCACCGATCACCAGACCGGTCGTGCCATCCGACTTGCGGCAATAGGTCCGGCCGTCACGGCCGCGCCATTCGCGATAGGCATGGCGCTTCTTCTTGTAGCGCTGCGGGGCCGAGTCATAGGCGGCGACCGGCTTGGTCACCGAAGCTTCGGCCTTGCTGGCGGGGATCACGGCCATGGCGGGAACCGCCAGCGACACCGCGCCGAGCGCGAGCAGGATCTTCTTCATGTTTCTCACTCCACTGAACTGGACCGTTTCAGGCCAATCGGGAGCTTCAACGCGGATCGTATCGCTTCAGTTTCAATCTTGCGGGGCCATGAACGGTACGTTCACAGGGGATACAAGGCCCCGGAAATCCAGCGTTTTTCGGCACGCAGCACCCCCCAGGCACGCGCCGCGGCCCGGCTGTCCATCACTTCGAGTCCGATACGCCGTGCCTCTAACGCGGCGACCAGAGTGACCGCGGGGCGCACCAGCACTGCGCCGGTGCCCAGAATCACGAATTCCGGTTGCGGATCGAGAGCGAGCAACGGTTCGAGATCGCCGACCGCCAGCGCCTCGATCGGCGGCGGCGACCAGCCATCGGCCCGCTCGGGCGTGATGAGCAGCCCGTCATAGACCCCGCCGTCAACCTTGAAGCCCCGCCCCGAAAAGCCGGAAATGACCGGCCCGTCGGACGCCTGGCGCTCCATGCGCATCAGGGAATGTCTTTGAAATCGACCCGTTCGGCACCCTTGGCCGCTGCGCCGACCGCAGCCTCCTTCGGCACGAAGCTGTCGGGCTTGAGCCGCAGCCACAGCAGGATCGCCGCCGACACATAGACCGACGAGAAGGTGCCGATCACGATGCCCAGCAGCATCGCCGCGGTGAAGCCGAAGATCACATCGGGGCCCAGCACCAGCAGGATGGTCAGCACGATGCCGATCGACAGCGAGGTCACCACGGTGCGCGACAGCGTCTCGTTGACCGAGAGATCGAGCAGTTCGGGGATCGCCATCTTGCGGTATTTGCGCAGATTCTCGCGGATGCGGTCATAGACGACGATCGTATCGTTCAGCGAATAGCCAATGATCGTCAGGATCGCCGCAACGATGTTCAGGTCGAATTCGAGCTGTGTCAGCGCGAAGAAGCCCAATGTCAGCGCGACGTCGTGGAACAGTGCGAACAGCGCTCCCACGGCGAAATGCCATTCGAAGCGGATCCAGATATAGGCGGCGATGCCCAGCATCGCGAGCACCAGCGAGGTAATGCCCTTCTGGAACAGCTCGCCCGAGACCTTGCCCGACACGCTCTCCACGCCGCTCACCTTCGAGCCGGGATAGGCGCGCTCGATGGTGGTGCGGACCTTGGTCGCGGCCTGCTCCGCCGCGGCGTCGCTGGCGTCGGCGGGCAACGGGGTGCGGATGCCGATATCGGTCGGCGAACCGAATTGCTGGATGGTCGCGCCACCCAGACCTTCGATGCCGTCGACCTTCTGGCGGATATCCTCGATCGGGATCGGCTTGGCGAGCGTGACGCGGACGGTCTGGCCACCGACAAAGTCGATGCCCAGGTTGAAGCCGCGCGCAGCACACAGCGCAAGCGATCCGACGATCAGCGCAACCGACAGGAACATCGCGATGGTCCTGTATTTCAGGAACGGGATGTTCGTGTCGTCGGGGACAAGTTTCAGCGGGCGCATGATCTGGCGGCCTTAGATGTTGATCGTCTTCGGACGATTGCGCTTCAGCCAGTCCGCGACGAGCAGACGGGTGAAGGTAACGCCGGTGAAGACCGAAGTGACGATGCCGATCGCGAGAACCACGGCGAAGCCGCGGATCGGTCCCGATCCGAAGGTGAACATGATCACCGCCGAGATGACGTTGGTGACGTTCGCGTCGAAGATCGCGCGGCTGGCTTCCTTATAGCCGAACTCGACCGAGGCGACTGCGGCGCGATTGCGCAAGCGCTGCTCCTCGCGGATGCGCTCGTTGATCAGCACGTTGGCGTCCACCGCCGCGCCGATCGTCAGCACGAAGCCCGCGATGCCCGGCAGGGTGAGCGACGCGTTGAACAGCGCCATGCCCGCAACCACCATCACCGCGTTCACCAGCAGCGCCGCCGACGTGTAGATGCCGAAGCGCATATAGGTGGCGAGCATGAAGATGATCAGGGCAAGCGTGCCGACGACACCGGCCAGCACGCCCTTCTCGATCGAATCAGCGCCCAGCTCGGCCGAGACAGTGCGTTCCTCGACCACCTTCAGCGCGATCGGCAGCTTGCCCGAACGCAGCGCAACGGCGAGCTGCGTCGCGCTGTCGGAGGTGAAGCTGCCCGAAATGCGCGCCTGGCCGCCCAGGATCGGTTCTTCGAACACCGGCGCGGAAATCACCACGCCGTCGACGATGATCGCGAACTGCTTGCGGACATTCTCGGTACTCAACCGCGCAAAGCGCTTGGTGCCGGCACCGTCGAACTGGATGCTGACGCCCGGCTTGCCGTCCTGCTGGCCGAATTCCATCGTGGCGTTGACCAGCTGGTCACCGCTCAGCGAGACCGGCGAGAAAACGGCGATCTTCCCGCCGCCTTCCTGATAGGGCAGCACCTGGCTGCCCGCGGGCGGATTGTTCTGCGCCAGCGCGACCGGATCGACCGTGTCGTTGACCAGCTTGAACTCCAGCTTCGCGGTGCGGCCGATCAGTTCCTTCAGCTGCTGCGGGTTCTTCAGGCCCGGCACCTGCACGACGATGCGGTTCGATCCCTGAAGGACGATCGTCGGCTCGCGCGTGCCGAGGCCGTTGATGCGCTTCTCGACCACTTCGCGGGCATCGCCCATCGCGGTGCGGATCGATTCGTCGAGGCCCGCCTTGGTCGGGGTCAGTTCGAACCGGGTCGAATCGACCACGGCGATGTCCCACACCCGCTGGCCGGTCATGCCCGCGCCGCTGCCGGTGATCGTCAGCAGGCGCTCGCGCACCGCGTCGACCTGCGCCGGATCGCGCACCATGAAGGTCAGCTTGCCGTTGGCGATCGAGACGTCGCCGATATCGATGCGGGTGCCGCGGCGCATTTCGGCGCGCACCTGATCGCGCATCTGGTCGAGCTTCGACGCTGCCACGTCCTTGGTATCGGCTTCCAGCAGCAGGTAGCTGCCGCCGGCAAGATCGAGGCCGAGGCTGACGGTCGGCTTGGGCAGCCAGCCCGGCAGCGCGTTATAGGCGCGCTCAGGCAACAGGCTGGGAATGGCGAGCAGGAACGAGGCAGCGATCGTCAGGATCGTCGCCCAGACCTTCCAGCGGGGAAAATCCAGCATCAGTCGTTCGCGGGCTTGCTGCCGAGAGGCTGAACCTCGGCCAGTGTCGACTTCACGGCGCGAACCTTGACGTTCGTCGCCAGTTCGATCTCGACCACAGTCTCCTCGACCTTGGTGACCTTGCCCATCAGGCCACCGGCGGTGATGACCGAATCACCCTTCTTCACTGCGGCCACCGCGTTCTGCAGCGCCTTCATGCGCTTCTGCTGCGGCCGGATCATCAGGAAGTAGAAGGCGACGAACAGCAGCAGCATCGGCGCGAGGCCGACAATGCCGCCAAGCGTGCTGCCACCTGCTGCGGCGCCGGTCGTCTGTGCGAATGCTGGGGAGATGAACATGAGGTCCCTGAAAGCCTGAAGTGGGGCGGATTTCCCGCTTTTCTACAAGCGCGGCGCGCTATCATGCGGTGAACAGCGGCGCAACTCTTGTAAGGAGACGGCCGGTTCCTATGGCCCGGCGAAAAAAGCCCGGATCGCCACCCCCGCGCTTGCATCCGCGCCGATACCCGCCTAGAGGCCGCTCCCTCGGTCGGGGCGTAGCGCAGCCTGGTAGCGCATCACACTGGGGGTGTGGGGGTCGCAGGTTCGAATCCTGTCGCCCCGACCAGTTCTTCTCTCACATGATTGCCATTGGGCAGACGGGCCGCCGTAAGCGGTTGATTCATGTCGTCGCGATATTCCCGCGGACATGAATGATGACTCCACGACGATGCTGATCGCCCTTGCAGTGCTGGCGCTGGGCGTCGTGCTCATCGCCTATGGTACAGCCAGGCACCTTCTGGGGTTCAACCCGGCGCAACCGAAGATAAAGCCGATCCTGGTCGATCTCGAGGAAGTCCCGGCAATCTGCGTGCTGCATGGCTGGGGGCGTTTTCATGTCGTGGTGTTTCGCCAGAGCGGCAACGTTCATGCCGAGCATATCGAGACAAGCGCGACGGACGCGCTTTCCCGCGCGCTATCCACGTTCCGCCGGGCGAAGATCGATCAGGCGCGCGTGATCCGGAATGACGAGGATGCCCTGCACTTCTATCGGCCCTACCACGATCACCGGGGATCGTCGGAAGGCAAGAAGGTGGGCTGGGTACAGATAAGCCGGCTTGTCTGATCGCGACTCTCCTGCCCCACACGCGTTATACGGCGCACCACAGAGGAGCCCGCGATGACGACCTTCTACCATGGCACCCGCGCCGATCTGGCGGCCGGCGACCTGATCGCGGCAGGCTATAATTCCAACTATGGCGCGCGGAAGACCAACCCATGGGTCTATTTCACCGGCACGCTGGACGCCGCCATCTGGGGTGCCGAACTGGCCGCAGGTGATGGGCGTGAGCGCATCTATATCGTCGAGCCGACGGGGGACTATATCGACGATCCCAACCTGACCGACAAGAAATTCCCCGGAAACCCGACCCTTTCCTATCGTTCACGCGAACCGCTGCGGGTCGCCGGTGAAGTCGCGCAATGGCAGGGCCATTCGCCCGAGCAGCTCCAGCATATGAAGGACAATCTGGAGCGCCTGAAAGCTCAGGGCATCGAAGCGATCGACTAAGGTTGTAGCCAAGGAAGTTTGGGTGAGTCCTCCCGTCATCAGGATCAATAATTCCGCTTCCGGAACTTGCATTCCTCTATTTCGTTACATCATCGTCACTATCCCGGGAGTTGGACGATGAGCGATGAAGCATTGGGGCTGTTGGCAGCGGTCATCGGCGTTGCTGTCGGCGTGCGAGTGGTCAAAGCGTCCGGCCGGGCGGTCGGATCCGGCCTGAAGACGGTCGGCAGCGGCATCGGAGCGGCGCTCAACAGCGCCGCCGAAGAGTCGCTCCGCAACAGTGCGTTCGAAGCCGGACTTAACGGCCAGAACCGCCCGAGGATGACCCGTGACACGTCGCTCAACGACGAACTCGAGCGCAGCTATGAAGCGGGCTATCGCGAGCACGAACTGCGGGTGAATGCGATGAGCCGGATCGTCTCGCTCAACGCGTCCGAGACGCACCATTATGTTCGTGACGGCCGCGACGACTGACGGCCGGCTGCCGTAAACGGCAGAAGGGATACCGGACGGCAACGGCGCCCCGCACCAAGAGGGGGAGAGGTGCGAGGCGCCGCCGCAGGTGCCGGACGGGGTAGCAGCAGCGTTACGCTACCGGCTGCCACCCCCCGCCCAGCGCCAGGAACAAAGTGATCGTCGCGTCGGAGAATTGCCCTTCGGCCTGCGCCAGCAGTGCCTCGGACGCCGCCAGCGAGCGCTCGGAATCGAGCACGATCTGGAAATTCTCCGCACCCGCCTGATAGCGCAGCCGCGCGATCCGGGCCGCTTCCGAACTCGCCTCACGCCCGCGGCGCAACGTCGCCACGCGCTCGCCCGACGCGATATAGTTGGCCAGCGCCGTCTCGGTCTCGCGCAGTGCGTTCAGCCAGGTGCCGTCAAAGGTCGCCAGCGCGCCTTCCGCACCCGCCTCGGCCTGCTTGATCCGCGCCCGCGCTACGCTGACGTTCGGGAAGCTCCACGAGATCAGCGGCCCCAGGCTGAAGCGGAAGCCCTTGTTCGAGAACAGGTCGCCCGGCGAGGTCGCGGTCGAGCCGATCGATCCGCCCAGGCTGATGCTGGGATAGAGATCCGCCGTCGCCACGCCGACACGCGCCGTCGCTGCCGCCAGCCGCCGTTCGGCCGCACGAATGTCGGGCCGGCGTGCCAGCAACGAGCGGCCATCGCCGACCGGGATCACCGAACGCGCCACCGGCGGCGCTT